>WFZA01000065.1 GCA_015489815.1 Caldisericales bacterium | reverse complement strand
CATTATGCACTCTCTTACTGTGCCTCTTCTTATTTACCTTATTTACTTTGCCTTTATGAGAAACAACCTGATATTACCATTTGTTGTGGGATACATCTCCCATCTTCTACTTGATATGCTTACACCTATGGGAGTGCCACTGATTGCGCCGAAAGTGCAGGAAAATTAGAGATGTAAACCTTATATTTATAATTAGATTGTCAAAGATTTTTTCTAAAAAAGTGAGAATTAGTTTTTAAATAGAAAATTACCCACAAAATAAAAGAGGGGCAGGCAATAGCAAACCTGCCCCAAAAAGTTACAACAAAATGCTTATACTTAAGGTATATAAGTTATCGTAATCGCCCTCGTGCTTCCGCTCCAGTCCACCTTACTTATGAAAAATTCTGCCCGAAAGCAAAATGGTTTCCAATTGCTTTTAAGATCCACAATCAAAATATGTACACATTAGGGAGAGCATTTCCCGAAAAGAATTTTAAATGTGCCGTCCATTTACACTACTTTTAGCCGCTATCGTGCGTTGAATAGGCCTTTTTTATTTTTCTTTATTAGCAGAGCAACAAGAATTGCAATTATTGCTAAAAGTACTGCGATCACAAGGATGTATAAAACTCTATCAGAGCGTAGCGGGGAACTATTTTTCTGTACTTTCTCAAGAGATATCATATTATCAACCATACCCATATACTTACTACGAACAATCTTTGCGTCAAAGTATTGAATGTTAAGATTTGCCTTTGATTTAGCTAACAATTTTTTATTATCCGCAAGAAACTCCATATAGCCTTTGAGGTTTTCTTGCAATTCTGGATTTACGTTGCCGTAGCCTGCAAGCTCTTTTATCCACGCATCAATTTCATTTATTGCAGCATCGACCATTTTCTCATTTGAAATTTTATCTTTAACAAAAATTCCCTTAGCAGAATTAAATTCGAGATTTTTTAATACAAGTTTGGGGTATAAAAGATATATCGAATGTTCTGCCGAATTTACCGCAAAATAGTTAACATCATACTTTGTCGTGTATCCGGGCTTTTGTGAGAGAAGCAATTTCTTTTTACTTTCAAAGTCCGACTCTGTTTGAAATGAGCCAAGATTTAAAGAAACAATATATCTAAAAGGTGGAGTCTTCTCATAGTGGCATTTCATAGGGATTTTGACTTCTTTCCCTAATTGGGGATAGAAACTGGAGGTTGTCCCCAGTAAATTTGGATAGTCAAAATTTTCCATGCCCGCAGGAAGTGCATATACGAAATTAATTGTTGCATAAAACTTTTTACCTTCTTTTGCATTAAGGATTTCAACATCAGGAACAAAACATTCTTGAAAAGGATATACCTGTTTTCTCTGCAAATCACGCGCATAAAAAGGATTTGCTGCTTCCCATACTTTTTTCCCTGAAATTTCCTTTGAGTATTGAAGCCCCTTCTGTAAAGCAAGAAATCCCGCATAAGGGTCATCCCCTGTAAATTCTGCGTTTGAAAGGTGGAAAAAGTAGTACGCAATGGTCCGTTTTTCTTCTGTATTCTGAGGATTAGATAGATCGTTTTTAAAAACATCGGAAAAATACCAGAACATATATTGCGGAAACGGCAAAAAACCTCTGGTCATATCCCAGCCGTCAATCCCGTCTAATGCCGGATTATATGCCGAAGTTTCACCTGTCGGGCGAAACCTTCCCAAAAAGTTATGTGCATACAATGCGGCTTCTAAAATCTTATTCCTTACGCTCCCACTTTTTGTGTGCAAGAGTGCCTCGTTTAATTCGTCCATCAAAAATTTTTCAAAGTCTGCTGAACCACTGCCAAAAAGAAAGTCGAATTTGCCGTTAGATACACCAAAGCCTCCCAGGGGATCCTTGGGGAGGAGCGCTCTTGCGTAGGCATAGTAATCATTTTCACTGTTTGTCTCCATCGCCTTTTTCCTTAAAGGCTCTATTTCCTTATAAAAATTGTACGGCAGGAATTCAATTTCTATATTTTTTTCAGGCTCGTAATTTTTCAGATGATAAACGATGTGGTTTCCCTGGACTTTGTAGCCCTCTGGTGAAATCGAAATTATATACGGATAAGTCGCCCTGCCCTGCATAGAAATGTCTATGTTTAACTCCCCAATAGTTCCTTTCCACAACGCACCTGTTTTAAGGACATACAGAAAGTATCCAGGCTCGGGCAATACTGTGTAATCCACCTCGACTAACTTCTTTTCGTTCTTTGCAAAATGAACCGTAAAAATAAGCCAGCGGGAATTGTTTTCCGGGCTTGCAAGTTCTGCTTTAACCGTTTTTCCGTTTACTTTTACCGTGGGTTCTATAATACGGAAACTACCTTCTATACGCGGGATATCAAAAGGGAAACCAATTTTTTGGTCCGTTTCGTCTCCTGTGTTCTTAAAAATAAATTTTGCCTGAATCTTTGCGCGGTCAGTAACTTTATCTGAATGTGGGGATCTTCCGTTAAAAAACATAATAAACAAGTCTTCTTTTTCCATTTCGATGCTGTTATTGTGGTAGGGAATAACATTAAGCCCCGCCTGATATATAGGCCCTCCATCCGCAAAACTTACTCCTGTAAAACTGCCAAGGAGAATCAATACCAAGATTACACATACCAGCAATTTTTTCATATTTGCCTCCTCTTGAAATTATACCTCTCATATATTAGACGCAAAACTCGCAAAAAAGTTTCATTGATTTTTAAAAAATACTCTGAAATTTGCAAAGAATGCAAGATTAAAGGTGATTAATCTGCTTTTATTTTGCAAAATTGTCTGCAAAAATTTATTAACGAGACCAAATAACCTAAAATTCCCGAGCGAGCCACCCATTTTTGTCATCCTTATCGAGTATTTCTTTTTAGTCGTACTGAGCTGTCTTTACGGAAGTCTAATGAATATTAGTTGCATTGCTTTATGTTTTTAATCTCAGCAATAGGTAAGGTTGTTAGGGTAGAGATTCTTCACTTCGTTCAGAATGACCCCTCCCCCGTTATCCTCGAGCGAGCGCCAGCAAGCGAAGGATATCATCTCATCTGAAAAATGTACGAAATCCCTTTCTAATTTTTACTCATAACACAGGATCTCAGGTAAATAAAGTTTTGGTCCATATAAAAAGTTAATTATACAAGTTTATCATTATAGAAAATGTATATTGACAAGGTTTATCCGATATAAGAAGTAGCACAAAACTAAAATATCTATTATTCAAGGATTATACGAAAGATAAATACTCGGACACAAAATTTATTTAACAGGCAAACCGAAAATACGGTTTAATGCAGATGCAATTTCAAACCTTCTTACTTCGCTTAAAGTGGGATAAACCGTCCCGCTAAAAAGGCACTCCACTCCGTTTTTCTGAATACACTCCTCGAGAGATTTTATAATAGAATACACGGAATTTGTTTTATTTTCATTTTTTATACGAAGCAGTGCCATTCCAGAAGCAAGGAACTGCCCGCTCTCGACAAACTCTTCAACAAAAGCAAGGTTAATTTCCGTTTTATCAATCTGCAAAATGCTTTTACCTCTAAGCCTTACTTTATCCTTTCTTACGCTGCTTAAAAATTTATAAGCGTCTAAGAACCGCTCACGCACAGGTTCCATATTAGGAATAGCTGTAAAATCTCTATTTGAAGGTATTTCTTTTGCAATTTCTTTTGCCCGTTCTGTTTGCTCAAACGGCCTGTAGTGTTCCATAACGATCACAGTATCGCACACATCCAGATAATCACCCGCACCTCCAATTACCAGGACACTTGAAATACCAAAGTCGTTATACAAATCTCTCAGCCTGTCAATTAAAGGAATAATTGGTTCATTCTTAACGAGCCTTTGCATGCGTGCATCCCGTATCATAAAATTCGTCGCACAGGTATCCTCGTCAAACAAAAGCAATTTGCTTTTCATCTCAATTGCTTCAGAAATTGCAGCAGCCATCGATGTAGAGCCGGAAGCATCCTTAGTCGAAAAGTGCTCAGTGTCTTTTATCTGTGGAAGGTTTTGCAGAAAATTTGAAATATCCACATTAGCAATACTTCTTCCATCCTCGCTCCTTACTTTTATAGCGCTTTTGTCAGTAATAACATACTCGCGACCGTCGCCCCGTATATGGTTATAAATACCTTTATGGATTGCTTCAAGTAAAGTTGTTTTACCGTGATACCCTCCGCCTGCAATAAGAGTGATGCCCTTTTTAATACCCATGCCGCGAATTACTTTTCCGTCAGGCAAAGTTATCTCTACAGCAAGCGAGTCTGGTGAAACAAACGGCACTGCGCCTCTTTCCATCTTCCGCTCATCTACACCGCTTTGCCTGGGAAGTATAGAACCGTCAGCAATAAAAGAAACGAGCCCCATCTCGCCAAGTTTTTCACGAATAAAGTGTTGCTCTTCGGAAAGAGTAATTATATCCTCCACTGCTTTACCCAAATAGTTTTTAAGGAAAATGGTTTGCCCGGCAAGGGTAAAAATATTTTCAAAAAGTCGCAGTGCGTTCTTTCCGTTAATTCTCCTGCCGTTTGCGGGAAGCCCTACGAAAAGGCGGACAATGATATTATCATCAGTAATTTTTATACTGCTCCTCTGCAAAACAGCCTGCGAAGGTTTAGGGATGAATATTTTTCCGCTGTGTCCTGTTCCTCCATTAAAAGAAAGTGATGCAGATTTTTTGTATACACTTCTAATAAGAAAATCTTCCAGTGCAATTCTTTTATATCTTTTGTCAAAAAACCGCTCAGGAAAACTATTTTTTACGATAATTTCTGCAACTGAGGGGGTGGCAAACGGGTCGCCCTGGACATGTGTAAGTCTTACAGATATGTTACTTTCATTAAATTTTTTACCCTGCAAATCTTTATACGCCTTGTAACCCCTGCCATCAATGCGATTAAGAATTTGCACCAGGTTTTTCATTACACACTACTCCCTGTTAAAATATCCTTAAAATAGTGCATAAGCGGAGTACCAATAAACCTGAGAAGTTTTACTCCAACAAAAAACGGAGAATCAATATCTCCGCTCTCAGTAATAACACGCTTTGCTTCGTCGTTGTTTAAACCCTTTAAAAAGAGCGCTTTGTCTCTGTCGCTCATTGAACGGTAAATACGCCTCAATAAAAGTCCGCGTTTTACTATTGGTGTGATTTCCCTGTCTACATTAGTCTTGTATTCGTTCAGTGCCGAGACATCGTCTGTTTTTAGTGCCTTTACGACGACTTCCGCAGCAAAGCGCGCAGCCTTTATTCCTGTGTAAAGCCCTCCTCCAGAAAATGGCTTTATTTGCAGTGCAGCATCTCCAACCCGCAGCACTCTACCGTTAACAATTTTTTTTGCTAAGCCGATCGGTATAATCCACCCAATAGGCTTTAAGTTTTCTACATCAGCATCTTTCGTAAACTCCGAAGAGCGGATAAACTTTTTTAAATCGTCTACGATGTTTTCAGTTCTGTCAGTTCCAAGCCCTATGTGGGCAAGTCCGTTTCTAATAGGTATAATCCAGGCAAACCAATTGTGTGCAAAACTGTCGTCCACATACATATAGACACTTTCGCCGTCTGGAAGAAAAACCTTCAGATCGGTTTGCGCTGTATATATTACTTCTGATTCCTCGTCTTTAAAATCAAACATCCTGTTCACACCGCTTTTTGCACCAGATGCAATAATAACAAAACGCGATTTTATAACTTCTCCGTTTTGCAGGTAAAGTTCATTAAATACTTTTCCTTTCTTTGCTGAAACAACTGCAGAGTTCGTAAAAATAAGCGCTCCGTTTTTCTGCGCTTCTTCTGCAAGTGATTGATCAAACTTTTCTCTGTCTATTACAAACGCTCGAGATTCCTCACTTTTAAAAGAAAGCAGCTCTTCATCTGCAAAAAGGTAGGCACCTTTTATCGTGTTTAGCACGAGTTCTGGCTTTACGCTATTTTCTTCAATAAAACGCGCAGACACAAGCCCCGAGCAGTGACTCGGATAACCAATTTTTACTCTGCGCTCCAGCACACAGACGCTAAATCCGCTTTTTGCAATTATATTTGCCGCTGTAAGCCCGATTGGGCCTCCTCCGACTACTGCCACATCAAAATATTTCACTTTTGAAGTTCTCCTCAAACAAATAAGTTGCCCCTGCTTGTTAAAAGACAAGGGCAAAATAATCGTTTAGTTGTCGTACTTTTACTAAAACTACTCTCTGAAGATTTTGTAGTCATAAGTGACTTCAGCGGCTTTTTTCAGCATTGCACTTGCAGAACAATACTTCGTTTCAGAGAGTTCTATTGCCGTTTTAAACTTGTCTTCAGGCACATCACCCCAGATCATGTAAGTAAGGTGGATTTTGGTATAAACTTTAGGATGATTGGGCGCACGCTCTGCGGTAATCTCAAGCCTAAAATCTTTGTAATCCACATGCATTTTGTCTAAAATAGAGATTACATCCTGACTGGTACATCCTGCAAGCCCCATAAGTAGAACTTCCATTGGACGCGGGCCAGCGCTGTGTCCCTGAAATTTCTCTGGGCCGTCCATCACTATCCAGTGGTTGGAATCACCCCTTGCAATTACAGTAAGACCGTATGCTTTTTTAAGTTCTATCTTTGCTTTGTCTTCTTCTGCCATATCTCCCCTCCTGTAAATGAATTTTATTTATATTATTACAAATTGCAATAAATTGCAACTTCTTCTGTAAGGTTTTATTTTTCGTCCTCCTTGTAATTTTTGCAGGAATAGTAGCGCGTAAGCCACATACTTAAACCGTCGAGACCAGGGAATAATACGCGTTCGTGGATATTCGACTGATCCAGCTTGTCACGGATTTCCCACTTGATTTCTTTTGGAATAATTACTTTTTTGTAAAGCTCCGGATGCGCATCCAGGATGTTTTCCATTTTTACAGTAGCCCGAGATGTAACGGAGTGCAGTGCAAACTGGTTAATGATACGCTGGTCCATCGAAGGCGGCTCAAAGAATAACGCAAAGTCCTCTTCGTCCTCAGGCGAAAAGTCTTCGATCGTCTTAGCAATCTTTGCAAGCATCTCGGTCGTAAATATGTCCGCATTCTCCTCGTCGAGAATTTCCTTGAATCGTTCGGGCAAAAACTCGTGCAACTTTATATAATCCACACACCAGATTACCCCGTCTTTGTCGTACTGCTCCATATTACTCGTTGCAAAGTGCATTGCAATAAGAGGAGAATAAGTCCAGTCGAGCAATCTCGTAGGAAGCCCGTGATGCCGTGCAATAGAGAGCCAGGTCCATATAGTATGTTCTGACGGATTTATACCTGCATACTTAATGAAATTTCTGATGAGATGTTGTTCTAAAACCCAGTAAGAACCTCCAAGCCGCATCAAACCAGTTTTAAGCGGATAATTCTTATCGGACAGGCCTCTGTAAACAAAATCCGACCTGAACCTGCCAATGCTTTTTAGAGTCCTTGACTCTTTATAGAGGAGATCCATTATCTCTCCCCAGGAATGCACCACATATTCGTTCATACCACACCTCCAGTGATTCTTTATTTTAAGAAATTGATGAAATAAATCAAACCATACTAATTTTGCCTACCAGACGATGCGAAACATTTATATCTTAATTGCAAACCATTTCTGCGCTGCCTAGATTTTCTTTGTCGCTTTGAGCATAGAGAAGAGTTTCTGCTTTTGCGGCAAGACACCTTTGTAGAATTTATATTTTTTCGGTCATTCTAAACGAAGTGAAGAATCTCTATCTTAACAACTTCAATTATCTAAATAACCTTGAAGAAATTTAACATTTAACAATTGTTTTGCACAACCTATTTTTTATAATCTGTTTATCAATTCGCTTTTTCCCCAACAGGAAGAAAAGTTGGAAAGAAAACTTCGTGTCCTCTCCAATGCAAGGTCCTTCGCTCGCTGGCGCTCGCTCGAGGATGACGGGGGAACGAAGTTGAAGATCCTTCGAAACGACGGGATTAAATAAGGCTTTCACGAAGAAGGCTCAGGGCGGCTGACATGCCGTCACTCTGAGCAAAGTGAAGAGCCTATGCTCTAACGATCTTGCACTTAGTTACTATTAAAAGATACTTAGATAGTTTTTCGTTAAAGACACCTCAGAATGGCAAAATTACCTGCAAAGAATCCTGTGTTTATCAGTACTCATTCAAAACATGCCATTTAAATGCCCGTTAGAGCGCAATCTTGAGAAAAATCGGGTAAATATACCTGCAAAACGCTTAAAACGCCTTATTTTAGAAGGCAACAAAGCCTGTATTTATCAGTGTTTCTTTAGTATCGTCCAAAACTAAATATAATTCCATAAGTTATAATTTTTAGAAACCCTTTATTTATCTGCATTCTTTAACGACCCGAT
>WFZA01000064.1 GCA_015489815.1 Caldisericales bacterium | reverse complement strand
CATTATGCACTCTCTTACTGTGCCTCTTCTTATTTACCTTATTTACTTTGCCTTTATGAGAAACAACCTGATATTACCATTTGTTGTGGGATACATCTCCCATCTTCTACTTGATATGCTTACACCTATGGGAGTGCCACTGATTGCGCCGGTGAGCAATAAGCGCTTTAAAATTGTTTCTGGAATAAAAACAGCATCATTCGAAGATTATGTTTTAGGTATAGTATTTTATTTAATATTTTTCATTTTTGAGTTCTTCTAAAAAGGCTTCAATTGCTTTTTTGTAATTTTCTTTGTAGAGGTTTTTATATCCGAGGTCTATTAGATCTTTAGACTCCTCTAATGTTGTTTCTGATTCAGAATGAACTTGATACTCTTCTTCCTGAATTTTGGGATTATTTTTATTTTCTAGAGTTTTTGTTTTATCTACTTGTGCGTTGATTAATTGCTGTTCGTCTTTTACACTTGTCTGCTCTGTGTTGCTTTTTGGGCCTTCAAGTGAGAAATGCTCCGTAAAGTATTTAAGAAAGGGATTCTCTCTTTCAAATAAATCTTTTAGTTCTGAATGCATAAATATTTCATTTTCTTCAATAAACATCACTTCCATGCCTTTCAGATATTGTGAAATAGGATTTAATTTGTATATCTTTTTGCTTATATTTA
This sequence comes from Caldisericales bacterium, assembly GCA_015489815.1. GTDB lineage: Bacteria > Caldisericota > Caldisericia > Caldisericales > Caldisericaceae > S143-107. The sequence goes on along the minus strand of WFZA01000064.1, from coordinate 19,781 downwards.
AACTCTCGTCCTCTTTTCCGTAGTGGTTTGTAAGAATTCTTTGCCTGATGTGTAAAGCTCTGATGTAGTGTGGATGTAGCGATAATACAAACGATAGCTCCTTTTCTGCTTCTTTTACCATATCGAGCTTTGCGTATGCTTCTGCAAGTGATGTTCTGAGAATAACATTTGTTGGTTCTTTTTTAACCATTTGCTGGAGTTCTTTTAATACATTGTCGTTTCTTCCAATGATTGTTGGTATTCTATAGTACTTGTAGTCTTCTAAGTCTTGTGAAATTGCGTCTCTGATTATTCTCTTGTCGTTTTCACCAAGCATTGTATAAGATATCTGTAGATTTTCTTTGGTTGGTGACTGAATTGTTTTTAATAAATGTGCGTATGGGTCTTCTGGGTCCTGCATAAGAATATTCTTTTGTATAATATCTGCTGCTGTAAGCTTTGAGAGTGCTATATTCCCGAGCAGACTGAAATCTTCTACGAGCGTATTTGTTTGCATATTCTCCATTAAAAACCGTTCTGTTTGTAAAAGTAGATCGTCGTATTTTTTTGCGAGTGCAAGATAAGTCATTAGCAAAATGTTTGGTAGAATTTCGAGGGGTCTTTTATTTACTTCTTCTCGGTAGTTTTCAATTTTTTCAAATAATATATGCTCTTTCATATGCGTTTCTCCTTATAGTCTTGTATTGTTCTTTATAGTATTTTATTGCATTTGAAAGATTGTTTAAAATGTCGCTTGCTGTTATTCCGTCTTGCCCTATTTCACTTATCATTAAGTCTCCGGATAGGCCGTGCAGAAAAGTACCTGTCCTTGTTGCACCTTCTATGGATAATCCTATTCCGTACATTGCAGCAATGGTTCCGGTTAACACATCTCCGCTTCCTGCTGTTGCCATCCCGGGGTTTCCAGAAGTGTTAACAAATACGCGTTTATCTGGCAGGCCTATTAAAGTAAATGCGCCTTTTAGCACAATTACTGAGTTTAGCGTCTCTGCATATTCCTGCAGAAGTTCAATTTTGTGGAGTTTAATTTCCGATATGTCTTTTTCTATAAGCCTGCTAAATTCACCAAGATGCGGAGTAATAATTGTAGGCGCTTTGCGCTCTTTTACGATTTCTTTGTGTTTTGAGATGCTTGTTATTCCGTCTCCGTCTATAATGATTGGTTTATTGATGTTTTTAATGACTTGCCTTGCAAGTTCCTGTGTTTCTTCGTTGAGCGTAATGCCTGACCCAATAGAAACAATATCCACTTTTTCTGTAAACTGTAAGATTTCGTCAAGGTTTTTTAGAGAAAGCGTTATTTCATCTGTTTCGTCCATTGGTAAAGCTACTACTTCACTTGCTTTTGAAACAATAAAAGGTGCAAGGCTTTTAGTTGTTGCAAGATATGAAAGTCCTCCACCTGCCTTCAGAAATGCCATTGAGGAAAAATAAGGGGCTCCAAGATAATTTTTACCGCCAGATATAAACAACGCTTTTCCAAAATTTCCTTTGTGTGTGTCGTTTCCGCGTTCAGGAATTTTTATGGGTATGTTAATCTGAACTTTTATATCTTCGCTATTGTACAGAGATGGAGGATAAGAAATATGGGAAATATATAACTTTCCTGTGTAATCTGCTCCTGGATATATAAAAAGCCCCCTTTTTGGCAGGCCGAATGTGATCGTATAGTTTGCCCTTACTGCCGTCCCCATTACTTCTCCGGTATCTCCATTTATGCCGGACGGTATATCAATACTAAAAACGGGTTTTCCGCTAATGTTTATGCCCTGAATGATCTCTTTGTGTATGCCTTTTATTTCCCTTGAAATACCTATTCCGAAAATAGCATCTATGATTGCATCGCACCTGAAAATATTCATTTCTGTTACTCTGTCAAAAAATTTTATCGTGTATCTTTCTATTGGAAAACTGTCCAGACGGTTATAATTTTCAAGAGCAACACCCTTTAGTTTTGACGGATCGCCCAGCAAAAAGAGCGAAACGATTGCACCTGAAGATGCAAGTTTTCTTGCAACGACAAACCCGTCTCCTCCGTTATTTCCAGTGCCTGCAAATACGACAAATTTCTTTTCTTCCACACCTTGCATTTCTTTCTCAATTGCATAAAAAGCGGCATTTCCGGCATTTTCCATTAGAATCTCGGACTTAAGCCCAAATTCTTCGGCCTTCCTGTCTAAAGTTCTTATTTCCTCAACGGATGCTATCTTCATTTTTCCTCCTCATATAAAGCGATTGCAATAGCATATTCTTTTTCGTGGGAAATTGACAATTTAATTCCCGAAATATTAGAATATGGCATTCCTTCCTTATCGTTCAGTATCTCAATTTCATTCATAGGGATTTTTTTGCCTGTTGCTTTAATAATTGCCTCTTTTGCGGCAAATCTGCCGGCAAGCCGTTCCGAACGATTTAAAAACCCCTCTGCGTATGAAATTTCTTTGTCGGTAAAAACCCTTTTTAGAAAACGTTTTCCGTTATTTTTTAAAATGCTTTCAATTCTGGAAATTTTCACTATATCAATACCCACTCCTTTTATCATACCTTATTATACTATCAAGACAATTTTTGTAAAATGTATTTTTGTGTAGAATAGGTTAGAAATTAAACTTTTTGAGGGAGGTAGTAAATGGACAGAGTTCGCGATCAAATTTTAAGACATCTTCTAAAATCCTGTGGAACTTTATGGGAAGTTATTAATTTTCAGGATGAAGATATAAAAGAAACAATTCGAGTTTTAGAGGAATTTAAGGAAAAAGGATTTATAGAACCTCAGGGAGATAAAATCTGCCTTACTAAGAAGGGTATAGCTTTTGCAAAAGAGCTAAATATTCGTCCTGAAATGGATTTTGTGTGCAAAGAATGTGAAGGCACAGGTCTCATAATTGGCAAGGAGTTTGAAAAGGCGCTGAGAACTTTTAAGGAAATATTCAAAGGGAGGCCTAAAGAAACTGCAGAATTTGACCAGGGCGTAGTGCCTCCAGAAAATTCTATAAGGCGTGCCGAATTTGTATATCTGCGCGGCGACCTTGAAAATAAGAAAATTCTATTTCTTGGAGATGACGACCTCACAAGCATTGCTATGATGCTAACGGGCCTGCCAGAAGAAATACGTGTAATAGAAGTAGATGAAAGAATTGTTAACTATATTAATAAAGTTGCGAAGGAATATAAATTAAATGTAAGTGCTGAACTCTATAATGCAATAAATCCTATCCCGGATAGTTTAAAAGGCAAATTTGATGTATTCCTTACAGATCCTGTAGAAACTGTTGCAGGTATGAGGCTATTCTTCTCTCGCTGTATAGAAGCGTTGAAAGGCAAAGGCGATTCTGGGTATTTTGGGGTAAGCCACTACGAATCTTCGCTTAAAAAGTGGTTCAACATCGAAAAAGATTTGCTTGCGATGAATCTTGTTATAACTGACATTTTACGGGATTTTAACCATTATCTTTTGACTGGAGAGCGCATTATAACTGAAGGTTTCCGTGTGGTAAAGGAAGCCCCATTCCCACCAAAAGCACCTGACTATGCCTGGTATAGGTCAACATTCTTCAGAGTAGAACTTATAGATAAGCCGCATCCTCTTATTACTGAAAAAGTGAATTGGGATAGAGAATTGTATTTTGACGAAGATACTTATGTTGCACTTCCATAATGCTTGCAAAAGTTAAGAGCGTTTCGTTAAAAGGCCTTGAGGAGATTGATGTAATCGTTGAGGTCGATATATCTCGAGGCCTGCCTTCTTTTAATATAGTAGGGTTGCCTGACGAGGCGGTGCAGGAATCACGCGAACGGGTGCGTTCTGCAATTAAAAATGCAGGCTTCGAATTTCCTATGCAAAGAATTACCGTAAACCTTGCGCCTGCCGAGGTAAGAAAAGCAGGCTCCGTGTATGACTTGCCTATCGCTATAGGCATTCTCGTTGCAAATGAAACAATTCATTCGGATATTGCTGATAGGTTTCATTTTGCTGGGGAGCTTTCTCTTGACGGTTCTCTGCGGCGCATTTCAGGGGCGCTTCCTATGGCAATAGGGCTTGCTAAAAAAGATGCACACTTTATTATCCCATTTGATAACCGTGCCGAAGTCGAAATTATTTCTGGCGTAGAAGCATATCCCGTAAAACATCTTCACGAGGTTGTGGAATTTCTAAACGGAGATAGGGAAATTACTTCACAGCACATACTTCTTTCCGATATGTTAAAGGAAGACAGTGAATTTGATCTGGACTTTTCGGACATAAAAGGGCAGTATCAGGCAAAGCGTGCAATGGAAATTGCTGCTGCTGGGGCGCACAACATTGCAATGATGGGCACGCCGGGTTGTGGAAAAACACTTCTTGCAAGAAGGCTTCCCACGATTTTACCACCTTTAAGCGAACAGGAAGCAATAGAAGTTACGCAGATTTATAGTGTTGCAGGACTTTTGAAGAACGGAGTAATAACTCAAAGGCCTTTCCGTTCGCCTCATCATACTTCATCGTCGGTTGCAATTATAGGAGGGGGTAGGTCCCCAAAACCAGGGGAAATTAGCCTTGCACACAATGGCGTTTTATTTCTTGATGAACTTCCAGAATTTAAAAGAGATGTGCTTGAGGTTTTAAGACAACCGCTTGAAGATGGTTTTGTAACGATTGCAAGGGTAAAGGAAACGATTGTATATCCAGCGCGTTTTATGCTTGTTGCTGCAATGAATCCCTGTCCCTGCGGCTGGTATGGTGATCCGGTACATCCGTGTAGCTGCAGTATTTATGACATTAAGAGATATAGAAGTAAAATTTCGGGGCCTTTGTGGGACCGCTTTGACATTCAAATAGAAGTGCCGCGCCTTTTGCCTGATGAACTTGCCTCTCAAAGCAGCGGCGAGCGCTCAGCCGACATCAGGGAAAGAGTAATTAAGGCAAGGGATATCCAGCAAAGGAGGTATAAAGGCACGGGCGTTTTCTCAAATGCTGCTCTTACGCCGCACTTAATGAAAAAGTTTATAAAAATTGGAGAAGAAGAAAGAAGTTTTCTTATCAGTGCATCAGAAAAGTTAGGCATTACCGGTCGGGGATACGATAGAATTTTGCGCGTTTCCCGTACTATTGCGGATCTGGAACATTCGGATGAAATAAAACTTAACCATATAGCGGAAGCCTTACAGTATAGAGTGGATCTCTCTGTTTCTGCGATATAAATCTATAGAAAGGAGGTTGTATGGACGTATTTAAAATTCTTGAAGCAAAAGAAAACTCAAAGCTCTTCCTATTAGGAAACGAAGCTGCTGTGCGTGGTGCGCTGGAAAGCGGTGTTTCGGTTGTTTCGACTTATCCTGGAACACCTTCCTCAGAAATTGGAAATGTATTTTCCAAAATTGCAAAGGCAGCGCATGTGTATTTTGAGTTCTCCGCAAATGAAAAAGTTGCCGTAGAAGTATCTGCCGCGGCTGCAGCATCTGGCCTTCGTTCATTTGCTTTTATGAAGCATGTAGGCCTGAATGTTGCAGCGGATTCCTTTATGAGTATTGCGTATCTTGGCGTAAATGCTGGTATGGTAATTCTTACTGCAGATGACCCGTCGATGTATTCTTCGCAGAACGAGCAGGACAATAGAATTTACGCAAGGCTTGCCAATGTGCCTTTGATTGAGCCATCAAGTCCACAGGAAGTAAAGGAATTTATGAAGTATGCGTTTGACATTTCGGAACAGTTCCATTTGCCGGTTCTCTTTAGGACGACGACGCGTGTTTCGCATATGCGGGGTGTTGTTGAAACTGGCGAATTAGTACCTCCAAAAGAAAGAGGGTTTTTTAAGAAAGAGCCGAATAAATATGTGCCAGTACCACAAAATTCTCGCAGAATGCACAAAGAGCTGATAGAAAAAATGAATAAACTTGCTCTGCTTGTAAACGAAAGCCCACTTAATAAAGTGTTTGATTTTGGCGATGAAATAGGTGTAATTGCGAGTGGAGGAGCATTTAACTATGTGATGGATGTTGTAAAAGAGTATAATTTACCGGTAAAAATTCTTAAACTCGGATTCTCTCATCCGTTCCCTGAGAAACTCGTTCTGGACTTTTTGAGTAAAGTGCAAAAGGTCGTTATCGTAGAAGAAGTGGAACCAGTAATGGAAAAAGAAGTACTTGCAATAGTAGGTAAGTATGGTTTAAATAACAAAATTTACGGAAAGCTTAGTGGAACGATGCCGAGGATTTACGAGTATACCCCAGATATCGTAAAGAATAGCTTGTTTAAAGTGCTGGATAAAGAGATAGAAGCAAAAGAAGTTTTGAAGCCTGAGTCTGCAATTCCTTCGCGTCCTCCTGTGCTTTGCCCTGGTTGTCCGCACCGTGCGACTTACTATGCAGTAAAAGATGCCATTAAGGAGCTTGGGCTTAAAGATGTAATCTTCCCGTCCGACATAGGCTGCTACACGCTTGGTATTCAAAAGCCTTACGAAACTGCCGACTTCCTGCTTTCTATGGGTGCAAGTATTGGAACTGCCTGTGGTTTTGCTCACGCAACAAATCAGAAGGTAGTTGCATTTATCGGTGATTCTACATTTTTCCATGCGGGTTTGTCGGCACTCGCAAATGCTGTGCACAACAAGGCAAAAGCAGTTATCGTGATTATGGATAACAGGACAACGGCAATGACCGGGCGTCAGCCGAGTTTAAGTGAGCCTGTGAATGGAATAGGAGAAGAGGCACCTGAACTTTCTATCAGTGATATTGCAAAGGCATTCGGTGTAAAGTTTGTAGAAACAGTCGACCCGTACAATTTGCATAAAACAAAAGAAGTTTTTAAGAGAGCTTTGCGGTACGACGGACTCGCCGTTGTTATTACAAAACATCCGTGCGCACTAATTACTGATGCAGAGAAACGGAAAAGAAATTTCTGGATTACGTTCAGGATAAACCAGGACAAGTGTACGAGATGTATGGTGTGTATAACTGATTTTGCCTGCCCTTCGTTCTTTGTTGCAGAAGACGGTTCTGTCCATATCGATCCACTTATTTGTGATGGGTGCGGGGTGTGTACACAGGTGTGTCCATATAATGCAATCGAGGTGAGAAAATGAGTGTATATAAAATTCACTTAACTGGAGTAGGTGGCCAGGGAACGATCAAAACATCCACCATTATAGGAGAAGCCGCAATTAAGCGTGGTCTGAATGTCGTAATGAGCGAAGTGCACGGTATGGCTCAGCGTGGCGGCGTTGTAACGACTGATTTAAAAATTGGCGATGCGCATAGTCCGCTTATCGAAAACGGAGACGCAGACCTCGTAATTGGGTTTGAACCTGCTGAAACGCTTCGTTCACTGCCAAAAGTTAGTGAAAAAACATTCGTTATTACGAATTCTGCTCGTATTGTTCCGTTTACCGTGGGGTTGGGGCTTTCCGAGTATCCGCCTGTTGAACAGATAATCTCTGAGCTGGAAGCTAAAGTAAAACACCTATTTGTAATCAATGCAGAGGAATTAGCGAACAAAGCAGGCAACATTATGTCCCTTAATATGGTGCTATTAGGTGCAGCAACTGCAATACCTCGCTTTCCCATAGGAAAGGATGAGATTATACAGTCGATAAAGGAAAACTTGCCGCCAAAAACGATAGAAGTAAACCTAAAAGCATTTGAATTAGGATTTAAAGAAGTTTCAGGATAACTATTTATAGAGAGGGTACCAAAGCCCTCTCTTATTTATTAAACATTAGTATATCTATAATTGCAACAATTACGCCCAATATAAATCCTGCTGCAACTTCTGAGCCTGTATGTCCCACGAGCTCTTTGAATGTTTTTACATCTATAAGCTCGGCAATTTTTTTGCCCCAGCTCGTTTCCAAAAATATTTCATTCATCGTTTTAGAGTGCTCGCCAACCTCTCTTCTTACATTTAGCGCATCTATTATTACTATCCCTGCCGTAATAAATGCAATCGTAAAGTAAGGTGAATTAAACCCGTATCTTGCGCCAAGTATTATAGTAAGTGTAGTTACTGTTGCTGTATGGGAACTTGGATTTCCACCAGTTGAAAATGCTAGCTTCATATTTATTCTTTTTGTGTGAATGAAATTCAAATAGATTTTTATCATCTGTGCCATAGCACTTGCCAGTAGTGAAAACCACAAGATGTCGTTTGTAAAGAATTGTTTTATCCAGATCCAGAGCATGTTTGTTCCATTCATCTTCTTTTAATTTTATCATTAAATTTCTCAGATGCAACAGTGTATCTCAAAGATTTTTTGTGTTCCGATAGCATTATCCTGAGCAGAGGTGCTCCTACAATTTCAAAAAAGATGATACCTGACATTGAAACTGCAAATATTTTATCTCCGTAAACTGGAATTGCGCTTTTTGCAAGGATAGATAGGTATATACTGATTTCTGACTGAGGAAGTAGCGCCCAACCTATTTTTTCTCCAAGTATCGTGTTTATCTTTGCGAGTCTACCTCCTATTGTACTGCCCACTACTTTTCCAAGACTCCTTGAGAGAATAAATACGACACCAAGCATCCCAGATTCTATTAGAATTTTGATGGATAAAGCAGAGCCGTTTACTATAAGGAATGTGATAAACAGAGGGGCATCGATCTGGCTAAGGATTTCGTGCACTATGCGTTTCTCAGAGGAGGTATTTGTAAAAACAACACCCATTACGATAAGTAATAAAATTATGTGAATGTCAAATAGAATTGCAGTACCTATTGCAACGAACAGTGCTCCTATTGTTACTGTGAAAAGCGCTCTTAAGCCTTTGAATTCCTTTACGACGAGTGTAAATAGAATACCAAATAAAAATCCGAGCACGATGGGCAAAAGAAACTCTTTTAACAGGTGTATCTCTGTAGCTGACCAGTTAAAGTGTTTTTGCGCAAGTCCTTTCGAAATTGTTACCATAACGATAAAAATAAGTCCTGTAAGAAAGTCGTCCAGTGTAACTATTCCTTTTAGATATTTAGCTATTTTGCCTCTTACATTTTGTTCTCTTGTTACGAGTATTACTATGTCTGGTGCAGTAGCGTTTCCTATAGATGCAATCATTATTGCAATGGCTGTAGGAATTTGCAGTACATAAATCAGGCTGAGGTATATTGCAAACCAGGTAAAAATAATCTGCATTAAGGTAAGTATTACGATTTTCTTTTCCATATTTCTGAGTTCCCGTAAGGAAAAATCAGTACCCATTTCAAAGGCAATAACTCCCACTGCAAATTCATCGATAAGTAGAGCAACTTTTGAAAAGTACGGTATAAGATGGTGTGAGAGAAACGGAATATTTCCCAATAAGAACCCTATTAATATGTATCCGGTAACGACGGGAAGTTTAATTTTCTTGAAAAGCCTTCCTGAGTAAATTGCAACAAATAATATTACACCAATAAAAAAGAAAATGTTCATTCCACTCTCCAATTTTTGTTTTTATTCTAACAGTTATACATCTTTTAACCAAAAACGAATGTTTCTTGTTTTTGTTTTTTGACAGTATAATAGTACTTGTATGAAAAAGATTGTGATTGTAAGCAGTTGCTTGTTGGGAATGAGGACTAAGTATAATGGCGAAAGCAATAAAAGTATTACGATTCTTGAGCTTTCACACAAATTTTTATTCGTTCCACTTTGTCCGGAGCAACTTGGGGGACTTTCTACTCCCCGTCCACCTGCCGAAATAATTGGTGGAAAAGTTATTACTATAAATGGAATAGATGTAACAGAGAATTATTTGAGAGGAGCAGAAGAAGCCCTTTACTTTGCAAAAATTTACAATGTAAGATATGCTATTTTAAAAGATGGTAGTCCTTCTTGTGGTAGCAATTACATATATGATGGTACTTTCAGCGGTAAAAAGGTTACGGGCATGGGGATAACTGCGCAGCTTTTTATAAAAAACGGCATCAAGGTTTTTTCAGAGAAAAATTTGGAGGCATTTTTGAATGAAACGAAAAAACAAGAATGATATCCCGTATGGGTACTTTGAGAAGGTATTGCTGCATATTTGTTGCGCTCCGGACGCAACTTATCCTGTTTTTTATTTGAGGGGCAGACATTATAAAGTAACGGGATTTTTCTACAACCCAAACATACACCCGGTTACTGAATACGAGAAACGTGTGAGCGAAATAAAACGTTTCGCTCGTATTGTAAAATTCCCGCTGATAGAAGGGTCTTACGAAATTAAAGAGTGGTTTGAATATATAAGAGGGCTGGAAAGTGAGCCTGAGGGTGGCAAAAGGTGTTATAAGTGTTATGAATTTCGATTGGAGAAAACAGCACAACTTGCAAAGGAGCTGCACTTTGACTATTTTACCACAACACTTTCAATAAGTCCGCATAAAAATAGTAAATGGATATTTGAAATCGGGCATAAACTCGAGGAGAAATATGGTGTAAAGTTTCTCGAAGCTGACTTTAAAAAGCGAAACGGTTTTAAATCCAGCGTAATTTTGAGTAAATATTACAATATGTACAGGCAAAATTATTGCGGATGTGTTTTTTCAAAAATTGAAGCAGAAAAGTGGAGAGCGGCTTACCACAAAGTCTAATAAATTGAGATATAATCAATATTTTCAGCACTTAGAAACTTTTTTAAAAAATCTTTCAAAAAAGTATTGACATGCAGAAACGTTTCTGCTATTATAACCAACGTCGAGAGCAACCGACAGAGAAAAACAAAAGAAACTCTTGACAAACTTTGAAAAAGTTGTATATTATCTACTGCTTCAACAAGCAGAGAAATGTGAAAGTGGTGCGGATTGTACCTTGAAAACTAAACAGCGAAAAGTAAGGTTGTGCGAACCTTCGAAAATTTTTCGGAGAGTTTGATCCTGGCTCAGGATGAACGCTGGCGGCGTGCCTTACACATGCAAGTCGAGCGAGGGCTTTTCGTTAGGGCAACCTAATGGAAAGTTCCTAGCGGCAAACGGGTGAGTAATAGATGAGTAACCTGCCCTGAAGACGGGGATAGCCTTCCGAAAGGAAGGGTAATACCCGATAATGTTGCAGAACTTCGGTTCTGCAAAGAAAGATGGCCTCTGTTTCATGCTATCACTTCAGGATGGGCTCATCTCCTATCAGCTAGTTGGTGAGGTAACGGCCCACCAAGGCGACGACGGGTAGCTGGTCTGAGAGGATGGTCAGCCACATTGGGACTGAGACACGGCCCAGACTCCTACGGGAGGCAGCAGTGGGGAATATTGGTCAATGGGCGAAAGCCTGAACCAGCGACGCCGCGTGGAGGATGAAGGCCGAAAGGTTGTAAACTCCTTTTGCAGAGGAAAAAGGGTTGAATCTCGAATAGGGGTTCAACTTTGATGGTACTCTGCGAATAAGCCCCAGCCAACTACGTGCCAGCAGCTGCGGTAAAACGTAGGGGGCGAGCGTTATCCGGAATTACTGGGTGTAAAGGGTACGCAGGCGGACCGGAAAGTTGGATGTAAAAACTCAGAGCTCAACTTTGAGCTTGCATCCAAAACTATCGGTCTAGAGAGCAGGAGAGGGAAGTGGAATTCCTGGTGTAGCGGTAAAATGCTTAGATATCAGGAAGAACACCGGTGGCGAAGGCGGCTTCCTGGCCTGTCTCTGACGCTCAGGTACGAAAGCTAGGGGAGCAAACAGGATTAGATACCCTGGTAGTCCTAGCCGTAAACGATGGATGCTTGGTGTTGGGGAGCAAATCCTCAGTGCCGTAGCTAACGCGTTAAGCATCCCACCTGGGGAGTACGGCCGCAAGGTTGAAACTCAAAGGAATTGACGGGGGCCCGCACAAGCAGCGAGGCATGTGGTTTAATTCGATGCTACACGAAGAACCTTACCTGGGCTTGACATGTACGAGAAAGCCGGAAGAAACTCCGGCCCTCTCACCGAGCAATCGGTGAGACCCGTACACAGGTGCTGCATGGTTGTCGTCAGCTCGTGTCGTGAGATGTGCGGTTAAGTCCGTTAACGAGCGCAACCCCTATCCTTAGTTGCTAATACGCTTCGGCGTATGCACTCTAAGGAGACTGCCAGCGGAAAGCTGGAGGAAGGTGGGGATGACGTCAAATCCTCATGGCCTTTATGTCCAGGGCTACACACATGCGACAATGGTCTGTACAAAGCGTTGCCAACCAGTAATGGGGAGCTAATCGCAAAAAGCAGACCTCAGTACGGATTGAGGGTTGCAATTCACCCTCATGAAGCTGGAGTTGCTAGTAACCGCAGGTCAGCTATACTGCGGTGAATACGTTCCCGGGCCTTGTACACACCGCCCGTCACACCATCCGAGTCGTGTGTACCCGAAGCGGTCCTGTGGGTCGCGAAGGTGTGCACGGCGAGGAGGGTGAAGTCGTAACAAGGTAGGTGTACGAGAACGTGCGCCTGGATCACCTCCTTTCTAGGGAGCATTTTAAAAGGTGTGTTTTTTAAGTTTCTTATAGAGAAAGAAACTTTATGCGCAACAACCTTGCTTATTCGCTGTTTAGTTTTGAGGGCACAATCCCTCAACGCAGATGTTGAAAATTACAGAAGCGGATTGTACCTTGAAAACTGCATGAAGGTGTAGTAAGTTAATAAGGGCATACGGTGGATGCCTTGGCACACGGAGCCGATGAAGGACGCAGCAAGCCTGCGATAGGCCACGGGGAGCTGCAAAACAAGCTTTGATCCGTGGATTTCCGAATGGGGAAACCCGGCAGAAGGAAACTTCTGTCATCCTTGCCTGAACACATAGGGCAAGGAGGGTAAGTGAGGGAACTGAAACATCTCAGTACCTCGAGGAAAAGAAAGCAAAATGCGATTCCCTAAGTAGTGGTGAGCGAACGGGGAACAGCCTAAACCGTCTATGTGTTAAAGCTGGCAGGCGTTGCATAGGTGGGGTCGTAGGAAGATTCAGTCCTGATCTGCCAATCAGGTATGGAGTTAAAAATGAGTTACTTAGTCGAACGCTCTGGAAAGGGCGGCCAAAGAAGGTGATAGCCCTGTAGGCGAAAAGTAACTCACTCCTACGAATCTTTCCTGAGTACCGCGGGACACGTGAAATCTTGCGGGAAGCTAGGAGGACCACCTCCTAAGGCTAAATACTCCGGTGACCGATAGCGAAAATAGTACCGTGAGGGAAAGGTGAAAAGAACCCCGGGAGGGGAGTGAAATAGAACCTGAAACCGTATGCCTACAATCGGTAGGAGGGCTATGAAGTGGCAACACTTCAGCCTGACTGCTTGCCTATTGAAGAATGAGCCAAGGAGTTATGAGCAGTGGCAAGGCTAAGGGGTGGCACCCGGAGCCGTAGCGAAAGCGAGTCTGAATAGGGCGTTAGTCGCTGTTCATAGACCCGAAACCAGGTGGTCAACCCATGGTCAGGGTGAAACGAGCGTAAAAACTCGTGGAGGCCCGAACCGGTTAGGGGAAAAAACTTATCGGATGAACTGTGGGTAGCAGAGAAATTCTAACCGAACCTGGAGATAGCTGGTTCTCTCCGAAATGCATTTAGGTGCAGCGGTAGGCTATTAGTGCGTGGAGGTAGAGCACTGGATGGGCTAGGGGTCCTACCAGACTTCCAAACCCAACCAAACTCCGAATGCCGCGTATCTGTACCCTACCAGTGAGTCGGCGGGTAATAAGATCCGTCGTCGAGAGGGGAACAACCCAGATCGTCTGCTAAGGTCTCTAAGACAGGCTAAGTGTACAATAAGGATGTGGAACTGCTTTGACAGCTAGGAGGTTAGCTCAGAAGCAGCTATCCTTTAAAGAGTGCGTAACAGCTCACTAGTCGAGCGGTTCTGCGCCGCAAATGTTCGGGACTAAGCCTGTCACCGAAGCAGCGGGTTCGGAAAATCTTCGGATTTTCCGAGCGGTAGGAGAGCGTTCCTATTGCTGAGAAGGTGTACCGTAAGGAGCACTGGAGCGATAGGAAGTGAGAATCTTGGCTTGAGTAGCGAAAAACAGGGCGAGAATCCCTGTCGTCGTAAGTCTAAGGTTTCCTGGGGAAGGCTTGTCCGCCCAGGGTTAGTCGGTCCTAAGCCGAGGTCGAAAGGCGTAGGTGATGGATAACAGGTTAATATTCCTGTACCATGTATCTTCCGTTATCAGGAAGGGGTGACGGAGAAGGATAGGTTATGCGCGGTTTTGGTTGTCCGCGTCCAAGCCCGTAGGGGGCATCCGGAGGCAAATCCCTGGATGCATAACCCTGAGAGGTGATGGGGAGCCGCAAGGCGAAGTAACTGATTCCACGCTCACGAGAAAAACCTCTAACGAGGAAGATATGTGACCGTACCGCAATCCAACACAGGTAGACGAGGAGCACGCTCCTAAGACGTACGAAAGAACCCTCTTCAAGGAACTCGGCAAAATTGCCCCGTAACTTCGGGAGAAGGGGTGCCTGGAAAGGTGCAGGTAAATACTTACCTGTGCGTTTCTGGGTCTCAGTAAACAGGCTCAAGCGACTGTTTAACAAAAACACAGGTCTCTGCTAAGTCGTAAAGACGATGTATAGGGGCCGACGCTTGCCCGGTGCCGGAAGGTTACAGGGAGGGGTTAGCTGGCTTCGGCCGGCGAAGCTCCGAACTTAAGCCCCGGTGAACGGCGGCCGTAACTATAACGGTCCTAAGGTAGCGAAATACCTTGTCGGGTAAGTTCCGACGCGCATGAAAAGCGTAACGACTTGAGCGCTGTCTCGAAGAGGGATTCGGTGAAATAGCAGTACCCGTAAAGATGCGGGTTACTCGCAGCAGGACGGAAAGACCCCGTAGAGCTTTACTGTAACCTGATACTGAATTTCGGTATACCATGTATAGGATAGGTGGGAGGCTGTGAACCCGGGACGCCAGTCTCGGGGGAGCCGCCCTTGGAATACCACCCTTGGTATGCTGGAATTCTAACTCTTAGCCCTGAAACGGGCGAGAGGACACTGTCAGGCGGGCAGTTTGACTGGGGCGGTCGCCTCCTAAAAGGTAACGGAGGCGCCCAAAGGTTCTCTCAGGCTGTTTGGAAATCAGCCATTGAGTGCAAAGGCATAAGAGAGCCTGACTGCATAGACCGACAGGTCGAACAGACACGAAAGTGGGGCTTAGTGATCCGGTGGTTGTGTGTGGAAACGCCATCGCTCAACGGATAAAAGCTACCTCGGGGATAACAGGCTTATCTCTCCCAAGAGTTCACATCGACGGGGAGGTTTGGCACCTCGATGTCGGCTCGTCGCATCCTGGGGCTGGACAAGGTCCCAAGGGTTTGGCTGTTCGCCAATTAAAGCGGCACGCGAGCTGGGTTCAGAACGTCGTGAGACAGTTCGGTCCTAATCCGCTGCGAGCGCAGGAGATTTGAGGGGGTTTCTCCGTAGTACGAGAGGACCCGGAGAAGGGAACCGCTGGTGTACCAGTTGTCCCACCAGGGGCACGCGCTGGGTAGCTAAGTTCCTACCAGATAAACGCTGAAAGCATCTCAAGCGTGAAGCTGACCCCAAGATAAGATCTCCCATTCTTTCCTTCGGGAAAGAAGTAAGACCCCTTGTAGAACACGAGGTTGATAGGCGCGAGGTGTAAGCACAGTAATGTGTTTAGCTGACGCGTACTAATCGGTCGAGGACTTACTACACCTCATGCAGTTTTGAAGGTACAATCCAAAAGAGTATAATGCTCTGGTGGCTATGCCGAAGGGGAAACACCCGTTCCCATTCCGAACACGGAAGTTAAGCCCTTCTGGGCCGATGGTACTGCACTGGAAACGGTGTGGGAGAGTAGGTCGCTGCCAGGGCTTTTTTTATTTATAGTCTTGCTTTGCGTATTTTTCTTCAATCATCGATAAATCAAAACCTCTTTTATCTATCCCAAAATTTTTCTCTATACTAAGATTTATCTATCTCAAAGAGTTTTAAAGTTAGAATTACCTTTAAATTAGCTCTTTATGACTGCTTGAAATATTAGTAAGAAAAATTATATATCATAAAATTTCGACTGATACTGGAAGTCCTTCACTTTTCGTAACTAAGACTTAGGAAGGAAATTCTGCATCTTTTTTAAGGTAATGAGATCCTTCACTTGATCGAGGATGACGGATTAGTGGCAATATTTGGTTCAGAACGACAGGAATGGCGTATTACTCTGAGCAAAGCAAAAGAGCTTCTCTTATTCTAACGACTAAACATTTTTCGTTGTGCGCCGTGTCACTCTAAGCGAAGAGTCCTGCCTTAACAGTTAAAAGCAAAACTCTTTGTAACATTATTTTGAATATAGTAAAGAGTTCTTAATTTAGTAACAAACATTTCTGGTTGTCATTCTGAAGGAGTGAAGCGAGTGAATAATCTCTGCCCTAACTGCCTGATATTTGTAAAAGTACTGTCAGCAAATTTCACTTTCTGTTTTGTAAAAAGCTATTTTTATGACTTCCCTCCAATTCATTTTTCCTTCCGCAGAAAGAAAATCTATAAAGGAAGCTTTGTGTTCTTTATAAAGAAATGAGATCCTTTGCAAAGAGGCTCAGGACTACGGAAAAGGAAAAACGCTCGCTCTATGGTACTATCCTGCTGTCACTCTGAGCGCAGCGAAGAATATCTGCCTTAACTACCTTACACAGGCGAGTCATGTTGAGCGTAGCGAAACATCTCTGCCTTAACCACTTCACCTTTGCAATGCAGTCAATAGGTTTTTTCGTTGTATAAATCCACTTTTAACAATTTGCTTACAATTCACTTTATACCATCTACAGAAAGAAAAGTTAGAAAGGAAACTGCCTGTCTGCTCTAATAATGAGATCCTTTGCTCGCTCGAGGATGACAGGAAGAAAAGGTTATCCTGTGTGCAGTTATAATTGTGACTTTTACCTACATGCTTACAGGTACAATAACTGCAGCTACTTCTTCTATATAATGAAAAATATTTAGCAAAAGAGTTATAACTCTGGGGAATTTTCGGCTAATAATATTTGTGAGATTAAAACAGCCAAAGGGGGTTTGCAAAAATTGCTTTTATCACCACTATTTAGCAACCATTATAGTGAAGATTTTGATTTTGTAAGTGTAGAATTTTTATCTAAAATTCCAGTTTTGATGCGTTGTGTCTCTTTTGTAAATCTTAAAACGGTTGATGCAGTTTTATCTTATTACTCGGAGTTTCAGTATAACAGAAACCCGAGAGCATTCTTAAAATATGAATAAAAAGCTTTGATTACTCTAATATTCCATCTCTAATTTTACGGAAAGAAGGGAAATGCCTCTTTCTACGAAAATAGAATTGTTTGTTTGCGAAATCCTATTTAAGTGATTGAAAGATTGAAAATAGGATAGAATGCTTAATTTTTGATACTTTACATTAGAAGCGTTTTTTTATTTTTAGTTTAGAGAGTCTGAAGAGAATGTTTGATATAAATTGTTTTCGTAATAATTATTTATTTAAGTTAAAGCCTATTAAAAATTTTTATACCAGATATTTTAAAAGTTTGTTTTATTGACTTTTAATTTGCAAAAATTTTTGCCTGCTGTAGAATTTAGAAATTTTGGATGTTGCATTCAGGAGAAATTTCGGTAGTATGCCGTGTATTTTGTAGGTTGTGAATTTGGATGAACTTTGAGATTTGCACAAAAGGCTGAACATTGAAAGCAAAAATAAAGCTTAATAATCCGCTTGCAAAACTTGCGCTGTATCTGGGGCTTGTATGGTTTACATTCTGGCAGCCCGTAATCGTTATATTCTGGCTGAAAAACGGGCTTACGATGTCTTCCATAATGCTGCTTAAGTCTCTGCATGGAATTGCAGTGCTTTTGTTAGAAGTCCCTACCGGCGTAATCGCTGACAGATATGGTGCAAAAAGGCTATTTATTTATGCCTCAATCCTTTATGTAATTTCTCTTTTTGTTTATGCTGTAGGACACTCATTTTTAATGTTTCTTGTTGCAGAGCTAATTGCTGCATTTGGCACAGCGCTCGTTTCAGGAAGTGATTCTGCTTATGTGTACACATTCCTGGATAAGGAAAACAAAACCAATGTATTTTCTGATGTTTTGGGCAAAATACATTCATTCAGGTTATTTTCTCAAACAATTGCGGGAATCCTTGGAGGATTCGTTGCACAATTTATATCCCTCCGCTTTACACTTGTTTTAACTATTATTCCAAATGCAGCATCAATTCTTGTTGCTCTTTCTTTACCGGATATAAAGGCAATACGCAAGAAGAAGATAAAAGCATTTAGCATATTTATGAAAGGTGTAAAAAGTTTAATAACCAATCCAAAGAACATTTACTTTTCTGTCAACTACGTTGTTATTGTTGCAGTAGGCCTCTCACTTTTCTGGATGTATCAGCCCTATCTTAAAAAGATAGGAATACCCATTGTATACTTTGGCGTATTAATGGGTGCATTCAACTTTACGGCGATGACATTCTCCTCTCTTTCTGGTAAAGTAAAGAAAAAGTTTGGAATAAACGGCTCTGTGCTGATTATAAATTTATTATTTTTGTTATCTGCTTTTCTTATGGGGGTAACATTCGGTCCTGTTGGCGCTCTGTTTATCTTTGGGCTGCAAACTGTGCGCGGGCTACAATCACCCATTTTCCACGATTCCATTCTGGAGAATACTGCTCCTGACAGCCGTGCAACGGTTATCTCTATATTAAATATGCTTTCCCGCGCAACATTTATTATCGCAGCACCGCTTCTTGGAGGAATGGTTGACAGATACGGCATTTTTTCAGGCTTCAGAATAACAGCGATTTCTGTTTTTCTTATTATAGTTTGTGTATACTTTTACGAGAAGATTGTAGAGAAGGTTTCCTGATATTTTTCGAGTAAGGATTTGTACTTTTTAGGCGTGGGTGGCAAAAATTTTGTATATATAGAATATTCTTCATCAAAAACCGTGTGCTTACTATGTGCTTTAATTAAATAGAGGCGCAATTTATTTTTAACTATTCTATCTTTGTTTGAGCGATTTTTATATTTTTATTTGTTTCCGTAAAATAAATTATGCGATACCAAATTAAATGGGATGTTAGAAATGGCTTTACTCTTATTGAAACGCTCGTTGTAGTTGCGATTGTCCTTACTTTGTCTGCTGTAGCAATGCCTTCACTAAAACATCTTATTGTTTCGGAGAGGCTTCAGTCTGTTTCTTACGGTATTGTTCAGGATATGCGCGAAGTGCGAGAGGATGCAATACTTTACCAGCAGAATTTAAGAATGTACTTTTGTGTGGATCCGCGAAGTGCTCGCAACTTTTACATGTTTGAAACATTTCAGAAAGATCCGCTAAACGGTACGCATTACACGCCCGGAGATGTGCCTGACGGCAGGCACTTTGTTAAGCGCACTTTAAAGTATAATGTTTTCTTTGGGCCGCACCATCCGTTTCAGGAATTTGGGTGGATTAACGGGAAGCAGTATTACTATCTGGAATTTTTTTCTGGTGCGGGAAATCACTTCCGAGGCGAGCCCAATGCAATGGATCACATTACTCTGGTGGATAAAAAGAGTGGTTTGAAGTACTTTGTAATTTTGAATATGGTAGGCAGGGCGCGGTTAAGCGGGACTGAACCTGCTCCGTAAACTTTATAACATCAAAAATTATCACAGACTGTCAGAAATAGTGCCTAACAAACCTGTATTTATCAGCACTCATTCAAAACATACCATTTAAATGCCCGTTAGAGCGCAATCTTGAGAAAAATCGGGTAAATGTACCTGCAAAACGCTTAAAACGCCTTATTTTAGAAGGCAACAAAGCCTGTATTTATCAGTGTTTCTTTAGTATCGTCCAAAACTAAATATAATTCCATAAGTTATAATTTTTAGAAACCCTTTATTTATCTGCATTCTTTAACGACCCGAT
>WFZA01000063.1 GCA_015489815.1 Caldisericales bacterium | reverse complement strand
TACATTAACGAGGAGACTGTGGACTTTGCCATCGTCTTTATAGCAAGCGAAGCTGTATATTCCTTTGTACTCTCTGAAAATCCTACAATTATTGACGAAGCGCTGAAAGAAAAGATCGTGCTCAGCTCTCCGAACAACCTATATGCAATCCTTTCCTCGGTAAGGCAGGCGTACAGGTACTATACGCTTGAAAAGGCCTCAAAAGAGATACTCAATTTGCTTTACAGGTTTAACTTAGAGTGGGGGAAGATTACAAATGAGCTGGACAAATTAGGCAAACAGCTTGACACTGTGAGAAATACGTTTGACAAGGTTTCTACAACCCGCAGGACGAAACTTGAGTCAGTGCTCAGCGACATAGAGGAAAAGAGAAAAAGCGTACTTCTCTCAAAAGAAGAGACTGAAATATATAAGCAGTAAGGCAGGCCAATATGGGAAGAGCAAAAGAGCAAATATCATTTGACGAACTCTTTTATAACACTATCAGTATTTTGTCGCTTGCAGAGTGCATTACCACATACAGGCGCATATTTGATGTCCATACAACGTCTCTTAACCTCCACATGCGCTCTCAGGATATACACGACTTCCTCTACGAAGCAGAGAAGAGAGGATACCTTGCCCTTCTGCCGGACAAAGTCGTATCGCCTGTGCGGAAAAAGCTCGTATGGATACAGAGAGGAAGACTGCTTTCTACTAATAAAACGTCCTTTGTGCTAAATAACCTCTATGTATTAACCAAGAAAGGTGTAGAGAAGTTTGCTGAATTGTATGCAAAAAGAGTAGAGGATACTGAACCGAGAGAGGAAGCATACAAAGAAGCAATTGGCAAAATGGATAAAATTATGCTGAGCATAGATGCGCTGCGCTCTGATCCTGCACTGCTTGTTAGAGAGTATGCAATTTCAAACCTCATTACGAACTGTAGCAATGAAAACTCCCGGAATGTCAAAGTATCTCAAAGTTCCATTAGAGAGTATATAGACAAACTTCAGATTAAAAGCTACGTTGCCAAACTGCCTGACTTTCTCGTTGAAAGCCCTAAACACGGTACCTTAATGGGATACATTCTCACGGGTTTTGAGGACGAAAGCATAGTGAAACAGTCTGTACGCATACTAAGCCGCTATGGTGATATAACTGTGTGGTACCTATCTGAGAGGCCATTGTCAGAGTTAGGTTTCGAGTTTAAGTACCTGTTTGAGTTAGACAAAGACGCAACCGTAAAGACTGTTTCTATGGATGATTACATAGAACACTATATGCAGCCCTCAGATTTCATTATGTGGCTGATTGAAAAAGAAGAAAAGAAAGAAGAAAGAAATAGGTCATGATAAAGTAAGCATTTAACACTGCATGTCGTTCATTTGCTTTCTTATAATTTAAACCGTCATGCTCTGAGGGAGTACTCGTTCTTTCGCCTATTTTTACCAAAATAGCGCTTAACTGCAAAAATAATCGTACTAAAATAGTAGTGTATGGATAAAATAGTACATAGAGAGATTTTTGATGAGGCAATTCGGAATGTTGAAAAGTTTTTAAAAAATCCTATAATAAAAATGCTTTATTGTGCAGACTTAAAGAAGAGGAGGCACAGAACTTTATGGTTATAAAGGTGGCAGTTGTAGTAGAGAGAGACCCTGAAAGCAATGCCTTCATAGCTACACCTGTAAAAGGCATACTAAAGGGTATTATAGTAGGAGAAGGGCTTACTCCGGAAGAAGCAATTAAGGATCTCAAATCTGCAATTTACGAACACATTGAAACTTTTGGATTAGACAATGTGCTTATAAAACATACAGATGATAATGAAACACACTCACACTTACATACAAGTGGAGGTTTAATTACAATAACTACGTGAAGTTTCCAAGGACATTCCCCAGAAACAGGGTTATTTCTACTTTTAATAAGCTTGGATTTAAACTTGTGCGTATTACAAAGCATATACACATGATCAAAACCGATGAGAATGGAGATCCGCAATACTTAACTATACCGAATCACAACTTTATTTACGGAGGCACAATCCGCAAAATCTGCAGCGAAGCAAACATATCAAGAGAAGAATTCTTAAGAGCATATTACGGGAGGTCATACAATAAATAATGCCAAAGATTCTCCAAAGGCTTTTATAGATATTTATGCTGCAAAGAAAAGGAGGCTTAAATGACTGAAAAGGAGAATGTCTTTGGGGACATATTGATAGACCCTTCGTTAATTGTTGCAAGGCATACATACCTCTTTTCTGTTTCCTCTATTGCCTTTGCCTTTTCGATTTTTATCTCTTATAGGTAGGCTACATACCACTCTTAAAGGCTTCTAAAACTACTCATCCTAATTTTTCTCAGTCCTTTAAGTCCACCGGAAAGCGATTTGCCTTTATGTGGATTTTCCCTGAGTTCTTCAACAGCTTTTATAATCTTTTCTCTTTTAGGCCTTGAAAAAGATTTAGCTGACTTAACGGCGCTTTTCTTCCACTTAATCTGATAGTATTTCTTTCTTTGCTTCTTCATGGCCTACTACTTCGTCTGTTTTATCTATGATAATCTTTTTTGCTTCTTCTACGTCATACATTTCTTCAAGGTAGTTTCTGAGTATCTGTCTTATTACCCAGTTCTTAGACCTATCAAGTTTTTTGGAAATGGCGTTTATTCTGTCGACTAAATCCTCTTCGATTCGTATTGTCAAAATCTTGCTCATATCATTCACCTTCCAAATTATATAATACTTTGTAATCTATGTAATACAAACTAAGGCTTTGTACAGCTGCGATTCTACGGGAGGAGAAATATTTATCAGGATAGTTATAACTCTCAGATGTCTTTGGTTATGATCCTTTTAAACTCCAGCTTTGCGGAGGACTTTATCTATAAGGTTGTGCAAATTGATGTTTTTAATATCTACAAAAGGTAAAATGGTTAAGGCAGAGATGTTTCGTTTTGTTCAGAATGACAAAAAAAATACAAGTACCGCTAAAAGATGTATGTCGTTTAAAGCGGTAATTCTTCACCTCGCTCAGATTGGGTAATTATAGGAAGTATGTTTTACCAAATCTAAAAAGTTCCCGATATCCATAAAAAGACACACTAAAATAGCACAAACAAATTTGCGGCAAAACTATTCTATAATTCTGTTCCCCTTTTTATAATATCTATGTATTCTGAAAACATATATTTCTTGTACCTCTTTTTACCAGATACCTCTTCTATGATGCCTGCCTTAACAAACTTTTCAAGTAGCCTGCTTAATGTATCTTTACTCCTTATTCCTAATTTGTTTTGGACATCTTTGGATGTAACGATTGGCATAGAAAACAATAATTCGACTAATCCTACGGCATACCCACTACCAATTTTATGCTCTATCAACATTTTAATCAAATCCTCTTTTAATGTTATTATCTCTTTTGCAGCTGTAGTTGCCTCATTTGAAACCTCAATTACTCCTTTAAGGAAGAATTTGATCCATTCTTTAAACTCTCCGTTTAGTCTCACTTTCATTAAAAGATTATAATACTCCTCTCGATGCTTCTTAAAATAAAAACTCAAGTAGAGCAAAGGCTTAGTGAGTACTTCCTGCCAGTACAGGTAAAAAGTTAATAGAAGCCTGCCGACCCTGCCATTGCCGTCAAGGAAAGGATGAATTGTTTCAAACTGTGCATGTATAAGGGCTGCTTTGACAAGCGGCGGGATGTCGTCCTTTCTGTGCATAAACTTTTCCAGGTCAGACATTAGCTCAGGCACCAGGTAAGGCGGAGGAGGCACGAATGTTGC
>WFZA01000062.1 GCA_015489815.1 Caldisericales bacterium | reverse complement strand
GTGTCAAAGCAGAGCTTTATGTTATTTTTTTTAAGGAATTAATATAGGACGCCACGAGCGGCATGCTAAAAACTTTCGGGCTATTTGTCAGCTTATATGCCGTTAAGGAGTATGTGCCTCTCTATAAGTTTTCGCTTTGCGTCTGTAGGAGACGGAAGGTAGTTATGTTGTTGGGAATAAATTTACAACTGCAATTGAGCAGAATAATTCTAACATAAGGCATTTTTCCCGACTTTGACACTTTCGGATCATTTTTAGTTTAATCAAGTGGGCTGTGTGCAATGGGAGGCGGATTTTTGACTTATTTTCAGGTTTTGTATATACAACTTTTTCGTAGAAAAATTTGATGGCAATTAAATTTTTGTGTATATTTGCGAAGTCAAACAAAGAGCTATGGCTTCTTTTATTGAAAACACCGTCTCCGCTTACGACAAAAACGGAAACAGATACACAAAAGCCAAATACGTTGAATTTGTGGTAGTTAGAAGAGAAAAAGGCAAAAAATACCCCCGCAGAACTACCATATGGAGACAGAATATCAATGAGCTACATAAAGCAAATTGGTTTGATAGAACTCTAATGTGGTTCGCAGCAAGAACTAATAATTCCAAAGTAGTAAATATTAACCAAGAGTTCGTAAAAGAAGTCCGGGAATGGGGAGTCCCACAAGCAGTATATAACCTGATTGAAGAGCTGGGAATTATCGCCCACCTTAGAAAACTGGAAGCCAAAAGCCGCCGGAAATACTCACTAATAGACTTCGTAGTAGGTTATGTCACAGTAAGTTTGCTGGGCGAGTTCAGTAAATTGAAATACTACGAAAAAGGCCAAAAACTGCTATATGGACAAGACACACAAAAACTCCATCAAATATACCGTGCAGTGTCCGCAATAGGCAAAGAATTTGACTGGAAGAGCTTGGAAGAATTACGGGAAAAAAGCAGAAAACAATTATTTAAGGAAGAAGTAGAAATCCTGTTATTTGACTTCACGACAGTTTATTGGCAAAGTGAGTTGTCAGATGCGTTAAGAAATTTCGGCTATAGTAAAGATAATCAATGGGATAAAGTTCAAGTGTTAGTAAGTATGGTAGTAGACAGAAACGGCTTTCCCATTCATATAGAGTTCTGGGAAGGAAATAGTAGCGAGAAGAAAGCAATCAAAGAGTTCGTAAGCAATTTAAGTCGTGATTTGTCACTGAAACAAGTAGTCTTTGTAGGAGATGCCGGAATGTATAGCAAAGGGTTGCTTTCAGAGTTGCGAAGTATGGGCTGGCAGGTGTTGATAAGGCTACCAAAAAGCAGTCTTACGAAAACAGATAAAGAAAACATCCTATCCAAAGAAGGTTGGACAGAATTAGAAAAAGATAAAGAAACAGGAGAAAAAATAAAAGAAGTAAAAGAGTTAAAAGGTTCTGATGGTTATCGTATAATAGCGATAAGGGATCACTCGTTAAGGCGTCGTCAAGAATCCCAATTAGAAGAATATTTAGAACGTTTTATAGATGTTGAAGCGTTGAAAAAAGCGGTCAAAGAAGGCAAAAAGATAGACATAAAAAGCCTAAAAGTATCTGCGAAGAAGATAGTAGGAAGTAAGACATTGGGGTTATTGAAAGTAAAAGAAGAAGAAGTTGAATTTGACACGGGTCGCTACGAGGAGTTATTAAAATGGAGTGGCATATCGTTGTTGCTAACGGATACAGACTGGAGTGCAAAGGACTTGATAAAGCGTTATGGTTTATTGCAAAAGATAGAGAGACGTTGGCGTGATTTGAAAAGCGGTTTGAGTGTTCGTCCTGTATATCACTGGTCTGAGGAGCGAGTAAAAGGTCATTTTATCCTGAAATTTATAGCCTTACAGGTAGTGTCCTTATTAGAAAAGAAATTAGAAGAAGCTGGTATATTAATGAGTTGGGAACGAGCCGTAGGGCGTTTGCACGAAGTAAAAGCTGTTTATCTTCGTTTTGCAGACGGGACATCCGGGTGGGTAAGGACAGAAGTAGCGGACAAAACCACATTAGAAATAATGAAAGTCCTCGGAGTTCCTACGCAGAAAATCGTTATTACTCTGGAAAAAGAAAATACCAATAATAGAAAGAAAGGTAAGAAGAAAACTAAAAATGAAAAGACTAAAACTTAGTAAGTAGTAATTTCAAAAGACCTTCTTTGAAAGATGGTAAGAGGGGAAAACAGCGAAGAAAAAAGTGTCAAAGTCAGGACTTATTGTATTAAAAAATAAATAGAACCTATCTGCATACTTTTTCTACCTGCAAGCAGGCAGAAAAAGTGACAAAAGTGCCCGCAGGCACTCCGCTGACACTCGCGGGTCGCTACTCTTTGTTTCC
>WFZA01000061.1 GCA_015489815.1 Caldisericales bacterium | reverse complement strand
TCGAACAGACCGTAGATGAAGTTAAAAGCCTTTCAGAAAAAGGATACAAAGAAATTGTTCTCACTGGGACAGAGATAGGAAAGTACGGAGAGGACATTGGAGCATCCCTTGCAGGTTTACTTAAAGCACTGAAGAAAATAGACGGAATCAGCAGAATAAGAATTAGCTCTATTTATCCCACGGCAGTGACTGATGCGCTTATTGAGGAAATTGAGCCGCCCGTCGTGCCACACCTTCATATGTCGCTTCAGTCAGGGGACGACGAAGTCCTTGCACGAATGAAGAGAAAGTACACTGCAAATGAGTACTTAAAAATCGTAAGAAAATTGCGCGAAAAAGATAAAAACTTTTCTATAAGCACAGACATAATCGTAGGCTTTCCTGGCGAAAGCGAAGATGCATTTTTAAACTCTATGAAAATTGTAAAAGAAGTAGAGTTTTCAAAGGTGCACATATTCAGGTACTCAAGGCGTCCATTTACGCCCGCCTACTTTATGCAGGATACAGTAAGCGAAGGCACGAAAAAGGTGAGGGCGCAAAGGCTCAGCGAGTTTGCAAAAGAAGTGCAAAAGCAATACAAGGAAAGATTCATCCAGAAAAATGTAAAAGTCCTCGTAGAAGAGGAAAAGAATGGGTATTACTTTGGATTTACTCCATACTACCTCAGGGTAAAGTTTACCTGCAATAGAAAGATAAATCCCGGAGACATCGTAAGCGTAAAAGCAGAAAGTGCAGATTCCGACCTTCTTTACGGGAAATGTACAGAAAATTAGCAAATACCCCCGCTGCTCTAATAACCTATATTTTATGCGGTTATTCTACTTATTTCTTGATAGTTTCACATTACTTACATTTTTACTCATTTTACTTCTTTATCAACCTGAAAAATTTTTGCCACTCTGAGCGGAGCGAAGAGTCTCTGCCTTAACAACTTTGCATTTAAAGAGCGCAGTAAATAAATTTCCTTTTTTGTGTGTAGAAAGATATTTTTGTAGCTTGCCTACCAATTTATTTTTATTCCTCACAGGAAGAAAAGTTAGAAAGGAAACTTTGTGTCCTTCTATTTCGTTAAGATCCTCCGCAAAGACAGCTCAGAACGACAAAGAATAAAAAATACTCACTCGAGGATGACGGGGAAAGAGTAATTCTATATATAGTCATAATTACAACTTGCACCGTATGTTTACATCCAGACAACAAACACAGTTACTATTCTAAAGAAGGAGAAATATTTATCAGTATAGGTTATAACTTTTAACGATTTTAGAAACTAACTCTGCAAAAAGTTCTTTTCTCAGCTACAAAAATATAAGTTTCTAAAAATAAAATGCTACCCTAACTTGTAAAACCGTACGAATTCTTCCTTCAACTTCTTGTTTATTCCAAAAACTTCATATAACTCATTTCCAGAAAATAAATCGTCCGGAGTTTTTCTTGCAAATATTTTTCCCTGGTGAATAAGAAACACTTCAATGCCTAAATTTGCCGCAACGCCAAGGTCGTGCGTTGTGATAATTACAACTCTGTCCTTTGAAAGCACCTTTAACATCTGCGCAATCTCCAGTTTGTAGTAAGGGTCAAGAAAGTTAAACGGTTCGTCTATTAAAACAATTTTCGCTTTCTGGACAAACAGCCGCCCGAGCAGAACGCGCTTTTTTTCTCCAGTACTTAAATTATTAAAATTTTCGCTCAGTAGTCCAGAAAGGTTTAGCTCTTTGGAAACTTCGCGTGCGTCAAAGTGCTTCTTATAAGGGAACATACCCCAGCTTAATATTTCAGAAACAGTAAGCGGTATGTAAGGTATTTCGCTTTCAAGGAAAGAAACTTTTTTTGAAAGTTCGGGAAGGCTGATTTTGGATAAGTCCTCACCTTCGATAAAAACCGTGCCTTTTTGCGGTAAAAGGTATTTAATCAAAACTTTAAGAAGGGTAGTTTTACCACTTCCGTTCCTGCCAAGCAATACATATATCCCACTTCTGTTTATGGCAAGGTTCAGCCCGCAGAGCACACACTTTTTGTTCTTCTCGTAGGTAAAATAAAGATCCTCAACCTTTAAATAATCCATTGTTTCCTCTCTTGAAGAATAGAAATACAAAAAACGGAGCGCCGACGAGCGATGCAATTGTATTTACCGGTATTTCCTGAGACGGAATTATCGTGCGTGCAATAAGGTCGAATGCAGGAAGGAAAATAGCGCCAAGCAAAAGCGTCGTAATCGATAATTTAAATCTGTCCTCCCCCACAATCATCCTGCCAACATGCGGCACGAACAGGCCGACAAAAATCACAGTCCCGGCAAGTACTGCAGAAACAGAGGAAAGCAAGGCAGACACGCAGAGCATAAGGCATATAAATCGTTTCACGCTTATGCCAAGGGAGTGCGCGGTAATGTCGCTCGAAAGGAAAATGTTCATCTGCTTTGACTTTAGCAAAACAAAAATAATTCCCACAATTAGAAAGGGAACAGAAAACCAGAATTCGTTTATTGAAGCGCTGTTAAACCCGCGCATACTCCAGAACATCGACTCGAGAAATATGTCTTTTTTGAACGAAATAAGCAAAGTGTTTACTGCATTCAACACATACGCAATTGCAATGCCTATCAGCACCACTGCTATACGCGAATACTCGACATGCACAAAGCGGATGATACGCACGAGGAAAAATACAAGGATTAGTGCAAAGACAAAAGCAATTAAGGATACCATAGAAAACCCGAACAGAGTTGCACCAAACCCAAACAAAATTGCAACACTTGCACCTAACTCTGCAGCGGACGAAACACCAAGAAAGTACGGGTCAACGAGCGGATTTCTAAAAACTGTTTGCAGAATCATACCAGAAATT
>WFZA01000060.1 GCA_015489815.1 Caldisericales bacterium | reverse complement strand
TGAAACAGAGAAAGACACTTGGCACAACGCTTTACTTTGGCGAAGTTACGGTGAGCGAGCGGGTCGTAGGATTTATTATGAAGCGATACGGAACAGATGCAAAAATCGGTGCAAAGGAATTGGACCTTCCTGAAACGCACTTCGATACAAAGGCATTCTGGTTTCCCTTAAGCGAAAGAGCAGAAAAAACAGTAATAGAAAGTGGAGAGGAGATACCCGGTACGATACATGCTGCAGAGCATCTGCTTGTTGCAATGATGCCTTTGCTTGTCGTATGTGACAGAAATGACATTGGTGGTGTTTCCCATCCGCTCCATCCTGACTTAAATCGCCCCGGAATCTTTATTTACGATGGGGCGGAAGGTGGCGTGGGCCTTACAGAAAAAGGATACGATGTATTTGAAGACCTCGTGCGTTCTGCGTATAAAACTGTTGCAACCTGTCCCTGTGAGGATGGCTGTCCTTCCTGCATATATTCCCCAAAGTGCGGGAACGACAATAAACCGCTTAGCAAAAAAGGTTCGATTATACTGCTTTCGGAGATGCTCAATGAAGAATAGAAAAAGACTTTTAAATTTAATATTTGGCGTTTCTACATTTTTTGTTTTGCTCTTTTCTATTTTCTTTGCGCTGCTTTTCTGCAAACCGTTTTATTCTTTTGAGTACAATGCACACAGGAGTGA
The DNA here is from genome assembly GCA_015489815.1 of Caldisericales bacterium. GTDB lineage: Bacteria > Caldisericota > Caldisericia > Caldisericales > Caldisericaceae > S143-107. The sequence continues at coordinate 5,063 of WFZA01000060.1, read as the reverse complement.
AATTATATTTTCCAATCTCAGCAAAGTGGAGTATGTGCACTACTCAATGGAGATAGTGGACTACTTTTTTAACAGTGATTATTACATAACGATGCGTGATTTAAACGGCAATGTAATTCCCGGATATTTCACAGATGAGGAAGTGCAACATATGATTGATGTAAAAAATCTCGTGCGCGGTGCTACACTTATTTTTGCGTTTTCCGTATTTTTCTTCGTGATTTTGTTTTCTTATACTGATAAACGGAAGGTGTTTCGGACTGTTTCTTTTGTTTGCCTCGCTTTTATCGGCATACTTTTTCTTTTGAGTGTGTGGAATTTTAATGCAGTGTTTATTGCTTTTCATAAAACATTTTTTAGAAACAATTTCTGGCTGCTTCCAGAAAATACGAAACTAATAGAGATGTTCCCAGAAGGGTTTTTCTACGACTTTGCAAAAGTGTGGTTTATTTTATTTGCCGTTATAAACGGGATTATTTATCTGCTTGCAACATTCCATACTTATTTTTGGGGTTCTGACCTGTCGAATTCGTAGAATGCATATGCGTTGTGGTTATGGATGCTCTCGAAATTTTTTGCCTCGACAGAGAAATAGGTAACTCTATCGATTTTCATTAGCGCAGTACTTGCTTCCCTCACTATGTCTTCTACAAAACGCGGGTTTTCGTATGCCGTTTCAGTGATGTATTTTTCATCCTCCCTTTTAAGCAGGGAATAGAGCGGCGCGCTTGCGGATTGCTCTGCAATTTCCACGATTTCTTCAATCCATACGAGCTTTTTCATGCGGACTTTTATTGTGACAATTCCGCGCTGGTTGTGTGCGCCATATTTGCTGATTGCTTTAGAGCACGGGCAGAGGTTGTGGACCGGTGTGTTTACTTCAAGAACGAAATCCATTTTTTCGCGTTTTGATGCAAGAAACGCACACTCGTAACTCATAAAACTTTCAATTTTTGTTACAGGTGCTTTCTTCAGTATAAAGTAAGGGAATCTAACTTCTATAGCGCTTTCTTCTGCATTGAGAACAGTTTTCATATCGTCCAGTACCTGCTCGATGTTTTTAATGCTCATATTGCAGCGGTGCTTGTTTAACACTTCTAAAAATCTACTCATATGCGTGCCACGAAATTCTTTCGGCAGGTTCACATGCATATTAATTTTTGCAACGGTGTGCTGCGTGCCGTTTGTCCTGTCCATTACCCGTATGGGGTATAATACATCGCTTACTCCGACGCGTTTTAACGGGATGTTTCTCGTGTCCTTTTCTTTTTGCACATCATACATTTCTTATCACCGCCGTATTGTTTATTCCTTCAGAAAGGCTTACTTCGTATACACTGCAACCGTATTTTTTAAATGCTTCCTGTAGTGCATCGAATATAAATATTGCAATGTTCTCTGTGGTGGGGTTTTCAAAGATGTCGTTGAGGAACTTGTGGTCAAGTTTGTTTAATACTGTTTCATTTACAATTTTTTTGAGGATCGCAAAGTCCAGTACCATACCGTTTTTTTGTAGCTCGCCTGTGATTGTAACGGTCAGCATATATGTATGCCCGTGCAGGTTCTCACACTTTCCGTTATAGTCCGTTACCTGGTGCGCTGCATCGAAGTGAAATATTCTTTTTAAAAAAAATTTTTTGCTCATCTTAGCCAGATTATACAAAATTTTTTCTTTTTTGGAAGTTTTGAATTTTTGCATTTTCTCTTGACTGAACTTTTAATATCGATAATATAGTATTTGCTATGAAGTTAATCGATGAAATCATAGAGACGCTCCCTGACTCACTCATTGAAGATGTACGCGTTGGGGCTTTCTGGAGTGCCTTAAAGAGCAAAAATTGTGGACTTGCACTTACATATCCGGAACCTTACAGAATGCTTGTAAGGAATGCGGGCAATTTAATTGGAAAAAGTGCAAAAGGCATTGCCTCCTTATTTGCAAACTCCTGGAATCCTACGGAGGCAGCGATTGGTATTGCTGCTATAAATTCGTTGATTGAGCCTGACGGCGAGTACATCAACGCGCTGGATTATATAAAAGAAAAGTCCATAGGAAAGAAAGTCGTGTTTGTGGGACACTTTCCCAGAATGGACGAAATAAGGAGCAGAGCAAAGAGCCTTACTATTATAGAAAAAAATAAAATGCAGATAGGGGACTATCCTGATGTTGCAGCGGAATTTATTATTCCTGAATCCGACATTGTGGTGATTACGGGTAGCTCGTTTGTTAACAAGTCTTACAAAAGACTACTTGAATTATCTAAGAATTGTTTTACAATACTAATAGGTCCGTCCACGATAATGAGTGATGTCATATTTGATTACGGAGTGGACGCACTGGCAGGGAGTAAAATCCTTGATTGTGATGGATTATTAAATACTGTTTCACAGGGAGGACATCTGCGAGACTTCAGTAAATACCTGGATTATATAATGAAATTCAGGCGTAAACTATAAAAGGATAAACTAAAGGATAAACTACAAGAAGAGGTGATAAATATGTTTAAAGATCTGACTATCCAGCAGTTTATGGAACAGCTTTCTTCTGATGCAGCAACCCCAGGTGGGGGCACGGCAGCCGCTCTTTCTGGCTCAATGAGTGCATCTCTCGTTTCTATGGTTATCCGGATTTCTACGAGGAAAATTAAGGAAGAAGCAATCGTTGACGAGTTTAACGAAATATTGAAAAATACAGACAACCTGTCCAGAGAGTTCCTTCTCCTTATGGATAGGGATGCAGAAGCGTTTGACAGGGTAATGGAAGCGTTTAAATTACCTAAAAAGACGGCCGAGCAGAAGGAAGAAAGAAAAGCAAAAATCCAGATTGCATTGAAAGATGCTGCACTGACACCACTTAAGACGATGGAGGAAGTGAGCAAGGTGTGTAATTATGCAAAAGAAGTAATGAACTATGTGCCGGGGTCTGTAATTTCTGATATAGGTGTTTCTGCCCTTCTTGCAGAGTCTGCATTAAACGGTGCCTACTATAATGTTTTGATTAACCTGAAGTACATAAAAGACGAAGAATTTAATAGTGATTTGAGAAAGAAAGCAGAAAGTATTATAAACGAAGCTAAAAAATTAATAAACGAAATTAAAGAAACAATTGGAAATAAAATGGAGGGAGAGAAATGAGTGAAACATTAAAAGATGTGTTGAAATTAACAAAAGAGGGCTTGAAGTCAAAAACTGCAAGACAGCTATATCGAATATGCAGACTGATTAAGGTTAAAAACTATACGCATTTCAAAAAAGACGACTTGATTGAAGAAGTGTGGAAGCGTATTGAAGAGCTTAGACCCGCTTCTAAAAAGAGTAAAAAGACTACTGTGTCTGAAAATAGCAAAACTGAAGAAAAGAAAGTATCGGCAAAAACCGATACCGGGTCTAAAGTTTCTACTGAAAGTAAAAGTGAAAAAACAGAGCAAACGGTAAAGGAAACTCCTTCACCACAGCAAAAAACTGCGCAGCAGGCAAAGCCGCAACAGCAGGCAAAGAAGCAAGTCTACAGGCAGAACCAGCAAACAAGGAATCAGAACAGGGAGAGGCTGGAAACTAAAGGAATACTGGATATCCATCAGGATGGTTACGGTTTCCTCCGTGCAAACTACTTCCCGTCTTACTCCGATATTTATGTGTCTCCTCCTGTTATAAGGCGCTTTGGCCTGAGGACTGGAGACCTCGTTAGCGGTCCAGTGAGAAGTCCGCAGCACGAGGGTGAAAAGTATCCGTCACTTACCACTGTGGAAACGGTAAACGGCGAAAGGGTGCAGGGATACATTAGGCGTCCTGTGTTTGAGTCGCTTACGCCTACCTATCCAAACGAAAGAATTAAACTGGATACTCCTGGCTGTAACCTTGCATTAAGAGTGATTGACCTTGTTGCACCGCTTGGAAAAGGGCAGAGAGGGCTTATCGTGTCTCCGCCTAAAGCGGGTAAAACAACTTTGCTTAAAGAAATTGCACGCAGCGTTTCTACGAACTACCCGGAAATTAAACTGATGATTTTACTGATAGACGAGCGTCCTGAAGAGGTTACGGATATGCAGATGTCTGTTTCTGCAGAGGTAATCAGTTCTACATTTGACCAGCCGCCGGAAAATCACATTCGTGTTGTGGAGCTCGCACTTGAGCGTGCAAAAAGGCTCGTTGAAATGGGTAAAGATGTAATGATCCTGCTTGACGGAATTACTCGTCTTACCCGCGCATATAACCTTTTGAGTTCAAACACAGGTAAAACGCTTTCTGGAGGACTTGACCCATCAGCAATTAAGGGGCCGAAGAAGTTTTTGGGTGCAGCAAGAAACATTTTGAACGGCGGTAGTTTGACGATCCTTGCAACTGCACTTATTGATACTGGTTCCCGTCTTGACCAGGTAATTTACGAGGAGTTTAAGGGAACGGGAAATATGGAAATCGTCCTTGATAGAAGCATTGCTGAGGAACGCATATTCCCTGCAATTGACATTAAAAAGTCTGGAACGAGGAAAGAAGAACTACTCTATACGCCTGAAGAATTAAAGAAAATATGGGCTCTACGCAGATTTATCGGTGACCTTCAGCCTAAAGAAGCACTGGAGAATCTTATAGAAATGCTGAGAAAAACGAAGTCAAATGACGAATTTTTAAGGAGCATTGCATTAGATGAGGACTAATAAAACAGGGCGCATTGAAGTAATTGCAGGTTGTATGTTTTCAGGGAAAAGCGAAGAACTGATCAGGCGCTTGAAGCGTGCGCAAATTGCCAGGCAAAAAGTTCAGGTATTTAAGCCGTCTATTGATACGCGTTACTCTGAAATAGAAGTCGTCTCCCACAACGGAGAAAAAATTACGGGAATTCCGGTGAAAGATTCTGCTGAGCTTTACTCTCTTATTGACAGAAATGCGGATGTAATTGGAATAGACGAAGCGCAGTTTTTTGACGAGGGCATTGTTAAAGTTGCAAATAAACTTGCAGATGAGGGCTTCAGGGTGATTCTTGCAGGGCTTGATATGGATTTCAGGCGAGAGCCTTTTGGGCCAATGCCCAATCTTCTTGCGATTGCAGATGATGTGCAGAAACT
>WFZA01000059.1 GCA_015489815.1 Caldisericales bacterium | reverse complement strand
ATTATACCTCTCATCAAATGTAATTATTGAAAGACTGTTGAGAGTGATAACAGTAGCTCTAATAACTAGGAATGAACGACCAAGCCATTTCATAAAAATCCACATTTCCTACAATGTGGATATCACTATTCGCTATAAGTGTTCCACCACCGTCTAATAAAAGGCAAGCATAAAAGTTCTCAATTTAATATCAGAATTAAGCCACTTTAATTTTTAATTTTCATTTAAAGCAAACTCGAGGGTAAGCTCTTTTGCTTACCCTCGATAAACCGAACATTTCAGGCAAAATTTACTTCCAGAGTTCTGTAACTGCAGGTTCTTGAGGTGAGTCATAAAGATTATCTTGATAAGTTACAATCAGGCCGTTATTGACAGGCATAATGTTAACGAAACTATATCCTTTATGGGCTATTGTACGCCACAATAAATCGCCTGTTTCTGCATCAAGTGCATATATTGCTTTATCTACATTAAAGTAAGCTACACTATCTGTTACGCAGATGTCGTTTTCTCTAAAAATGTTTCCGTATCTATTTATTTGATCCCACCATTTGCTTTGCCAATCCTTGTCCTTAAAACTCCACATCTTCTCGCCTGTTCTGGCATCAAAACATACAAGTTTTTTATCCATAGTCATTGCATAGAGTTTTCCACCGTGAAGGGTAATATACGAGATATTAAATACAGGCCCTGAATTCCTGTCCGATTTTGTAATAGATTCCCAGAGAGGTTTGTGTGAAGTCTTATCGTATACCTTTATAAAAAATTGCGGCTCTTTCCCGCTCCATTGGTCTCCAACGAGAGAAACTGCAACTACATCTTTATCCACTGCAATCATCTCTCTATATCCTTCTTTGAACCCTTCAATAGGTTCAAACCATGTACATTTATTTCTGGTAGTATCGTAACAAAATATATAATCTCTATGGGTTCCGTCGTTCGTAAATTTTGTGATGCCGTAAATGTCTGTTCTATCAGAAGCAAGCATTGTTGTTAAAGGAAAAAGCGTTCTATACTTACCCACAAAAGGTTCTGCTGCGGATTCCAAAAATATTTTATCTACGACTTTTCCAGAATTTGCGTCCCATACCCATATAGCTGCTTGTTCATCTTTATCTTTTTTGTAACTTTTGACACCTGATGCGGCAAGGTATACTTTTCCGTTAATAATTAAGGGACATCCAGATGTCGTATTTGTCTGCACACTTCCTATACATTCACTTTTCCAGGCGAGTTTTCCTGTGTCTTTATCGTATGCTTCAAGATACTCATTGGGGTATCCTCCAACGATAAAAATTTTGTTTCCATAGAGGATGCCTGAATAGGGATAAGACCCTTCATTTACAGAATAAGAATAATCTTTATAATGGTTTTCCCATATGACTTTGCCTGTGTCCAGATTAAGAGCAGCATCTTTTTTTATATAAACTACATCTCCAGCAACGGTCGGGGCATCCAGTGTAAGAAAGTAAATTTCGTCGCTAATCACAGGAGAAGTGTACTTCCATACTACTTTATCTGGGCATTTCTTTAAACCTTTTACATCTTTAAAAGAAGTGCGCTTTCCATTGCAAAATTGGCCGTAGTAAACAGGGAGATTTGCCGATGTGTTGCAACCAGTAAGAAGAGTTAGAAACAGTATAAAAGCAATAAGTGTTTTTTTCATAACATTCTTTCTAATAATTTGTTGGATATGCCGTTCTAAAAAGAGCAGAGCTTGCAAATATGTAACCACTTTGCCTTACAGATTGATAATAGGGAACATTGGTATATGGAGAATATACTCGTCCTAAGTTGGTGCTGTAATCGTAAGAGTTATGGCCTCTCCAATACGTATTCATAATCCAGTTGTTGTCAAGATCTGCTATTCCGTTTGTTTTGACTAATGGAGTATAATGCTCTGGAGATAGTCTAATAATTGGGATTATTCCATAATAAATTAAAATCTCTGCGTCGCTAAAGTGGTCAAAAACATCAGTATCTCTTATGCCGGGGAAATTTTTTAAAGCGCTAAATATAATTAAGTCATGTGAAAAGCCGCCGTTGTTTTTAAGCCATGTGTTTAAATTTAGGGGATTTACTAAAGAGCCATAGGTTGTAAGATTATATGTTGCAAGCATCATCGCAGAGGAAGTAAGAAAGCAGCCAGATTGTCCAATTGTGTCCGGACCAAAGCCTAATGTGTAGGTATGCCAGCCTTTGTATCTCTGGTTATACGATACAATTGACGAAAGTGCATGATAAGTTTGTGAGTTAACGGCAAAACTACCTGAAGCATAGTATTTTTTGAGGATATACTCAGGGAGCGTGCTCTTTCTCTTTGCTTCTTTTGCATCTTTTTCTAAAAGGTCCTGTAAAGGCTCGAGTTCGTATCTACTTATTTTCACCAATTTTTTTCCGTTGAGGACGATAATAGGGAATAGATTTCCATATGTATCTTTGTACATTTCGCCCTTTTCGGTAGTAACTACACCGTATCCTTCATCTGCTTTGATTGTTCTGCCGAAAGGAACAAAACTTACTAAAAACACAAATAAAATTGATAAAATCACAGCTTTTTTAATATTCATATTTTCCTCCTATAAATTTTATTCTCTTTTCAAAACTTTGCAAACAGGTTTTATGTTTAAGCATTTTTACACTTTGCTTGCAAAGCACTTATTGGGGTTCTGGGTTCTGGTACGGAGATTAACGGGTTCAAAAAGCGGTTCTGAAGAATCTGCAAAGGCAATTTGCGCTGAGGTTTTCAACGAGCACATTTTTTTCGCACACGACTTCTCTTTGCACTTTACCTTTGCTCAGCAGTTAATTTTACGCCACCTACATTCATATTGCACCACCTTTTTATAAAAGGCGTTTTTATTATCTGTAAAATCAGCCTCTGCTTTTCTTTTCCACTTCTCAAATTTCTCTTTCATATTTC
>WFZA01000058.1 GCA_015489815.1 Caldisericales bacterium | reverse complement strand
CCCCATAACATTGTTTATATCCTTTGTTACAATACCTTCAACACCAATAATACTGTCAATATTGGTTTTATAAGAAGACTTCAAAATTTTTAATTTCTTTTTTAGCAAAAATTCTGACATTAAAATAAGAATAGTAGATGTTATAATAAATACATAAAATTGACCAACAAATGGCATACCTAACCACTTAGAAAGTAAAGCAATAAAAGCACCTACTGCAAACCATATAGAGAAAAATGCCATCGTAAGGAGCTCCCCCAGTGCAGCAAGTATCATTACTAACACCCAAAAGGTCGTAATAGTCATATTTCACCTCCACATGAAAGTATAGATGTTTACTATCATTAGTCAATTGACATACCAGTTTAAAATGCTATATTTATAGTGGTTTGTATAAAATTTTATCAAAAATACACTAAGAAAGGAGAGTGGGTTTATGGAAAAGACGAAAGTCATCATTATGGGAGCAGCAGGACGCGACTTCCACAACTTTAATGTATTCTTTAGAGACAACGAGAAATACGAGGTTGTTGCTTTTACGGCAACACAGATTCCCAACATTGAAGGAAGGACATATCCAGCCGTGCTTGCAGGAAAACTTTATCCAAACGGAATTCCGATCTACCCAGAATCTGAATTAAAAAATTTAATCAAAAAATACAAGGTTGACAGAGTAGTATTTGCATACAGTGACACACCTCATGAGTATGTCATGCACAAAGCATCTGAAGCACTATCTGCAGGTGCTGATTTCTGGCTTATGGGGCCAAATACCACTATGCTAAAATCGAAAGTACCCGTAATATCTGTCTGCGCGGTGAGAACAGGATGCGGAAAAAGCCAGACCACGAGAAGAGTGGTAAAAATACTGAGAGATATGGGTAAGAGAGTTGTTTCAATCAGGCATCCAATGCCTTACGGAAACCTTGCAGAACAAATATCCGAAAGATTTGCAACATACGAAGACCTCGATAAATATCATTGTACAATCGAAGAAAGAGAAGAATACGAACCTCACATTGACCTTGGAGCAGTAATTTATGCAGGCGTTGACTACGAAAAAATATTAAGGGAAGCTGAAAAGGAAGCAGATATTATTATATGGGACGGAGGAAATAACGACCTCCCATTCTATTATTCAGATCTAAAAATCGTAGTTGCAGATCCATTGAGGCCAGGACACGAAACCAAATACCACCCCGGAGAAACAAACTTCAGGATGGCCGATGTAATCGTGATCAATAAAGAAGATACAGCAAAATTCGAAGACGTTGAAGAAATAAGAAAATCCGCAAGAGAACTAAATCCCAACGCCGTTATAGTGGATGCTGCATCACCTGTATATGTAGATAACGGAGAAATGATAAAAGGTAAACGCGTTGTCGTCGTAGAAGATGGACCCACACTTACGCACGGAGGAATGAATTACGGTGCCGGCTATGTAGCTGCAAGAAAATGGGGAGCAAAAGAAATTGTTTCTCCGTACGATTATGCAGTAGGCTCTATAAAGGATACCTATGAAAAGTATAAGCAAACGAGAGAAGTATTGCCTGCAATGGGATACAGCGAAAAACAGATCAAGGAACTCGAAGAAACAATCAATAAGATTCCTGCAGATCTCGTAATTATTGGAACGCCAATTGACCTTCGCCGCGTAATAAAACTTAATAAGCCTGCTGTAAGAGTTAAATACGAATTAGAAGAAATAGGTAAACCAGATTTAGACGACATTATAAAAGAGAGATTTGGAGGTAAATAATGGCAATTAACCTCAAGGGAAAGTCTTTTCTTACAATTAGCGACTTTTCCAGAGAAGAATTAGAAGAAATTATCGCACAGGGCGAAAAACTAAAACTGGACCACCTATCAGGCAAAGACGAGCCTCTTCTAAAAGGAAAGTCCATTGGAGTAATATTTGAAAAACCATCCACTCGAACGAGAATCTCCTTTGCCGTCGGCATATTCCAATTAGGCGCACAAGCATTAGTGCTTAATTCGTCCAATATGCAGCTAAAAAGAGGTGAAACCGTAGCAGATACGGCACGCGTTTTATCAAGATACTTACACGCAGTAGTAGCGAGAGTTTATTCACACAAGACACTGGAAGAGCTAAGAGACAACGGGACGATACCTGTAATAAATGCACTGTCTGATTTTACCCACCCGTGCCAGATTATGGGCGACCTCCTTACTATAAAAGAGAAAAAGTTAAGACTCGAGAGCCTGAAACTTGCATACTTAGGTGACGGGAATAATGTATGTCATTCGTTAATGTTCGGAGGGACAAAGTTTGGCATGCATGTAGCAGTAGCAACTCCAGAAGGCTACGAACCTGATAAAAAGGTAATAGAACTTTCTAACAAGTTTGCAAAAGAATCAGGCGGTTCGCTTACTGTTACTCATAACCCATTGGAAGCAGCAAAGGATGCAGACATTATCTATACAGATGTTTGGGCGTCTATGGGAGAAGAAGCAGAACACGATAAGAGAGTTAAAGTGATGAAACCGTATCAAATAAACGACACAATTGTATCAAAAGCAAATAGCAATGTAATCGTTATGCATTGTTTGCCAGCACATAGAGGCGAGGAAATCACGGATAGTGTAATTGACGGCCCTCACTCTGTAGTATGGGATCAAGCCGAAAATAGGTTACACATTCAAAAGGCAATCTTATCTTTATTGGTTTAAATGCAAATTACAATACTGTGACCTTAAACAAATTGGGAGGCATCTGCCTCCCAATTTGTTATACAAATCATTAAACCATACAAGGAATATATTTTGTTTTTCTGGCATAACGATATAATAATGCTATTTATCCTTCATTCTCTACGAGCTACAAAGATAAAATCATAGCTACACAGTGTTAAATTCGCAATAAGAAATGCATTTTTGCTTTATTTTTCACTTTATAAAAATCTGGACTTTATCGTCGTTCCTTATATAGTAAATACGCTATGCCAAAATAAAGAGAGCCCCCTGGGGGATGGGGGCATTGTCCTTGATCATTTAAAAAGGAGGAAGAAATGAAAGTTTTTTAAAACTTTCATTAGACTTTGCGCAAGTCCTGTAAAGATTATAAATAATTTTATTCGTGTGTCAAGAGCTTTTTTATCTAATTTTTTACTGCATTACTAAAGTCGCTTAAGAAAGTATTTACGAGTTTATTTAATACACCTTGATTTGATACCAAAATTCCAATTTCCCTATTCTTATCAAAAGAAGGAGTTGAGAAATTCACAGATCCCACATATGCTATTTTTCTATCAACTATAGCTACTTTCGCATGTAAAAAAGGAGAATCCATATATCTTACCTCTACCCCGTTTAGTTTGAGATACTTTCCAGCATCTGCATTACTTCCAATCACTGAAGGAGAAGCCAAAATAACTTCAACTTTAACACCCTCTCGTGCCTTCTTTATAAGTAAATTTTCGACTTCCTGATCTTCCATTTCTTCAGCATATATAAAAATCTCATCTTCAGCAGAATTTAATAAGGCTTCTATTTTTCTCCTTGAATTTTCAGGGCTCACAACAAGATTGTCACTGCCTTCGGTATATGGTTTTCTATTCCAATCAGCATTAAAAACTTCCTCTAAACCCTCTACATCGTACTTAGAATCCGTAATGATTCCGAATTCTCTATTTTTTGTAAATGAACTTTTAGTAAGATTCATCGTTAAAATGTACCCTGTCTTCTGGTCAATTACTAAGAATTTAGAATGAGTGAGCTGGTAGGCTCTGTTAGCCCACTTTGTTTCAATACCATAATGGGAAAGCCTATCTTTTACAGACTTATTCGCTCCATAACCTTTGTATGGATGCTCCTCTAAAATAACTCTTACATCTACTCCTCTTTTTTCTGCATCAATAAGAGAATTTATCACATACTTATCAGACAATAGGTACACTTCAAGATCTATGCTTTTACGGGCAGAGTCTATTGCATCCGTAATCGGATAATCTTTTTGCTGAGGTTCGATAAATAATGTAGCATCATTTGCAGCATTCGGATATTCATGAGGTACATAAACCGCTGTAATGTGTGGGAACAAGAGCCCATAAATTATAAATGCAACAACAAGTAAAAAAGTTAAAAATAGATTAAAGTATGCTTTTTTGGTTTTTACATGCATGGCATCTCCCCTTTAATTGTTTTTTAAAAATTATATCAGAATTTCATTTGATATAAACCAATTTTTCTGTTAAAATTTTTAATATGCAAGAACAAAAGTTATACAAAATAAAAATTAAGGTCGTAGAAATAAGAGGCAATGGAAAGTGTGCTGCAGGTTTGAAAGTAGGAGACGAATTTGAAATTGACAAAAATGGCCAGCCTGTACCCATTAACTTTTGTGCATGGGCATTTGTAAGTTTATGGCCGTTTATTACACCGCTCCGTTATGGAGGAACACTACCATGGGAAAAGGATCCTGATAAAGCCTTCGTCGCATGTCCGGATCCAGAAACTACGGTGATATTCCAAATAATCAGAGAAGAAGATAACGAAAATTACAAAGAACTGCCTGCATTCTGATGGATAGAGAAAGTATACACTTCGAAAATATAGTAATAGAATTATTTATACTGCTTGCCCTGATAGGGTTTGCTTATGTATTCTATAAAAGAGAAATTGTCACCGTGAATAGAGTGGCAAACTTAACTGTAAGAAACTTGCCATATTACACGCTTAGATCATTAATAAGAATGGGAGTAGCCTACATTTTTTCACTCTTATTTTCAATCGCATACGGTTTTGCAGCAGCAACGAGTAAAAAACGCGCCGCAATAATGCTTCCTATACTCGATATTTTTCAATCAGTGCCCGTATTAGGATTCTTTCCTGCAGCAATTTTCTTCTTCATTGCAATTGTACCCAATAAAATTGTAGGAGTAGAATTAGCTTCGATATTTCTTATATTTACTTCACAAGTATGGAATATGGCATTTGGTGTTTACGAAAGCCTTACTACTATTCCAAAGGAAATTAAAGAAGCGTATCATTTCTTTGACCCGTACGGCAAACTTGCATTTGTAAGATTATATCTTCCTGCAACGATCCCAAAACTCGTTTACAACAGTATCGTAAGCTGGAGCAATGGGTGGTACTTCCTCGTCGCATGCGAAATCTTTGCAGTAGGAAGCGCATCTTACAGTTTACCTGGTATCGGAAGCTTCATTATGGAGTCAGCATCAGAATCAAAAATTTCTTTAACTTTGCTTGGCATACTTACACTAATTGTAGTGATCTTCCTACTAGATTTGTTTATTTGGAAGCCACTTTCACAATGGTCAAGAAGATTTAGGTATAGTATGAATCCCGGCGAAGAAGAGGAAACAGAAGTATGGGGTGTAGTAAGTTTATTCTGGGAATTTGTAGGAAAAATATTGCGTTCGTTAAAAAATAAAATTGTTAAGAACGAGAGTGGTGTCCTGTCTTTTTATAATATTGTGCATAAGGTCTTTCCCAGTAAGGTTCTTTATGCAATAAATAAAACAATCTTATTCGCTACACTTTTACTTACGGGGTTGCTCGTTTACAAGATAGCAATAGTATTTCCTTCTTTCATTAAAACGATACACTTGAGTTACTTTCTGATTTCAATAAAAGCAACTTTCTTTTCGTTTGTCAGATTACTAATTGCTTATATTATATCTGTTGCATGGACGATTCCAGTCGCAGTACTTATGTTCTACCACCAAAAAGGCGCCCGAATACTTTCTCCTATTCTGCAAATCCTCGCTTCAATACCTGCAGTCTCGTTATTTCCACTCATATTGTACTACTTTATAAAATTTCCACATGGGTTAGACATAACGGCAATAATACTCATATTAACTGGTATGCAGTGGTATCTACTATTTAATGCATACGGAGGACTTAAAACAATTCCAAACGATATAAAAGAGGTAGTCGATTCAATGGGAATAAGAGGACCTTTAAAATTTAAGAGACTGCTATTACCTGCGTCTTTACCCTCGATAATGACAGGAACAATTACGGCATTTGGAGGCGGCTGGAATGCTCTAATCATAGCAGAATACATCGTTTTGAAAGGGAAAGTATACTCCGTAGAAGGAATAGGAAGCTTACTGGACAAATCACTTGCAAGTAATAATCAAGGGCTTTTTATAGTAGCTCTGACTGTTATGGTTCTAACAGTGTTTCTTATAAACCATTTTGTCTATAGACCCCTTTATGATAAAATTGCAGAAAGATTTAACATGGAGGCATAGTGGAAGAACTATTAAGGCTAAAAGATGTTACCCAACTTTTTCCTTTAAAAAAGAAGAATGTCGTAGTTCTTGACAAAATAAGCTTCTCTGTCCACGAAGGGGAATTCGTATCCCTGGTAGGTCCATCGGGCTGTGGAAAAAGCACCTTGCTTAGAATTATAGCAGGCCTCGTAAAGCCAAGTAGCGGAAGCATTTTATTTAGGAACAAAGAGATACACGGAATTAACTTGCATGTAAGTATAGTATTTCAAACCTTTGGCTTATTGCCGTGGTTGGATGTTACAGAAAACATTACATTAGGACTTGAGGCACGGGGAGTAAGCCTGAAAGAGCGACTAAGAAAAGCATTTAAGTATATAGATCTCGTCGGTCTAGAAGGTTTTGAGGAAGCCTATCCACGCGAATTGTCGGGTGGAATGAAACAAAGAGTAGGCATAGCACGCGCTCTCGTAATGGAACCCGAATTGCTTTTAATGGACGAGCCTTTTTCTGCGCTTGATGCTTTTACAGCCCAAAATTTAAGAGAGGAAATCCTCAGATTGTGGAGTTCCGGTAAACTTTCACTTAAATCAATAATAATGGTTACGCATAATATAGAAGAAGCAATTTATCTCTCAGATAGAATTATAGTTTTATCAACCCACCCAGGAAGAGTGATTGGAGACATTCACATACCAATGGCACGCCCGCGTGATCGAGACAGTATTGAATTTACTAAGCTTTATGATAAAATATACTCGATGGTCGTTATGGCCAAAATTTAGGGAGGTGAACCTTTAAGGGATAGTTATGGACGATGTGGCACCATTACCGGATGTAGAAATCGGAGAAATTATCGGAATGTTAGAGTACTTAAAAGAAGAAGGAGGCAAAACTGACATCTACGAAATTGCTGACGATTTGAATCTTGAAATTGACGACTTAGTCCCCATTATCAAAGCTGCAGAGCTTTTAGGTTTCGCGAATGTAGAAAACGGAGATCTTATACTAACGAAGTTAGGCGAAGAGATAGTAAACGGTGACGAGAATAAGAGAAAAATTCTTTTCAAAGAATCATTAAAAAAATTACCTGTATTCAAAAAAGTTCTCAATATTCTCCTTTCTTCACAGGAGCATTTTATAGATAAGCATGAACTACTTTCCATGCTAAAGCAGGAAATGCCAGAAGACGAAGCAAATACCACACTAAGAAGCTTAATAAATTTTGGCCGTTATGCCGAACTTATAGGCTACAATCCAGAAGATAAGGAAATTTATTTAGACAAGATTATGGAGGAATAATAATGATAAAAGAAACCTTCGTGATGATAAAACCAGACGGAGTAAAAAGAAAACTCATAGGAGAAGTTATAAAAAGACTTGAACGAAAAGAAATGGAAGTCGTTAACATCAAAATGGCCAAGTTAACGAGGGAACAGGCGGAATCTCTATATGAGATGCATAAAGGAAAAGACTTTTTTGAAACACTAATAAATTATACTATTTCGAGTCCCGTTGTCTTAATGAAAATAAGAGGGGAAGAAGCAATAATGAATTGTAGAATAGTAGTCGGGGCGACTCGTCCTGAAGAAAGACACGCAGGCTCGATCAGGGGAGACTTTGCCGCATCACTTACAGAAAATGTAGTGCATGCTTCTTCTTCAGACGAAGATGCTAAAAGAGAGATCTCATTGTTTTTTAAATAATATTTATTAAAAGAAAACTTTTTGATTTTTTGAAAAACCAACTAAAATAAAAGAGGGTGATAAAGGTGAAGAAGTCTATTGTGTGGTTGTTGGTTACCGTAATTATTGTTTCTATTACTACAGTAGCATTTGCATCGCTTACAGATACAAAGATAGAGGTTTCGTTCAGAAACATAAAGATTATTCACAACGGACAAGAAGTCCAGACCTCGCTTGAACCATTTATATATAACGGCCATGTTTATGTTTCCATAAGGGACATTGCAAAAATATTTTCAATACCTGTTTCATGGAACGAAGCAGACAACTCTGTAATATTAGGAACAAAAAACAAATTATTTTATACTTTGTCTGACATCAAATTTCTCAAAGAGGAGCTACAAGAACAAAATGATGGTTCTTTTAAAAATGTGGGGTCTTCCTATAATGAAATTCTTTCTGGCTTTCGCTTTGCTACGATAAAAGGAAAAGTATTTAAAAATGCGTTATACTTTGGAGGTATGGGAAAGGAGTACTTTATATTTCCGTTAAATAATAAATTTAGCTCATTTTCTTTTATTGCTGGTGCTACTGACAACTCTCAGACAATAGATAACAAAAACGATTACGCTATTATTAAAATATACGGAGACTCCCAGTTATTATACGAATCTCCTCCGCTAAACTCATCCAGCCCTGCCATACTAATGACAATACCTGTAAAAAATGTACAGGTTTTAAAAATCGAGAAAGAATTGTACGGAGAGTCAATCATAAATGTTGCTATAGCAAATAGCACACTAAAATTAATAAAAGAAAAATGAGTGTTGATATCTTCAAGTACAAAATAAGCGAATACAATGACGGATTTATAGTAGATAAAATAGAAGATCGCAGTGCATACGAAGTTTTAAAACTAATTTACAAAAGCCCAATCGTAACGAGATACGAAGAAAATAATAATGTCATTTCGTATGTGTATAAACCTAAAACACAATGCAATAAAGTAATCGTTTTGCTGCATTATATGTTTGAGAAAGTACGCCTTACACAAAGAATACTCGCACTCTACTTCGTAGCTCATAATTACTGTGCAATCGAATTTACACTTCCTTACCATCTGGAGCGTACTCCAAGAGGGCACAGTTCTGGAGATCTATTTTTAACAGCCGACCCACACCAGAACTTTGAATCGTACCGTCAGGCAGTAATTGACCTACGAGTACTTGCAGACTTTCTCAACTTCCGAAATATTAACAAAATAGGAATTACAGGAATAAGCATTGGTGCTTTAGTGTTAAATACTTTAATGGGCGTAGATGCTCGGTTTCAAGTGGGTGTGCCAATTGCAGGAGGCGGTGGTTTGCACTATATCGTAGAAAAAGGATTAAAGAAAAGGTATGTTAAAGAAGCATACTTCAATGTAAAAAATCAAAACGAAAAAGAGGTATTCGAAAAAATAAACAAAACTTTCCACAAATACTTAAGAGAGGTTTGGTTAAGCAGGGAAGTAAAAAATCCGCCAGACGGCCTGGAGTGGTTCTTAATAGATCCTTTAACTTATGCAAAGTTTAATTATCCAAGAAATATTTTAATGATAAATGGTGCAGTAGATTTCGTAATTCCTAAAGAAGCAGTTTTAGAATTTAGAGAAGCTGTTGGAAACCCTCCAATTGAGTGGATACCCTCTTTACATACAACAACCGGACTACTTTTACCATTTGTACTTGGTAAAATGCACGAATTCTTTGAAAAAAATCTTTAAGGGGGCGATATGGACGAAGAATTGTTAAAACAACTAACAGCAGTAAAAGCCGTAACAGGCAATGAATACAAACTTCACTCCTTAATAAAAGACTCACTTCAAGAGTATGTAGACGAAATAAATACCTTAAAAAACGGTTCTATCTATGCTTTAAAAAAAGGATACCCAGGCAAGTGTTCCCTAATGCTGGATGCTCACTTAGATGAAGTAGGACTTTTTGTTACGGGCATTACCGAGGAGGGCTTTTTACGAGTTTACTCTCGCTCAATTGACCCTAAAGTATTGCCAGGATCTGTCGTAATTGTAAATGGGAAAAAGCAACTAACTGGAGTAATAGGGCTAAAACCACAACACTTACAGGACAAAGATGACAAGCAAGCGGTACCAATAGAAAAATTATTCGTAGATTGCGGTTTAAGTAAAAAAGAAATTGAAAGACTAGTTTCTGTAGGAGATACCGTTTCTTTTTCCTCAGATTACATTAACCTTAAAAACGGTTTTATTAGTGATAAGTCATTAGATGATAGAATTGGCGTATACATTATTATAGAGGTAATAAAGAGTCTAAAAAGAAGGTCTCCTTTTCTAAATGTCATTGGACACTTTGCCTCACAAGAAGAAGTTACAGGACTTGGAGCAATTACATCCACCTATTATCTTAATCCTGATCTTGCAATTGCAATAGATGTTACGCACGGGACTTCCCCCGATGTATCAAAACGGGAAGCATTTGAAATGGAGGAAGGGCCTGTAGTATTTGTAGGGCCTGGCATAGACCAGACCATATTAAACCAAATCCTAAAAACAGCAAATAAATACGATATAAAAGTCCAAAAAGAAGTTGGTATCCTTTCTGGAACCGATCAAACAGACATACAAATAGTGAGAAAGGGTGTCCCCTCCGCAGTGATAAGTGTACCACAAAGATACATGCATACCCCAATAGAGGTTATAAACACTGAAGATGTAAGAAAAACCATAAACCTTATCACTCTATTTATAGAAGAGTTAGATGAATCTTTCCTGGAGGCATTATATGGGGAATTTTAAACTTATAGAGAAACTTAGTAATGCTTTTGGCATATCAGGATACGAATACGAAGTAAGAGAAATTATAAAAAGCGAGATAAAAGGGTATGTTGATAAAATAGAAACCGATCCACTGGGTAACCTTATTGCAATTAAAAATTTCCAGGCAAAAGGCCCTAAAGTAATGCTCAATGCCCATATGGACGAAGTAGGACTAATAGTAGATTATATCGACGATAACGGATTTTTGAGATTTAAAAAAGTAGGTGGAATAGACGACAGAGTACTTGCAGGAAAACGCGTATTACTCAGAGTTAGTAAAGAAAAACTCGTACCCGGGGTTATTGGAATAAAAGCAATACATCTGCAGCATTCCAAAGAAGAGGAAGAACGCGTAATTGAAGCAAAAAATCTCTACATAGACATAGGGGCTAAAAACAAAAACGAAGCTGAAAAAATAGTTCCTCTAGGTACACCAGTAATGTTTAAGACTGTCTTTCAAAAGATTAATAAAGATACTTTTATTGGAAAGGCCTTTGACGACAGGCTTGGTTGTGCATTAACAATAGAACTCCTCAAGAATAACTACAAGAACCCTGTTATAGCATTATTTACCGTGCAGGAAGAAATAGGGTTGAGAGGCTCTGCTGTAGGAACTTATAAATATAAGCCTGATATTTCAATTACAATCGAAGGCACTATATCTGCTGACCTTCCAGAAGTTCCTGAACATTTAAAGTGCACGCATATTGAAAGTGGGTCAGTAATAACAATCAAAGATAGTGGAACAATAACCGATCACACACTGAGAAAAAAATTAGTTCAAATAGCTAAAAAGAACAAAATTTCATATCAGTTCAAGCAGGTGATTGCAGGCGGAACAGATGCATACAGAATTCAAACTTCAGATAGCAGCGTAAAAGTATTGACAGTAGCAGTGCCAGTAAGATACATCCATTCTCCGGTTTCACTATTTAAGGAAAAAGATTACGACGACACATTAAAATTACTGGATAGATTCATTAAAACCTTATAAGGAGGATGCTATGAATATAAATACTTTAAAGTCACTAATACATACATTTGGTCCTTCGTCAAAAGAAGATGCAGTCAAGAAAGTCATAAGACAAGAAATTAAAAAAGTAAATAATGTGGAAATCTTTGAGGACAAATACGGAAACCTCGTTGCACATATTAAAGGAAACGGACCCAAACTTATGATTGCAGCACATACCGACCAGATAGGAGTAATGGTAACCAACATAGATAAAAATGGATTTATAAGGATGGGAGAAGTAGGAGGTTTAAGAAAGTCTTTCCTCGTAGGGCAGAAATTAGTATTTGAGAAAGGAATTGAAGGCTTTGTATATTATGAAGACAAAGAATCATCATGGGAGTTCAAAGATCTCAAAATAGAAAAGCTATATGTAGATGTAGGAGCTAAAAATAAAAAAGAAGCTGAAAAGATGTTATCAATAGGAACACAGGGTGTATATAAACCGTCGTTCTATACAGTAAACGACAGAATAATAGCACCAGCGCTGGACGACAGGATAGGCTGTTTTATAGGTATCGAGGTTTTAAACTCAGTAAACCCTAAAAAACTTAACTACGATCTATACATCGTATTTACAGTCCAGGAAGAAATAGGAGTAAAAGGTGCAAAAGTTTCCAGCTACGAAATTACCCCAGATTACGGAATTGCAATTGATGTAACTGACTCAGGTGATATGCCCGAAACGACGCCTGTAGCACTAAATCTTGGTGCAGGCGCTGCCATAAAGGTAATGGACAGAGGAATGATAGCATCAAAATCAGTGAAAGAGAAGTTAATAAACACTGCTGAGAAAAATAAAATTGACTACCAATTAGAAGTAATCACTGCAGGTACTACTGATGCATATGCAATACAAATCACAAAATCTGGCGTTGAAACAGGAGCAATTTCAATACCAACAAGGTACATACATACGCCAGGAGAAACAATCGACATAAACGATGTCAAAAGCGCAATTAAATTGCTAAAGAAATTTATAGAAAAATAAGGAGGCAATATGAAAGGCATTTGGAAAAAGATTTTGGAAGTTAATCTTACGACAGGCAATGCAATCGCAAAGGAACTGCCAGAAAGTTTCTATTTAACCTATTTAGGTGGTTTGGGTATTGCATCAAGGCTTTTATTGGACTACACGGAGAAAAGCATAGATCCATTATCAGAAAAAAATGCAATTATAATTGCACCAGGATTGTTAGTAGGAAGCGGACTTCCTACTGCATCGAAAACAACACTTACTTTTAAGTCTCCTGAAACTAATGCATTCGGAAGAAGTGTAAGTGGCGCATATCTTGGCGTTGCTCTAAAAAAAGCAGGGTATGACGCTCTCGTAATTACCGGAGCAAGCAAAAAACCTGTGTATCTTGTAATTGAAGACGAAAAATTTACGATAAAAGATGCGTCAAACTTATGGGGTAAAGATGCAATAGAAACTCAGGAGATTCTCAAAGATCAATTAGGAAAAGAATTCCGGACAGGTGCAATTGGACCAGCTGGTGAAAAATTATTAAAGATCGCCGATATAGACTTTGAGGAAAGACAGTCTGCAAGGGCAGGCGGCGGAGCTGTAATGGGTAGTAAAAAGTTAAAAGCTATCGCAATTAAGGGCACCAAAAATGTTGAGTATGCAGATCCTGATGCTCTTAAACAGGCAATACTGGAGTGGAATAAAAAAATTAATGCCTCGGATGCTAAGAAATTAGATATGGGGTATGGTTCTGGCGAATTTTACGAATGGATCAATAAAGAAAGAGGAGTATTTCCTGTTAAAAACTGGCAGGAAAGCTATTTCGAGGAAAGCTTTGAAAAACACAAAGACGGAAAATCGCCACTTGATCCATATTATTGGTCACCAAAATACACAAAAACACTGCATCCCTGTCCAAACTGCACAAAACCGTGCGGCAGATACATAGAAATTAAAGAAGGAAAGTATGCAGGGACTCATGTTGAAGGAGTAGAATACGAGCTACTCTATTCTCTTGGAGGCGATTTAGGCATAGATAATATAGAGGCAACTGCTAAACTTAATGAGATTTGTGACAGGGCAGGAGTTGACGGAATATCAGCAGGTGTTACTCTGGCATGGGCTATGGAAGCATACGAAAAAGGTCTTTTGACTAAAGACGATACAGATGGAATCGAACTAAAATTTGGAAATGAAGATGCTGCTATAGAGGCACTCAATAAACTCGTAAACAGAAAAGGGAAATTAGGAGAACTACTTGCAGACGGAGTTAAAAGAGCTGCAGAAAAATTAGGCAAAGGATCAGAGAAATTTGCTCTGGAGATAAAAGGCCTCGAACCCCCAGCATACGATGTAAGAGGCCTTAAAGGAATGGCACTTGCAGAAGCAGTATCTGTAAGAGGCGCATGCCATTTAACAGGTGGTATTTATGCTCCAGAACTTACCGGAAGTTTCTGGAAACTTTCCAACATAGATAGACTTTCCTCTGAATGGAAAGGTTACGAGGTAAAAGTAGGAGAAGACTTTATGAGTGTTTACGACACACTTGGTATGTGCAAGTTCTCAAGAAGTATATTTTGGCTTGAAGGCTTACTCGACGGTATTTATGCCGTAACTGGAATAAAGTTCGGCGTAGATTGGTTAATGGAAATAGGTGAAAGAGTTTACAATCTTGATAAAATATTTAATGTCAGGGAAGGACTTTCAAGAAATGACGACTACTTACCGTACCGTGTCACTCATGAACCAATTAAGAACGGAATAAGCAAGGGATACCTCGTAAAAGAGGACGAACTGCGGGACATGCTTGATCAGTATTACACAGCAAGAGGATGGTCAAAAGATGGCACACCCACAAAAATGAAACTTTTCGAACTAGGCCTGGGAAAGGAAGCAGAAGAATTTGGGAAACCAATATAAATTTTTTATATTTAATTTTTATTTTTAATTTTAATTTCAAAACTAACATTATTTAAAAGCGGGAAAGAGAATTTTAATCTTCCCGCTTTTAAATTTAGAATAAAATAAATATAATAAAAAGCCATGGAAGATAACAAAAAATTTAAAGCATTAAAAGACTTCTTTCTGATCAGTGTTTATTCTGCAATTGTAGGTATAGTCTCAGGTATAGGAGCAGTACTTTTTAGATACTTAATCGGATTCTTTCACAATCTGTTTCTCTTTGGCAAATTATCGTTTATATACGATTCTAATAAACACTTTACTTCTCCATTTGGTCCATGGGTCATTTTAATAGTGACTCTTGGCATGTTCATTATGGGTTTTATCATAGAGAAGTACGCCCCAGAAACAAAAGGACACGGAGTACCAGAAGTTATAGATGCAGTACTCACAAATGGAGGTAGGATAAGGCAAGTAGTAGCCATTGTAAAGACGATAGCAACAGCAATTGGAATAGGAGCAGGCGAGTCAGCAGGAAGAGAAGGTCCAATTGTTCAAATTGGAGCAAGTTTTGGCTCTACCCTTGGACAATTGCTAAACTTAAATTCCAGAGATACTATACTTCTGCTTGCAGCAGGATCTGCAGGAGGTATTGCTGCAACATTTAATGCACCTATTGCTGGCGTTTTATTTGCAGTTGAACTAATACTACCAGAATTCAGTTCCAAGAATTTTATACCATTAGTTATTTCATCAACAATTGCAACAAGTATAGCACGCATATTCCTCGGAGCAGAGCCTACATTTATAGTCTCAGGCTACAAGCTCGTTTCGCCTTTTGAATATTCCTTATATTTTCTATTAGGTATAATAGCAGGGCTCATTGCAATCCTTTTTATCTACACACTTGCGTATATGGAAAAAACATTTGACAAAGTTAAGTTTCCAAAATATACAGGTACTGTAATAGGTGGATTAACAGTAGGTATACTCGGATATCTTATGCTTAAATTCACAGGTCATTATTATATATTCGGTGTAGGATATTCATTTATAACCGACATACTTACAGGTAAACACATTTTCCTCACCGTCTTATTAGTGTTAATCTTTGCTAAGATATTTGCAACTTCTATATCTCTTGGCTCAGGTGGATCAGGCGGGATTTTAGCACCTTCACTGTTCGTAGGTGCAGCAACTGGCGGCGCATTTGGTCTAATTGTACACCACTTATTCCCTGCAATAACAGCTCCACCTGCAGCATATGCCCTAATTGGAATGGCATCGGTAACAGCAGGCACAACCGGTGCCGCCCTTACTACAATTGTACTTACATATGAACTTACTCGTGCGTATACTGTTATTTTACCAGTAATGCTTGGAGCAGTTACGAGTAGTTTTATAGTAACATTCCTGTACGGTTACACTATGTACACAGAACCCTTGTGGAGAAAAAGAAAGATTATTTTTCATGGGCGTCGCTATCTTGACTTACTTTCAATGATTTTCGTTAAAGATGCAATGATTTCTGACGGAATAGGAGCAATCTCAATAAATATGCCCGCAAAGATCGTAAAAGACCTCCTTAAAAAGTATAAAATTTCAAAGTTAATCGTGCTAAACGAAAATAGAGAACCCGTAGGACTCATAAGAGGTGTAGACATAACCGGTGAAAATAAATTAGTAAAAGATTTTTATATTCCAATGGATAACAAAGTAAGCGAATATAATACACTACTTTACGCAATGTATAAGATGAGAGATACAAAAACAGATGTTTTAGCAGTTGTAGATGAAAAAGGCAGAATTGTAGGGGTACTGCCTGCAAGATTATTACGAGAAACTTATTTAAGTAAGAGAGGAGACTTAATATGACGAAAATCTTAGTGGTATCGGACATCCATTATCCAGACCGAAGAGATAGTTTGCCTATAGAAATAGAAGAATCAGTTAGTCAGGTAGACTTAATTATGGCATTAGGAGATTTTACGGTCATAAAAGTTTTAAATTATTTAAACACCTTTGGTAAAAGAGTTATAGCCATTCAAGGAAATATGGACGAGAAACTAATTAAAAATATTCTTCCTAAAACCAGGATTATTGAAATAAATAATATCCACCTCGGGCTATATCATGGAAATGGTGGCCCTAAAGGCATAGAGCAACGGGTAAAAAATATTTTCGGAAAAAAGCACCTTAACGCATATATATTTGGACACTCACACATAGCTGTAAATAAATACATTGGTGACGAATTTTATTTTAACCCAGGAACATTATCTGGTGCTCATAAAAGTTTCGGAATTCTCTACATTGATTTTGGTAACATATGGGGTAAGATTATAAATATAAAATAATTACTAATTATATTGCCTTTTACTTAATATATGATAAAATGAATAAAATAATAAAAGATAAAAGAATCGAGGAGGTGTGTTTATGGTACCAGGGAAACCTGAACAAATTTTAAACGCGTTAAGACAAATGAAACAAGAGAATCCCGACCTTGAGGCTTTAGCAGTAGTAAGCTTGGACGGCTTGCCAATTTCCAGTTTACTACCCGAAGGTGCCGAGGAAGATAGAATTGCAGCATTGTCAGCAACTATCCTTGCTTTAGGAGAAAGAGCATCCGAAGAGCTCAAAAAGGGAAAATTAGAACAAGCCTATGTAAAAGGCTCTGAAGGCTACGCAATTGTAACAGGAATTAAAAACCTTGCTGCATTGCTCGTAGTAACTGACAAGAACGCAAAATTAGGCATGGTAATGCTCAGTATTAGAAAAGGAGTAGAAAAAATAGCCGAGACTTTATAATAATCTTTGTTTAATAATATTAGCGTTTAAAGTCATGTGGGTATAGGAAATCTATACCCACAGTTCTTGGGGAGAATTTTGCCACTGGAGGAAAAGTCCTCTTATATTGTGTTTTGTATATCCTCTGTAAAACTATATTTATAGTGCTCTTTTTGTATCCAAGTGAAACAATCTCGTCGTAACCTTTTCTTTGATCAATATATAAACTCAGTATTTCGTCCAATTCTTTATATGAAGCACCAAGCTCCTTTTCGTCACTCTGTCCTGGCCACAAATCAGCTGAGGGTTTTTTCTTAACAATTCTTTCTGGCACGCCCACTTCTTTTGCAAGCCCCCAGACCTGTGTTTTATAAAGATCTCCAATCGGATACAAACCTGCTGCCATATCACCGTACCAGGTACTATACCCTAAAAGTAGTTCACTTTTATTGCTCGTGCCAACTACGACAGACTGAAATTTAAGCGCTTTATCAAACAGGACGGCCATACGAGTCCTTGCAAGAAAATTCCCTTTTCTTAGATTCGAAATGTCTTTAATATTTTCAAAATACGCATCCGCAATATTAGAAATGTCAACAATTTCATAAGAAACCTTTAACTCATCCCCAACCAACATAGCATCTTTAAGAGATTCAGGGGAGCTTGTTTTATACGGCATCATAACTGCCTTAACATTCTTATTGCCAAGCGCATCTACAGCAAGGTACAATACTAGGGAAGAGTCTACTCCACCGGAAAGACCCACAACAACCCTATTAAAACCGTTACTCAATATTTCTTCCCTAATAAAGTTTTTTATAAACTCCCTGGCTAATTTATAATTTAAAGAAAGATTAATCATTTCTGTCCCTCCAAAATCCTCTCAAGATTCTGTTTTATTAAAGAAAAATCTTCCTCTCTTAACAGAGGAAAACTCTGCCTCTTTTTATATATATCATTAGTCTCTACTTCAGCAAAAGTCAGTTTTTCATTCAAAATGCCTGCAAATCCATGTCTAACAAGCAAAGGCGACTCTACAAAGGAACCACCATAAAACCCGAGCCCGTCTTCAAAGCCTACCCTATTCACAAATACTATAAACATGCTCAAGAAATTTGCATAGGTATCAGCTGCCTTTTCAACCGTTTCTTCGATGTACGGCTTATCCCCGGACAATCCTCTTAAAGGCATATTACTCAAAGCAAAGATAAAATCAGCACCGCCGGCATAAGAAAGAAATAAAAGCGATGGATGAAAAAAATCTCTACATATAAGCATAGAAATCCTGCCAAAGTCCGTATCAAATACGAAAACATTTTTTCCTTTACCGAAAAACCTTAGTTCCTGAAACATTCCATGAGTAGGCAAATAGATCTTTCTATAGATTTGTTTTATTGCACCTTGGGAGAGATACATTGCAGAATTATAAATAATTTTGTCTACACCTTTTTCTACAAAACCAAATACAATGTCTACATACTTACTAAGTTCGAAAAACTCCTTAAAGAATAAATCATCAGGAGAAAGCGCAACTTCCATAGAAAGATCTAATAATGAATATCCCGTAAGGCTTAATTCTGGAAAAACTATAACTTTTGCCTTTTCTTTAATTGCTCTTTCTATAAATTCGAGATGTTTCTCACGATTTTTAAAAATGTCTCCCAGTATGGGATTTACCTGCGCTAAAGCAATTTTTACTTTCATTTGTCAACCTTTCTTTTTAAAAAGAAGTACAGAATGGGAAGCCCTAAAACAATCGTAGCAATCGCTTCACCAATTCCTATCCATACTGCGCCTATAAGATAAGGCTTTACTGAAAAGTGCGTAAAGACATATCTGAACGCTCCACTTTTAGAGATGGTTAAAGTACCATTTTTATTCAATAAACCAAGCAATGTAGTGACATAAAAAGATACGCCAAAAGCATTTACTACAATGGGAGGTAAAGCTGCAAGATACGGTGGTTTTCTGCGTCTTCCAAGCCAATAGGTAATAATTGATGCAATTAAAGTAAATGTAGTACCAAAAACCATATCAATCGGCCCAAACGGAGAACCGATATTTGCAATAAAGCAGCCTAAAGTTACACCCCACACAGCCTCTGGAAACACATACGGAAGAACTGTAAGTGCTTCAGAAACTCTTACCTGAATTTCTCCATACGCAAAACTATATGTAAGATAGGTAAGTACTATGTACAAACCAGCAATCGCACCTACCCGTGTAATAAATTTTACGGTTTTACTTCGATTCATCTCCTACCAAATAGACCTCTCCTCTTGGTTTTCTCGTTCTTTTCTGCTTTTACTTTGTCTGAGACATTAGATACAGAGGTCTTTGCTTCTACATTATTATTCTTATTTTCCAAATCAACCTGTTCGTTACTTTGACTCTGCCCAGCACTTTCCGTAGCCCCCGTTTGCACTTTATTAAGTTGTTCTCTTAAAGCATCTATTTCCTTTTCCTTATTTTTTAACTCTTTTTCTAATGTGTCCTTCTCCTTCTGAAGTTGTTTAATTACTTTGTCTTTAGATTTTAATTCTCTTCTGTACCTTGCAGCTGATCCAATGTAGAACATTAATGCTATAAGCCACATCACAACAAAGCCTGCAAAGAACATTATCACAGTAAGCAAGCCTACTGAAACTGTAGGAAATGTCCAACCAAAAAATTTTAAACTAACAATTGTTGCACTGTTCTGAAGTACAAAAATCAAACTAACGATAAGTATTATAAGAAGTACAGTAATAAAAATACTAAATTTTTTCATGTTCCCTCCTTTGTAACTTTTAGTTTAATATATTATAGTGTATTACAAAAAGGTTTGCAATAAATCAAACTTCTATATAATTTTATCTGGAGGTGTTTATGAACAGAAAAAATTTTAGCATTCTAAATTATACAGGTTTTGCTATAGTTACAGCTCTGATAGGCTTTAACTGGTTTATGTGGGGACCACTCTTGGGCTCTGTGATAGAACCTAAATATCATGTATCGGGCTTTCTGCTTGCACTGTTTATTTCATCAGTTCCCATAATGTTAGTTTTTCTTTCATACTTTGTGGGAGATTTAGCAGATAGGAATCCCAGAAAAACAACAATCATTTCCTCTACGATACTTTTAATTGCTGTATTGATAAGGCCTTTATTACTATCGAATTTTTATATGCTACTTGGAGACCAGTTACTTCTCTCTGTAAGCGCTGCATTTTGTTTTCCTTCATGGGCATCCTTTACTTATAGACTATTTGAAAAAGAAAAAGCCGCGTCACTCATTGCAGGTTTTACTGCCGCACTTACAGGAGGTCAGATACTTGCATTTTTAATAACCTATCCCACAGTTAAAAAAATTGGCTTGAATAAAACAATGTGGGTTTATGGAATCATTACGGCAGCTGCCTCTTTATTTTTTATATTTATAATTAAATCCGGAGAGTTTCCATTTTCTATATCTACAAGTAAGCGCCCGTCTCTAATAGAAGGATTCAAAATTGTTCTTTCAGAAAAGTCAATGATCCCGCTTATGATTATTTCTTTCTTAGATATCGGCGTATTCGCATGGCTTGCAGGATGGTATCCTTCCATTCTCGTAGCCCATAAAGGAATTACTCCTACACAAGCAGGTATAATAAATAGCTTTATATTAATCGGATGCTTGATAGGGGCCGAGACTGTACCAAATATCTCTCATCACATTAAAAAAGTTAAAATATTCCTTTTGCTTTTGCCCATTATATGCATTGTAACACTTTCTATCATCCCCGCATTGGATTCGTTTGCAGCATTTCTTATAGATGGATTAATACTTGGGTTTGCTCTTTTTCCAATGTATCCACTCGGAGTACACTTGCCAAGTGCATATAGTAAAATTGGTATTGCATTCGCAGGAGTTGGAAGTGGAATAATGCTTATTGCTGGAAACCTTGGCGGGTTCTTGTTACCAGAATTAGGTGCAACAGTTTCAGAAATCCGTACAGCAATCCTCCTATTTGGAATATTACCTATGCTGCTTATGTTCTTATCTGCAATGTTTTTCAATGACCCCGATACTTATAGAAAATCATGAAGAAGTTTATTATCTTTCTTCTTATTGTTATCATTTGCGTTTCGTACACGCATGTATCACATTCGATAGAAGCCTTTTCGTTTAATAAAAACCTTTTAATCAGTGATTTAGTCTTCACTGACTACAACTCGATGGGTGTAAAAGAGATTCAAAAGTTTCTGGAAAAGCACGACAGTATTTTATCTTCCTACAAACAAAATGGAATAAGAGCATCAGAAATAATTTTTAATGCTGCAAAAAAGTATAAAATCAACCCTGCAGTAATACTTACCACTTTACAAAAAGAAGAAGGACTTATTACAGAACACAGTTATAATTCATATGCCATAAACTATGCAATGGGCTACCACAGGCCCTCTTCTTTTGCTGATCAGGTATACGGAGGGGCAAAACTTCTAAGGGACGGATACGATTACCTTGCTGCACAATATGGCTGGAAGGTAAGCAAACCCCACAAAACAGAAGACAACCCAAAGTATATAGACAATGTAGTTATTCCAGAAAATAAAGCCACAGCATCACTGTATTTATATACACCATATATTGGAGGATACTATACAGATAAAGGAATCTTTATAGGGGGAAACTATAATTTTGTAAAAATATTCTTACGCTGGTTTAAAAAAACAACACTCGATTCAGTATATCCTGAATTTAAACCACAAGAATTAACCTTCTACATACCACAAAATATTGCATCAAAAATCCCTCTAACATTAGTAAACACAACAAATAGACCAACCAGTAATCCATTCTTAGTAGTTGCTAAAGAAACGATACCGTCACTAACTATTAAGAGTATTAATGTAGACTCAAATGTATTGAAAGAACAAAGAATGAATATTAATGTCAACATCCCTCCAATAAATGAAAAGGAGCGAATAATATTTGGAATGATGGATAAAGACGGAAAATTCGTCAGTAACACTTGTATCGTGAATTTAGTACCCGTACACATAGATTTATACTTTACAAACTCAGATAGTATTACGACTTTTAACATCGTAAGTACTAATGCATATATAAAGTATGCATACATAGACCTGCTCAAAGATTCAACGGAAACTCATGCCAGGATTAGGCTTTTAGATGAATGTAATTTAAACAAACGAGAAGTAAAGCAAATTAAAGTTCGAAGTGTTTCCCAACTAAATAATTTTTCAGTATCTTTTATAGGCTCTGACACAAGAATATCGGAGCCTGTGGCTCCGATATTCTTGTCAAATCTCTCTGTAAATGATCCTGTTGTTTCTATAAATACGAAAAACAAAAGACCCACTCCAACCAAAGTAGATAACAGATACTTCGTAGATACACCCGCAAAAATAAACTTATCTAAAGGAATACACAGCATTCAATTTTTTTATAACGAAAAAACGCTTAAATATACTTTTAACCTACTAACGGAACAATCATTTGTGTTTAATTTAGATAATAGTAGTGATTACGCGCCACCCACTATCTACTTATACAATAGTACTATAGTTCCAGCAGATACAAAACAAACCAAAATAAAAGGAAAAGTAAACGATCAAAGTACGATAGACTCACTGTCAATAAACAACACGATAGTAAGTCTAAAAAATAACAGTGAATTTGAAGAAGAAGTAAAGTTAAAAAACATCGTAAATACTATTGTAGTTGCCGCAGTAGATAAGTTTGGAAATGCAAGTACTGTTTTTTACAGCATTACAAAAGAAGTAGATGTGCCACAAATATTTACGAGTACTGTACCAAACATAACAACCAAACAATTCCTGAAACTAAATATTACAACAAAAAATGTCTACATGCTTTACATTAACGGTATCCCATGCATAACTTCTGTAAAATGCACGAAATTTATAAAATTAAAACCTGGAAAAAATTTCATAACCCTGTCAGGGAAAAACAAATTTGGTTTGAGCACCGAAAAGAAACTTACAGTGGTATACTCTCCACTACCAAAAACTCAATTACTATTAAAGATAGGAAGTAAGAATCTATATGTAAACGGGGTCAGAAAACTAATGGATGTTCCACCTTTTATAATGTGGAATAGAACGCTCCTTCCAATAAGACATATCATAGAGGCTTTACACGGCAGTATAGAATGGAATCCTGAACATAGAACTGTTAATATTCAAATTAGCGGCGCAGAAATATCTTTGAAAATAGGGAGCAATATTGCAACTGTTAACGACAAAGAGGTACAAATTGATAAAAACCCTTCGGTAATGGCGATAATTAAAAACAACAGAACCTATATTCCTTTAAGGTTCGTTATAGAACAAATAGGAGGAAAAGTCACCTGGTTCCCTAAAACGAAAGAAATCGAAATAATTTTTCCAAATTATTGAGTTAATAACTCCTCCTCAGAAAATGCCTCTACTCTATAGGTATATACTTCGAGGCGTGGATCCTTGAAACAATCCGGCTCCATACCTGCTTTTAAGCAAAGTGTTCTGAAAAATTCTTTTTTTTCAGGAAGATCTTTCCACACTTGAGGCAAATAAGTGGCTTGATAAAAACCACGCTTTATAATAACTCCATCTTCGTACTTTTTAATCTTGGAGAATAAATCATCTACGCCATAAAACTCCAGCCTTTTAGGGTATGTTAAAACAGAAACCTCTATGTTAACTAATTCGAATTCTTCACGGGAGAGCGGATAAAAACGCGGATCACGAAAAGCAGCATTTACAGCATTCTTAGCTACATCAACAGCAAGCGGCTGGTGTGGGATAATAGAACCTATACAACCACGAAGGTTTCCATGAATAGTTAAAGTAACAAAACTTCCTCGCTCCTCCCAAAGCCTCTCATAGGGAAAATGTTCCCTATCTGGAATAAATTCTATTCCTTCACTTAGATAAGTAGCAATTGCAGTTCTTGCTATGTATAAAAGTGCTTTCTTCTCCTGTAAGTTCATTTAGACACCTCCTTCGTAAAAGATATAGGAGCCATACCCAACAACCTGGTTTTTAGGGCCCGCAGTATCCCCGCTCGTAGCGTATGCAAGAACTTTCGAACGCCACTTATTTTTCTGAGCAAGATATATAGATGTAGCAATACCTATTTTCCCGCAAGCCTCACATCTCTCTAATTCTGATATATCAAGTTTATCAACGGCGATATTACAATGTTTATCAATACTTCGTGCAATATCGTATGGATGGTAATGACTTAAGTCAGAACTAACCAACAAAATAGAGTTCTCGTTTAAATATTTATCCAAAACTAAAGCAAGATATTTATATGAGATTTCAGAAAAAACAATTGGTACTATCTCAAATTTAGGAAATACTATCTGCAAGAAAGGAAGTTGAACTTCAAGGCAATGTTCTTCCACATGCGCATCTATAACAAAACTAAAACCCTCTTCTTCAATAATAGCCCTTGCAACAGACGAAACTTTTACCAAACCAAGTGGCGTTTCGTAAAAATCAAACACTCCCACAGAAGCGCCACTAAAATAAGCATAATGAGAAGGACCTAACAAGAATATTGTCCAATTTTTATTTAGGTCTAAATTTAAGAATTGCTTGTGTGTGTATGCAGCAACGGGACCAGAAAAGATATATCCTGCATGAGGAGAAACAGCAGCACGAATATTATCTAATTTATATAATGGAGCAGCACTTAAAAAATTTTCTACCATTTCTTTAAGCTCAAATTTATCTTGAGGATAAAACGCTCCAGCAACAGCCGATCTTCTAACTTTCATGCCCCACCTCCTTTAATAAATTATAATACCTTTTAGGATTAAATCAAAAATCCAAATAAACTTCAAAACATACTTGACAAAAATTTAATTTTTGCTAAATTATTAGCAGTCATACTATGAGAGTGCTAATGGAGGGGAAGATATGGAAGAAAAGAAAAAAGCAAATAAAGATAAAAAAGAAACAAAACTCGACGAACTCATAAAGGCACTAAAGGAGAAAAACGATATAATAGAGAAAAAAGAAAACGAAATAGAAAATCTTAAAATTGAATTTATTAAGCTAAAAGAGCAGTTTCGTAGAGAACAGCAAACAATAGAAAGACAAGCAGAACAAAAAATAACACAGGCGAAGAAAGCATTAATTAAAGAATTTCTTGAAATTTTTGACAATTTTGAAAGAGCACTCTCAGCAATGGATGAAAAAGATTCAGCAAGTACTAAAACAGGTATACAGCTGATACACAAGCAGATTGCAAAATTTTTAGAACAACAAGGGGTAAAAGAAATTAATCTCTCCGGCAAGCAGTTTGATCCATCGATATGTGAGATAGGAGAGATCGTGCAAACAAACGATGTAAAACCAAACACTATCATCAAGGTTTTGCGAAAGGGTTATTATCTAGGGAACGAGCTATTGAGACCCGCAGTAGTTTCAGTAGCTGCCCCAAAACAGGAAAAAGAAAATAACAAAGAAAGTAAAGGAGGCGATAATAATGAGTAGAATTATTGGAATTGACTTAGGTACAAGCAACTCTGCAGCAGCAGTAATGATAGGTGGTAAACCTACAATCATACCAGCTGCAGAAGGACCAACGGTAGCAGGCAAAACAGTACCTTCTGTCGTTGCGTTTACAAAGGACGGGCAGATTCTCGTTGGTGAACCTGCAAGAAGGCAGGCAGCAATTAACCCTGAAGGTACTGTTACCGGGGTTAAAAGGTTAATGGGTACAAAAACAAAAATAAAAGTTTTTGATAAAGAGTACACACCAGAACAGATTTCAGCATTTATTTTGCAGAAAATTAAAAAAGACGCAGAAGCATTTTTAGGTGAGAAGGTAGAGAAAGCAGTTATTACCGTACCTGCATACTTTAACGACGACCAGAGGCAAGCAACAAAAAACGCTGGAGAAATTGCAGGACTCGAAGTCGTGCGTCTCGTAAACGAACCTACTGCAGCTGCTTTCGCATACGGGATTGATAGATCAGACAAAGAACTGAAAATTCTCGTATTTGACTTTGGTGGAGGAACACTCGATGTTACAATTATGGACTTTGGTGGTGGAGTATTCCAGGTAAAATCAACCGCAGGTGACACCCATCTTGGCGGAAGAGATATGGACGAAGCATTAGTCAAATACATCGTGGAAGAGTTCAAAAAAGAAAATGGCATTGACCTTACCAAAGATAAAATGGCAATGCAAAGAATTAGAGAAGCAGCCGAAAAAGCAAAAATAGAACTCTCCTCAGTATTAGAAACACAAATAAATCTGCCATTCATAACTGCAGACACAAGCGGACCAAAACACCTCGTAATGAACATTACACGGGCAAAATTAGAAGCACTTGTTGAGCCAATCGTTAAGAGGTGTGCAGGACCAATGGAAAGAGCAATAAAAGATGCAGGACTCACTCCTCAACAAATTGATAAAATTATACTTGTTGGTGGACCAACGCGTATGCCAATTGTGCAGAAATTTGTAGCAGACTACATAGGAAAAGAGCCTGAAAGAGGTATAGATCCAATGGAGTGCGTTGCAATGGGTGCAGCAATCCAGGCAGGAATTATAGAAGGCAATGTTAAAAATGTTGTTCTCGTTGATGTAGTTCCCCTTTCATTGGGTATAGAAACTATGGGTGGAGTATTTACAAAGATGATAGAAAGAAACTCTCCAATCCCTACATCTAAAACACAGATCTTTACTACAGCAGCAGACAACCAAACACAGGTGGAAATACATGTATTGCAAGGAGAAAGGCCACTTGCAAAAGACAATCTATCATTGGGAAGATTTATTCTGGATGGGATTCCGCCTGCGCCAAGAGGTGTACCACAAATTGAGGTTACATACGCAGTAGACGAAAATGGAATACTCCATGTAACGGCAAAAGACAAAGCAACCGGGAAAGAACAGCACATTACTATCACAAACAGTAACAAACTCTCCAAAGAAGAAATTGAAAGAATGAAAAAAGAAGCAGAAATGTATGCAGAATCAGATAGAAAGAGAGCAGAAGAAATAGAAACCAAGAATAAAGGCGACCAACTTGTATACAGCGGAAGAAAGTTTTTAAAGGATTATGGAGACAAGATCCCGGAGAACGATAAAAAAGAATTAGAAAATGCGTTAAATGAACTTGAAAAATCTGTAAAAGAAAGTAATATAGAAATGATTAAAGCAAATATGGACAAAGTAAATAACATAATGGAAAGAATAGGCACCAATATGTACAAGCAGGGCGGAGGAACAACTCAAACACCTCCAGGAAGTAGTAATACAACGAATAATCCTGGGGATAATAACGAAGGTCCCACCGTGGAAGGAGAAGGTAATACGAAACAGTAAAAACATATGGCAAATAAAGATTACTACGAAATTTTAGGCGTCCCCCGGGACGCCTCTCCTGATGATATTAAAAAAAGATACAGAGAGCTCGTAATGAAGTACCATCCTGACCTTCACAAGAACGATCCAGAAGCAGCAAAAAGGATGGCTGAAATAAACGAAGCATACGAAGTTCTAAGCAACCCCGAAAAGAGAGCTCAATACGACCGGTTTGGTGCAGTCGGAGGTCAGGGAGCTAACGCAGGTAGAGAATATGATTTTAACTTCGGCGGTGGGATGGGTGACTTTTTTGATCTTGATGAAATCTTAAGGAATTTTGGATTTGGAGGTTTTGGATTTACAGAGAACAGAAGAGCATACCACGACACAAGCAATAGAGATACCAACAAACCAACACGCGGAGAAGACATAGAAGTACCTCTTACGATAACATTAAAAGAAGCCATCTTGGGTACTACAAAAGAAATTTCAGTTACTCGGAAAGAAGTTTGTCCACACTGCAAAGGAACTGGAGTAGAGCCCGGAAGTGGCTACATTACCTGTCCTACCTGTGGAGGGACTGGTGTAGTAAGGCGAGTGCAACGCTCAGTATTTGGAGAATTTGTAGTTCAAACGACCTGTCCAACATGCCATGGTACAGGGAAGATTCCTAAAGAAAAATGCCATGTATGTGGTGGAACTGGTGTCGTAACTGAAACAAAGGTAGTAGAGGTTAAAATTCCACCAGGAGTTGATACTGGCGTAAGAGTGCGAATTAAAGGGCAGGGAAACGCAGGATTGCACGGTGGACCAAGAGGCGATCTCTATGTTAGGATTACTGTAATTCCAGATCCATCTTATAAGAGAGAGGGAGATAAATTATACTATACTGCCCACATCACTTTTCCAGAAGCTGTATTAGGAACAACGATAAAAGTGCCGCTAATAGAAGGTGGATTTGAAACCATTAGAATACCGCCTGGAACTCAGAATGACGCAGAATTCGTTATAAAGGGGAAAGGCGCAAGAGTTGTAGGTAGTAGAAGAAGAGGAGATTTAATAGTAAAAGTAAAGGTAAATATACCAACAAACCCAACGCCAGAAGAAGTACTACTCATAGAAAAATTAAAGGAGATTTATGATTCAAAAAAGAAAGGAATGTAAAACAAAAATTGTAGCAACAATCGGACCCTCTACAAATACAGAAGAAAAAATAAAAAAGTTAATAGTAGAGGGTGTGGATGTATTCAGAATAAATTTTTCGCATGGAGATAAAGAACAGCACAGAGAAACAATTAAAAAAATAAAAGCCATTAGCAACAATCTATCGTATCCGGTTTCTATCTTGCAAGATTTACAGGGGCCGAAAATAAGACTGGGGAAGTTAAAAAATGGAAAAGCATTTTTAAAGAACGGCTCAGAATTCATTTTGACGACTGAAGAGATTCTAGGAGATGAGCACATATGCTCTATAACATTTCCCAGCGTAATAAAGGACATTACCGTAGATCAACTAATTTACATTAACGACGGACTTATTAAACTAAAGGTAAAGAAGGTCACTGATGACAAAGTTTATACTACGGTAATAGAAGGAGGAGAAATTAGCGATCATAAAGGAGTTAATTTCCCAAATACGAGACTTTCAATTCCAGCAATAACCGAAAAAGATAAAGAGGATCTAAAATTTGGACTTTCTAATGGTGTGGATCTCGTCGCACTCTCGTTCGTAAAAACACCAGAAGATGTTATTGAGCTCAGAAGTTTAATGCAAGAATACGGAAGAATTATTCCGATAATCTCAAAAATTGAGAAGTGGGAAGCCGTAGAGAACATAGAAAAAATTGTTGAAGTTTCCGACGGTATAATGGTGGCTCGTGGGGACCTTGGCGTAGAAGTGCCTGTAGAAAAAGTTCCTATTATACAAAAAAAGATTATTTCGATATCAAACAAAAAGGGCAAACCAGTAATAACGGCAACACAAATGCTTAATTCAATGGTAGAAAGTCCCGTTCCAACACGCGCAGAAGTAACAGATGTATCAAATGCCATATTCGATGGAACGGATGCAGTAATGTTATCAAATGAAACAGCTGTTGGAAAATTTCCAATCGAAAGTGTAAGAGTAATGAGAAACATCATAAAAAATACTGAAAAAAGCACAATTTTCAGAAGATTTCTCAAAACAAAGTCAGAAGAGCCTATAGAAAAGAACATTTCTGATGCCATAGCTATATCTGCAAACAATATAGCAAATGTGGTAAATGCAAAAATTATTATATCGGCAACAGAGTCAGGAAGAACGGCAATTTTGGTATCCAAGCATAAACCAAATGTTCCGGTTATTGCGTTAACCCCTAAAGAAGAAACTTTAAAATTCCTTATCTTAAAATGGGGAGTTATACCATTTAAAGTAGATGCTTTTAAAACAGTGGATGAAATTCTACAAAAAGCCGTAGAAATCGCAAAGGAAACAAAACTTGCCAAAAAGGGTGACATCATAGTAATCACGGCAGGTTCACATACAGGCGTAAGCGGAAGTACAGACTTATTAAAAGTTGCAACAATAAAATAAAAATGGGCAGTTTAAACTGCCCATAATTTTAATAAGAAATCATCATTAATTATAAAGCATCAATGTGCAAGCATAGAAATCATAATGCCAGCTACCACTGCGGTTCCAATAACACCAGCAACATTAGGTCCCATAGCGTGCATCAACAAAAAGTTACCAGGGTTTTCTTCCTGTCCCACTTTTTGTGAAACACGAGCTGCCATTGGTACAGCAGAAACACCCGCAGAACCTATCAAAGGATTTATCTTGCCGCCACTTAAATAGTAGTAAAGTTTTCCTAACAGAACGCCACCTAGAGTGCTCCCGCCAAATGCAATAATTCCTAATCCTATAATTTCCAATGTTTGAAGTGTAAGAAAAGACTCTGCCCTCATTGTTCCACCAACAGTAGTTGCAAGTAAGATCGTCGTAATGTTAATAAGTTCGTTTGCAGCAGTATGAGCTAATCTCTCCACAACGCCTGATTCCCTAAATAAATTCCCCAACATAAGCATTCCAATAAGTGGAGCTACAGCAGGAAATAAGAGACTAATAATAATGGTAACTACAATTGGAAAAAGTATTTTTTCAAGCTTTGAAACAGGCCGTAACTGCTCCATCACTACACTGCGTTCTTTCTTAGTAGTAACCCACTTCATTATAGGAGGTTGTATAATTGGTACAAGAGACATATAAGTATAAGCAGCGACAGCAATAGCGCCTAAAAGTTGTGGCGCAAGTTTTACGGCAGTATAAATTGAAGTAGGGCCGTCAGCACCTCCAATGATGGCAATTGAGGCCGATTGCTTCAAACTAAACCCTAAAAGTAATGAAACGATCAACGCAAGAAAAACACCAAATTGCGCAGCAGCTCCAAGCAAAATAGTCCATGGGTTTGCAATTAACGGACCAAAATCCGTCATTGCTCCTACTCCCATAAATATTAAAAGGGGAAAGATTTCTGTGGAAACACCATATTTATAGAGAAAATAAAACAAACCTACCGGATGGGAACTCATTAATCCAGACAGGGGAAGATTCGTTAAAATGCATCCAAAACCAATAGGTAAAAGAAGTAATGGCTCAGATTGCTTGTATATAGCAAGGTATATAAGTAATAGCCCTATACAGATCATTATGATCTCTTTCCATGTAATAAGGTAAAAACCACTTTGCTTTGCAAGTTGAACAATTATATCAGCCATAAACTACTCCATTACGATCATTTTATCGCCAGTAGAAACATAATCACCCGGTGAAACTAATATGTCGACGATCTTTCCGTCAGTAGAAGCAAAAATTTCGTTTTCCATTTTCATTGCTTCCAATATGAGCAATAAATCGCCTTTTTTAACGAAATCGCCTTTTTTAACATTTACTGAGATAATTTTCCCAGGCAACGGGGCTGAAACTACCTTCTTTCCAGATATATCTCCTCCTCTTCCTCTATCTGAAGTATTACTTTGTACCGTCTTTTCTTCACCTGACTTCGACACTTCTGCTGTTTTCCTTACAGTAGCAGAAGGCTCAGTAACTTTATTACTCGGGTTGGACATAGCAAAGCTCTCTACTACTTCCTCTACTTCAACATTAAATTCTTCTCCATTCACTTTTACTTTAAACTTTTTAACCATTATTTTTCCACCTCTTCTCCTTTATTTTCTTATAAACTGAATTCTTTTTTTTATGACTAATAGTTATCCTGGTTGGTATACTTACTGGTATATACTGCTTTGCATATATTGCAGATACTATTGCTGCAACTACCTTCTTGGATATCCCTTCTTCTGCTTCAATTTTTGAACGGCCAGTATCTATGCCTTTTTCTTCTTTTTTATAAAGCAAAAGTTCAAATGCATACAGGATCAGACCTATCAAGGCAAGTACTATGAAAACACCCGCCATAGCCATTAATCCTAAAAGTATCCCTTGATTGAGCTCGTGTATGTTCATCTATCCAATCACCTACTACAGGGGAATATTACCGTGTTTCTTTTCTGGCACTGACTCACTCTTACTTCTTAAGTAATTAAGAGTCTTTGCGACAATTTTTCTCGTATCTTTGGGATTTATTACATCGTCAATGTAGCCCCTTTCTGCTGCTCTATACGGATTCGCAAATTCCTTACGATATTCTTCAATTTTTTCCGCCCGTAGTTTATCTGGGTCTTCTGCGGTTTTAATTTCCTTTCTGAATATAATATTCGCAGCACCCTCTGCACCCATAACAGCAATCTCTGCCTGTGGGAACGCGAAGACAGCATCTGCACCCAAATGACGGGAACACATTGCGATGTATGCTCCACCGTAAGACTTCCTTAAAATCACGGTAATTTTTGGAACTGTAGCCTCAGAATAAGCGTAAAGAACTTTAGCGCCATGCCTTATGACGCCGCCGTGCTCCTGCGCAACGCCAGGAAGATATCCAGGAGTATCAACAAAAGTGATTAATGGAATATTGAATGCGTCACAGAATCTTACAAATCGCGCGATCTTGTCAGAAGAGTTTATGTCCAATACCCCAGCAAGATATCGTGCTTGGTTCGCAACTACACCGACTACATTACCGCCAAGCCTTCCAAAACCAACCACGGCATTCCGAGCGTATAGTTCCTGAACCTCAAAAAATTCACCATTATCTAAAACTGATTTAATTACTTCTTTTACATCGTAACCTTTATTCGGATCGGCGGGTACTAAATCTATCAACTCGGGAATTTCACGCTCTACAGAATCGCCAGTTTCTACAAAAGGAGGAGTCTGCAAATAATTATCAGGTAAATAAGACAGCAGGACTTTAAGTTTCTCAATTGCTTCCTTGTCGTCCTCAGCAAGGAAGTGAGCCACACCGCTTTTTTGGTTATGAACAAGACCGCCACCTAAGTCTTCGTGAGAAACGACTTCTCCAGTAACAGCTTTGACTACTTCGGGGCCAGTTATGTACATCATTGCGTGTTTTGTCATAATTATAAAGTCCATCATGGCAGGAGAGTAAACTGCACCTCCAGCAGTAGGCCCCATAGCAAGAGAGATTTGTGGAATTACACCAGATGCCCGAACATTCCTTATAAAAATTTCTCCATATCCCCTGAGAGAATCAACGCCTTCCTGTATACGAGCTCCCCCAGAATCATTCATCCCAATAAAAGGAATGCCGAGTTTCATTGCCATATCTTGCATCTTAGCAATCTTTAGGGCGTGCATTTCCCCCAGCGAACCACCTACTACAGTAAAGTCCTGGGCATAAAGGGCAATTCTTCTGCCATTCACTGTAGCAAGACCTGTTACAACTCCATCTGCAGGAATGTTCTTCTTATCAAGCCCAAAATAGGTAGAGCGAGTTTTTACAAACATATCAAACTCTTCAAAAGAACCAGGATCAACGAGCAAGTCAATGCGTTCCCTTGCCGTAAGCCTTCCTTTTGAATGCTGTTTAGATATTGCTTTTTCTCCCCCTTGAGCATAAATCTGTTTCTTTTTTTCTCCCAATTGTTCAACTAATTTATGTGCATCCATTTATTCCTCCCGTAGATTTTGTGATAAAAATATATTAAAGTTTAAGAAAATCAATCCTTGTGTCAATAGTTTATTACTATATTCTACTCTCTTCTGTATGGTTTAAGCAAAGCAGACGGATAAGATGCATTTCTTGCAATAAGTATAAGCACAATAATAGTAAAAATGTACGGAAGCATTAAATACACTTGAAATGGCACCTTAATAGCTGTACCCTGTAATCTTAGCCCAATAGCGTCTATACTACCAAAGAACAAAGCACCCCATAAAACCTTAGATGGTATCCAATTTGCAAAAATAACGAGCGCTATTGCCACCCATCCTCTACCTGCAACAATGTCGTACAAGAACATGTTAAACTCTGCAAGAGTGAAAAATGCACCTGACAAACCTGCAAGACCGCCAGCTATAAGAAGCGCAGTATAACGAATTTTATAAACATTTATACCCATCGCGTCTGCTGCTTCAGGGTTTTCACCAACCGCACGGAGCGATAAACCAAATGTCGTCTTGTAAATTAAATATCCCGCAAGCGGAACGAGAAGAATTCCAATATAAGTAATTGCATATTGATCAAACAATATAGGCCCTATAATGGGAATCTTCCAGAGTAGGGGAATCTTAAGAGTAGAAAAGGCTTTTATCGTGGGAGGCACAGTAGGAGAACCGATTGCGGCTCTATATGTATAATAAGCCAATCCACTGGCAAATATAGTAATCCCCAGACCAGAAACATGCTGACTTAGTGTTAGAGTAACCGTTAAAAAAGCCATCAGCCAGCCAAACGCTATTCCAGATAAAGTAGCAACTAATACACCAAGCCACAAACTTTTCGTAAAGTATGTCGTAAGAAACCCTGCTAACGCTCCAAATATCATCATTCCTTCTATACCCAGGTTAAGAACGCCAGAACGCTCAGCAAAAGTTTCTCCAAGCGTAGCAATGATTAAAGGAGTAGCCATCCTGACCGTGGCTGCAAGAAATCCAACCCAGAAAGTTAGAGTCCAAAATCCGGTATTCATTTTGACCTCCCTATCTTTATTCGATACTCAAATAATAGAAGCATGGCAAGCATAACGATAAGTGTAATTCCCTGGATTACGGTAGCTATATAAGAAGGTATATTTAAAGTGATACTCATAAACTGAGCTCCATTTATAATAATTGCAAAGTAAATTGCAGCGAGCAATACACCTATCGAATTTAATCTTCCTAACATTGCTATTATTATCCCGCTGTAACCATATCCTGGCGACAAACCTCTTATCAAGTGATAATGTACACCTGCAACTTCTCCTACGCCAGCAAGTCCTGCTATTCCGCCACTTATTATTGATATAACAATAATAGACTTAATCGTATCAATCCCAAGAAATTTAGCAGCAGAAGGATTTGCCCCTGTTGCTCTTATCTCGAAGCCAAGTTTCGTTTTCCTGACGAGAAAGTACATAAACAAAACCGCAAGCAAAGATATAATTAAGCCAAAATGCACACGCGAGCGCGGAATTATAATAGGAAATCTTGCATTTTGTGCTATAGGGGTAGAAGAAGGATACATAGTTACAGGATTTCTCCACGGCCCATTCAGTAAAGCACTTACTGTATAAATCATAATATAGTTCATAAGTAATGTAGTTACTACATCATCTACTTTTAGTTTTGCTTTTAAATAACCAGGTATTCCTGACCATATTGCACCAGCAATAAAACCTACAGTGATAACTAAAAGTATGTAGACTGGCTTTGGGAGAGGTAAATTGAGCATACCTATCCAGGCAGCTGCAAGTGCACCTGCATACAGTTGACCTTCTGCACCTATATTCCAATACTTTGCTATAAATGCAATTGCAACAGCAACACCAGTAAGAATTAGAGGCGCTGCTTTGACGAGCATTTCCTTAAACGCAAACCATGTACCTATAGAACCTTTAAGTATGTAATAAAAAGCCGTTATAGGGTTCTTACCAAGAATCAAAATAAATATCGCCGAAATAAGAAGTGAAATAAAAACTGCAATTACAGGTGTAAGGACCTGGAACCACACAGGAGGTGGTAGGCGCTTTTCTAATTTAATTGTAGGCCAGCTCATGATACTTTCCTCCTTTTTGCACCTGCCATCATAAGACCAAGTTCTTCAATGTCAACTTTTTCCTTCGACCTATCTATAATGCCCATAATTTCA
Organism: Caldisericales bacterium; assembly: GCA_015489815.1. Classification (GTDB taxonomy): domain Bacteria; phylum Caldisericota; class Caldisericia; order Caldisericales; family Caldisericaceae; genus S143-107. Next base: position 79,238 of record WFZA01000058.1, on the reverse strand, counting down.
CCTTCGTACATAACCATAATCCTATCACTGAGATTTAATACTTCGTGCAAATCCTCAGAAATCAACAAAATCCCTGCACCGTTATTACGGGCCTCTAATAGTTTTTCATGGATATATTCCATAGCGCCAACATCCAGTCCTCTTGTAGGCTGAGAGGCTATTATAAATTTAGGAGATTGAGAAAGTACGCGCGCTAAAATGACTTTTTGCAAATTCCCTCCAGACAAAGTTCTCGTTTTAACATCTATACTTGCAGTCTTGATTCGATACTCCTTTATGAGCTTTTGAGCAAACCTTTTAATACTTTTATAATTAATTAGCATCCCTTTAGAAAAAGGCGGTTTATCATAGAATTCAATAACGAGATTCTCATACAATGGCAGATCCAATATAAGGCCTGATTCCATTCTATCCTCAGGAATCCTTCCTACACCAAGTCTGATTATTTCCTTTGGAGATCTACCTGATATTTCGTCTTTATCAAGGAAAATGTGGCCACTAATTGGTTTTCGTACACCGCAAATTACATCTTCAAGCTCTCTTTGTCCGTTTCCTGCCACTCCAGCAACCCCCAAAATCTCCCCCTTGTTAACAGAGAAAGAAATTCCTTTTAGCGCAACGAGGTTCTTATCATTTAAAGCCTTTAGTCCTTCAACCTTTAATAACGGAGACTTTTCTGTAACGGAAGTCTTTTCCCTTAAAACTTCTATTACCTCCCTGCCTACCATTAGACGAGCAAGCTCTCTGGCATTTGTTTCTTCTTTCCTTCGCTCTCCAGTAACGACTCCATTTCTCAAAATGACGATACGGTCACTAATCTCCATTACTTCTTCTAACTTATGAGAAATAAAAACTATACTTTTTCCCTCTTTCTTAAAAATTCTTAATGTTTTAAACAATTCCTCTACTTCTTGTGGAGTTAATACAGCCGTAGGTTCGTCAAGTATTAAAACATTAATATTTCTATATAATGCTTTAATAATTTCAACCCTTTGCCTTTCCCCCACAGATAATTGCCAAATTTTAGCATCAGGATTTACGACAAGTCCGTATCGTTGAATAATCTCCTGCAGTCTTTTCCTCGCATAATCAAAGTCAAGGTTTATTCCTTTTGGAGAAGGCAGCCCAAGTATAACATTTTCTAAAACAGTAAGTGTTCGCACAAGAGTAAAGTGCTGGTGGACCATCCCAATTCCGAGTGCAATAGCATCCTTTGGGGAATTTATTTCCACTTTTTTCCCATTAACAAATATCTCGCCACTATCTTTAGTATACATTCCGTAAAGGATCTTCATTAAGGTTGTTTTACCAGCACCATTTTCTCCAAGAAGCGAAACGATCTCTCCTTTATAAACTACGAAATTAATGTTATTATTTGCTACATTGTTTAAGAAAGTTTTACGGATATTACGCATCTCGACAATTTTCTCTTTTTCCATACCCACCCCTTATAAAAATTTGGCACAGAGCGAAATGCTCTGTGCCATAGAGTTATACAGTCTCAGACTTAGCCACTTTTCGGAGGAGCTTCATTAATGGGAACTCTAAACTTACCTTCTTTTATTTCCTCCTCTTTTTTCTGAACAAGCTCTAATACATCTTTGGGTAATTTATCCTTAAATTCATAGAAAGGTGCGAGTTTTGCACCACCTTTTGCCATCATAGACCATTCTCTCAAATCCTGCGCATGGTATGTTCCATTCTTGACAGATTCTATTACATACTTTACGGTAGGCCACATATCCCAAACCGGTCCTGTAATAACATAATTAGGTGCAAGGGAATGTTGATCAAGCAAATTGCCAAAAACATAAACATGTTTTTCTTTGCACGCATCAATTACCCCATACCTTTCAGCATACATTACATCAGCACCCTTTTGAATCTCCGCAAGTGCCATTTCTTTTGCTTTGGTAGGGTTAAACCAGCTTCCGATAAATGATACAAGAACTTTTGCCTTAGGATTAACTTCCTTTACACCATAAATGAATGCATTAACAATCCTATTTACCTCTGGTACTGGAACACCCGCAACAACGCCAACGACATTAGTCTTTGTAATTTTTCCTGCGATTAAGCCACAGAGATACGCAGGTTCCTGAATCCAATCGTCAAACACAGAAAGATTTGGATCCATTGGACCTTCACCTGATCCAAACACAAAGGCAATCTTTGGATAATCTTTTGCAACACGCCTCACTGCATCTTCTGAACCAAATGCATCACCGAAGATAATATCATACCCTTTGTCAGCATATTCTCTTAAAACCTTTTCAAAATCAGCATAACCTACATTTTCGGTCCAATCGTATTGGATTCCAAGTTCTTTTTTAGCTTTTAATAACGCTTTGTGAATTGCTCCATCCCAGGGCTCCTCTATAGGCGTTGCGTAAACAGCTGCCACCTTAATCACTTTTTCAGCAGGTTTCTGTTCAGCAGGTTTCTGCTGTTGAGGCTTCTGTGCAGAGGAACAACCTGCAAAAAGAACAGAAACCAAAAGTACCGCAAGTAAAATTGCTAATACTTTTTTCTTCATAATAACCCTCCTTTCTTAAATTTAACTTAAAGAATTAATTTTTATATTTGTCCTTATCAACCAACTTACCGTGACTTACCACATAAAGTGGTTCGTCATGATTTCTGATGGCTTCCCTTATACTATTTTCTTTAAGTACGACAAAATTCGCAGGATTTCCTTCTTCCAGTTCGAAATTCTTCACATTCATTGCTCTCGCTGCATCTACCGTAACCATATCGTAAAGTTTTTCCATGTCCTGCCTCGTGGTCATCCACAACAAGTGGGAATTTAAGAATACCACTTCCAACATATTGTTTCTTCCGTACGGATAGTATGCATCAGAGATGTCGTCCTGTCCAAGAACCACAAGCGCACCTTCTTCAAGCATTTCTTTTACACGCGCATGCAATGGACCAGTATGAGGATCGCTCACGACACCCAATTGTGCCTTTTTAAGCAAGGCTACCAACTTCTGGAAGTAAGGCTCTGGATAGAGCTGCATTGCTCTTGCATGGTGTGCAAGGCTTCTACCAAAACGCCCTTCTTTAATCGTTTTTACGGCAAGCATTTCAAGCGTCTTAAGCGTAGGATCTCCTGCGTCATCCACCAGCATAGAAATGTCTTTGTCGTACTTTTCTGCAATCTCAAACATCGCATCAATATGCGCCTGTTCGTCCTCCTCAGTATACTCTATCCACGGAATACCACCTACTACATCAGCACCCATCTTAACAGCTTCCTCTACGAGTTCTTTGGCTCCAGGTTCCCTAACAACACCATCTTGAGGAAAGGCTACTACTTGAAGTTCCACTACATCTTTATACTCTTCTTTTGCCTGTAACAATGCTTTAATTCCCTCTAATTTAGCTTTATTATCCACATCAGCAAAGGCACGAATGTGGGTTACACCGTTTCTCGCCGCAAGATTCAATGCCTTCCTTACATTCTTAATAATCCATTCCGCATTGTAGCGCTCCTTTATACGCGCAGCAAGCTCAATGGCAGTCATAGCCTTTCCCATCGTTTTCCCATGATAATCTTTCAACGCATCTTCATCCATCATTTCAAGTGTATACACCTTGCACAGATGTAAATGCGTATTCACAAACGATTCAGTAACGAGATTACTCTCTGCATCAATTACGACATTTCCGTCAAAATCGCCGTTCTCTGAAATTTTTGCGACTTTCCCGTCTTTTACGACAATGCTGAAAGATTTATCACCTCCTTTTCTTAGCTTTGCATTCTTGACCACAATGTCAAATTTTTCTTCCAAGTTTACACCTCCTTCAGGGATTCTTTGTAATATTTTTGAGCCAGTTTAGCAGCCTCGATCAGTGGAAGGTAACCCGTGCATCTACACAAGTGTTTATTTAATGCCTTTTTAATTTCCTCTTCGCTTGCATCAGGATTTTTTGTAAAGAGTGCATATAGTTCCATAATTATGCCCGGTGTGCAAAAACCACAATGAACCGCATCAGCATCAACAAATGCTTTTTGAATAGGATGTAAGTGCACTCCGTCAGATATGCCTTCAATCGTAAGAATTTCAGCACCCTCTAATTTTCTGAATAAAACCATACAACTCTTAACTGCTTCCCCGTTTACCACAACTGTGCAAGCACCACAAGCACCCTGTCCGCAACCATACTTTGTGCCTGTAAGTTCTAAGTTTTCCCTCAGAACATCAAGAAGGGTCTCTCCCCCTTCTATATATACAGTCTTCTTTTCCCCATTCAAAGTAACATTAACTGCTTGCATAACTAACCCTCCTTATCTCTATCTACAGTTTCGCTTAAGGAAGCCTCAGCAGTTTTATTGGACTGCTCTTTAAGCATACCCTTTTCTTCCAGGGCTTTCTTAACCATATCGCTCGTAACAGGAACCTCGTAGAAATCGTAGCCAATAGCATTGTAAATAGCATTTACAACAGCAGGAGGAACACCGATTACAGGGTGCTCACCAAGGCCTCTCGCTCCATAAGGACCTATTGCATCGGGAGTTTCGACAAACTTTATAGTAAACTTGTCTGGTATGTCTTCAAGGCGAGGAATTTTATACTTAATAAGGTTTGGATTTTCAAGTACTCCGTTTTCTTTGAAACGAATCTGTTCAAACAACGCTTCCCCTAATCCCTGGACGACACCACCAAGTACCTGACCTTCTGCTCCTTTAGGATAAATTACTTTACCCACATCAATAGAGGTCGCTACATGATCTACTTTGATTTCACCGGTATGTTTATTTATACGCAACTTTACGCCCTGCACTCCCATTGTATAACTTCCACCGGTTCTACCCATTCCAGTTTCTGGATCAGGATTTTGAACACCAGGAAGTCTAAAATAACTCGTCACATTTACTATTTCACCAATAGTCGTTCCGTCAGGCTTTACATAGCCACGGCAAATGTCCTTAACCGCCACCCTTACATCAGGATAAGATCTATCGTAAACATATTCCCCGTCGTACTCCAACATATCTGGATCTCTATCAAGCACAAGCGAGGCGTTTTTCTTCAAAATATCTATTGCCTTATTTGCAGCACGAATAATTGCATTTCCTCCCTGATAAGTAAACATCGAACCGACCGTCTGCCATTCCCACGGTGAATATTGGGTGTCTATTTCATTGTATACACGAATTTTTTCAGGCGGCATTTTTAATGCTTCAGCAGCTATCTGACGGGCAACTGTCCACAACCCCTGTCCTACATCTCCTCCCGACATATTCAAAGAAACAGTGCCATCTACATTGAACTTCAAGTGACAACCTTTAGACGCAAAAGTCGCAGCCTTAGGAGCTTTTATCAGTCCTGCGTACCCCACGCCATAGTAATAATCGTCGTCTTCTTTATTTCCTTCTTCCGGAGGTATAGCCTCGACTACATTTTCAAGGCACTTAAACAAGTTTCCATCGCTTGCCTTGAATTTCTCACCCACAACATTTGTTTTACCTTCAGTAATAAAGTTCTTTTTTCTTAGCTCAATTGGGGACATGTTCAATTTTCTCGCAAGCAAGTCCATCATCCTCTCGATAGCAAATTGCGCTTCTGGATGTCCGTATGCCCTCAACGCACCTACAGGAGGAGTATTTGTATAGACAGAGTACCCCTTTACATGAGCATTAGGAAAGTAATAAACACCACCAGATGCTTGAACAGAAACTATAAGTATGTTCGTGCCAGTATCTGCATACGCACCAGTTGACAGGTATAGTGTTTCCTCAAGCGCAGTAAGTTTGCCGTCTTTGGTTGCACCTACTTTTACATGCGCTCTTATACCTCTTCCGATAAATGTGCTCGTAAAATCTTCTGTTCTCGTAAGTTTAAGTTTTACAGGACGACCAGGCACAAAACTTGCAATGTAGGCAGTAAGTGGTTCAATCGAAGGATCCGACTTATATCCAAAACATCCACCAATATGTGGAACATGGACCCTTACATCACTAATATTCTTTCCAAAAAACTCAGCAACCTGTTCCCTGACAGCAAAGGGACCTACATTTGCAGTCCATATTTCTATCATTCCATTAGGATGGTGCATAGCAATTGCAGTATGTGGCTCAATTGCTACAGAAGACATGTGATGAAAAACAAATTCTTTTTCAACAATTACATCAGCCTGTTTGATTCCTTCTTCGATGTCACCTTTCTTAATTTCGTAAGATAAAGCGATGTTCGTTCCCGGAGTAGGTTTATAAAGAGGAGTCACATAAAAGTACTTATCGAGATTTTCGTGAATTAGAACGGCATCTTTTTTCATTGCATCTAATGCATCAGTATAAACTGGAAGAGGTTCGTATTCGACTTTTATTTTGCTTAAAGCAGCTCTTGCATGGCGCTCTGTATCGGCTATTACCGCCGCAACAGGTTCACCAATATATCTCACTTTATCTACGGCCATCGGCACCCTATCATGAAGGCAATCACCATACGGATGTTTAATTCCTTTTCCTGTAACAACTTTAACCACGCCCGGCATTTTCTCAGCTTCACTTGTGTCAATAGAAAGAATTTTTGCATGAGCATACTTTGGATAGAGGATTTTTGCATAAAGCATCTGCGGAAGTCTAATGTCATCAACAAAAATAGCTTTCCCCGTCACTCTTTCTAATACATTCGGCCTTGTGGCTTTCTTGCCAATGTATTTAAATCCCATTTTCACCCCCTAATATGATAAATTTAAAGATAAAATACCTATCGATCTTTACGAGACACGATCTTTTAAATATAATTAGAACTTCACCTAAAAATAATTTTTTTAAATTCCCCACTATTGCAGACATTTAGGTTTCGCCACCCTTTTTGTTTTTTAGTATAGTCTTTGCGAGTGCTTTTGTCAAGAATACTTCAGAAAGCCAATATTAAAGCATAATTCTCCAGATTATTAAAAACTCACCACAGTTCCGCTGCTTATTTTTTCTATACGAGAAAAGCCTTTATTAATCAATAAATGCCCCATTTCGTCTACACCAATTGCCTCTCCACAAATCACGCTTCTTGACTTAACGACTACCTGTTTGTTCAAAAAAATCAATTTTTTATTATACTCTTCAACAAAAGCCTTAAAACCCATCCGTTCGTAAAGACTAATCAAAGAGTTCTCTTCCTTCAATAGTTTATTCAAAAACCGAGAACGCTCAACTCTCCTATAGTAAGAAAGGCTCGTTGCCGTATCAGAAAGAGAACTACTTACGCTATTTTCGACATTTATACCTATCCCAATAAAAGAAAGGTTACCCGATACTTTAGTCAATATACCTGCTACTTTTTTCCCGTTAAGATATACATCGTTCGGCCACTTAATTTTAACTATTTCTTCTGGCACATATTTCTCTAAAATACGCACAACCAATATAGACATTAGGAGAGACAAAGCGGTGTAGTTTTTAAGCTCTAATACTTCAGTAAACCACAGTCCTCCTTCAGGAGATAGCCACTTTCTATTATACTGGCCATAGCCACCTGTTTGGACCTCAGAAATTACGAGAAACGGAGGAGAAAGCCTATAAGAGACTTCCCTGGCAATATCCATAGTAGAGGTTGCTTTCTTTAAATGTATAGTAATATCGAACATAGTTAAAATATAAAACAAAATTCTTTTTATAAAAATTATTTGACTAAATCGATAAATTATATATCATTAAGCATAATGATAACAGTAGCAATAATAGTTGCAAGCGATACGCGGAGCAAGGGAATAAATAAGGACGAAGTCATTCCCACACTTAAAAATTTTATAAACAGACAAGGGTGGCAATTTGTTGACTCTGCCATTGTGCCTGACGATATAAGACTTTTAAAAGAGAAATTAATTTATTATTCTGACAGAATGAAAGTAGATCTCGTTCTTACAAGCGGAGGGACAGGTTTTTCAAAAAAAGATGTAACACCCGAAGCAACAAGGGAGGTAATAGATAGAGAAACACCAGGATTTGCAGAAGCTATGAGAATGAAAACTTTTAATATAACGCCTCTGTCCATTCTATCCAGAGCAACTGCTGGAATAAGAGGAAATACTTTAATAATAAATTTGCCGGGAAATCCTAAAGGGGTTATTGAATGTCTCGAAGTAATAAAAGAAGCAATTCCACACGGAATAGAAATAATACAAGGGAGGTTAGGAAACGATGGAAAAACATTTGAGAGAATTAAACAAAATACCAGGAGTTAAAGGAAGCGCAATAATAAGCAACGAAGGCTTAATGGTAATATCACTACTTCCAACTGACATAGATCCAGATGCTGTAGCAGGAATGTGCGCAAGTAATTTTAGAAATAGTACCACCGTAGCAAAAGTATTAAATGCCGGTAAAACAAGAAAAGTAATTATCGAAACAGATAAAGACTTTATAATATTTGCAACTATCGGAAATGGATTCATTGCTGTTATTTCAGAAAAAGATGCAAATCTGGGTTTAATAAAAATTAAAATAGACAGAGCCGTAAGAGAAATTAAAGCTCAATTCCTAGAAGAATAGAAGTTAATAAATATAAATATTTTTCCCACTGGATCGGTCCCGGGCAAGCAAAGCAGCACCTATTGCTCCTGTATTACCTTTTAAAATACTTTTTTCTATTTTGACCTCTTTCAAAAAAGCGGGCAATGCATACTTACTTACGAGATTTTTTACAGCTTCAACTATTAACCCAGATTCCACAACTCCTCCTCCAAATATAACTTTTTCTGGATTAAATATGTTTATCAAATTTCCAGTAGTTAAAGCAAGATAATGCACGGCGTTCTGGTAAGCCTTAGTCGCGAGTACATCACCTGACTTAGCAAAAACAGCAATTCTTTTAGCTTCAATTTTGTCTATTTTGGTCTTCCACCCTCTTTTTATTCTATTTCTTACATATCGTTCTATTCCAGTCCCAGAAGACTCAGTTTCAAGGCATCCCCTTTTACCACAATTGCACTTCAAACCATTCTCCCTTACCGTAATGTGGCCAAACTCTCCAGCAAATCCATTCTTGCCTATATATATTTTACCTCCTATGAGAATTCCTCCCCCAACGCCGGTACCAACAGAAATAAATACGGCATTCCTTATACCATTTAATGCTCCTAACTCTTTTTCTGCAATAAGCGCAGCATCCACATCGTTGTCTATAAATACAGGCACACCAAATTTTTCGGAAAGAGTGTCAGCAAGATTCACATTCGTAAGTTTTCCTAAATTCGTCAGATATACACCAACACCCTTTATTTGATCTACCATTCCAGCGATACCAATTCCAATTGCATTAATTTTATTTATCCCAGTCCTTTCCACGCCTACACTTACTTTATCAACAATATCGTAAACAGAACTAATAGAGCCTGTACGAATTTTTACAAGATTTATAAATTCCCTACCTTTCATTACGGTAAAATTAACTTTTGTCCCACCGAAGTCTACACCTAAAAATAATTTATCCATATGAGTAAGTATAGTCACTAAGAAGAAAATGAAAAACAGGTTGACTGAAACAATTTTATTGTTATAATTATGACCATACAAATGCAGGAGGTAAAAATGCTGAAAGCAATAAACGCTACTGAGGCCAAAAAAACACTTCTACAATTACTGGATAAGTGCAACGAAACACCTTTTCTTATTACAAAAAACGGCAAGCCAATTGCCATTCTTTTAGGAGTCGAAGAATACGAAAGAGTGATGGAAACAATAAAATTTTACACGATTCCCGAGATGAAGAAAGACTTAGAAAAATGGCTGGAAGAGAAGTAACTTTACTAAACAAATTGAAAGTACGGTTTTCTTCAGAAGGTATCAATTTTTCTTACCAAGGTAAACATACCTTTAAACCGTATGTAAATCCTGGCGATTATCCATACTTCTCTCTAATACTCCTTTCGGCACAGGAAACATCTCTGTATAAAGCAGTTAAACTTATACATTCGTATAAAAATATTCCGGCAATTAGAGAAGTTATTATTGTGGGCAACGAAAAGCAAGACTTACAAGATATTATACATTTACAAAATGTAAAGTTTACGATAAACAATAAAAGAAATTCTCCAATAATCACCTCAGTCAAACAAGGATTGTTTTGTATAAGTCCTTTTTCAAAATTTGCAATCATTACGCCAGTAAGCAAAAATCAGCTTAACACAAACTTATTAGCCAGATTTTTAAAAGTCATTCTATTTAAGCACATTGATTTTGCGATTCCTCTTGTATCCAACGAGCGAATGCATCCAATAGTGATTAGCCAGAGCGGATTTTCAAGAATAAAACACATTAGAAAGGAGCAAGGTCTAAAATACTTTTCAAAAATATTATTTAAAGAAGTCCACTTAAGAGAGGAGGTACATAATGTATAGGAAAACAATTCTAAGAATTATCGTAGTTGCTTTAACTATCCTGTTTTCCCTATCTGCACTTTCTGGTTGTTCGAGTAAACAACTATCAAGTAAAAACACAAAAACTATTACAATAACAGACTTCTCAGGTACAGAAATAAAAGTTAAGCAACCCGTTCAGAAAATTGTTTCAATGTATGGGCTTGCTACTCAAACACTGTTTCTTATGGGCGAAGGAGATGAAGTTTTTGGAAGTACAAAAATGGCAGTAAACGATGCCTTTATAAAGTTAGCCTACCCGGATGTATCAAAAAAAATGAAATTAGTTACATCTCCAAATGGCTCTAATGTAGAAGAAATAGCAAAGATTAATCCTGATCTCGTAATTGCAGCATTTTGGAATAGTGAACAGATTAAAAAACAACTTGGGGATCTTAAAATACCAATAATTACATTAAACATGGAAACGCCTGAAAACTACATTAAAAGTATTGAGATATTAAGTAAAATATTAAATGACGAACAGAGAGTACGCTCAATTATCGATTACTACGACGAAAATATGCAGAAAATATTGGACAAAACAAATACAATCAAAAATAAACCAAAAGTTATGCTCGTAGAGTACAGTATGAGAAGTAAAGCCTTAAAAGTACCAGGAAAGGAATACTTTCAGAACACAATTATAAATATGGCGGGCGGTGAAAGTGTATCAAATACACTTCCTGGCGGATGGAATGTTGTAAATGTCGAGCAAGCAGCAAAATGGGATCCCGACATAATAATTACAGTAAGCTATTCCCTTAAATACACAAGCGAAGATCTTAAAAAAACGATAATGAACGATATTGCGTGGAAAAACATAAGGGCCGTAAAATCAGGAAAGGTTTACGCCATGCCCAATGATGGTGAAAGCTGGGACTATCCTGCTCCAAAGTGGATACTGGGTTTATACTGGATGGCTAAAACAATACATCCTGAAATTTTCGGCAACTTAAGTGTAAAAGAAGAAGCAGCAAATTTCTACAAAAAATTCTATAACCTCGATATAGACAAAATAAAAATAGTAGGAGACTTGAATTGAAAAAATTTTTAACGCTATACATCCTCGTGTTTATCGGTTCGTTATTTGCAGGAAGGTTGTTACTTAATCCATTGCACTTTTCTACATTAAGCAAAACTATTCTACTCGATGTTAGACTGCCACGAATAATAATTGCGTCACTTGCAGGAGCAGGGCTTTCGCTTGCAGGACTCGCGTTTCAGAATTTGTTCAGAAATTACCTGGCAGGCCCTAATATTGTAGGAGCAAGTAGTGGTGCAGCCTTTGGAGCAGTACTTGCAATCCTGTTTTTTTCTTTTAATCCCTTATACATACAGTTATCTTCCTTTATCTTTGGGATTATCGCAGTAACTATTGCGTACAAAATGAGCAAATTAGTAGGCAACGGTATAGTAGGGTTATTACTTGCCGGCATTGCGGTGTCTGCATTGTTTACTTCAATGGTAGGTATGGCAAAGTATATGGCCGACCCATACGATAAATTACCTACAATAGTTTTCTGGCTGCTTGGTAGTTTTTCAGGAATGAGATGGAAGGATCTTTTATTCCTGCTTTTTCCAATATCAATAGGAATTACAGGAATAGTTCTCTTACGCTGGCCATTTAATATACTTTCGTTAGGCGATAGCGAAGCAAAATCACTTGGCTTAAATGTAAACATTTACAGAAAAGTTATCATTGTTCTTGCAGCACTTTCGGTTTCTTCTGCAACGGCAATAGGAGGAATAATAGGATGGATAGGGCTAGTATCCCCGCACATCGCAAGATTATTAGTAGGCTATGACAATAGAAGGCTCGTTCCTGCATCTGCTTTTGTTGGAGCGACTTTGCTACTATTCTGTGACGACATAGCTCGCTCAATAGCAGCAACAGAACTACCTATTAGCGTTATTACATCACTAATCGGAGCACCTCTGCTTATACTGATACTTGCCAGGAGATTTAAGTATGTTAAAAATTAAACATCTTTACTTTTCATACGACAAAAAAGAGATTCTTAAAAACATAGATCTACAACTTACCGGTGGGATAGGATGTTTGCTTGGACCAAACGGTGCTGGCAAGTCCACCCTTCTCAAGTGTATAGCTGGCATCCTTAATCCAAGAGCAGGAGAAATTCAACTAAATGGAAAGGATGTAGAAAAACTCGACTTCAAGGAAAGAGCAAAGTTTGTTTCGTATGCACCCCAAGAATTTTCTGTAAACTTTCCTTACACAGTATTTGAAATAGTTCTTATGGGTAGAAATCCACACATAAACATACTTGAAGGACCTAAAAAAGACGATGTTGAAGAAACAAAAAAAGCCATTCAGACTCTAAAGCTTGCAAAGTTTGAAAACATACCGTTTACTTCATTAAGTGGTGGCGAAAAAAGGCTGACGCTCATTGCAAGAGCGTTATCGCAAAATGGACAACTAATGTTATTTGACGAACCTACCTCTTTTTTAGATTTTAGAAACCAACTAATTGTTCTTACTGTAATAAATAAAATTGCAAAAAGATTTAAGAAACTTGTTCTCGTTTCATTACACGATCCAAATCTTGCGTTAAGTTTTTGCGACAAAGTTTTTTTGCTAAAAGAAGGAACAATACTAAAAAACGGAAATACAGACGAGGTAATTACCGAAGAAAACATAGATCTTCTTTATTCTCTTAAGTCACGACTTGTAAAGCTAGGAAATAAAAGATTTATAATTCCAGAGAAATTACTATAGCAAAGGAGCCAAAAATGATTTTCAATGTTATAAAGGAGCGAGTAAAAACAATATCTGACGGTTTTTCCATTGAAGATTTTTCTTTTGGGTTGCCATATTCGTATGTAATCGTAGAAAAAGATGGCCAATGTTCTATGGGGGTTGCAATGACCATACCCGAGGAAGTTCAGCACTACGAAAACAGCTTCCACGATGTGTCAATTTCAACATTTATTAACGCGATCGAATCTAAAAATATAATCGAAAGAACACTTGCACTTGCAACGGTAAATGCAGTATCTCAGTACTACATAAACATTAGTAACAGCATGCAAATGGATATAAACGAAATAATAACCCATTTAAACGGCAAAGTCGGCGTTATAGGAAATATGCCGCCAGTAGTAAAAAAACTAAAAGAAAACGGGAAAAATATTTATGTATTTGAAAGAAATACCAGATTATGGCACGAAGAGGTATTAAGCGACACACTTGAATATTCAATGCTTCCAGAAATGGACATCGTGATCTCAACTGCATCTGTACTGGTTAATAACACAATTGACCTTATCGTGGAACGCTCCAAAAATGCAAAAAGTATTATTCTTGTTGGAGCAACAGGACAAATTCTACCAGAACTGCTTAAAGGAACTGGTATAACGCACATTGCTTCCATGAAGACAAAGAATATCGAACGAGCAAAACATGCCTTGAAAAAGGGTGATTACGGTAAATTTGTTAAAGCAAACCAAAAATACATATTTGAGATAAACAAAGATTAAAAATATTCTCATAAAAGACAGCAAAATGATTTTATCTAAACTATAATTGTACTTCATACAGGCTTAAACAAATATTTGTTTCTACTAAAAGAAGACTCTTTGTTTTCAAACGATCACAAACATAGAATGAATCGGCATGTAAACAGACATTCATTGCAAGCGCTTCAAACATACCAGGTAACTCCCACGAAAAGTAGCAATAATCACGATTTTTACAGGCTTTTATGGCATTTTTATATATGCGAACAATTTTTCGCTTTTCGCCGAATTTTGCCTGTTTTTGTCAGTTAAGAAAGCCTCTATTTATGCGGGCTCCTATTTTTGAGAGTTTTATTCAAATTGATAATTTCAAAGTGATTTTTAAGAAACTCTGATGAATACAGGCTTTGTTGCAATTTTCGTATGCCCTAAAATAAGGCGTTTTAAGCGGTTTTGCAGGTATATTTACCCGATTTTTCTCAAGATTTGCCTCTACGGGCATTTAAATGGCATGTTTTGAATTAACCCTGATAAATACAGGGTTGGTTAGGTGTAATTTTTCTCCATGAACCACTTTTTAAATTAATCCTTATGTTCTTTAATGCAAACACTATATAGATGTTAGAACGGAAACTAATCTCTGCACGCAGGTCTTCAAATTAAAAGAATTTTATCTGCTAAGAGTTAATAATACACACTCAATCAACAAACTCTACGAAAACAAGGATGTTTTGTAAACACATAAAAAACTGAGAGACCTTTATTAGGCAAGAATTTAAACCTTATAAATATTCACAATATTTTCAAATTTTGTGATATAATTTTTTGTGATGGGAAAAATAACATTCTACGACGGAGTTAAAGAAATAGGTGGTACAAAAATATTATTAGAAATTTCAAAAAAGAAGTTCTTTCTGGACTTTGGTATGAACTACAAAAAACGGAACTTCTTTTTTGAAGAATTTTTAAACCCGCGCGTCGCTAACGGGATAGGAGATCTATTTTTCCTGGGGCTTATACCTAAGATAAAGGGGCTTTATAGAAAAGACTTGGTCAAAATGCTATCTTCAGAAGGAACCAATGACCTTGGAAGTGGAAACGAAGAAAACTATGCAGATGGAATATTTCTTAGTCACGCACACTTCGACCATTCAGGATACATTTCCTTTATTCGAGAAGAAATTCCCATCTACACCTCGAAGATTACGGAGTCGCTCCTACGAGCGATGGAAGAAGTTTCAGTTACAAAGTTTGAAACTTCTATATTTAAATTTATTAGACGACCAGCAGTAGGAAGCTGGAAAACACCTGGTTACTATGGAGAACATAAAGCTATACACATTACCCCGGAAATGAACTTTGGCAATGTTAAAGTATTTACATATCCAGTGGATCATTCTGTCCCAGGTGCACATGGGTTTGTATTTACAGGAAATGAGGGTAGTATAGTATATACAGGAGACTTAAGGTTACATGGAAAAAACAAAAAAGATACCGAAAATTTTATGGTGTCGGCCTCAAAGTTCAACCCAGACATTCTCATAATTGAAGGAACTAACCTAAGAGGTAAAGATACAAATAGAGAATTCTGGACTGAAGAAAAAGTTTACCAAAAAGCAGGCGAAGTTATGAAAAAAACTTCAGGCCTTATATTTGCAGACTTTTCGATACGAGATGTTAACCGTTTTATGACATTTTATATACTGTCAAAGGAAATAGGAAGAAAATTCGTCATTACGATGAAAGATGCCTATCTAATCCACAGTATGAATAAAGCAGGAATGGATGTACCTGACATTACTGATGAAAACATTTATGTCTACATTAAAAAAAGAAAAAGCGGGACTTATGCCGAAAAGGACTATAGCGAAAAGTGGATTAAAGAAATACTCTCAATGAAGCCGAAGGTCGTAAAAGCGAAAGACATCAGAGAAAACGAAAATGCATTTGTGTTTGTGATGAGATACTGGGACCTTCAAGAACTGGTAGACCTTAGACCTCAAAAGGGAAGCAAATACATTCATTCCTCTTCAGAGGCCCACACAGAAGAACAGGAAATAGACGAATGGAGAATGAACAACTGGTTAAAGCTTTTTAATCTATACCCAAAAGAACACATACATGCTTCAGGCCACGCAAGAAAAGAAGATTTGTTTAAGATTGTTTATACGATAAACCCAAAAATTATTATTCCGGTCCATACGGAACATCCAGAAGAATACCTGAAAGAATTCGGAGATAAAGTTAAAATAGTTAACGAAGGCGCAACTATAACATTTTAAATAAAATTTAATAGGGAGGTGAAAAAATGGAAGAAATGCATCAAAGAAATTGGCTCGTAGGACTTATCATCGGTATCATTATTGGAGGCATAATAGGTGGAATCTTTGGTACTTACCTCGTATTCCAGAATCCGAAACTCTTCCCGTGGACGCAAAAGACAGTTGCATTACAAAGTAGTCCATCGCAAAATACTACATCTCAGCCCGCAACCAGCACCTCAAATTCAACGCAGCCTTCCATCGAATTAGCAGTAGAAAATGTCGTCCAAAAAGTATCACCTGCAGTTGTAAGGATAGTATCAACAAAAGAAGTATTGGATTACTTCTTCTTGCAGGTCGTACCACAGCAAGGACTCGGCTCTGGAGTCATTATACGGCCAGACGGGCTTATTTTGACAAATAATCATGTAATTGAAGATGCAAGTAAAATAGAAGTGACATTGAGCAACGGAAAAACATACAAAGGAAAGGTTGTTGGAGCCGATCCAATAAGTGATGTTGCTCTAGTAAAAATCAACGCAAACAACTTACCATATGTCGAATTAGGAGATTCTTCAAAATTAAAAGTAGGGCAGTTCGTAGTCGCAATCGGAAATCCGTATGGACTCGACCACACCGTAACAGTTGGAGTGGTAAGTGCACTTGAAAGAAATATTAATGTAGGAAACAAGACGATGCACGGAGTTATTCAAACAGATGCTGCAATTAACCCGGGGAATAGTGGAGGGCCACTCGTTTCGTTGGATGGAAAAGTTATCGGTATCAACACCATGATATACGAAAATGCACAGGGGTTGGGGTTTGCTGTATCTTCCAATACCTGCAAGAAAGTTATAGATAGCATCCTGAAAAACGGAAAAGTCGAATGGCCTTTCCTTGGCGTAGAAGTGACAACAATGACTCCCGAAATCGCCGACCAACTTCATATAAAATATAGGCCAGGAGTATTAGTTGCAAAAGTAATAAAAGGGTCAGCAGCTGACAAAGCAGGCATAAAACAGGGAGATATTATAGTTTCGATAGATGGAAAACCCGTAAAAACCTCAGATGAGTTAATAAACATTATACGCTCGCATAATGTAGGCGATCACATTATTGTAGAAATAGCACGAAAAGGTTTAAGCGAAACATTGAGATTGGAGGTAGTCTTACAGGCACAGCCTGTACCACAGCAAAAGAAAAATAAGGACAATAATCCTCTTGCACCGTTCTTTAATTTCGGACCATAGAAGTTATTTATTGGAGTAGGCGCAACAACACGCTGCCTACTCCACATATTCTTTAACTGCAAGGTAAGAACATGCGGAAATGCCAATTCTACTTGATTCGCCAGAAAATTTCACAAATAAATCTCTTACTTCCCTTTTTAAATTCTTAATCTTTAGCATTACCTCGACAAAGTGTAAGCCCTTTCTTTTTTCTATCACAGAAGGAGAAGGACCAAAAATATCTATCTCTTTACCTAAAATTTTCTCTAAAGCATTCTTAAAACTTTTAGCAAGGTCGTTTACTTCCTCAACATCTTTACCAGAGAATGTAAAAACAACTAAATTTAAAAACGGCGGGTACTTCATAACACTCCTTAAAGAAAGGTCTTCGTTAAAAAACTTGTTGCAGTCTATAGTTTCAGCAGCCTTAAATACAAAGTTGTCCGGGACATATGTTTGAACAAAGACTTCCCCTTTCTTCGTCTCTAAAAGAGACTTTGCTATCAATGAAAATGTTTCTTCTGAGGCGTTAAATCCGTAATGATTTAAAAATATATCTATACTAACAAACGCAAACAAACCTATTTCTTCTAATGTAAGATGGCTGAGTAGGTATTCAGTGCCAATAAAAATTGTTTTACTGTAATTTGAGGATCGCCAGAGTAAATCGCGCGACTTAATGTCACTGGTTAGTTCTACAATCTTAAAGCCAGGAAATAAGTCTAAGATTTGTTCTTTCAATTTTTGCAATCCACCAGCAAAATAAGCAATACTTGGGCTACCACAGCGCGGACAAACATCTGGCGGATTCGTCTCATATCCACACATAGGACAAAATAATTTATTTCTATCTTTATCGTAATACAATGGCACATTGCAATTCGGGCAACGCAACACATATCCACATTCCCTGCACATTACAAATGTAGAATAACTTTTTCTATTTAATAAAAGCGCTATATTTCCTCCGCCGTTTAGAACACTCCGCATTTTCCTCTGGACTACCATGGACAACATCTTGTAATTGCGTTTCTTAAATTCATTTCTCATGTCAACGATATGCAACGAATGGTAAACTTTTTTATTATGGATAACATTTTTTTTCGCCAAACCTTTATCCAATAAATAGTACACTTCTGTAGTAGGCACTGCAGTAGAAAAAATCAAAGATAGCTTCTCCATTTGGGCCTTTTTAATCGAAATAGGCCGCACATCGAACATTAAAAAATTTCTATTCTCAAAATACTTTGAAGAAGCATCCTCGATAACTAAAACGGATAAATTTGGGATTCGAACAAATAGAGCTGGCGCTGTTGCAAGTATAACAGTCTTATTTTGCCAGTATATTGCTTCAAAAAGCTTTCTCTTACTGCCTCCGTCCCAGACGAAAACACTTTCACCAAATTCTGCTTTATAAAAATCTTTCACTTTCTCTATCGTGGAAAGTTCCGGAAAAACAATCAAAGTTTTATTACTGCTACTGTGCTTTATAATTTTGGCAATTTTTTTTGCTCTTTCGGAAAGGGAACCCAGGCAAAGGACACTCATCGTGTACTTTTTATCAGTAGATACATTAGATTCAGCAGAGTACCGTTCAGATACGACGCTTTTTGAAACAAGAAAATCTATAGCTTTTCGTCCGTAAGGAATACCCTTTTTTGCAACATCTTCCCTAACAGGACTCTTTGCACTTATCAGCCGTCCTAATACAGACACTACGGCATTAAGCAATTTTTTATCAGATATTGACTCTACGACAGAATTAAGATACTCACGGGGCTTATTTATAGAGAGGTATCTTTTTGAAAATTTCTCAACTATGGTATTTCTCGTAATAACTCCCTCTTCTTCCAGTTCTCTGAGAACTGGCCCATAGCTCTCTCCAAAGTAACGCCTCAACAAAGACACGGGAAATATTTTACGATTAAGGACAAAATTAGAAATTTGTCTTTTTTTATCCGAAAAATTTGAGAGCCTGGACTTTAATCTCTCACAATCCTGACAAATAATGTACTTGCGGAATATCTCAAGGGAAAAATTCTTAAGAACCTTATTTATTAATATGTGTAGGGGAACAAAGTACTTTTCTGCAGTAAATAATAAAAGGTCGCGTGTTTCTAAATCAAAAATTCTCGAATTAGAAATTTCTTTTATTTCCTTAAGGTTTTTTTGGAGATTAGATTTTTCTATAGAAAATAAAAAACCGGACCGAAATTCGTCTCTCGGTCCGAATGGTACAACAACTTTTGCCCCAATAAGAGCTTTATCAACGAGATTTGCAGGAATTTCGTAATAAAACAGATCCCTTTTAATGTAAAGACCGTCTATTACGACTCCCGCTATTAAATGTCCCTTATTATACCCCAAGCTTTTTTCTTATGTCTTCAGCAAGATCTGTCTTTTCCCAGGTAAATTCAGGTTCATTTCTTCCAAAGTGACCATACGATGCCGTCTTTTGATATATAGGCCTAAGCAAATCGAGTTTCTCTATTATCCCACGCGGAGAAAGATCTACGAGTTCTTTCAATACACGCTCTATTTCTCTATCGTCCACTTTCCCCGTCCCAAAAGTATCTACCATAAATGACACGGGCTGAACCTCACCAATAATGTATGCCGCCTGAATAAGACACTCACTTGCAATACCAGATGCTACGACATTTTTAGCAAGGTATCGCATCATATAAGTGGCAGATCTGTCAACCTTTGTTGGGTCTTTACCGGAAAAAGCACCTCCACCGTGTGGTGCCATACCACCGTATGTATCAACTTCTAATTTTCTGCCAGTCATTCCAGTATCAGACTGCGGACCGCCTACGACGAATTTACCAGTAGGATTAACATGGAAGCGAGTCTTGTCTGTTATTAAATAGTCAGGTATAATGGGCATAGCAACCGCCTGAACTATGCGTTGCCTTGCATCCTCTGACATGTGAGACGGATCGTTTTTATCAAGCAACTCTTCCGTATGCTGAGTAGAAATAACAACATCGGTTACCTCTACTGCTTTGCCTCCTTCGTATCGCAAAGTAACCTGCGCTTTACCGTCAGGCCCAAGGAAAGGACCAACATCAGATGGGTTACCTGTTTTTCTTACCTTTGCAAGTTGTTCAGTAAGTTTATGGGCAAGCACTATAGGAAGAGGCATAAGCTCGTCTGTTTCATTTGTAGCATAACCGTACATTACGCCCTGATCACCTGCTCCTCCTCTGTCAACACCCTGAGCAATATCTGGAGACTGCCTACCTACGGCATTTAGAATTGCACAGGTATGATAGTCAAAACCATACTTTGGAGAAGTATAACCCACTTCCTTTACAGTTTCTCTTGCAATATTAGAGATATCAACCCATGCCTTCGTAGTAATTTCACCACCAACAATTATAAGTCCATGTGTTACATATGTTTCGCAAGCAACACGGCCGTGAGGGTCCTCTTTTAAAATTTCGTCTAAAACTTTATCGGAAATCTGGTCGGCAAGTTTATCGGGATGACCCTCCGTTACAGATTCCGATGTAACGAATCTCATTTCTTCATTTCTTACCATCTCGTACCTCCTTCTCCATAAAATTTTTCAAAAATAACAAAATTTCTTGAGCAATTTCATCTTTGCTTTTGTTTTCTATAATAATACTTTTTCCATATTTATCAATAATCGTTACACTGCCATTTTCTTTACCAATATTGGAATTTTTATTAGCAACAACGATGTCCATATGTTTGTGATTCATTTTTTCTTTAGCATTTTTAATCAGGTCTTCTGTTTCGAGAGCAAAACCCACAATTATTTGATTCTTCTTATTATTGTAGAGACTTTTTAAAACATCAGGTGCTGCCTTTAGTGACAGAAGAAGTTCCTTTTGCTTTTTAATTTTATGAGTAGCCTCTACCTTGGGTTTAAAGTCAACAGGAGCAGCAGCCATAATCAATATGTCTATTTCACTAAACAACTTTCGCGTTTCTTTTAATAAATCCTCTGTTGTATCCACCTCGAATATAGCATCAACGAACGGTAGCCTTGCAGTTGTATGTCCTTTTACTAAATACACCTTTCCGCCCAACATTTTTGCAGCCCTCGCAAGAGAAAACCCCATAGTACCTGAAGAACCATTAGTAATAAACCGCACCGGGTCAATGTATTCTCTCGTTGCACCTGCAGTAATAAGAAACTTTTTACCCAAAAACAGCTTCTTTTCCTCTAACATATACATCACTTTTTCAAAAATCTTTTCCTCATCAGCAAGTCTCCCTTTACCAACAGATAGATCCGCAAGAGCACCTACTTCGGAATCAACAAAAGATGCACCAAGATTTTTGAGATCCTCTATGTTTTTAGATGTTAAAGGATTTTCATACATCATACTGTTCATTGCTGGCGCTACAATTACATCACTATATTTATTAAAAGCAAGAACAGTAGTAAGTGCAAGCTCGTCAGAAATTCCGTTTGCACACTTTGCGATAAAATCAGCACTTGCAGGTGCAATCAAAATCAAATCTGCCCATCGAGATAAAGAAAGATGTAAAGAAATATTATCTTCGTCCAGAGAAAAACTGTCATTTGAAGTGTATACGGCATCAGCACCCAGTGCAGAAAAAGATAAAGGAGACGCAAATTTAAGCGCTCCTTTAGTTAAAATAACTTTTACGCTTATGCTGGATTTTTTGAGCAAGCGTAGAATATTGTATGCTTTATAAAATGCAATGCTGCCGGTAACAATAAGGAGTACTTTATTCCTTATCTTTTGCCTCCTTAAGCATTAAGTTTGAAACTTTTACAAAACAATCAGCTGGATAGAAAGGCACGAAAGCTGGATTTATTTTTGATTCCTTTTCTGCCCTTTCTATAAGTTCCTGAATGAGTTTGTACTTATTCTTTTCTACATTCTTTAAAAGTTCCATGTAGAGTTTACTTTCTTCCATACCCATACTATAATCACCTCTTTGTATTTGTGTAGGTTATTATTTTACAGAAAATTTATATTTCGTCAAGAATAACACCAATAACAAAAACTCAGATGTTACTTTCACCGGATTTTTTAAGGGCAAATTGAGTCCCTAAAGGTGATAATATTTGAAACATGGCGGTAGTCGTTGCCATTAGTGTAGTAATTAAGGCGCCCATATTAAATGCGTGAAGTTCCTGTGCGGCTAAAAAGGCAAGTCCCACTGCAACGCCTGCCTGATTTAAAAGTGCTACTCCGAGATATTTCGTTATCTTTGGTTCTGCATGTGCAAGAATACCACCAACTCCACAGCCGAGTACTTTGCCAATACTTCTGGCAACACAATAAATTAACACAACACCTATAATACTTACAAACTGAACAAAGTCTATTTCTGCACCAATTGCTGCAAAAAATAAAATAAATATCGGGCTCATTATTCGATCTATCAATTGATTTGACTTATTGCTGATTGATTTATTAAAGTTTACAATTACTGTTCCCAGAACCATACACGAAAGAATGGCCGACACACCTATATGCACGGCAAACCCCCATGTAAGTATTACAACTCCAATAGAAACGATAAATATGTGATCACTCGACATTTTTGTTTTATTTGTAAGAAAAGAAACCAAAAACCCTATCACACCGCCTACTAAAACGGCACCGAATATTTCCCATAAAGGCCTTACGACAAAGGCAGCTATATTTATTTTCCCTCCAAGTAATGCTTTAGTTAAAACGATACCAAACGAATATATAATTATCCCCGCCGCATCGTCAAGACCCACGACCGCAATTGCAACTTCTGTCAGCGAACCCTTAGATTTTAAATCTCTTATCACCGCAATTGTTCCGGCAGGTGCGGTCGCAGGGGCAAGTGAGCCCAGAATAATAGAAAGTGGCAAATTCTTTGTAAAAATATAGGTAAGAAACCACACTACAACCGAAGTAATGACAACCTCCACGACAAGTATAATCACGACTTTTTTGCCAGCCCTTCTTAAAAAGTCAAATGAGAAACTTAAGCCCACCATATATGCAACAAAGGAAAGAGTTACTGCAGTAATTACACCATTAAATTCGCTTGGTACACGAAAGTGTAACACAGGCCCTATCAATATTCCAGCAACTATGTATGCTAAGATCTCGGTAAGGCCTATTTTTTTAAGAAATCTACCAAATATAAAGCCAAGTAAAAGTAGCAGCGAAACAATTAGATAAATATTCAATTTTTACCCCGTTCATTTAAGTAAAAAAGGCCTGCAAAAATCTTGCAAGCCATAGAAGTAGTACTGCATAATAAAGATTTTCCTAAATCACTTTTCTTTAAGTACTCTTTCCACATCTTCAATCCGCGGTTCAATTTCAATAGGAGTACCTCCTGCCTTCTGTGCACTTTCTACATCTTTTAGTCCATTCCCAGTCACAATAACTACAATTTTGTCATTCTTACTGATTTTTCCTTCTTTCAGCGCTTTTAACATTCCAGCAAAACCAGTTGCACCTGCAGGTTCCGCAAAGATTCCCTGCGTAGAACCTAAATATTTAATTGCAGATAAAATTTCTTCGTCGCTGACAGCAATGCCAAAACCACCAGACTCTTTCACATCTCTTACAGCCATTACTCTATTCCGTGGAATGCCAACAGCAATACTATCTGCAATTGTATCTGGTTTAACAAATTTTACAGTCCCATCACCGTTAACAGCATCAACAATAGGTTTGCATCCTTCTGCCTGCACAGCAACGAGTTTAGGCATCTTATCAATAAATCCGAGCGAAAGCATATCCCTATATCCTTTTGCAACACCAGAAATAATACAGCCATCACCAACAGAAACAAACACATAATCAGGCACTTCAAAATTCATTTGTTCTATGATCTCAAGAGCTACAGTTTTTTTGCCTTCCACCATATACGGATTGAATGCGGTGTTTCTATTGTACCATCCGAATTTCTCAGTTGCTTTAATGGAAAGGTCAAATGCTTCATCGTAACTGCCTTTTACGGTAAGTACAGTCGCCCCAAAAACGAGAAGTTGTGCAATTTTTGCCTTTGGAGCCGTCCTTGGCACAAAAATGTAATTTTTCAATCCCACGGAAGCAGAAGCTCCTGCAAGCGAAGAGGCAGCATTACCAGTAGATGCACAAGTTACAACTTTCTTTCCAAGTTCCTGAGCCTTAACTATAGCTATTGCTGATGCACGATCCTTTAGTGACGCAGTAGGGTTTCTACCGTCATCTTTAATCCATAGATACGGAACATCTAAATCCTCTCTAATTCTTTTTGCTTCGTAAAGTGGCGTCCAGCCAACCTTCAAGGGACCAATCTTAGAAGGATCGTTAACTGGCAAGAGAGGCAGGTAACGCCACATTGAGTAATCTTTATTGCTTTGAAGAGATTCTTTAGAGAAGTGTTTTTTAATTTCCTCGTAATCATAAATTACTTCAAGAATCCCATCGTTACCACACTTTGGACATGTGTAAGTTACCTCGTCAGGATTATATTCACTACCACACAATAAGCATTTTAGCTTTTTTACATAGCTCATTACTTTTCCTCCCTATTGTACGGAATACCAAGTTCCTTCGGTGCCGATATGTGTTTTACCCTTACGATAAGTGTAGCAATAATAATAACAATCAATGTTAAAAGGTACGGAAGCATATTAAGCAGAGAGGAAGGAATCGTTACTCCAACTGCCTGTAACTGCAATTGTAATGCATCAATTCCACCGAATAAGTACGCACCAACCATTGCATTTAACGGATCCCACATCGCAAATATTACGAGAGCAATTGCTATCCATCCCCTACCTGCTGTCATTCCGTCAAGCCAGAACGGGGCATAAGCAATTGTAAGGTAAGCACCACCTGCACCTGCAAGTAAACCACCAAAAAATGTCCACCAGTAACGCGTTGCATATACATTTACACCCATTGCATCTGCTGCACGAGCATTCTGTCCTGTTGCACGAAGGTGAACACCTACTTTTGTCTTATAAAGAATGAACCACATAACAATTGCAACTATGTAAGATGTATAAACAAGCGCATCTTGCTTAAAGAAAATTGGACCTATGTAAGGTATTTTAGAAAGTAGTGGAACAGACATCTGAGACACCGTAACTGGAGAGCGCAAATTGATCCACCTCTGCCCATAAAAATTAGTAAATCCTAATCCAAAAATAGTAAGTGCCAATCCACTTACCACCTGATTACCCCTGAGTGTAATTGAAACAAAAGCATGAATCAAAGCCGCTGCTCCTCCAGCTAACACACCTGCAAGAAATCCAATATAAGGATTCCTCGTAATATAGGTAACTACAAAACCAAAAAACGCACCCATTATCATCATACCCTCAACGCCAAGGTTTAATATACCAGAACGCTCAGCAAATATCTCCCCAATCGTAGGATACAGAAGTGTCGTACCTGATTGAACTGCCGCAGAAAATAACACTATTAATACGATGTGATGTGCTCCGCTCATAATGTTTCCTCCTGGCCACTATGTTTTTTCTTCCCCACATCAAAAACCAAACGATATCTCATAAAAATCTCGCTACCAATTAAAACAAAAAGAATTGCACTTTCAATAACGCCTACGATTCCAAAAGGCACCTGCATCGTAATCTGAATCTGGTAAGCACCAGATGCAAGGCCACCAAGAAACACAGCAAAGAAAGATGCAACAATTGGGTCAAGATAAGCAAGCCATGCTACGATAATCGCCGTATACCCATAATCCGGATTAATTTTAATCTGAAGTAAATGGATAATTCCAGAAACCTGAACCATCCCAGCAAGACCTGCAAGTGCACCACTTATAATCATAGCAATAATAATGTTTTTTGCCACATTCATTCCTGCATAACGCGCTGCATTAGGATTTTCACCAATTACCCTGATTTCGTACCCAAATTTCGTCTTTTTAAGAAGATACCATACGACGAAAACAGCTATAATACCAAATATTAATCCCAAATTAACACGCGTATGAGGTATTATTCTTGGAAGCTGGGCATTATTCGGGAATGGTTTTGACAGCGGAAAGCCGTGGCTTAACGGATCTCTCCAGGTACCATACATTAAAAACTTCAGCACAAAAAGTGCAATGTAATTAAGAAGTAGGGTAGAAATAACTTCGTTTACCTCCCAATATGCTTTAAGCAAAGCGGGAATAATGGCCCACAACGCACCACCTACCATACCTGCAATTACCATAACGGTAAGCATTATTACCTTGGGAATGTGCGGTGACCAAAAAATTGCGAAGTAAGAACTAAAGATTGCACCCATGATGTACTGCCCGTATGCACCAATGTTCCAGAAGTTCATTTTAAATACCACGATCAACCCTGCAGAGATTAAAATAAGCGGTGTTGCTGCAACGAGTGTTTCAGAGAATGTATACTTACTGCTATACGCACCTATTAAAAGGGCCTGGTATACTTTAATGGGATTAATTCCCTTTAAAAGAATTGCCACAGCACCAATTAAAATACCTAAAATAATGGATACTGTTGGGATAAGAATTTTTAAGCTCGTAGAAGTTGATTCTCTTTTTTCAAATCTAATCATATCTCACCTCTCAGTGCACTGTTGCGCTTTCTTCTTCGGTAGAACCTGCCATAAGAAGGCCAATTTTATGAACATCCGCATCCTTTGCATCCATTATTCCGGTAATTCTTCCCTCGTAAATTACCCCTATACGATCAGAAATCATTAATATTTCATCCAGGTCCTCCGAAATTAAAAGCACGGCCATACCACTATCTCTAACTTCAAGAAGTTTTTTTCGTATAAATTCTGTTGCACCAATGTCTAAACCTCTGGTAGGATGCACTGCTATAAGAAGCGCAGGATTTTCAGAAATTTCTCGCGCAAGAAGTAGTTTTTGCATATTTCCACCAGAGAGTAATTTTACAGGTGCATCAATTCGTGGAACCATTATATTAAACTTCTCTATCAAGCTCTCTGTATATTCCCTGGCCTTTTTGTAGTTAACCAGTATTCCAGAGCCAATCGGATTCTTCCTGTATCGTCTTAATATTGCATTATCTATAGAAGAGAGATTAGGAATAAGGCCGACCTTTAGCCTATCAGGCGGAATGTAATTTGTTCCACTATTTGCAATCACAAGAGGATGCTGGTTTGTAATGTCCTTTCCTAGTAAAAAAACTTTTCCACTGGTTGCTTTCCTTAACCCAGTTATAACCTGTGCAAGTTCTTTTTGCCCATTTCCCGCAACTCCAGCAAGCCCAAAAATTTCTCCTTTATGTACAGTAAAGCCAATTTTATTTAGAACTTTTATACCTCTGTCATTATAGGCTTCTACATTTTCAACTTTTAAAACTTCTTCTCCTCGCTCCAGAGGTTTGCGCTGTAATCTAAACAAAACTTCCCTGCCTACCATCATTTTTGCAAGTTCCACAGGATTAGTCTCTTCTTTATTTACAGTTCCTATAACTTTACCTTTCCTTAAAACAGTAATTCTATCAGAAATTTCCATTACTTCATTTAATTTATGGCTTATAAATATAATTGACTTTCCCTCACTCTTCATCTTTTTTAGAATTTCAAATAGTGCCTCCGACTCCTGAGGCGTAAGAACCGCTGTAGGTTCGTCAAGTATAAGAATATCCGCTCCTCTAAAAAGCATCTTCACTATCTCTACTCTCTGCTGCTCACCAACAGAAAGTTGCCAGATCTTGGCAAAAGGTTTTAAGTCAAACTTATACTTATCCGATATCTCGATGATTTTATCAGCTATTTGTTTTTTATTTATAAAAAAACTTTGATCTTTCAAACCTAAAATTACATTTTCCAGAACCGTTAATGTATCTACAAGCATAAAGTGTTGATGAATCATTCCTATACCGTAGCGCATAGAATCAAAAGGAGAGCGTATGTTTGCTTTCTTGCCATTTATGTATATTTCTCCCTCGTTTGGGTAATAAATACCGTCAAGAATGTTCATTAATGTAGACTTTCCTGCCCCATTTTCACCAAGTATAGTGTGAATTTCTCCTTTTTTAAGATCAAAATTAATGTGATCGTTTGCTAACACTCCGGGGAACTTTTTAGTAATATTTCTTGCTTGAAGAATATATTCAGCCATATCATCCTCCATTTACAAAAATACCCTCAGCATAGATCGTCTTATGCTGAGGGTTTATCTTTCTACGCTACTTTAAGAACCACTCTTTGGTATGCTTCCAACTACTCCTTTAACAAACCATTGAAGTTGTAGCTTATCAGCATCAGAGAGTTCCTGGCCCTTCGGCACTTTAAGGTTTCCTTGCTGATCATAAATAGGGCCTTCAAATACTTTGAATGTACCGTCTTTAATCTCTTTTTCTCTCTTTTCTACATATTGTTTTACCTTTTCGGGCACCATAGGTCCAAATGGAGCAAGACTTACGATACCATCTTTCATGCCACCCCAATACTGGGTAGACTTCCAGGTTCCATCTTCAACCTCTTTTAAGCATTTTGTATAGAATACACCCCAGTGCCAGATACGAGAAGTAAGGACTGCCTTAGGTGCATAAGTCGACATATCTCTATCGTAACCTATTGCGTATATGCCTGCTTTCTGCGCTTCAACAAGTGGGGCAGGAGAGTCCATACCACTTGCAATAATGTCAGCACCATTAGCAATGAATGTTTTTGCTGCATTACCTTCTTTAGTTGGGTCAAACCATGTATTTAACCATACCACATGAACTTCCGCCTTAGGATTTACTTCTCTCACACCAATAGTAAAAGCGTCAATTTCCCTGACAACTTCCGGAATTGAGAACGGCGCAACAAAACCAATGTAGTTAGTTTTCGTCATCATACCTGCAACAAGACCTGCAAGATAGTCTGGCTGATACATTCTACCAAAGTATGTACCCATATTCTTACGAGTCTTATAACCAGAGCAGTGCTCAAAAATAACATTTGGATAGTCCTTTGCCGCATCATACATAGGATCCATAAATCCGAAGCTCGTCCCAAATATCACTTTGTAACCCTGATTACAATAATCTCTAATAACTTTCTCTGCTGGAGCACCTTCTGGGACATTTTCTGAATATGCAACTTCTACATTTGGATCGTGATCTTTTAGATACATAAGACCTTCATAGTGTGCCTGTGACCAACCACCGTCATTTTTTGGACCAACAAGTAACATTGCAACTTTAATTTTCTCTTTTGGTTTCTGCGCATTGCCACCGTTACTTGGCTGTGTTTTTTTTGGAGCACAACCAACAAACAACGAAACAACTAATAAAACTACGAGCAAAGCAGCTAATACTTTATACTTTCTCATACTTACCTCCTCCTTAACGGATTTTTATTTTGAGCTCCGCTTTTCATGGTATTTTATTACTCCTTATCACCTCCCCATCTTTATGTGTTTCTAAAAATTATAATACGAAATCCTGTAGTTGTAAAGTGCTCCAAACAAAAAAAGCAGGGTTAACCCTGCTTTTTTTGTAATCCCTTAATACTACGGATAAATATGTGTGCCCGTTTCGCCTTTCAGAGCCCGCTCAAGTGATTCAGGATTTGTTATTATTGCCTCCCTGCCACCTGCTTCAAGGAAACGAATAACAGCCTGAATTTTTGGGAGCATACTACCTTTTGCAAAGTGTCCTTCTTCAATGTACTTCTTCGCTTCTGCAACTGTCATCTTGTCCAGAGCTTTTTGATTCGGTTTGTTATAATTTAAGTATACCTTTTCTACAGCAGTTGAAATTATAAATATATCTGCTTTAATGTTCACAGCAAGCAAGCTTGAGGCATTATCTTTATCAATAACAGCATCAATACCTTCTAATTCTCCATTATCGTTTCTTATAACAGGAATGCCGCCACCGCCAACACCTACAACACTAAAACCATTCTTAACAAGAAGCTCAATTGCAGCCTGTTCTACAATTTCTTTGGGCATTGGAGAAGGAACAACTCTTCTATATCCCCTACCCGCATCATTTATAATCACCCAGTCAGGATGTTCTTTTTTGAGTTTATCTGCTTGCTCTTTTGTATAGAAAGTACCAATAGGTTTAGACGGATTTTTAAAAGCAGGGTCATTTTTGTCCACAACAACCTGCGTTACGACAGTAGCTGCTCTCTTACTAATACCCCTTCTAAGAAATTCATTATCAAGTGCCTGCTGGATTTGATAACCAATCGCACCCTGCGTATCAGCACCACAGTTCACCAGAGGTACCGGATGCATACCAGCAACATCATGAGCAATTTCGGAGCGCCTTAAAATAAATCCTACCTGCGGCCCATTTCCATGTGTCACAACTACATCGAAACCTTGCTCTACCATTCCCACAATGTGTTTAGCAGTTTCGCAAACTGCTTTGTACTGATCTTCTACCGTCTCATGTTGCTTGTCTTTTATCAGAGAATTCCCCCCGATTGCAAGCACAGCTAATTTTCCCACTAAATCACCTCCAATTTAAATTTTATCTAATAGTTAAAGCAAGAACAGCCTTTACCGTATGCAATCTATTCTCTGCTTCATCATAGATAACAGATTGAGGCCCGTCAATAACTTCATTTGTTACTTCAGCACCCCTATCTGCTGGCAAACAATGCATATAAATCGCATTTTTCTTTGCAAGTTTCATACGCCTCTCATCTGCAATCCAATCCTTATATTTATCAGCAATTTTTTTCATTTCTTCAAAATTATTCTCCGCATAGTAGTAAGCACCCCATGACTTTGGATACACTATATCCGCATCCTTAAAAGCCTCATCCATATCGTTTACTACTTCAAATTTTACACCAGCTTCCTTCGCGTTTTTCTCAGCAATTTCCATTGCCTTTGGACTTACTGCAAACTCTTTTGGCATTGCAAGTGTTACATTGAGTCCAAAACGCGGCATCATCATAATAAGTCCCTGAGGGACCGCAGGCGGTTTTGCATGAGAAGTTGCATACGCCCAGGAAATGACAAACTTTCTACCGCGAATATCGTTATTGAATTTTTCTTTAATAGTCATAATATCTGCAAGCATTTGCATAGGATGGTCCCAATCTGATTCAAGGTTTATCACAGGGACATCTGCCCATTTTGCAACATCTTCCATATACTTTTGGCCTACGCCAAGGTAGATATCGTCTCTAATAGCAATTCCGTCACCATAACGGGAGAAGATTATTCCGATTTCTTTCGCCGTATCGCCGTGAGAAATCTGGGTTGCTTCTGCAGGAAGATACGTAGCATGGCCTCCGAGTTGAATCATTGCAGTTTCTGTAGAGTTTCTCGTTCTTGTAGACTTATCCTTAAATATCATAAAGAGTTCTCTTCCCGGAAGAATATTTGAATGAGGAACCCTTAGCGCGCGTTCCTGTTTAAATTTAAAAGATAAGTCAAGCACCTGCTCTAACTCTTCAAGAGTCCAATCATTGGTAGATAAAAAATCTCTGCCTTTTAATTTTGTATTCATTAATACCTCCTAATTATTTATTAATTTTTTCAACAAGACTAAATGGGAAAAGCGCATAAAATACTGCAGCTTTTGGTAAATCAGAAACTCTTACATACTCATCAACTGCATGAGCAAGCCACTCATCGCCAGGCCCAAAACCAATGGATGGAATGTGATACCTTCCCATAGTCGTTACACCATTAGTAGAGAAAATCCATCTGGAAATTTTAACATCTTCACCTGGACGTGCAAGTTTTGCTGCTTCAAAACCTGCCTGTACAAGCGGATGATTCTCTTCAAGTACCCAGGTAGGGAAATACTTTTCCTGAGAAATCTTTCTACCTTTCCATGACACTCCTTCAAATGTGAGTACATTAATTTCCGTTTTATCCGGGTCAACAAATGTAGTTTTGAATTCTTCAATTGCACTCTCTTTTGTTTCACCTAAAGTAAGCCTTCTGTCAATATAAATTGTGCTTTCGTAAGGTACCGAGTTAATAGACGGAGACTTAGATTCAATAATTGAAACAACTGCAGTACCTTTGCCAAGGAATGGATCTTCCTTGAAGGTTTCCGTAAGTTTTTCAATGTTTACTACAGTTTTTGCCATCCTGTAAATTGCATTATCTCCTCTGTTAGGATGTGCAGCATGCGCCGACTTGCCTTTTGTCGTAATAGAAACTTCTACTCTTCCCCTATGCCCTCTGTAAACATCAAGGCTCGTAGGCTCGCAAAGCACTACAAAATCTGGTTTTACAACTTCTTCTATTAGGAGTCCAATTGTAAGTCCGTCACACACTTCTTCCTGGACAGTACCAGAAATATACAGAGAAATATTATCAGGAATGCCGACTTCCTTCAGAATCTTTGCCCCGTAAATCATAGAAGCCATAGCAGCTTTTTCATCAGAGCTACCTCTACCGTAAAGCTTTCCGTCGACAATTTCACCACCAAATGGGTCGTAATGCCAATTTTCCTTATCTTCTGCTTCTACTGTGTCAATGTGTGCATCATACAGTACTTTTATATCACCATGGCCTACTCTACCAATAATGTTACCCGTTTTGTCAATAATTACTTCGTCAAAACCCAGCTCTTTCATTTTACTTTCAAACAACTTAACGAGTTTTTCTTCCTGACCAGAGTAAGATTTAGTTCTGACGATGTCCTGAGCGAATTTTATAATGTCGTCTTGATACTTTGCTACAAGTTCTTTGATTTTTTGTTCCTTATCACCCATAATTCTACCTCCCATATGTAATAGATTTTAGCAACTATTATATGCATTTTAAAATATTTTAAAATAGGTTTAAATAGAAAACCACATACCAACAGAAGTAAAAATTACTTTATCTTTTAAAACATTTTTAAATACAACTCCCGCTTCCAGCCCTGTACAATGCGAAACTGTTATAAATTCAGGATTTAATTCTTTTAATATACTAACAGTCTTTTCAATACGCTTCTGTGAAGCATTTTTTAAATGCATACCTCCTATTATGCCACGCAGATGATCCGAATGTGTAACCTCAAGTCCATATTGAATTATATTTATTATTCCTGAATGTGCGCAACCCGTAAGGACTACAAGCCCTTTATCAGTAGTAACAAATAGTGAAACATCGTCTGTAAATGGATCTTTCTCTAATTGCTCATTAACTTCCCTGAAATATTTGGTTTCTTCAAGCTCCCATTGATTCACCTTTGGTACTTCTCCAGAAAATACAATCTTTTCGTCAAGAGCTCGCGGCCCCTTAAAAAATTCTGGATGAAAAACACCTAATGAATACTTCAAACCGATATTTTCTTTTTTACCTGATTCAACTTTATACTTAGGTAATACTACATCAGGATGTGCAGTAATACGCGGAAAAACTTTTTCTTCTATAAAGAACTTTAACCCACCTGTATGGTCGTCGTGCCCGTGACTTAAAACAATAAAATCTATACCGTGAGGATTTATTTTTAAAACATCTAAGTTATTTTTTAACGCATATCCCTGCCCAGTATCAAAAAGGATTTTCTTGTCATCAGTTTCTATAAGTAGGGAAAACCCGTGCTCTGCAATAAAATCTCTCTTTGTAATGTAATTATCTACGAGAACAGTTATTTTCATAGCATGCTTTTTACAAGCTTTCCGAAGCCCTTTTTATTGAGAACTCCTACTTTATCGTCAAATACCACTTCTCCGCGCACAATCGTTTTTTTCACCTTTCCTCTAAGCTTTGAGCCATTTAGCGGTGAATATTTTCCTTTACTTTCAAGTTTTGTTGCATCTACGGTAAATTCTTCATTTATATTAACGATCGTAAAATCGGCGTCTGTTCCAATATTAAGTGAACCCTTTAAAGGATACAAACCGTAACGCCTTGCTGCATTCTCAGACAGTAGTTTTTGAACCTTTTCCAGTGTAAAGCCATTTTCGTGGTGTGCGTACATAATTATAGTAGAAGCAACAAGCTGTGTTCCTGGAATGCCTGCATAATCCTTCCAGATATTGGGGCCAGATTTTTCTTCAGGAAACTTTCCTGCTGCATGATCCGTAGAAATAAAGTCTATCGTCCCATCTTTTAGCCCTTCCCAGAGAGCCAAATTGTCTTCCTTTCTACGCACAGGCGGAGCAGTTTTTAAAATAGCACCCATACGCGTTAAGTCCTCTACATTAAACAACAAATAATGCGGACAGGTTTCAGTTGTTATGTCTATCCCATGAGTTTTTCCCCACTTTACTGCATGTAGCCCTTCCTTAGAGGATAAGTGCACGATGTGAAGCTTATTGCCCACTTTTTGTGTAATACCTATAACTGACCAAATAGCCTCTGCTTCTGCCTGATAAACCCTTCCTTCAAACCAGGCATAAGGGTCACTTCTACCCTGTTTTTGTAATAGGGACGAATAAAAGTCAACTAAATAGAAATCTTCTGCATGTACTCCACATATGAGATTAAGTTTCTTTAAATATTCAAATGCTCTGTGCATTTGAGGGACAGGCATCCGTGGATAAAGATCCATTCCAGAAATTGTATAAAATTTTACTCCTACAATTCCTCTATCTTTAAGTTCTCTTAGAGTTTTCTTATACTCTCCATTTTTAATCTGCTCAGGCGTAACACCACCCCAGAATGCAAAGTCGATATACGCCTTTTTCGAAACGATGTTTAATTTATTGTCAAAGTTATCGCCACTTGTTACAGGAGGAATAGAAGTGCACGGCATATCTATTATAGTAGTAATACCTCCGGCTGCCGCACTTCTCGTCCCAGTTTCGAAATCCTCCCTATCTGTAAAGCCTGGATCGTCAAAGTGTACATGAGGATCTATAAAGCCTGAAAAAACAACATTTCCTTCTGCGTCAACTTCTTCGGATACCTCATACGAATTATCGTTGCCAGGCATAACAAAACGAATTTTACCATCTTCTATGTATATCGTAACTTTTTGAAGGTTATTACCTTCTTTCACGATAAATCCATTTTTAATTTTTTTCATTACTCCTCCTTAAATAAAGGAACAAAGTCAAATTTATCTACATCAACGAGTCCTTTGTCTGTAATTTTTAACTTCGGTATCACAGGAAGACTCATAAATGCCAGCGTCATAAACGGGTCAGACACGGATGCTTCATTTTCCTCTTTTGCAATCTTGTGGAGGTTTATTAAAATTTCTGAGGTTTCAGTGATAGGCCTGTTCGTCATAAGCCCTCCGTACGGCAATGCTAAACTGCCTAAAATCTTTCCGTCTTTTGCAATAGCAATGCCACCACCCATTGCCTCTATTTGCGCAATAGCAAGTAGCATGTCTTTATCATTTTCACCAGCAACGATAATATTGTGAGAGTCGTGCGCAACAGAAGTTGCAAAAGCACCTTTTTTCAATCCAAGACCGTGAATAAATCCTATACCTACATTTCCCGTTGCTTTATGTCTTTCAACGACGGCAATCTTTATAATATCCCTTTCAGCATCAGAAACGACAACTCCATTTTCAACTTTAGGTTCATAAAGAAGTTCGTCCGTCAAAATTGTGTCAGGATGTATGCCTATTACCCTTATCTTCCCTTTTTCAACAGGAACACGAAGTTTCTCAAAAGTAACAGGTTTAATATTTATCGTGTTCTTAACGGCATCGTCGTGTAACTCTCCTTTAAACTCAAACAGGGGTTTTCCATTTTCAGCAACAAGCACTCCGTCCTTGTATACTTTTTCAATTCTTAGAATATCTTTAAAAATTACGAGGTCTGCATCGTATCCAGGTGCAATGCCACCCTTACGCTTAAATCCGAAGAAATTTGCAGAGTTTAGCGTGGCAAGACGGACAGCAACAGGAAGTGAAACTCCATTGTTCAGTAGAAGCGAAATCGCAAAATTTATGTGCCCTTCATGGACAAGATCCTCCGGATGTTTATCATCAGTCGCCAGCATAATCCTGTGCTTCGTATGGTCATTCAATATAGGCAAAAGCCGTAAAACATCGCGTGTAAGAGAACCTTCACGCATCATAATCCACATACCTTTAGAGAGCTTTTCGTTTGCTTCATCTGGAACTGTACATTCGTGATCAGCCATAACACCTGCAGCAAGATATGCATTTAAATCTTTTCCGCTGAGTCCAGGCGCATGGCCGTCGATGATCATATCTCTAAACTTTGCAATTTTATCCAGCACCTCAGGCACTTTTGCAAGCAGCCCTGGATAGTTCATCATTTCTGCAAGGCCCAAAACACGCGGATTATCTTTAAAAATAGCAAGGTCCTCTGCATACAAATGCGCACCAGATGTTTCAAGTGGAGTCGCAGGTACGCAACTCGAAAGCATAAAATAAATGTCCATAGGAAGGTTTTCAGAAGAATTAATCATAAACTGGATACCTGGAATGCCTGCAACATTTGCAATTTCGTGAGGATCCACTACAGCAGTAGTCGTACCAAGAGGGATTACTGCTTTTGCAAATTCCGGCGGGATAGACATCGTGCTTTCAATGTGCATATGAGCGTCAGTAAAACCTGGAGCAACAAAACGCCCATTAGCATCAACAATTACTTCTGCATCATCGTACTTTCCTACTCCTACAACAATGCCCTTATGAATCAATACATCCTTTTCTTCTATAGTTTCGTTAAATACATTTACAACCCTTCCGTTTTTAATTAACAAGTCTGCTTTTCTAAGCCCTCTGGCTGCATCAATAATTTCTTCGAGCTCTTTTCGAGAAAACTTTCTATTCATTTTCCATTTTCTCCCAGAATTTCTTTGAAACTTCCCTTGCCTTTGCCATAATTTCTTCCTCGTTTATTTCTGTAAGCTTATGATCTTTCATAACGACCTTTCCATTGATTATGGTCGTATTCACCATATTATCCCTCATTCCAAAAATAAGATGGTAAAATGCATTGTTTTCATTGAATGGAGTAGGTGGGAAGTAATCAAGGATTATAATATCCGCAAAAGCACCTTCTTCGATTATGCCAACAGGCCTGTTGAAAAACTTTGCAAAGATTTTTCTGTTATTTTCAAACAGCATTTTTTGCGATTCGCTTCCGCCAACTCGTGGATCGCCGTAGTGGAGTTTTGGCAGTACATACGCAACTTTTACGGACTCAAACATTGAAGGCGTATAGCCGTCAGTTCCTATACCTGTAAGAATGCCTTTCTTAAAGAATTCAAGTATTGGTGCAACACCTACAGCATTATTCATATTTGATTCAGGATTGTGCACCACCATTGTATTCGTTTCTTTTAAAATATCTATTTCTTTTTCATTTATATGTATGCAGTGAATGGCAAGTGTTTTATCACCAAGAATGCCGAATTTCTGTAATCTTTCTACGACTCTTACGCCACTCTTTTTTAAAGAATCTTCTACATCTTCTTCACCTTCTGCAACATGAATGTGAAAACCTACGCCCAAAGAATCCGCCTCGCCCTTTGCAATTTCAAGAGTTTCATCAGACAGGGTAAGAGATGCATGCATTCCAAAAGTTGCGGCAGTAAGTGTTTCAGGTTCGGCCCCCGTATTTGCCTGTTTTTTGCGGATAAATCTCACATTTTCACGAATAGATGCATCGCGCGCTTCTTTTCCCCAGCGGTCGGAAGTTTCATAGCAAAGCGCTGCACGCACCCCCGTATCAAGGACTGCTTTCTCAATTATATCAAGGCTTCCGTCTATTAGTCCAAATGACGCATGGTGATCCAGTATTGCAGTGGTACCTGTTTTAATCCCCTCAATCAGAGGAACAACCGCGCTGTAGTATATTTCCTCTTTAGTAGTTAAATTTTTATCCAATTTCCACCAGAGCTTTTTCAAAATTTCTCCAAATGTCTTCGGTGGTTCTCCTTTCAACGCCATTCCCCTTGCGAATGTACTGTAAAGATGCATGTGTGCATTAAGGAATCCTGGCATAACAAGCCTGTGCTGAGCATCAATAAATTCCGCATCAGGAAATTTGTTTTTGAGGTCTTCAGTTGTACCTATCTGTTTGATTACTTCTCCATCAATCAGGATTGCTCCGTCGCTTATAAATCCCTTTTTACCGAGAGTTAAAATTGATGCATTGCCTATTATCTTCATTGCGCCTCCTTGACTATTTTTTGTATTATTATATCATAATCAAAACATCTTAAAATAGAAACAAATACGAATAAGGAGAGGAGGGCTCATGTTAAAACTAAAAGGAATCGAAGAAGTCTATTATCCTCAAACAATTAAGGAAACAGTAGACATTCTTCGTTCACATGGAGACTTAGCAGAAGTAGTAGGTGGAGGATTGGACATTTCTGTATTTCCCAATCCAAGAATTAAATTTCTGATTTTCTTAGACAATTTAAATCTTTCGTATGTAAAAGATTCCTCTGAAGGAATCAAAATAGGAGCGATGACTACTATTACTAATCTTATTGAATCTGACCTGATTAAAGACTATATGGGTGGCTGTGTACACTCTGTATTGCCAGAGATTGCAACAGAACTATTAAGAAATCAAATTACAGTAGGCGGTTCGCTTGGAAAAAGAGAGCCGTATTCAGACATTGTAACACTTTTATACGGGCTTAATGGAAAAATCGTGCTTTCGGACGGTGAATGGGACGAAATCGTCTCTATAAACGACTTCTACAAAGAGAACTTCAAAAGACTACTCAAGGAAAGAATTATAAAAGAAGTAATCCTTGAGAAATATCCAAAAGATTATTTCTTTTCAATGAAGCGTTATGTAAGAAACGCAACTGACATTGCACTGTTCAACATGGCAACGCTGCTAAAAACGGAAGGAAAAATGATAACATCTGCGAGAGTAGCTGCAGGCTCAAGGCCAAAACCAGCATACTTGATGCAGGGAGCTGGTGAATTTCTCAAAGGCAGAGAGCTTTCAGAAGATCTCGCAGAGGAATTCGGCAAATTTGTGGAAGAGCACATAGAAGTTGGCACAGACACGAGAACGACAGAAGAATATCGTAAAAATCTTTCACATATATATGCAAAGAGAATTTTATTAGAAGCATTGGAGGCAGCAAAATGAAGGTAAAATACATAATAAACGGCAAAGAGGAAGAATACGAAATTCATCCTGGTGAAGTATTATTAGATGTTTTAAGGAGGAACGGACACTCTGAAATAAAAGGAAATTGTTATTTGGGCACCTGCGGTGCATGTACAGTCCTTATTGACGGAGAGCCACATACAAGCTGCACAATCCTTGCTGCAAAAGTAAATGGAAAGCATATAACAACTATAAAAGGGATTGGCGACCTAAATAACCCGCATCCGTTGCAAAAAGCATTTGTAGATGTTGGCGCCGTCCAATGTGGATTTTGCACTCCAGGAACTATACTTTCCGCATATGCTCTTTTAAAGAAAAACCCGAATCCAACAGATGAAGACATCAAAAAAGCACTGGACGGAAACTTATGTAGATGTACTGGATATGTCCAGCAAGTAGAAGCAGTAAAGTTCGCAGTAAAACTTTTAAAGGAGGGGAAAGATGAGTAATTTTAAAAGCATTGGCAAAGACACCAAGAAGATTGACGCATTGTCCCTTGCAACAGGACAACCAATGTTTGTGGACGATGTAAGTTTTCCCAACACGCTGCAGATCAAACTTTTATATTCCCCCCACGCACATGCAATCATAGAAGATATAGATACAAGCGAAGCAGAAAAATACCCTGGGGTTAAAATGGTATTGACTTATAAAAATACACCACATATACCACACACGACGGCAGGACAGGGATGGCCAGAACCGTCCCCCTACGACACCTGGATGTTTAACGAGAAAGTAAAATTCGTAGGGGACAGAGTAGCAGCCGTTGCGGCAGAGACAGAAGAACAGGCTACAGAAGCTCTAAAACTTATCAAGGTTAAATATAAAGTGCTTCCTGCAATTTTAGATCCCGAGGAATCAATGAAAGAGGGTGCACCTATAATCCACGATGAACCATGGATAACGGGCGCATACGATCCAAAAAAGAATCTTGCAGCACACATAGACATCAGAGTAGGCGACATAGAGAAGGGATTTAAAGAATCTGATGTAGTCGTAGAGGAAACATTTGAAACGCAGTATGCACAACACACACCAATTGAGCCCCATGTAACAATTACCTATCTTGACGAATATGGAAGGCTCGTAATTCGTACATCCACGCAGGTACCATTCCATGTAAGAAGAATTGTGGCACAGGCATTACAAATTCCAGTGCAAAAAATACGCGTAATTAAGCCACGCATCGGTGGTGGATTTGGCACAAAACAGGAAATTATTCTTGAGGAAATCTGCTCCTTTGTAACACTTAAAACAGGCAGGCCTGCAAGAATTCTCTACACAAGAGAAGAAGAATTTATTTCAGCAAGAACCCGTCATCCATTTAAAGTAAAGGTAAAAATTGGGGCAAAAAAAGACGGCATGCTGCACGCAATCAGTTTGTACGCCTTGAGCAACACAGGTGCATACGGAACCCATGGACTTACAGTTGCGTCAAATGCTGGCTCGAAAACGCTTCCATTGTATAATAAGGCAGAAAATGTAGAGTTCATTTCCGATATCGTATACACAAATATGCCGGTGGCAGGCGCTTATAGAGGATACGGTGCAACACAGGGATATGCAGCACTTGAGCAGGCAATCGACATGGTAGCTGAGAAACTCGGAATGGATCCCTGGGAACTAAGAAAGAAAAACCACATAAAAGCAGGAGAGACCTCACCTATATTTAGAGCACTTGGTGAAGGCAGGGAAGGTGTAACACAATACATTCAGAGTTGTGCACTTGACGAGTTATTGGAAAAGGGTGCAAAAGAAATAGGCTGGTTCGAGAAATACGGAAGGCCAAAAAGAAACGGAAGCAAAGTGCGTGGAGTAGGTATGTCGATGCACATGCAGGGCTCTGGAATACCATTAATAGACATGGGTGCAGCAACTTTAAAAATGAACGAAGACGGCTCCTTTAACCTGTTATACGGCGGAACGGACATCGGAACGGGACTCGACACAGTAGCAGCACAAATAGTTGCAGAAACACTGGGTATAAAACCAGAACAGGTAATCGTATACGCTTCAGACACAGATCTTACCCCATTTGATGTAGGTGCATACGCATCGAGCGGTACCTTTGTTTCTGGCGGAGCAGTACTAAAAGCTGCACTTAAAGTAAGAGAACAAATTCTCGAAGTTGCAAGAGAAAAGTTTGGGGAACCTGACTCAAAAGATTACATCTTAGAAAATGGTAAAGTTATCAGCCCAAAGAGTGGAAAGAGCATTACACTGTCTGAAATTGCATATGATACTTTATATGTGAAGAACCAGCATCAAATAGGTGCGACTGGATCTTTTGTTTCTCCTTATTCCCCTCCTCCATTTGCAGTACACTTCGTTGAAATAGAAGTAGACGAAGAAACAGGTGAGATTAAGCCAATAAAGTATGTGGCTGCAGTAGATTGCGGAGTTCCAATAAATCCAAATCTCGTAAAAGGGCAAATTATCGGTGCTCTGGTTAATGGCATCGGTTATGCACTTACAGAAGAATATCACTTTACTCCATCTGGTAGAATGACAAATCCAAACTTTATGGACTATAAGATTCCTTCGACGAGAGACTTACCAGAAATTAAAGTAATTCTTGCAGAAACATACGAACCTACAGGCCCCTATGGAGCAAAATCCGTTGCAGAGATTAACATCAATGGCCCAATTCCTGCAATTGGAAACGCACTACACGATGCGCTTGGAATTAGATTACATCGCTCACCGTACACACCTGAGCGTGTATTAGAAGCAATAAGAAAGTCTAAAGAAAAGAAACTGGAACCTGTAGATCCTGAATAAAAACTTATAGGCCAATCAAAAAATACCAAAAGGCAGCGAGATCTCGCTGCCTTAAATAATTTCAATAGAATAATTTTCTATTAAGACACGAAAGTCCTTCTCAATAAATTCTATGACTTTAGAGAGAGTTCTATTCAAGTCCTTTGTATGTGTATTTACAGATACAATCACTACCGTAGACTTACGAAACGAATCCTGGTCCTCAACCTCGGCTACGGCAACATTAAAATTCTGTCTTATTTTTAAAAAAAGGCTTGAACATACCTGGCGTTTATCCTTTAGGGAGAAAGTGTCAGGTATTCCAAGCCTTACAGTACAAATGCCAATTTGCATTAAATAACCGTCTTTTCAGTCTCCTTATCAAAGAGGTGAATATATCTAATATCTATGTAAAGTTTTACATTATCTCCAATTGAATAATCTCTTGCTGCACTCACTCTTGCAACCGAAACGCTATCTCCAAGTTTAAAGTGAATAAATGTTTCAGAACCCATCATTTCTATGAAGTCCACCGTAATGGTAATGGGCTCCATTCTTTCTTTTCCAGTCTGACCAATTTCAGGTTCATCATAGAAATCTTTCGGCCTTATGCCCATTATCATATCCTTACCTATGTAGCCTACCTCTTCAAGTTTTTTACCCTGCTCAGGAAGCAACTTGATCTTAAAGTGTTCTGAAGTTGCAAAGTAATCGTTACCTTCCTTTGAAATTTTAACATCTATGAAGTTCATAGGAGGCGTTCCAACAAATCCGGCAACAAACTTGTTTACAGGGTTATCGTAAACCTCTTTTGGCTTACCAACCTGCTGGATAACACCTTTATTCATAACCACAATTCTGTCCCCAAGTGTCATTGCTTCTACCTGGTCATGTGTAACATAAATTGTAGTAACGCCAAGCCTTTTGTGAAGTTTGATTAATTCCCCTCGCGTCTGAACTCTTAACTTTGCATCAAGGTTGGATAAAGGTTCATCCATTAAGTAAACTTGAGGGTCACGGACTATCGCTCTTGCAAGTGCAACCCTTTGCCTTTGACCGCCAGAAAGCTCCTTAGGTTTTCTATCAAGCAAGTTTTCAAGGCCAAGCATTGCTGCAGCCTGTTTTACTCTTCTATCAATTTCGTCTTTTGGAAACTTTCTGAGCCTTAAACCAAAAGAGATGTTCTGATAAACATTCATGTGCGGGTAAAGAGCGTAATTCTGAAAAACCATAGCGATATTACGATCTTTTGGTGGTACATCGTTTACTAGCTTATCACCAATGTATATCTCACCGCTTGTAGGCTCTTCCAGCCCTGCTATTAGCCTTAATGTCGTGGTTTTTCCGCATCCTGATGGACCTAATAATACGAGAAACTCACCGTCTAATACATGGAGGTTAGAATTATTTACAGCTATAACATTTCCAAACTTCTTTGTAACATTCTTTAAAATTACATCAGCCATGTCACGCTCCTTTGTCCAAATTATTGTAAGATTTTTTAAAATTATACTTTTATATAAAATATAGTCAAGTTTGCAAAAATTAAAAATTGTAAAGGAGTTCAAAAATGAAAAACCAAAAAGTAATAATCTGGTTACACATGCACCAACCAGATTATTTTAATCCAATTCCTAAATTGCAATACCTTCCATGGGTTAGAAGAAACATTACCAAAAGTTACTATAATGTCGCAAAAATCCTCTCAAAATACCAAACAAAAATAAATATTAACTTCTCTGGTATTCTATTAAAACAAATAATTACTTATCAGAACGATAATTTTAACGATTATTATGAAATATTAGAAACAAAAAACACGGAAGATCTTACGGAAAGCGAAAAAACCTTCATTTTAGAGCACTTTTTAATACCCGGGATCTGGAAAGAATCCAGAAGATACAACGAACTTATAGAAAAGAAAAAATGCAACGAAAGATTCAGTTTGCAAGACA
Organism: Caldisericales bacterium; assembly: GCA_015489815.1. Lineage (GTDB taxonomy): Bacteria > Caldisericota > Caldisericia > Caldisericales > Caldisericaceae > S143-107. The sequence goes on along the minus strand of WFZA01000058.1, from coordinate 35,250 downwards.
TTCGTGATGCGCAATTCCTTTTCTCTTTATCCGCTTTCTCGCCCCTTATTCCCGGGATACCCGAAATGATAAAAAAAGGAAGGTACTATAGTGAAACAGACAAAAGTACGCTACGCAAAATAGAAAAAGAGGTTATAAAATCTATATTAAATCTGTATAAAAGTCTTTATGAAAAAGGACAGATTGAACTTACCATAACACCGTTTTACCATCCTATCCTTCCGCTATTAATAAACACAGAAAGCGCAAAAGAAAGCAAAAATGACACTATAATTCCTGAAGGTACATTCAAACATCCTGAAGATGCAAAAGAACAAATAGAGCGTTCAATTAAGACCTTTATAAATGCATTTGGAAAGATACCCCAGGGTATGTGGCCGTCAGAGGGAAGCATTTCAGAAGAAGCAATAAAAATAATAAGTGAGTCCGGAATTAAGTGGATTGGAACAGACGAGCAAGTACTAAAAAGAAGTATTGAAAATGATAATTTAGAATCTCTTATCTGGAATTTCCAAAATACCAGAATATTCTTCCGGAACCACAACCTGTCCGACAAAATCGGATTCGTTTACAACAAAATGGATCCCGGAGCCGCTGCCGACGATTTTTACAATGAAGTTCAATCAAAAAACAGGACAGAAGTAGTGATTCTGGATGGAGAAAATCCATGGGAATACTATCCAAACAGCGGTATTGACTTTCTTAATGAATGGTTCAAAAAAATAGAAGACATTTCTGCCCTTGGAAGCGAAATAGAGTCTACCCATAAATTAAGCCACATTATCCCGGGTTCCTGGATTAATGGATATTTTGATACCTGGATAGGGCACAAGGAAAGCAACATTGCCTGGACATACTTAACAGAAGCAAGAGAGACACTACAAAACAGCAAAGAGGCTATCGAAGAGATATACATCGCAGAAGGAAGCGATTGGTTCTGGTGGTACAGTGATTTCCACAAAAAAGAAGTAGACATGAGTTTTGACACTCTGTTCAGATCCCATCTCATAAAAGCGTATGAAGTTGCAAATCAACCCATTCCCGAATACTTACATTATCCCATTAAGGAGGTAAAATGAACCTTATATTTGTAGTCCACAACCATCAACCCGTTGGGAACTTTAGTTACATTTTAGAGGATGCATACAAGCACGCCTACAAGCCATTTATAGACGAAATCTTAGATACAAGCGAGTTTAGATTTGCCATACACTTTTCTGGTTATTTATTGCAGTACATCGAAAAAAAACATCCAGATCTCATAGAAAAACTGCGTTATCTCGTAGGAACGAATAGATGTGAAATAATAACAGGAGGAATGTACGAACCAATCTTAATATTGCTACCTGAAAAAGACCGAGACGAACAAATAAAAAGAATGAACGATTACATAGAACGCTTGTTTAGGGTTCGGCCCCGTGGGTTCTGGCTCGCAGAAAGAGTGTGGGAACAGCAAATAGCAAGCATTCTAAGCAAAAACCACATTAAATATACATTCATAGACGATACACACTTTTTAAGAGAAGGTGTCAAGGAGGACGAACTTAACGGATACTTTATTACGGAAAATGAAGGCATGGAGCTAAAACTCTTTCCAATAAGCAAAAAGTTAAGATATCTTATACCTTTTAAGAACACAAATGTTGTATTTGACTATTTAAAAAGTATTCACAACAAAAATCCAGAATCAATGGTATTACTTGGAGATGACGGAGAAAAATTTGGCGTATGGCCCGGTACATACAAGTATGTTTACAAAGAGGGATGGCTTAAAAAATTTACTGAAGAATTAAAAGCAAACAAAGGCTGGCTTCACATGATATTGCCAATGGAATTTGTCAAAAAGCATCCACCTAAAAAGCGTGTTTACCTTAAAGAATCTTCTTATGAGGAAATGATGGAATGGTCCAAAGGAAACTTCAGGAACTTTTTGCTTAAATATCCAGAGTCAAACGATATGAACAAGCATTCGATTTACATTAGTAGAAAAGTTTCAGATACAGGAAGAGAAATTCCGAATGCGTTGCTTAAAAGCGAAGCAAACGATGCCTATTGGCACGGAGTCTTTGGGGGTCTATATCTTCCACACCTGAGGATAGGAATATATCAGAATTTGATTAAAGCAGAAAAAGAGTTAGATAGTAATAGTTTTTCTGTAAATAAAACAGATTTAAATCTCGACGGAACTGAGGAGGTAATTGTAGAAACTCCCACACTGAGTGCATTCTTTTCAGAAAAAGGCGGAAGCTTGTACGAATTAGACGATAAAGAAAGCGACATTAACTTGTTAAATGTTCTCACGAGAAGAAAAGAACCCTACCACGACAAAATAAAAGAAATAAATCAAAAAAAATCCACTGATAACGACGATTCTTCAGTAAAAACAATTCACGAAATAGCTAAATTAAAAGAAAATGATCTGGATAAATTTCTAATATACGATTGGTATAGACGAACATCGTTTATTGACCACTTTTTTAGGGAGGACACCACTGCCCAGAAGGTTTACTCGATGAATTTTGGAGAACAAGGTGACTTCGTTATAGAAAAATTCAAGTCTATAGTTAAAAAGGAGGATAACGAAATATCCGTAAATTTTCTACGAAATGGACATGTGTGGCACGGTGAGAATTGGGAAGAATTACTTCTTGAGAAAATGTTTCTTATTAATAAAAACGAAAAAAAGATTAATGCCAAATATCACATAAGCACGGATGTAGAAGTGTTCCTTTTTCAAGGTATAGAGTTTAACTTTATGCTCTTTAAGGACGGGATGAAGATTAACGGCACTGATTATAAAGACTTTATAAACATAACGGATTTCGAATTTAAAATAGAAGACTTTATCCAGAGAAAGCAAGTAACTCTTACTTTTTCAGAAAAGATGACTATGTGGAGTTTTCCAATTTACACGGTATCACAATCAGAAAGTGGTTTTGAAAAAACTTTTCAGGGCCTAACATTTATTTTTAGCAAGAAATGGAGTATAATAAAAGACAGAAAACTATTCATAGAATTAAAATTATAGGAGGTTATTAAATGCCAGAATTAAGGAAAGATCCCGTTACCGGCCGTTGGGTAATTATAGCAGTAGAAAGAGCAATGCGTCCGAGTGACTTTAAAGAAGAGGAAGAGGTAGAGTCTAAGGATGTTACAGCAAAGTGTCCGTTTTGTGAAGGACACGAAGATAGAACACCACCTGAAATATTAGCATACAGAAAACCAGGTACACAACCCAATACACCTGGGTGGAATGTAAGAGTAATTCCAAATAAATTTCCTGCACTAAGAGTAGAAGGTGACCTAAATAGGCGTGGTGTAGGAATGTACGACATGATGAACGGCATAGGCGCACACGAAGTAATTATTGAATCTCCAAATCACTTTGATAGTCTGGAGACACTCCCCCTCAAGCATGTAGAAGACATCTTGTGGGCATTCAGAGATAGGTGCCTTGACCTAAGAAAAGACATACGCTTTAAATATATAATTATATTTAAGAATAAGGGCAAAAAAGCAGGTGCTTCCCTTTCACATCCACATTCACAGCTTATTGCAACACCCGTAATCCCAAAGTTGGCAAAAGAAGAACTAGCAGGCGCACAGAGATACTACGACTACAAGGAGAGGTGTGTATACTGCGACATGATCGCACAGGAAGTAGGAGATAAAAAACGCCTCGTAATAGAAAACGAAGAATTTGTCGTGTTCGTACCATTTGCCTCAATTGTACCGTTTGAAATGTGGATACTTCCAAAGCAACACAGTTCCGACTACGCAGATATTAAACGGGGGCAAATTCCATATCTTGCAGATGCGCTGCAAAGGTCTTTAAGGATGTTAAATAAGGCTGTGCCAAATGTCCCATACAACTTTTACATACATTCTGCTCCTCTGAACAATTTGCATTTGCCTCATTATCACTGGCACATTGAAATCGTCCCGAGGCTTACTCACACTGCAGGTTTTGAATGGGGGACAGGGTTGTACATTAATCCTATGCCTCCAGAAAGGGCAGCCGAATTCTTGCGTAAAGCAGGAGAGGAGTTAGAAAAATGAACATAGGAATCGTAGCAAGCGAAGCAGTTCCATACGCAAAAACAGGAGGACTAGCAGACGTTACAGGCACCTTATTCAATGTATTCGGTAAAATGGGAAATAATGTATATTTGTTCCTCCCATACTACAAAACTATAAACAATGTAAATAATCCAGAAAAGGCCACAGAGATCTCTGTAAAAATAGGAAGCAAAGACATTAAAGGTAACATCCTCATACAAAAAACTGAAAACGGTACTGTCATTTTTATAGAACAGGATTACTACTTTGGGCGCGATAATTTGTACGGCACAAAAGAAGGTGATTATCCTGACAATGCAGAACGATTTGGTTTTTTTGACATTGCGGTACTGGAAGCAATAAAAAAACTCGGCCTTAAGGTAGATGTCCTGCATGTAAACGACTGGCAAAGCGGACTCGTACCATTATTTATAAAAGACAAAGGTTTAAAAATAGGAACTTTGTTTACAATCCACAACTTAGGCTATCAGGGTAATTTCGAACAGGGCATACTCGACATACTCCACATCAACAGAAAGTACTTCACGATGGAGGGATTAGAATTTTACGGAAATGTAAGTTTTTTAAAATCAGGCATAGTTTATTCTACCTATCTCAGTACTGTAAGCCCGACTTATGCAAAAGAAATACAGACACCAGAATACGGCGTAGGGATGGACGGCATACTGAGAGCAAGGACGGACCGACTCGTAGGAATTTTAAATGGAATTGACTACTCAGTATGGAACCCATCGACAGACACGCTAATATTTGAAAATTACTCAGAAACAAATCTATACGGAAAGTCAATAAACAAACAGGAACTGTCAAAAGAAATTGGGCTTGATACTGCAAATAAACCACTGTTTGGGATGGTAAGCAGACTTGCAGGACAGAAAGGCGTAGATATTTTAGCTGAGGCACTAGACAATTTCTTAAAAGAAGATGTAAGGGTCGTAATATTGGGAACTGGTGAAAAACAGATTGAAGATGCACTCATCTCGTTGGAACAAAAATTTGTAGGTAAAATAAAAGCACTCATAAAGTTTGATAACACTCTGGCACATAAAATTTATGCGGCGAGTGATTACTTTATGATGCCGTCTCGCTACGAACCTTGCGGACTCGGGCAACTGATTGCCTTGAAGTACGGGGCAGTTCCAATTGTTCGAGAAACGGGCGGCCTAAAAGACACAATTGACAATTACAACGAATACACACACTGTGGAAATGGTTTGTCGTTCGACGAATACTCCTCAAACGCACTTTATAACACACTTTTATATGCAAATAAAATTTACGAAAATAAACCCGTATACGAGAACATACAAAGAGTAGGAATGCAGTGTGATTTTTCGTGGAATCGTTCTGCGCATAAGTACATGGAAATTTTTGAAAAAATTAAAAAAGAGGTGACGGCACAATGAAAATCCATTTCGGAACATCCGGATGGAGAGGGATTATCGCAAAAGACTTTACTTTTGACAATGTAAAGGTAGCAAGTTATGCAATTGCTCAACATCTATTGGAAAGCAACGGAAAATCTGTAATTATTGGTTACGATACGAGGTTTTTATCCGAAGAATTTGCAAAGCTTTCAGCAGAAGTACTTGCTGGATACGGCATTAAAAGTTATTTCTCTAAAACGGACATCCCTACTCCAGTAATTGCATTTCTGACAACAGAATATAAGACAGACGGTGCAATAAACATTACCGCATCACATAACGATCCGTTCTATAACGGAATTAAATTCTCGGCAAAAAATGGCGGTCCTGCGCTTCCAGAAGAGACCACTGATATAGAAAATAAAATAAACAAGTTTTTTGAAAGACCCGTTGAAATCAAGCAGATACCATTTGAGGATGCAGTCAATAAAGAAATTATTACGCCATTCATTGAGAGGAAATATATAAAAGCTCTTCAAAAAATAATAGATATAGATAGCATTTCTAAAGCTAAAAAGAAAGTTGTGTACGATCCATTCTTCGCAACTGGCAGAAAGTATATGCCTAAAATCTTGAGAAGGATAACAAATTGTACCCTGATACATGGAAAAAGAGACACTCTATTTGGAGGATTACATCCAGAACCCACGGGAAAAAACCTCGTCCCATTAACGAAGAAAGTTATTAAATCAAAATCCCACTTAGGACTTGCAACAGACGGCGACGCGGATAGGTTTGGAGTAGTAGACAGTGACGGGGCATTTATTTCTCCTAATATGGTACTTCCCATACTATACTACTACCTTCTCACAGAGAGAAAAATGAAGGGTAATGTTGTAAGGACCGTCGCAACGACCCATCTTTTAGACAGAATTGCACACTCCTTTGGATTTGAAAGCATCGAAACACCCGTAGGATTTAAGTACATTGGAAACGCAATAACAAAAGGAGAAGCTATATTCGGTGGAGAAGAAAGCGGAGGTGCCACGATAAAAGGATGGATTGCAGATAAAGACGGAATTTTTGTAGATCTACTGGTATTAGAAGTCGTATCAAAAAGAAATAAGACACTAAAACAACTCTTTGAAGAATTAGAGGCAGAGTTCGGTAAAACCGTTTCTACACGCATAGACTTTTCTTATAAAGGTGACAGAAAGAAAGTAGAGAACGAATTAAAGGAAAAAGTAAGTAAGTTAGAAAAAAACGACGATGTAGAAAAGATAATTACAATAGACGGAACAAAAATCGTTTATACAGACGGGAGTTGGATTCTATTTAGATTTTCCGGAACAGAGCCTAAAATAAGGGTATACTGTGAATCTAACAGTGAAGAAAAACTTGCAAAACTTGCAAGCAAAGGGGAAGAAATCCTCAATTTTATACTACAAGGAGGTGAACTAAAATGAAGTTTGACTATACAAACATCCTCAAGGAAAATATAGGGGATAGTGGTATTACAATAGAAGAAGTTAAAAAAGCAGTAGAACTCGTTAACAGTGCAAAAGAAAGAATAAACGAAAAATTATCTTCCGACTACTTTGCATTGAAGCTTCCATTCCTTATGTCTTTAAAAGCAACCGAAATAAACAACACTGCGGACGAAATAAAATCTAAATTTGAAAATTTCGTAGTCGTAGGTATGGGCGGCTCCTCACTCGGCAATCAATTACTGCATTACACATTTAATGGTATTTACTATAACGATACTAACACTCCTCGCATCTACTTTATGGACAATGTAGATCCTGTCTCCTCAGTCTCGCTTCTAAAGCACTTAGACCTAAAAAAGACGGTATTTAACATTATCACAAAATCGGGAAGTACCGCCGAAACTATGGAAAATTTTTTGTTTATTACAGATAAATTGGCAAAATCCGGACTCGATTGGAAAGAACATGTTATTTTTACTACCGATCCAGAAAAAGGGCTTTTAAGAAAACTTTCAAGTAAACTCAAAATTAAGACTTTTGACATTCCTCAAAATGTAGGTGGGAGGTATTCCGTACTAAGCCCCGTAGGACTACTTTCAGCAGCTGTGGGAGGAATAGATGTCCCAGTGTTGCTTAGAGGCGCTGAGTTAATGCGTGTTAACATACTAAACAAAAATCCTATGGAATGCTCAGCAACTCTTCTTCCCATTATTCAGTATCTGATGTTCAAAACAAAAGGAATCAATATAAATGCTTTATTCACATATTCCGATGGATTTAGCTACCTTGGGCAATGGTACAGGCAGCTTTTATCTGAAAGCATTGGAAAAAAATACGATAGAGATGGGAATGCCGTTTATACAGGTATTACGCCAACCTCCGTAAGAGGAACATCTGATCAACATTCTATTTTGCAATTATTTTTAGAAGGACCGTTCGACAAACTGCTTATAATGGTTGCTCCCGAAGAATATCAGGCTGACGCTAAAATAAATGGAAATGCAATAAATGAGCCTGAAATTGCTTACCTGAAGGATAAAAATTATTCAGAACTAATAAAAGCAGAATTCACTGGAACCTGCGCAGCACTAAAGGAAAACAATCGTCCGTTCATTAAAATTACTATACCAAAAATAAGAGAAGAAGAAATCGGAAAACTTATATATATGTTTGAGTACGCCACTATTCTACTGGGAGAGATGTTAAAAATTAACCCAATTGACCAACCCGCAGTAGAGCTTGGCAAAGCATTTACCTATGGCATAATGGGACGAGAAGGGTTTGAAAGTAAAAAGGAAAAAATGGAAAAGCTCTTATCTGAAGAAGATAAACACATAATCACATTCAACGACCTATGAGGAGAAAGTCGGAATGAATAAATCGGGCAAGACTATAATCTGGATACTGATTGTACTAATTGTTTTTACGGGTGGATACTACCTGGGGATTAAATACCCTCCGAGCGTAATCGGAAGTTACTTGCAACCACCCGATGTATTTCCAAAAGCTCTTACAAAAAACCACACTTTATTAAACCGTACAGCAGAACTCATAGAAGAATATTACTACAAACCGGTAAAAGAAGACTCACTCATTGCAGGAATGGTAAATTCTCTGGACGATCCTTATTCAGTATTCTTTCCTCCAGCACAAACAAAGGAATTTCAGGAAGAAGTTAACGGTAAATACGCAGGGATAGGCGTAGTTATAACGGAGAATAAAAAAGAAGAACTTCCTATGATTATATCGGTATTTCCTAACACTCCAGCTGAAAAAAGTGGGCTAAAATCAGGTGACCTTATAGTAGAAGCAGGAGGAAAATCTCTAAAAGGGCTCTCTCTCGAAGATGTTTCCAATCTCGTTAAAGGTCCTGTAGGAACAAGTATAAAACTCTTAGTAAAACGGAACGGCAAAACATTCACAGTAAACATAAAACGCGAGGAGATTCACATTCCTTTAATTAAAACCTCGTACTTTAATAAAGGAAGCATAGGATACTTAAAAATCAACATGTTCTCAAAAGGAGTAGCTTACCAGGTAAAAAAAGCCCTTGAACAAATGAGAAAAAAGAAAATAAAAGGCCTAATACTTGATTTGAGAAATGATCCGGGCGGCTTGCTTTCAGAATGCAGTGGAGTAGCATCGATGTTCGTACCCTCTGGCCCACTTCTGTGGACAAAAGGAAGGGACGGCGAAGAAAAACCATTAAATATTACAGGAACAAAATTTCCACTGCCTCTCGTAGTTCTCGTTAACAACGGTACGGCAAGTGCAGCAGAAATCCTTACCGGCGCAATAAAAGACTATAAAGTAGGAACAGTTGTCGGAGAGAAAACATTTGGAAAAGGAGTTATTCAACAAATTTTCAATCTTTCAAAAGGCTATACGCTAAAACTTACCGTCGAGGAATACTTAACGGCAAAGAAGCATAAAATTAATAAAATAGGAATTACACCTGATATAGTAGTTAAAAATCCAAAAAACTCTAAAGACGACTTGCAATTAGAAAAAGCACTTGAAATACTTAAAGAAAAAATTGGAGAAAAATGATAGTAGTAATTTCAGGCCCTTCAGGAGTTGGAAAAGGTACCGTTATTGAAAAAATGCTAAAATTAGATCCTAAATTAACCAGAGTTGTTACCTGTACTACGAGAAAACCGAGACAGGGTGAGATGGACGGCAAAGACTACTTTTTCCTTACTCCTGAGAAATTCTTTGAGAAGGTAAGAAATAAGGAACTCGTGGAATTTGCTTTTGTTCACGGAAATTATTATGGAACACCAAAAGAGGAAATAGAAAACGGCATCAGGAACGGAAAAGATGTAGTACTCCAAATAGATGTGCAGGGTGCAAAGAAGATAAAAAGCAATTATCCAGACGCACTGCTCATATTTTTACTTCCCCCGGACATGGAGGTATTAAAAGAAAGGTTGTCTGGAAGAGGCACAGAAACAGAAGAAGAAAAAGAATTAAGATTGAAACGAGCAGAAGAGGAAATCGACGAAAGAGTTTTCTACGATTACATCGTAGTAAACGATGACTTAGACGAAACTGTCAAAGAAATATTAGAGATAATTAAGGAGGAGCGGGAAAAACGCTCCTCCTTAAACTAAATTACCTTTTTTCAGCAATCCGTTTTAATTTATCTATATTTTCTTTCAATCTTCTCCTTAACGGTTCACCGTCATTTGTAGTTACATCGTCTTCGTTTTCAAATACTACATACGGCACCTTAATGCCTTTGATAGTAATAAATTCAGGATCATTTCCCTTAAACTCATCCCAGTCAATTTCTTTGTAAAGTTTAGTGAGTTTCTCGTCACTTAAAGAATGATGAAGTATACTGTCAGGGCGCGATGGATCAAATCTTTTCCTATTCTTTCTTAAAGACTCTTCAAAAGAAACATTTATGTAGAGAATTGAACCTCTCTTCAAAAGTTCTTCGGATACATGCTGAAAAGCTTCTCTATATCCACCGTGTTCTTTCCCTCGCGAGAATTCTACCAGAGCAGTATATTCCTTCAAATAGTTCGGAATGTCTCTTTTATGCTTTTCGAATTCCAGTGATATTCTTTCTATAAGTAAATCCCATAGGTACTGATATTTAAAGTAACCGTCATCCGTGGTATGCAGCCTCGGTTTATGCAGCTTATTGGCCAGAATATCGTCCTCTTCATACCAGGTCCAGAGCATTGGAAAATCGTCAATCTCGTCAATTTTACCCATGTAGAATTCTTTTTTTCTTTCTTCATCGCTTAACTTCAATAAAAAATCAATTATCTCAGACTTCCCCGCAGCCGGCCTGCCCAATAGAAAGATTACATCAAATTTATCCATACTTACCTCCTTAAAAAATTTTTATTTACTACGGAATTTATTATATAACCATTACACAAAAATTCAATTTACTTTTGCTTTGAAAAGCCTAATATTTTTGCTAAAATTACTCGATGAAAGTAAGCAAAAACTTAAAAAAGGTAATACTTGGAGGTGCATTTGTTGCACTCACCGTTATAGGCGCATGGATTTCTATTCCAATTGGGAACATACCAATTACGCTGCAACTATTTTTTGTATTGCTTTCTGGTTTTATACTCGGGCCTAAATACGGCTTCTGGACGCAGGTTGCATATCTTTCACTCGGGGCAATAGGCCTGCCAGTGTTTGCAAATTTTGCAGGAGGTGCAACTGTATTTTTCACTCCTGTTGGAGGATACCTTCTTGCATTTCCTATAGCCGCACTCTGCGCAGGTAAGTGCATAACCATAAAAAATAAGACGACAAACTTCGCGTGGTCCGTGCTTTTACCAATATGTATAATATATGCATCCGGCGCAACCATATTAAATATATTCCTCAAATCCCCTAAGAAGGCTATTATGATTGGTGTCTTTCCATTTATAGGAATTGACCTCGTAAAAGCCATTATTGCGTATATAATAGCATTAAAAGTAAATAACTTGACTAAATACAATAATATGCTAAAAATAAACAAAGGAGAATAAGATATGGAAGAGAACAAAGAATTAAAGAAGATTTTAGAAAAAATTAATCAAAAGATTAAATCAGGAGATATAAACATAGCAAAGGAAATATTCCTTTTTAAAAAGCTCCACATTGAGAAGCTATTAGAAAGTCCGGATTACAATGTATTTATCTCCTCGATGTTTACAACTACGGGATTTTTGTCATTTTACATACTGTACTTATTACAAAAGAAAGATTATTTTGGACAGGAGATAATTAACGAAATCTCAGAAAGAACAGAGAGTTGTTGGATACCAAACCCCGGTGTAATTTACCCTCTGCTTAGAGAAATGAAAGAAGACAAACTAATAGAAGGAAAGTGGATTACAAAAGGAACACACCCACGGTTCGTCTATCACATAACAAACAAAGGAATCGAACAGTATAAAAAGTTGTATTCCATTATAAAAATCAAATTTAAAGAATTCCGGGCAATTACTGATAAGATCTCTGAAGAATTATTTGAAAAATAATTAATGGAGTTATTTTTTCAAGCGCATAACGATTTCTCTTTCACCGTTATTTGTAAAAATCTCAGCAGTACACCTAGTATCTTGAAAAGGTAACACAAGTTTATTAACATTTAAGTTGTACAGGTCTACAATATGGTTAAAATTTTTATTAACGGTAATTAATGCACTCAAACTTTCGCTATTTATCGTAGAAACTGACCTACTTGCAATTTTTAAAAGTACATCTTTATTAGTACTTACGATGAATTCATCAGGAAATTCAAGTACATAAAAATCTACATTACTGCCACTAAAATTTATTACAGGAAAGCCATTGTAAAGCATTTTATTCTCAGCCACATCCTTTAGCTGAGTTTTGAGTTCGTTTGTGTACATACTATTATTGGTAGGCGAGGACTTCACTATAAATACGAAGTCGTCTTTGCTCATTAAAGCAAATTCACCCGGTAAATAGGACGACAAAAAGGTTAACGAGCCAACAGGAATACCAACTTTATTCCCTACGATAAAAGAAAGTCCGCTATTTAATAAGTACTTTTTAATATCAGATGTATGTGGAAGCGTAATAGAAAGCAGAGAAGAAGAAAAATCATACGGAGCAAAATTTAACTCTGCCGAAACTATATTTGAGTGCGACTTAATCAAAAATGTGCCGTTATTAAAACCAAAATAAAGCGGGTAATCAAATTTAAGAAAAGGGACTTTTAAACTACTTTCAAATACATCCTTACTTTGTGGAAAAATCACGCCCGAAAAATTATCTTCCATCCGATTTTCCCAGAGCGTAATAAAATCAGAGTCGCCTTTTAAAAGAGGTTCTTCTTGAAGCATACCGTTTAAGGCATATTCAATAGAATCTTTGCTTGGACTGACCATTTTATAGTTTCGCCAGAATGAGATGTGTAAAGACTTATTAACAGAAGACGCAGAAATAAGCGGAAAACCCTTTATCCAGAGAGTTTTAGTATTGAATCCTTTTTTTCTAAGATTCTTAATACTTAAATCAAATGCTGACACATCCGAACTTTTTGTTACTTCGTACAAAACAGGTACTTTATTTTTTAAAAGCAAGTAGCCACTACCATAATTTTCAACATCAGAAACAGGACGAGAAAGGTCCTTAAAAAAGTTACTTATACTCGCATAGTCTTTAAATTTTACAACAGCACCAGACTGAGGCAAGAAGTCTGTTAAATCAACGGGATTCAAGTTGCTGATAAACAAATTGTTACCCACATAAACAAATCCAAGCACAATAGCAACGATCAAAATCCAGATTATTGCCTTTCTCATCCCTATCCTCCTGTTATTTTTCTGAACTTAACTCAGCAACTTTCTTAGCAATTTGTAAAAACACTTTCTTCGTTTCAGTTTCTTCTTCCATTGCAGCAGCTGGAACACCCTTATCTCCGCCTTCTCTTACTTTCATTTCAAGAGGTACTTTTCCAAGGAACGGAGCGCCATTTTCCATACTCATTTGTTCTCCGCCACCGTGCCCAAATATCTCACTCTTTGCGCCACAGTGAGGGCAAATAAAGTAAGACATATTTTCTATTACACCCAATACGGGAATCTTCATTTCTTTAAACATACGAAGAGACTTACTTGCATCCGCTACAGCAACTTTTTGTGGCGTAGTTACGACGATACCAAATTTTAGCGGTAACGACTGAGTAACAGTAAGTGCAGCATCTCCAGTTCCAGGAGGTAAATCAATTAACAAATAATCCAGTTTCCCCCATGCAACATCATTATACAACTGTTCGATTGCTTTCGTAACAAGAGGCCCTCTCCAGATAACGGGAGTTGATTGGTCTTCGAGCAAAAACCCAAGTGACATTATTTTTACCCCATACTTTTCAATAGGAATGATTTGTTTATCTTCGTTTAAGTAAGGCCTATCGTTCACTCCAAACATAATAGGAATATTAGGACCGTGAACATCAGCATCCAGGATACCAACAGAATACCCCAAATTCGCAAGCCCTATAGCAAGATTTGCTGAAACAGTAGACTTTCCTACGCCACCTTTACCCGAACCTATTGCAATAGGATATTTAATTTGCTGCTCTTTCTTAAAATCGATGTGTATCTCCACCTGATCTGCACCAAGGTCCTTTATGCGTTTAGTTAAAACTTCTTTAAGTTTTTTCACATTCTCCTCGGAAATCTTCGGGATTGTGACAGATACCTCAACGCGCCCCACGAGTACTTTTACTTCCCTCAGCATACCAACTGAAAGCAACTGCTTTTTAAGCCCGGGGACAAATGTAGTTTTTAGTACATCAATAACCTGTGTGTTTGTTAACGGCATTTTTAATCTCCTTTCTATTAGGTATTAAATCTTTTAACTTTATATTTTTATACAGTTCGTCAGTCTTTAATTTTACCAGAGCCCACGCAATTTCAGAAATGCAATTTGCCTGGTAACAGGACAGGTCCTTACGCTTTCCATATTCACATCGTATCTCGACTGTAGATCTCCCTACAGCCTGGATTATATCGTAAAGGCTTATATTACCCGGGTCCTTTTTTAAAACATATCCGCCTTTCCTTCCTCTAACACTTTCTAAGATTCCACTTGCACGCAACTTCGCGCAAATTCTTAATATGTAAGGAAAGGAAATTCTATTTGCTTCAGAAATTTCTTTAATGGTCGCCCTTTTATCTTCTTTTTGGGCTATATAAATTAATGCTTTAAGTGCATAACCTTCAGTTGTCGTTACGAGCATATTACTTTAGCAAACCACTAACAACGGCTTTTATTGCTTCCTCTTCCGTAAGCCCTCTCGCTTCAAGGGTTTCAATTTCCTTTGAATCAAGAGAACCAATTGCAGCTTCGTGCGTTACCTTTGCAAGACTGTTAGAAACACCAACAACAGGCACGGCCTCAGCAACGGAATCATCCTGGACGACCTCCATGCAGTCTACATGTCCACGAGAATAAGGTGCATAAGCATTTACAACTGAAAGAACCTTGCTGTGAGAGTTATCCTGTAAAACTACTCTACTCTTGATAAGCGCTTTTGCTTCTTCACCTTTTAAGTTTCCTTTTTCTTCAATGTTTACTTCGTCGTTGCCTTTTGCCCAAACCTTAGAGTAAAGTTCCAGCTTTCCACCCTTTTTCACATCAACATCGTACTTGATGTCGAGTTTTCCAACTCTGCCTTCCTTTAATGTGAAGGTAGATTCAAAGTAGGAATTTTCTCCAACCTCGCCTTCCGTATAAGGAACGACTTCTACACCGCCTTTGTCTCCGTGAAAGTGGATCTCTTTATATCTAAAAAAGCTATGGTTTCCAAGATGTACCTTATAATTCATTTTGTGTACTATGTGTTCTGCATTCGGGAATACGCAATGGGATACTGCATTCATGCCAGCCTCATCCTCTATATAGGCTTCCATATTTATTACCTGCACTCCCTCTTTGGGAAGAACACCGAAGCATAAAGCCATCGGGTACAAAATTTTCGTGCCTTTCTTCACTGTAATTTTTACATCTACGCCATCTTTTGTAGGTGTCGGCTCTATTATTAGACCCTTCACCTCATTTTTACCCAATACTTTATTTCCACTTATCACAATTGAAGGGACATTGGGATTTGAAAATTCCCCAACATTTCCTCCGCTCTGTTCGTATGCTTTCATCATTTCTGCATATTCGTCAATAATTTTTGTTGCCATCGCTATCCCTCCTATTATTTTACATTTTCTTGGATTATTTTTTCAGGTGCGCCCTTGTGGTCGCAATGGTTACATTCGTCTTTAAAGAAATTGGAAATCTCTGCAGGGGAACCCTGTTTTATAATCTCGCCGCTGCACATAAGGAAAGCAGTATCTGCAATCTCTGCAACTTCGTCCCTATGTGTAATTAACAAAACAGTAGAACCAGTTTCTTTAAAGTCAACGATAAGTTTTTTAATTTTTTCGAGTGAAAGAATATCAATCCCGGAATCCGGTTCGTCAAGAATAACGAGTTCTGGATGCATAGCATAAACCGCAGCAAGTTCAATGCGTTTTCTTTCCCCACCGCTCAAAGATTTGTCCACAGTTCTGTTAAGGTAAAGTATTGGATCAAGTGCAACCTTCTCGAGCGCCTCTTTTACAAGTGCAATAGATTTGTTCTTCATACCTATTTGAATGTAATCTCTAACAGTTAAGCCTTCGAAAGAAGCAGGCGTCTGCCAGGCAAGCGTCATACCGAGTTTTGCTCGTTCAGTGACAGTCTTATCGGTAATATCAATGCCCTTAAAGAATATCTTCCCGTTATCAGGTTTGTATCCGCTAAGACCCATCAGTACATAAGCAAGTGAACTCTTTCCTGCGCCGTTTACTCCCAAAACGACTGAGATTGAGCCTCGCTCCACAGTAATATTAAAATTTTTGATAATCTCTTTGTTGCCTTTTTTCAAGTATAAGTCAGTAACCTTTAGAATTTCTTCCATTAGCATGCCTCCAATAATATTACAAATCTGGTTATATTTTAATCCATTTATCCCATCTGTCAATAGAAAAAATAAAGAAATTTATTTACCTTTCACCGATTATAATAATTCTTTTTGAATGCTCGGAGAATTTAGAGGAGTCGTAATCTCCAAATACTTTTACATTAATAAAACCCACGCGTTCAAATAGATTTATTAACTCCGTTGCTGAATATATCCTAATGTGGCGTATATAATCCTTCCTTATATCCTTACCTACTATATACCTATGCGTAGTAACAATAGATGTTAAAGGATGGAATCTCCGCCTTTCCATTATAAAGATACCTTCTTTTTCACGAAATGTCTCGCGTATAAAGTATTTTAAAATGTAATCTCTATTTTCTACATCAATGATAAGCTTTCCTTTACTGACCAATGCAGTAAAGAAAGAATGTAAAATTTTCTCGTTTATTTTATCGTCAAAATAGCCAAACGACGACCACATACTAATAACACCGTTAAAAGTATTTTTGAAGTGCAAATCTCTCAAATCTGCTACTTCACACTTTACATTGTTTAAATTTCTTTCCTGAACTTTTTTTCTGGCAATTTCAATGTAAAGGGGAGAAGAATCAACCCCAAGAACCTCAAACCCCTTCTCCCCTAATTTTATACTGTGTCTGCCAATGCCGCACCCAGCATCAAGCAGGCGAGATTTGTTACCAAAAAATCGGGCAATAAAATCTACCTGTTTCTCGGTTAGCTCTTCGCTCTGCTTCTCCAGAAAATACTTTAAATAAACTTCGTCAAAATATTGCCTGGTCCAATCCATCCCCTAATGCATAGCCTTAGCAATTCTTGCAGCAACATGAGCGTTATTCTTTACGAGTTCAATATTTGCAGACAGCGCCTTTCCACCACTAATCTCCACTATTCTGGAAAGCAAAAATGGCGTAAGCGCTTTTCCTTTGATACCTCTTTCATCTGCTTCCTCAACAGCCTGATCAATCCATTTATCAACAATACTCTTTTCAATTTCGTATTCTTGAGGAATGGGGTTTGCAACAAGTATCGCGCTTTTAACACCAATCTTATTTTTCTCAGTATATATTCTCGCAATATCTATTTCAGATTGGACTTTCGGAACGGTAAGTCCGGACTTTCTCGTATAAAATGCAGGAAACTCGTCTGTCCCAAACCCTACAACAAGCACACCTTTTGTTTCCAGATATTCAAGTGTCTTTGGAAGATCCAAAATAGACTTTGCGCCCGCAGAAACAACTATAATATTTGTCTGGGAAAGTTCATCTAGATCTCTTGAAATGTCAAATGTTTCTGATGCACCTCTATGAACTCCGCCTATCCCACCGGTTGCAAAAACTGAAATTCCAGCAAGTTTTGCAAGATATGATGTTGCTGAAACAGTAGTTGCTCCATCCTTTTTCATAGCAACACAGTAAGATATCTCTCTGGTAGAAAGCTTCATAACACCTTTTGTCTTGCCGATGTACTCAATTTCTTCTCTCGTAAGACCCACTATTATTTCTCCTTTTATTACGGCAATTGTTGCAGGAACAGCGCCCTCTTTCCGCACTTCTTCCTCGACTTCCAGTGCGATTTCTACATTCTTAGGATACGGCATGCCGTGTGCGATAATTGTACTTTCCAGCGCAACAATAGGTGTATCTTTTTTAATTGCATTCAATACATCTTTTCTAATAATCATTTAATTCCTTCCTTTGACAGTGTATAAAGTGACTCAAGCCCTATTTTTATCGCAATGTCCTCTCCCTTTTTGTAAATATCCTCAGTTCCTGCTGGCTTTATTTTGTTCAGATATACGTTTCCGTCCAAACCAAATACAGCACCTGCTTTAACACCCCTGAACTGAGAAACGATAAACACGCAGCCACTTTCCATTTCTATTGCCTTAACCCCGCTTTGTGCAAATTTTTCCATTTCCTCTTTGCTATACGGTATATAGAACGGGTCTTCAGAGATAACCACCCCATAAGAAACATCTTTCTTTATAGACTTGCCAACTTCCACCATCGTTTTAAGAACATCAAAATCGGCTACTGCAGGGAAAGTAGTGCGCAAATAAGCAGGAGTTGTACCGTCGTCACGCACGCTTCCTGTTGCAATTACAACATCTCCTACAGTTAATTTTGGGTCAATACCTCCCGCCGAACCAACACGTATAAAAACTTTGCCTCCAAGATGTATAAGTTCTTCGAGCACAATTGCAGTAGACGGTGCACCCATTCCAGTAGTTGCAATTGTAACCCGCTCTCCTTTGTATGTACCTGTATAAACATAAAGTAATCTGTATTCATTGACGAGTTTTGCATTCTCCAAAAGGTGAGAAACCCTTTCCGCTCGTTGTGGATTGCCTACCAGCATAACGTATTCAGCGATATCTTCTTTTTCACATCTAATATGAAATTCAGCCATATATACCTCCTATAAATTATTGTTTACATTTGTATGATATAATTAAATGCCAAAAATAAAAATACGTCTTTAGCTTTCTTTAATATATTTTTTTAAGACTTCTCCCGTATTTGCATTAATATAAATCTTAAAGTAATTCTTAGAAAAGGCCGTCATCTCAACAGTCCACACAGGAATATGTTTGCCATTACTTCCTTTAAACTCCAGTGGATAGCTAAATACATACTTAATAAGAAGGCCGTTTGTTTTATTAAATGCACTGTTTGAGTTAAAAACCTTCATTGCAATGTTTACTGCATCTTTGCTGTCAAGTTTTATTTGAGAAGGCAAAAGCATTTCTTTAGGTGAAACAAATAACGCAGCAATACCGGACTTTTTACTTTTTACCACTTTACCGTCAGATATTTCAACAATATACAGATAATTTTTGTCCGATGGAGAAATAAAATAATATTCCCAGTAAAGCGCCCTGCCATCAGTAGGCGCAAGCTTCAATTTCTCTGGCTTATATCTACCATTTGCAAAATCCACCGACTCAGCAACGGAAACATTGCTTCCTTGAATCATATATATACGGATATCGTTGTGCCACACGCGAGCTTTCTTCAGCGCAATCTGTAACCATTCTTTAGCAAAAGCATACTGATAGGCAACACTCTGACTTGTACTTTTCAGATTATCTACTTTTACCTCAGCAATCTCTACTGTTTTACCATTTTTATCTCCAAGCCAACAAATGGATAGTGTCTCAGTTTCAGGAATATCGTATACATCAAGGAACTTCTTTGAACTTTTATTCGACCACAAAGCAAAACTTAGCGGCGACACGCCTTTTTGGTGAGCATAATCAGTAGCAACATCCACATCAGATGAGGAAGCAAATAACTTTCCATTTATTTTTATCCTGATTGAATCAGTATTGAAAGCACCAGAATGTCCATTGCCCTTAAATGTATAGTAAACAACAAGAAACTTTCCATTTTTTGGCCTGTAGTATCCGCCAGAAAAATTACTCTTGATCCTGTCAACTTTCTCCACTTTATCCACCCTGAACAGACCCCCATTTATACTGAATGTCTTCCCCACAGAAAAGTATTTTACACCAGCAAGTGTACTACTACCTGAATGATTTTGATTAGAATTCACTGAAGAGTTACTCTCTTTTTTCGGAGAACATCCAACAAATGCGCTGAGTAGAAAAGTCAGCAAAATGGATACAACTACCAATCTTCTCTTGGTCATAAAATCATCCCCCATTTATAATTTATTTACATTATACCTTTTGACTAAAAATTTGAAAATCACTTTCAAAATTATAGAGTCACATATATAATTTGTTAAAAGAACAACTAAGGAAAAGGAGAAAGAGATGAAAAATCTTGTGAAGAGATTTATAAAATATGCAAAAATAAATACCCAATCAAGCGAAGACGAAAAAAATATGCCGAGCAACAAAAACGAGTTAGAGTTAGCCAGAATTATCGCTAACGAATTAGAAACACTGGGCTTGAAGCCAGAGATAGATAAACACGGATACCTGTACTGCAAAATACCAGGAAATGTAGAAGACGCTCCACCCATCGGTTTTATCTCACACCTCGATACTGCACCGGATGCTCCTGGAGAAAATGTACAACCCTCAATAATAGAAAAGTATAACGGGAAAGACATCGTCCTTAACAAAAAGAAACACATCGTACTGAAAGTGGAGGAATTCCCATGCATTCAGGCATACAAAGGGCAGGACATCATAGTAACTGACGGTACCACACTATTAGGAGCAGACGATAAAGCAGGAATAGCAGAAATTGTTACAGCGATTGAATATATAATTTCACACCCAGAGATAAAACATGGAGATATTATGATCGCATTTACCCCAGACGAAGAAATTGGTAGAGGAATGGATAAATTTAACATCAAAAAGTTCAATGTAGACTATGCATACACTATAGACGGCGAAGCAATAGGTAGTTTTGAATACGAAAATTTTAATGCAGCAACAGCCCAATACAAAATTACGGGTTCCAGTATTCACCCGGGAGTCGCCAAAAACAAAATGAAAAACGCTATCAAAATAGGGATGGATCTGCTATCTTTACTACCGTGCAACAAATCCCCAGAATTTACATCTGGATACGAAGGATTTTTTCACATCCACAACTTTAATGGCACTGTAGATTATGCAGAAATAAGATTATTAATACGCAGTTTCTTTAAAGAAGAATTTGAATCAATGAAAAGTAGTATAAAAGAAAACGCATTGTTCATTAACAAAAAGTACGGTAAAACCACAGTAAGATACGAATTAAAAGACTCTTACTACAACATGAAGGAAATTGTAGACCTATATCCCGAGGTCGCACGAATACCAATTAGCGTAATGAAAAGCGTAGGAATTCAGCCCAAAGTAGAACCAATTCGTGGAGGAACAGATGGTGCAAGATTATCGTTTATGGGTATACCCACTCCAAATATTTTTACTGGCGGACACAATGCACACAGTATATTTGAATACATCCCAATTCTATCAATGGAAAAGGCAGTAGAGGTAATTGTTGGTATCATTAAAGAATTTACAAATTTTGAAAAGTATGCAGAGTAAAAATAATACTTTTGATAGATTTGAAATAAGGGTAGGTAAAGTTATAAAAGCAGAAAGGTTTATCGGAGCAAAGAAGTCTGCAATTAAGCTGTGGATAGACTTCGGCCCATTAGGCATCAAGAAGTCAAGTGCTCAAATTACCGAACTTTACTCCCCAGAAAAATTAGTAGGTATGGAAGTTGTGGCAATTACGAATTTGAAGCCAAAGCAAATAGGAAAGTTTATTTCAGAAGTTCTCGTGCTGGGAGTAAACGACGCAGAAGGGAAAGTGGTATTGCTCGTGCCCCAGAAGCCCGTGCCACCGGGGCACAAAGTTTATTAACAAATTTATTAAGCAGTCTTATTTTTTTCCAATTCCTTCAAGTACTTTTGGAGTTTGCGTTTTGCCTTCGCTTCAATTTGCCTGATTCGTTCTCTCGTTACGCCAAATATTGTGCCAACTTCTTCCAATGTATGTGGATATTCTCCTTCAAGTCCTGCACGCAGTTTGATAATTTCCCTTTCTCTTGGAGTTAATTTATCCATAACCTTTTCCAACTGTTCTCTATAGTAGGAATTCATCGTTTCTCCCTCTGGAGTTAAAGTCCTATTATCTTCGATAAAGTTTTCCAGCCTGCTTTCGTCTTCATCCCCCACAGGCATTTCAAGAGAAAGTGGCTGTTGCGCAAGACGCAGATACTTCGTAATTTTCTTCTCAGGAATACCCGTCCTCTCCGCAATTTCTTTGTATGTAGGCTCTCGCCCCAATTCCTGCATAAGTTCCTTTACGGCATGGTCAATCTTATTTATGCTTTCTACCATGTGCACGGGCACTCTAATCAGCCTGGACTGGTCAGCAAGCGCTCTTGTTATTGCCTGTCTGATCCACCAGGTTGCATAAGTAGAAAACCTATAACCTTTTGTATAATCAAACTTTTCAACAGCCCTTATAAGGCCGAGATTTCCTTCCTGAACGAGGTCTAAAAATGAAAGCCCATGTCCCGTATATCTTTTTGCAATACTTACGACGAGTCGTAAATTTGCCTCGATAAGGCGTTTTTTGGCTTCTTCGTCATTTTCTTCCTTTATTCTTCGGCCCAATTCCTGCTCTTCTTCAGGAGTGAGCAAATCTATTGCACCAATATTTACTAAATACGACTGAACTGGATTTTTCAATTCCGTAATCTCTGTTCTGTCAATAGAAGCACGAGAACGCTTTCCAAGAGTGCGTGCGATAATTTTTGCACTTCCAAACTTTACATTAAGTTTGGATAACATTGCGTAAAATTCATCAATCCTTTTTACGGAAAGAGGAATTTTGGCAAGCGCATCTGCAATCTCATCGTAGGTAAGAACACCCGTCACTCTACCTCTTTCAAAAAGTTTCCTGATAACTTCCTTTTCTTCCTTATTCAGATTCTTTAACTTCTTTAAATAATTTTTGATCATTTTCAATGATTTTTCTTTTTCTTCGTTCATATTCTCACCTTCCTTTCAACTTCCTCAGAATTTCGTTATATTGCCTGAGTTTATCAAGGTCTCCACTTTCTTCGAATTCTTTTAAAAGAGCGATTGCACGAGAGCGGTATAAAATGTCTCTATTCAAATTTTCAATCGTTTGTTTTATTGCAAAGTCGTTAACCAAAGCAACATCCTTAAGGGCAAGTTCTGTAGCAATTTCCAATTCTTTATCAGTAAGTTGAACCCAGTTTTTTGGATCAGGAATTTTTCCCTGCTCAATATCGGACTTTGCAGCAGCAAAAATGTGATTAAATTCTGGATCGAAAACATCTTCTACATCAATGCGTTCTTCAATTGCACTTAGAGTTTCAGGACGCTGGATAACAGCCTGAACGAGTAGTTTTTCAGCTTCAATTACTTTGTCAATAGAGGGTAGCTGCTGCTTTGCATAGCTCTTCCTCTTCTTCAACTGTTTGTTTAACGCATTGTATTGGTCAAGAAGAAACGGCATGTCTATCTTAAAAAGTTTGCTAATTTCTTTTAGATACTCGTACGCCTCAGTTTTATTTGCAATCTTGGAAACAGTCTCAAGCATTTTTTGAACGACACGAGAACGCCCCTGAGGAGTGTCTCCTTCTATTTTAAGTTCAGCAGTTCCGATAAACTCAAGGGGATCTTTTGCATTCTTAATTATTTCGTCCAGTCTACTCTTCCCGTACTTAATAATAATTTCATCCGGATCAAGGCCACCAAACGGAACGCCTATTTTTACGACTAATCCTCTTTTGCTTCCAACTTCCACGGCACGCTCAGCACCTTTTACACCCGCAGCATCGTCGTCGTATAAGAAGTAAACAGTATCTGCATAGCGCTTTATAAGCTTAGCCTGCATATCAGTAAAGGAAGTCCCCATTGAAGAAACTGCATTGTTCACTCCCTCCTGCTGCAAAATAAGAGCATCAAAGTAGCCCTCAACGACGATAGCACTCCTACTTTCTCGCATTGCGTCCTTTGCAAAATTAATAGGATACAATAAGTTTCCTTTCGTGAAAATTACCGTATCGGGGGAATTTAAGTACTTTGGCTCGCCTTTTCCCACAATTCTGCCGCCAAATGCAACCACATTACCCTTTACATTAAATATCGGTATAATAATTCTGTTCCAGAAGTAAGGATGCACTTTACCATCTGTACTTTTCCGCAATAGCCCTAACTTTTCCAGGACTTTAGCATCGATACCGCGTTCCTTTGCAAACGAAAGAAGCAATCCAGTATTATCCCCAGCAAACCCTAACTTAAAGCGCTCAATTGATTTATCAGTAACGCCCCTATTTCTCAAATAAGAAACAACTTTCTCGTTTAGTTGAGAATGAAAAAAGTCTGTAATAAGGCCCATAACTTTGAACAACTCATCTTTATTGACACTTTCAGATTGCGATGTTTGCCTGGTAAAGTGTGGTTCAGGCATACCTGCTTCTTTTGCCAGCTCCTTTACCGCAGTTTTAAAGTCCACATCTTCAATGCGCATAATAAACTTTATTACATCTCCGCTTGCCCCACACCCAAAGCAGTGAAATATCTGCTTTTCAGGGCTTACGACAAAAGAAGGAGTCTTCTCATTATGGAATGGGCATAAACCCACATAGTTTCTGCCCTGCTTTTTAAGTTTCACATATTTAGAAATTACATCCACAATGTCAACTTTGTCGTGTAGTTCTTCAATATATTCTCTTAAATCTTTCATCACTTATTAAATACGAATGAGCGACAAATTTTCCTTTTATATTTTTTGCAAAATTGTATAATTTTATCGCAGGAGGCAAATAATGTATATTAACACAATAGAGGAAATAGAATCCAACTCAAAGCTCGAAGGGCTTATAACTCCTCACTATCAAAAATACAGTATTGTAAATACCATTTCCTTTATTTTAAAAAATTTCGGCATTACACCTGTCCACGACGAAATCCCGGAACTGATACAAATTTTTACCCACAAGGAAAAAGTTATACTTTTATTAATAGATGCACTGGGATTTAAACTATTAAACTACGCAATGAAAAACTCTAAAGTCAATGCATTTAAAAAGTTAAAAGAAAACGGTATCTTGTTACCAATTACATCTGTATTTCCATCAACAACTGCAGTAGCACTCCCCTCACTTTCCACAGGCCTTACCCCTGGAGAACACGGACTTTTAGGATACAGATTTTTTTCACAGGAATACGGATTTTTACTGAATAGCCTGTTTGGAAAACCTGCAAACGCCAATCACTGTAAATTACACATCGACACAAATTGGTACCTGCCCGAAAGCACTATAGGAGAGAAACTCGCAAAGGAAGGGATAAAATCTTATATTGTAACAAACGCAAGTTATTTAAACTCGCACTTTGAAAAGGCCCTTTATAGGGGATTTAACGAAATTCCTTATCTTACCTCATCCGATATGTTCTTCCACATTGTTAAACTAATTAAAGAAGATAACGCTCCAAAATTTATTTTTGGCTATTGGTGGGCAATCGACGCGCTATCCCACAGATACGGCCCGTACTCCCAGCCAGTTATGAATGAAATCGTGCAACTCAACACGATGATTGGCTACTTAATTGACAGTATTGACAGCAATACAATATTATTAATAACAGCAGACCACGGACAGATTTTTTCCCCACCAGAAGAAAACATAGACATTTCAAACATTCCTGAAATATCAAAGCACTTACTTACACCGCTTTCAGATCTCAGGGCGCCCTATATCTATTCAAAGGTATCAAGCACATTACAAAAGGCATTGGAGAAGTTGCCAAATGTCGTCACCCTTAGAAAAGAAGAAGTAATAAAAGTCGGACTGTTTGGTAACGACCAGATAAAAGAAGTATTTAAGAATCGCATAGGAGATTTTGTCCTTATAATTAAGGATAATAAAAATTATTCGTATCTTTCTCCGCCTGAAGAGATAAATCTAATAGGAAAACACGGGGGACTTTCAGAAGAAGAAATGCTCGTTCCGTTATTCGCCTATACTCCGTGAGGGATGTGAAAAGATTGCAAAATACATAGCAATAAGAATTAAAACTGCCCCAATCATACCCACAAAGGTAGGCCTCTCTTTAAGAAAAATATAAGAAGTAATACCAGCAAATACAGGCTCAAGTGTAAAAATAATAGAAGCGGTATCTGGATCAATAAACTTTAAACTGTACGCTTCAGCAAGTATTGCAATGTATCCCGCAATTCCGCCAAGAAACAACAGCGACAGCATAATCCAAACTGACAGAGGCCTGAAAAAATTAGCATAGTTAAACGGCATAGAGCACAAAAACATCGAAATCATCTGAACGGCAGCAACAAACGAAACATCAGTATCCCTCACATAAATAGCCGTAAGAACGATCTGGATTGCATAAGCAATTGCAGAAAACACGGTAATAAAGTCTCCAATGTTAAAGTTGAACGAATGGAAAGTAACACCTGAAAGAAGCATAAGTCCTATAACGGAAAGAATAAGAGCAACGACCAACTTTACGGAAGGCTTTTCTTTGATAAAAAACAGAGCAAAAATAGGCGTGAATACTATATAGAGCCCCGTTATAAAACCACTTTTTGATGAAGTCGTAAAGCGCATCCCTAAAGTCTGGAAAAAGTACGCAAGGAATAGAATAACGCCTAATAAGAATAACTTCAAAATCGCTTCTTTATGTCTATGTACTTTCAAAATAAAAAATGGGAGTGCAAACAAAGAAGCAAAGAAGAATCTATAGCTAACTATTTGCATCGGTGAAAGTACACCAAGCATAGTTTTAACGAGTGGAAATGTCCCACCCCATATAATCGTTATTACGACGATCACAACAATAGACCTTACTTTTTCAGACCGCATAGAGGTATTATATAAACTAAGCAGTAAAAACAAAGAGCTTGCTTTTATATTGACTAAAAAACAGATTATCTATACTATGCAATAGGAGATATTGCATATATGGAAACGAAGACAAAACTACCAGAAAGAGGAAACCTAATAGAAAAGTATCGCAGCTTTATGGAGATGAGGGGATATAGCTACTCTACGATAAGAAACTATCTTTATATAATTAACGACTTTTTGAAAAAATTTGAGTTACCTGATGAGGAATCGGTAGAAAAATACTTTGAAAGTAAAGAAACGATAAGTAAAAACTCAAGGGCAACCCAAACTCGCATTTTCAGAAGTTTCGGAAAATTCATACAAAGAAAATACAAAATTGACTTTACTCTTCCGGAAGCCCCACGAATTGGAAAGACACTCCCCGTATTTTTGTCAAAAAAGGAAGTCTCACAATTATTAAATGCAGCAAGAGATAATCTAAGAGACCTCACCATTATTTCATTTATTATATACACTGGGGTAAGAGTAAACGAACTGACGAATATACGCACCTCAGATATTGACTTTTATCAAAGCACCGTCCGCGTAATAGGTAAAGGTGACAAAGAAAGGATTATTCCAATTGCAGAGGAACTACTAAATCTCATAAAAAAGTACCTGCAAAGTAGAAAAATAAAAGGGGGATATTTATTTTTAAATCGCTTTGGAGAAAAACTTTCTTCTTTAAGCATACAGATAATGGTTAAAAAATACGCACAAAGTGCAGATATAAAAAAGCACATTACTCCACACAAATTGCGGCATACATTTGCCACACTGGCCCTCGAAAGCGGAGTAAGCCCTATAACAATTAGTGAACTACTAGGCCACAGTTCACTGAATACCACTATGAAGTATACCCATGTTACGAGCAGGCTTTCTAAAGAAGCCGTCCAAAAAATAGTGAACTCTACAGAATTTGCCAAGATTACACACGATATAAAGAATAAAAAAGAGAAAGCTAACTAGCTTTCTCTTTTAGAGAGAATTGTTAAATTAAAGGAGAAAATTATTATTATTCTTCTTCGTCAGGATTACTTCCAGCTACCGTCTCCTTGAGGTTCTGAGCTTCTTCTTTTACAGTTTCTGCAACATTTTTCGCAGACTCTTTAATCTGTTCGGCTGTTTCTTTAGCTTCCTCTTTGGCTGCCTCTGCAGTTTTTTTCGTTGCATTTACCGCAGCCTTGCCAGCTTCAGTTGCCTGCGACTTTGCATCTGATGCAGCTTGTTTTACTTCTTCAACCTTTTCGTTCATTTCCTGTTTAATCTTTTCGATTTCTTCTTTCTTTTTGGTAATTTTCCGCTCAACATCTTCAATGGATGCAATGAAATC
The DNA here is from genome assembly GCA_015489815.1 of Caldisericales bacterium. Classification (GTDB taxonomy): domain Bacteria; phylum Caldisericota; class Caldisericia; order Caldisericales; family Caldisericaceae; genus S143-107. Next base: position 7,146 of record WFZA01000058.1, on the reverse strand, counting down.
TTTGATTTCTTCCTGCACATCACCTGTTAACTTACCGTTCTTATACAGTTCAAATATTTTTTCACCTAACTCAGTAAATTTGCTCTTCTTCGTAGTTCCAAGCGCTGTAATTTCGGTTTGAATTTTTGCAATTTTTGCCAGCTTTGCAGCCTTCTCACTTGTTTCCTGAACGCCTTTTTTAACTTTATCCCAAAATCCTGCCATACTTCACCTCCAGATTACTAAATTTTAAGTTATTATACCACAAAACGCTGTCTTTTACAATCCCTTTACTCTGGAAAGCACCTCTCCAATTTTTACAAAATCGTCACACTTCAAACTCGCACCACCCACCAAACCGCCATCAATGTCCGGCATTTTAGCAAGTGACTCAATGTTAGCAGGTTTTACACTGCCACCGTATAAAACAGTCATGTTTTCTCCAATTCCATTCCCGTAAATTGAATCAAGAAGTGTACGAATAAATTTATGAACTTCCTCTGCCTGTTCTGGTTTTGCCGATACACCAGTGCCTATCGCCCAGATTGGTTCATACGCAATAATAACTTTGTCAAGATCTTCTTTACTTACTGCAGAAAGATTTGTTTTAATTTCTTCCTCTATTATCTTTTCAGTTAAGCCTTTTTCCCTTTCCTCTAACTTCTCTCCCACGCAGAGTACAACATTCAGGTCATGCTGGATTGCAGAAACAACTTTTTTCCCAATAAGCTCGTTATCTTCTTTAAAAATATTCCTTCTTTCTGAGTGCCCTAAAATTACATAAGAAGCACCTGCATCCTTTATCATGTTTGGAGATACTTCTCCTGTAAACGCACCTTCTTCCTCAAAGTACATATTCTGCGCACCAACTTTTACTTTTTTCCCTTTAAGCGCACTGGAAACAGCAGAAAGGGATGTAAATGTAGGAAATACTATTACATCAATAGGTATAGAAGATACTTTTTCATTAACACATGACGCAAGCTCAACGCTTTCATTAATAAGATTGTGCATTTTCCAATTTCCAGCAAGAATTGTTTTTCTCATAAAAACCTCCTTATTTATCGTTTAAATCTTCTTTTGTAAATGCATAAGGTAAGAGCTCTCTCAAAGTAGTAGTTTTCACCTTACCATCCAAATTTGCTGCATATACTTTAATGTCCATAGAGAATTCTGAAAGCACCTGCCTGCACATACCACAGGGCATAGCAGGATCGTCCGTATCCGTAACTACGGCAATGGCTTTAAATTCTCTTTCACCCTCACTTACTGCCTTAAAAACGGCAACTCTTTCAGCACACATACTTGCACCAAAACTTGAATTCTCCACATTGCACCCGGTAAACACTTTTCCACTTTTCGTTAAAAGTGCAGCACCTACTTTAAACTTTGAATATGGCGCATAAGCATTTTTTCGTGCCTCCTTAGCCATATCAATCAACTCTTCTTTATTCATTTTGCCTCCTTCTTTCCATTCACTATCACTTTTATCTGTAGAATACGCCTTCCACGAATTTTTGTAGGTATTAACTTAAAGCGATCAACTACTACTTCCTCACCCGGCTTTGGCAATCTTCCCAACTTTTCCAGAACAATACCACCTATCGTATCTGCCTCTTCGTCAGAAAGGTTTACTTCGAACTTCTCGTTAAAGTCGTCGATCGACATCATACCAGAAATCAGATAAATGTTATCGCTAATCTTTTGCAATTCTTTTTCGTCCACTTCGTACTCGTCCTGAATCTCACCTACTATTTCCTCAAGCAAGTCTTCCATAGTAACGAGCCCGCTCACTCCACCGTACTCGTCAAACACAATTGATATGTGAATTTTATTCTTTTGCATTTCCCTGAAAAGCTCATCCACCCTTTTTGTTTCAGGTACAAAATTAGCTGCACGCAAAATGTCCTTCAAGTGAAAATTAGACATATCCTTCTGAGCCTTAAAAATCTTAAATAAATCTTTTATATAGAGGATCCCTACGATGTTGTCTATTTTTCCGCTGTAAACTGGAATCCTTGAGTGATTACTTTTAACTATAACATTCAAAGTTTGCTCCCAACTCGCATTAATAGGAAGCGTAATCATATCCACTCTAGGCGTCATTACCTCTCTTACCAGCGTATCACCAAACTCAAAAATACTGAAAATCATTTTTTCTTCGGACTTCTCTATAATACCTTCTTCTTTGCTAAGATGAAGCATTGTGCGCAATTCGTCCGGACTACCGAATATCGTCTTAATGTTAGACTTTATCCCAAATGCTTTCAAAAACCCTTTTGAAACAGCAGACAGTATCCAGGCAAACGGAAATAAAATCATCCAGAAAAAAGAAAATATGTAGAAAAAAGACATAGAAAACTTTTCAGGGTTATATGCAGCAACACTTTTTGGAATCATCTCACCGAAAATTACTATAACGACAGTTAAAGTGACAGTTACTATGGCAAGTGACGCTGAGGGGGAAATATGCCTTGTTTCTGCAATAACAACACTGAAGTAGGTAGCAAGCACAGAGGCAAGTATATTCACAAAATTATTACCAAGCACGATAGGGCTGATGAATCTTTCAGGATTTTCTTTTAAGTTCAGGATTTTCTGGGCAACCCGAGAACCCTTTTCCGCAAGGGACTTAAGTTTAAACCGTGACGACGAAAGTAGCGCCGCCTCCATACCGGAAAAAAACGCTGAAAACAAAATCAGGATTACGAAATACATGATAATGTAGCCTATACTCGAAGGGTTACTCATTTATAAACATCAACCTCCCTTATAAAGTCAAAGTCGTCTATTTTTTTAAATATCTCTTCCTCTTTTCTCTCCATAATAATTCTGTCTTCCTCTTTTATGTGGTCGAATCCTAAAAGATGAAGAAAACCGTGTATTATCAAGAAAGCAACATACTGACGAAAATCGTTACCTTCTTTTGCAGCTTGTTTCTCAGCAACCAAAGGACAGATTATTATATCTCCTAATATAAATTCTTTACCAGCATATTCCATAAACGGAAACGATATGACATTGGTAGATCTATTAATATTCCTGAATTTTTTATTAACTTCTCTAATCTTTTTTTCTCCAACGAAACTTAAGCTAAGAGTTCCCTTTTTAACACCAGCAAGCGCGGCAATCCTATCTACGAGTGCTCTAAGTTTTTTCTCGTTTACTTGATACTTCTTCGTAGTATCAGAAAATTCGAGTTTAACCATTCTGCGGACTTGGATAGGCCTCCCTTTTGTGATAGAAAGCTACCATTGATTTAACAAACGACTCTTTAAGATCTTTTAAGTCTCTTAAAGTCAACTCACTTTCGCTTAATTGGCCGTCGTCAATTCTACTTCTCATAATATTTTCAACTACTTCTTCTATCTTTCCTGCTGATGCTATGTCCTCACTGTGTAAAGCAGCCTCTATTGCATCAGAAAGCATCAGAATAGCCTGTTCTTTTGTGCGCGGCAGCGGACCAGGGTAACGGAAGTCCTCTTCACGCACATTGGGATTGCTTTGCTTTGCTACATGATAAAAGTAAGAAACGACTGAAGTTCCGTGATGTGTACGAATAAAGTCTATTATCTCTTCAGGAAGTCTATACCTTTTTGCTAATTGCACTCCGTCTTTTACATGGTTAATAATAACAGACTTGCTGAGGTTTGGAGAAATCTGTTTCAAAAGATTTGGTATGTTTATCTGGTTCTCTGTGAAATAATAAGGATGTAGCATTTTTCCTATGTCGTGATAATACGCTCCAACCCTTACGAGTAAAGCATCAGCACCGATAGCAGAAGCTGCAGTAGAAGCAATGCTTGCAACATTCATACTGTGTTGATAAGTGCCAGGAGCCTTTAACAAAAGTTGCCTTAACAAATAATTATTCGTGTCACTTAATTCAAGCAAACGAATGATAGTGGCCTCATTAAACACATAACTCAATAGAAATATTACACCCAACGCTATCACTGACGACCCAAAAAAGTTCAGGAACGAGTAAAGAACATCTAATTCCATTTTTGTAAAGGGCACTTTTGATACGACATTAATGAATATAGCAAGCAGCATCAAAGCAGATGCACCAGCAATGCCTGAGTATACTATCGTAAATATTTTCTTAAATCTCTTAAGAACAAACAGCGAAATTACCACGGACAAAACTAATGAAATAATAATAGACGACTTTATGTCGAACGGAAGGACAGTAACCAATAAAAACGCAACCGAAACGATAACAGTAGAGAATATATCAAAGAAGAAAAACATTAGAAATGCAAGGAAAGGTATAGGCAGAAGAAATGGAGATATGGGCTGTACAAAAATGAAAATAATGTACGATAAAACTACAACGGTAGTAAATTCCACGGTTTTCTTTACTATATTGTTTTCGTTTATGCGTCTTGAAAATATTAAAGCAAGGTACGAAATACCCAGGAAAAACAGGATAAGAAAGACTATACTTACGATTATAAGCCAGTCGTTTTTCGCCCTTACGAGCCCTGCTGCTACGAGTATGTTATACTCGTTCTGAGTAATTTTCTCACCCTTCTTAACGATAATTTCTCCCTTACTTACAGTTACCTTTACTGGAGGAATAGAACTTATTGCTTTCTGAATAGCACTTTCAGTGGCTTCCCGATCGTATATAAGGTTCGGCTGAATGTCGTGCCTTAAAATGTAAATCAAGAACTTTTTTTCTTCAGGAGTAAAAGAGGACTTGTTGATTTCGTCAATACCGATGTTAACGGACTGATTTATACTGTCGCTTTTCACTCCCATAACCATCAACTTATAAACGACAGACTTAATAAACTGATGCATTTTGTCAATTTCCGCAAAGTCCTCTTTGATTAACAAATCTGCAAACTCTTCGTTTCCCGGGAAAAGGGCTTTCAACTGATCGTGCTTTTTTACCGAATCTTCGTTGGAACCAAGAATAGTTGAAATCTTCTGGAATGTGTCGTCAATGCTTTGCAGAACTACTTTTTCCCTTGTAAGGTCTAAACGATATACAGGGGGAACAGAACTTGCGATCTCTTTTTTCAACTGTTCAGTCTTTACAGTATCTATGTAAGTAAAAGTGCGCGGAGAAACGATGTTTGTAGGGCTTATGTCACCGACTTTTAGCTTCAAGTTGTTCGGAAAGTAAAAGTGGAATATAGAAACAAATAAAAATGCAGCTAAAGCTAGAACAATCAAGCCTGCCGCTAATTTATCCTTGGAATAAACAAAAGTGCTTTTGTGGGCAAATATGTCAAATCTCTTTGAGAGTAAAGAATTACGATTTCTTTTTGCCATTTTCAAACCTTTCGTATGCATCAATTATTTTTTGTACAATTTCGTGGCGCACTACATCTTTACTTGAAAGGTAAACAAAAGCAATACCTTTAACATCCTTTAATATCCTGCTTGCCGCAGCAAGTCCGTCTTCACCCTGCCCAGGTAGTAAGTCACTCTGTGTAATATCTCCGGTAATAACCATCCTGGAACCTTCACCAAGCCTCGTAAGAAACATCTTCATTTGAGAGAAAGTCGTGTTTTGCGCTTCGTCAAGGATAATAAAAGCATTATTTAAAGTTCTTCCTCTCATATATGCAAGTGGTGCAATTTCAATTGTCTTATTGGATAAAAATTTATAGGTCCGTTCCTGCCCCAAAAAATCGTACAGCGCATCGTATATTGGCCTGAAGTAGGGATCCACTTTCTGCTGAATGTCTCCAGGCAAAAAACCAAGTTTTTCACCTGCCTCTATTACGGGACGCGTTAGAATAATACGATTAACAAAACCGCCAAGCAGAGAGCGAACGGAAAGCGCAACGGATAAATAAGTTTTTCCTGTACCTGCGGGACCAATAACAAATGTAATGCTATTCTTACTTACCGTCTCTGTAAATTTTCTCTGCCCAAAAGTTTTGGGTGCTACTTTACGCCCCTTTACATCTGTTATAATAACAGTATTTGGCAAATCGTTTAAAAAAGTATTTCCACCTGTATTTCTTGCAGAATAAATCAAATCAGAAACAGAAAATTTGTAGTGTTTTGCAACAAGGGCTTCCATATCTTTTATAATACTTTTTGCTTTCTTAACCTGTTCTTCTTCTCCAAAAATAAAAAACTTTTTGTCTCTTAAAATAATTTCTACATCAAGTTCTTTTTCGATAGTCCTTATGTTCTCGTCCAACACACCAACGACGAGCGGCACATCTTTAACATTTTTAAGTTCTACTTCTTCTTTCATAGCATATATATTTTAGCAATATCTGGGAAATAGTAAAATCAAACCGAAGAGTTCGTATAAAAACCGATAACTAAAAGGCCCATCGTGGTTAAAAATTTTGTCTTAAAATAGAAATAAGAGTTTCTGGAAGCCCCGCTTCTACAATCTGGTGCGCTACGATGTCAATATCGTAAGGCACCCTTACAATTCTTACATCGTTAGAAACAGTATCTATCAATGCACAACTTGCCCTCGGGTCTCCGTCTCGAGGCTGTCCAACGCTTCCCGGATTTATAATAATACCTTTTACGACATCTTTTAGGACTACAGGAAAATGAGTATGCCCATATACGACGAAGTCGGCATCAACTCCTCCAAACTCTTCTACGAATTTTTCTTTGCTCGTTTCGCCGGGTTTTAAGTACTGAAATAAAGGGTCAGTCCTTGAAGCGTGAACCATAAAGAATCTCTTTCCACCCAATTCAAAGCTTTCCGTTAAAGGGAGTGACTTTAAAAAACTTAACTGTTCGTCGTTCAGTACTTTTCGTGTATATTTACGTGTTTCCACGGAAAGTGCATGCATTTTTTGTGAGCAATGGCAGTCCACATTAAAAGCAGCCGCATTATCGTGATTTCCTCTAACCGACTTAAAGGTGACTTTTCTTATCGTTTCAAGTGACTCAGAAGGCTTTGGGCCATAATCCACAATGTCTCCTGAGAATATTACTGCATCGTGCGAGACGCTCTCCAGTACTTTATTCAAAGCAACTATATTTCCATGTACATCAGATAAAACTAAGATTTTCATTTTTCCTCCAAAACCTAAATTTGTTTTTATATTTTAAATCTAATATAATTTATTTGTAAAAACTTTGCAATAAGGAGGCGATAGCTATGGAGATTCGGGATAAAGTAGCAGTAATTACAGGTGGTTCACGAGGAATAGGCAGAAAAACAGCAAT
>WFZA01000057.1 GCA_015489815.1 Caldisericales bacterium | reverse complement strand
CCTTATAGGTTGGCTACAAACGAAGAAGGCGGCTTATGAACTTCGCGCTATTCATCCGTTTCAATTCCTTATAGGTTGGCTACAAACAGTAAGTAAAGAAGCGGCGCAAAAGGTGAAAGAAATCAGTTTCAATTCCTTATAGGTTGGCTACAAACAAAGACATCTGCGGTTAGTCTGGAGCAAATCATTTAAGTTTCAATTCCTTATAGGTTGGCTACAAACCTACCCATTTACGCTTGAGTTATATTTGCCTTCTTTTAGTTTCAATTCCTTATAGGTTGGCTACAAACGTAATTGGAAATGGTACGCCATGGAGTACGACAGAAAAAAGTTTCAATTCCTTATAGGTTGGCTACAAACTGCCGATAGCCAAAAACTCTACATAAATGGTGAATTAGAGTTTCAATTCCTTATAGGTTGGCTACAAACTCTCTACATATATCCCGATGTAATCCTTTACCAATCCTAGTTTCAATTCCTTATAGGTTGGCTACAAACTCTTTTTTAATTCGTTTACAATGTCACGCGTGATTGGTTTCAATTCCTTATAGGTTGGCTACAAACCCATGAGCAAATTCACCGTGACATTCAAACGAATAGAGTTTCAATTCCTTATAGGTTGGCTACAAACACGTCACAGTTTAGTATACAAAAGAAAGTAAAATTTTCAAGGTATAATCCAAATCTGCAAATTCCGGGACAACTTTACATTGAAAATTTTACAACAAAACAATAAAAAATCAACAATTTCTTACACTTCAAACTTCGTTCGTCGAAGTCCAGGGTTTTTTACAGGATTGGAGGTCGACGACAGAAAATTCAGATACAACTTTCAAGAAAATTATCAAACTCTGGGTTCAGACCGAAGCAAAGAGCATTTAACAAAAACGAAATACCGTTTTGTACTTCACAATGCACTCTTCTCTTATGCCACTCAACGGCGTAAATAAAACAATCAGATAGGTAGCGTAATTTTACAATATATTCCCTAGCATCCCTTTGTCCTGCCCAAGAATTTCCCTTGCTGTGTACTTCGTATCGCGTAAAATGTAAAATACGACGGAATCTTCTTTTTCGTCAATTATTTTTGCAATTTCAGATTTCAGGCGTTCAAACTTTGCCTTCGTTATTTCTCCTTCAAACACAGAGTTCTGAATCCAGTTCAAATACTTGCGGCACACTTTCAGCACTTTGTTTACCCGCTTTTCGTTTACATCGTAAACCGCTATAAGATACATCAATCACCACCTTGCAACGAACGGCTCGTAAGGCTTTTCACCCATAAGATGCTTTTCTAATTTGTACAGTTCTATTCTGATGAGGTGCGCATAAGAAACCGTCCCAATGTTTTTCAACTTTACCGTATTCTTTAGGCGCTCGTCGAACTCTTTTACGAAAATTAGCCGTCCTTTATCGTTCAAGTAAACGCCGTTCAGTTCCTTCATAAAGTGAGTGCTTTTCAGCATCTTTTTGTTAACCAGCGAAAAGATAATTCTGTCTACGATAATCGGTTTAAAAATCTCTGCAACATCTAAGTTTAAAGAAAACCTCCTGAAGTTAGTAGAGTGCAGGTAGCCGATGCGGGGGTCGAGATGCGTCTGGTAAATCTGGCGAAGCACTTCAATGTACATCAGGGAGTTGCCAAAGCTCACGAGCGCATTCATCTTCGTCGTGGGCGGGCGCTTCTCCCTTTTGCCGAACGAAAACACAGGGTTCGACACGATGCTGTCCCAGGCGTCGTAGTACACGCTTCTTATGTTGCCCTCGATTGCCATCGTTTCCTCGACGGTGCGGAAAGTCCCGATAGTTTTTGAAAGTTCCTCAATCTTTGCAAGGTATTGAAGCAAATTGGTGCCGCGATTGTGGTAATAGGCAAGCACCTTCGTTATGTTCGCTGCAGCGCCCTCGACAAACTTGCGCGCAAGGGCAAGGCGCTTCTCCCCATCAAGGTAGTGCTCCGCCTGTTTCAATATCATAAAACCAGAATTGTAGTGCTCGCGCGGGTAAAATGAGCCACTGTAATAACCGTAGTGATTGAAAAAGTGCAGAATGATTTCCTTTTGCGAAAGAAAGTCGAGCAACTTTTTGTTTACCGAGACTTCCCCAAATATCAGGATTTCTGCCGTGTTTTCCACAGGCACAAACTTCCGTGTGCCGTCCGACTTTTCAAAGTAAATCGTGTTCTGCTTTCTTTTCAGCTCCCCGCTCGAAAAAATATAAATCGACTTTTTAGGCATACACTCCTTTCACGGTAGCACGAAGGATCTTAGTACTTTATTTTATTTTCATCTAAATCAAGTATGCTATTTCCTGTTATCTCCCATTGTTCATCGTGAGCATAATTGGAAGAGAGTTTTAAAAGAAAGATCCTGAACTCGATTCTGTTTTTACCTATTACGCCTTCTTCCTCCAGTTTACTTTTTAACTCAATTAACATTCCCTTTATTTTAGGATATAAATTATTAGTGTAGTACAAAAACAGGTCAAGATACAACTTCTTCGGATTTCCCTTTTTATTGTGCTCATCTATGAGAAACTTAAAACCACCTTTTCTAAATTTGTATTCTATTGAATCACTTCTCTCACTGGTGCATCCTTTTGCTTTATCGCAAAAAATACTAACACTTCCAGCTGGCTTTACTTCAATTGCTCTTATCTCTTTTTCAGATTCAAGATACACATCAATATCATAATGTTTGTCTCCTACCTTCTTCCCGTGTTCAACGATATAACTACTTTTATCTCTAACTTTGTTATTCTTGTTATATACATATTCGTACACAAGATATTTAAACAGTTTTAATTCTACCATCTTGCTTAACAAGTTCCTCTTGTGGTACTTGCCACTTTCGTATAATTCTTTAAACCTTTCGTATAAGATGCGCCCAAGCGGAGTAAAAGATAACTCTCCGTTTTTTTCAGTAACTAATTTATCATCTTTTAACCTCTTGATAACATCTTTTTCCTTTTCAGGAATATTCTTTTTCTTGTCAATTTCTCTAAACAAAAAGTAATTTTCTTCTATTACGGAAAAGTCGAAGTCTACTGGTGCCTGCGGAATTTTTATTAGGTCGTCAGTATCCTCAAATATGTAATAAGTAGGAATTCTGTAAATCTGCCCCATCAAAGTAATGTACGGTATAGTGGCCTTATAACCTCCAGTGATATTAAATACAACATTATCTTTGCCGTAGTTTTTAATTAATTGAGAGAGCCTTTCTACGAGATTTATCATACCTTCTTTCTCAAACTGAACAGAGTCCTGAACCTGTAAGCCCTTTATGACATTTTCGCAGGCACAAATATTTTCTTTGCTTTTGCAGAATTCACAGTTAACGCCCGATTTACTGGTGGCAAAAAAATCTTCTAATAATTGCGCCGCAAGGACAGAAAGTATAGTATCAGTTGCAAGCAGTACGACCTTAATATTGTTAAACTTCTCTTTGAGTTTTAAAATGCTTTTTATTTCTGCGGCTGCATCTCCTTTTTTCTTCTGAAGCCATTCGCTAACTGTTATCTTAGTCGAATCGATATCGCTGCTGTAATTCTTCCACTCTGAACATTGCCTATTCTCAAGAGTTTCCAACTGAAGAAGATTATTACGCTTATCCTCTTCATAATTAGTAAAAATCGAAGTTCCTACAGTGGCTACGATAATTCTCGTATTGGTTGCCATTTTCTCTCCTTAACTTATTTCCCGATTATATCTTGCCTACATACGAAATACCAAATCCCTGTTCGCTCATTATGTCCGACAACGCTTTCTCGTGAAAAGCCGAAACAGCGCTGCTCATCACCCCCTCTAACAGCTCAAAGTAATACACACTTCCTGCAGGAACGGCTCTATACATAGGTTTTGGCCGATTCTTTTTAATATCAAATCCACCCACATAGACGGGCTTTCCTATGGCTGCAGTTAATAGCCTTACTTTTACTCCATTATAGTTTCCCTGAAGTGTACTTTTATCAAGCCATTGAGGAATCCATCCATTCCTGAAAATTGCAGGAGTAGAAAGCACGACTTTAAACAAATTCTCACCGTTACCAAAATCTGGGTAGGTTACTTTGATGTCTTCATTTACCCTGGTATATTGCGCCGCCTTTGCTTCCCCACCTACTTTAATCATTCCTCTCTCTTTAAATGCGGAAGTGTCTAAGCCACTGAAATTTAACACAAATGACATATTCGTAAGCCTTTTCCATTCTAACCGATACAACTCTCCTTCTTTACTTGACCTAAAACCTTTATCTATTCCTATACCTACTTTGTACTCGCTGACGGCATAGCTGTCCATTTTACCTATGTTACATTCCTGGAGACTCCCGTTAAGGTACATTGTAAAAATACTTTTACTTGTTATGCCACCAGGGATATTTTCAACATTCTGGTCGTAATTTAGGACATAATTAAGGTCGAAACTGCCAGGGAACATTTTTTGTTTAAAATTCAACTTTACTGCTTTGTTATCTTTACTGTCTTTTACACTTACACAGTCGAACGGTAATGGGAAGTAAAGGCTGCCGTAAATTTTATAGTAAATACCTTCCAGCCGTAGTTTCGCAGTCGGATCATTTTCTTCGTTAGCTCTATTTAATTCGTCCAAGTGATTTGCAAAATAAACAGTACGAAGTGCTCCGTAAAATACAGACGGATAAGGAGGGAATACAGAGCCAGCCCATGTTTCTTCACCCTTTTTAAAAGGCATTCCGTTCCTAAAAAATAATGTATCAATCGCTTTTATTTCTAATTGCATCACTTACCTCCTTTAGAGACAAAGGCTAAAATGTTCAGAAGGGAAACAAAATTGTCTTTCCTCGTATATCCTTTGCCAATTGATTGTTCTACAAGCAGTTTAGAAAGGGTTTCTCCAAGTTCCGTTGACTTCTTGTATTTTATCTCCTTACTTTTACCTAAAAATGACCGTTCAAGCAATCTTATTAGCTCGACTTTAATGGCATCGCTGGAAATGCTCGTGCCAAGAGCTTCTGTTTCAAAACCAAAATTTCTTATGAAAGTATCCGAGAAGCCTTCGTTTTTATTATTGAGTTCTTTAAGTAAATCTTCAATAACGGCAATAGTATTTTTTCCATCAATTTTCCACTTCCAGGCCGTCTTGTTAATTTCCCCAGAGTGTTTCATAACAGCAACGGCAAATGCATTCCTGCCTACTAACTCCTTTGCTTCTCTTTCCATTTGCCGTGCCCATCTCAGCACTTCCGATAAAGGAGTTTTGTAATGAGCAATCACTACGCCTGCTGAGACAGTAGAGCGACAATCATTTTCGACTTCAAAGCCCATATCCTCAAACCTGGGAAATTCATCGCGTAAAACATTCAAAACATCAAACAATCTACTTAAATTAACAAACGCCATCACATCGTCGCCACCTGCATAAATGAGCGCACCGTTTGGAGGTTTAATGGTATCTTTCATCTTCTTTGCATAGTTTAAAAGAGCTTCGGACATTTTACTATGGAATTCTTCAAGCCTATTTTTATCTTTAAGATATTCTCCAGATAACCACTTTCCCATATGGTCCCCATCAGACACAATAAGCGCATAATACTTAGGAGGGTTTTCTTCTTTCATAATCCTGTTTAACTTATTTAACTTAGTAAGGGCATTATGAAGTTTTTCAACAGGATAATCGTTTTTTATAAAATAATTTTCCGTAAGATTCTCTTTGTAGAATAGTTCAGGATTAAAACTGCTGCCGAACAATCTCTTGTATTCACTTATCTCCTGATTGCCTTTATTTCTGTAAAGCCATTCCATTAAGGCCACTTCCGCTGTAGATGGAAAATTCTTATTATACGCGCTTTTTGCAGTGAAATCTTTAGATATGTTTCGCTTGGTAAAGCAGATCGAACAAAGCCCTTCTCCTTTTTTCAATCCAGAATCCTTGCCATCCAGAAAGACTACATCATCCTTACGAATGTACAATTTTGTAAGCAGGCCATCCTTTCTCGTGCTTAGTCCGCCTTTTTCTCTATCATTTAATCTGTAAAACACTACATTTCTCTCCCCACACAGTGAACATTTTCTTCCTATTTCTCCATTGCCTTTATTCAACTGTTCAAAAGAGCGTACATTTTTTATGGAGCCCATCTGAGATTCAAGTTTATTATAAGAATCGGAGTAGCTATTTTTGTCCAATAAAACTGCCGTCCAGAAAACCTGCAAAAAATCACTTGCCTGGCTTTTAATAATCTTTTTCACTTCTTCACTAACCTGTACTGACAATATCTTCTCTGTAGAGGATTGTACCAATTGTACAAATTGCTCCTTTGCAAAGTTCTCCAGTTCTTTGCCCAGTGCAGTTACTTCGGATTCGCTACTTGCGGAAACTTTAATTACAAAACGGTTTGGATTTGAATCTGAAACATCGTGCGGAAAAACGAAACTAAAGTTTACTTTTTTATCCTGAATTTTTTTCATTACAGAGTTAATTAATGTGGATAAAATAAAGCTCCCTGCATATAGATCCTGCGTCTTCCTTGCCTGCGAAATGAACGACTGCACCGGGCCTATAGAAAATAGGAATAGATAATTTTTCATAGGAGCGCCTCCTTAAACTCTTTTGACTTATCTACCGGATCCTCAACCCCTTTTGGATATACAGGATTAAGTGTAGAGATAATTGGACAAAAACTGTTGTGTTTGCCCTTTATAACGGAAACATATATTGGTGAAGCCAGTCGTTTGTCTCTGTAACTCGGGCTACCAGTTCCCCACGAGTTGTACTTGTGTGAAGCCTGCCCTACCTTTTTTAAAAGATCGTTATAGTCAGACATGCAATTCTTACCTATTTCAACCTTTTTTAAGAACGGATATTTTGCAGATTTATTAACTTCAGTAATACTTATTCCGCCCTTATCGATTTCGTACAATTCCGGAAAAGAAGAAACCTTGCGAATTAACTCATACACAAATTCCATATTTACTTCTTTATCAAAAGATTTGCCGTCGATTTCAAGAACTTCAAAGCTTCCGAACCCACGCCTAACTCTTTTCCCAAGCCCGCCAAGAATAGAGAATAAAATAAACAGATCTCTTACCCAGGATTTAGTAATGACATCCCTACCCCTATCTACATTAAATATCACTTCGAACTCCGTTCCAACTGGAATGGCTTTGGCTTTTGCCCCAGGGCTTTTATGAGGTAAAAGATTGGCTCCATAAGGTTTATAGTTATCCACTTCTTTTATAAAGACATCAAACTTGCTTCTGCCAAACGCTTCGTCGCTTGAGCCAAAGATTCTGGCCTCCCTGCTCCATAGCTCCTCTAAAGAATACTTACTATTCAGCGCTCTCCACCAGAATCTTAAACCGCCTTTAAGGGAAGGGGCTCTGAATTCAGGGAGATTTTTATTAGCACCTGCAAGTGCCATTGGGGTAATCACTCTGCACAAAAAAGTTATTGTATCCATACTTCCCCTACCTTTCTTCGAGAATCTCTCTAATTTTTTTCACTCTATCCTTTTGCTTGCCTTTAGTACCAGACCACTTTTTTTCTTTTTTCCACACACTTTTCAATAGCCGGGCAACAGCCTTCTTTTCTTCAGGCGCAAACGAATCCAGTTTATTAAAAACCTCTATTGATATGTTATGGCAATCCTTTACGACTCCTTCTTCTATGCACTTTTTCAATTGGTACAATATCCTTTCCTTTTCCGGCATTGCATTTAGCTTCTCTTGTTCCTTCTTTTCAGCTTCCTGTTTTCTTTTTTCTTCCTCCAGTCTTTCCTTTCTTGCTTGTTTCATCTCCAGGTCAGAGATATATGTTTCTGTAAAGTCAGATAAATCTTCGAAACGCCCATATCCAACTGCTGTCTTTGCGCCTATTCCATAATTAGAAAGAGCTTCAATTAAATCTTTTTTGACCTCATCCAGCAATTTCTTCTTTACTTCACTGCAGATTGATTTTACGACGAACAAAAACGTCCCACTCCAGGTTACAAAGTTTATAGGATTTGGAAATTGTGTGTCCGTAGGAAATTTTTCAGAACCTTCTTTGGCATTATAATATTGCCCGTAATGCGGAGTCATAACATCTTTCTCAAGTTTAATATCGTCGCCTGATAGCGGATAGGCATCAAAGAAAATAAAACACCCTTTCTGATTCTGTGTGCCAAAAATTGTCTGGTAGGTGTTAACACTTGTGGAAAACTCTTTATCTTCCATAAGGCGACGGACAATTTTAACATCAGGAATAATGTCACTCGGATAATTACTAAAACTTTTAATGTTTTCATTAAGCTCTTTTTGGAAATCCCAGCTTGCCGCAATAGTTTCTAAAAGAGAATATATCTTGCTTATGGGTTTCTCTTTTTTGGCACTTTCGTTATTCGCATGATTCTGCAAAATCTTGCGAGCAACTGGATAGAGCCGCTCCTTCAGCCAGTAGTGGCTAAGCAAACCTTTCAACGCACTACCAGGAATGTACGGGACTCCGTAAATGTAATGAAGTTTCATAGAGGTTTCGGCAGGATGGGAAACGCCCAGCCCTACGATGAGCCTCCACTGAGTTTTACCTTTAACAATCCTGAAAGTCCCTGGATAAGCACGGTTCCAGTAGTAAATTATCCTTTCCCGGTTGCTATTTATTACTGACAACTCCTTTACAAATTGTGTATTTTCAAATTTATAATCTGTTATTTTTTGAGGAGATTTACTATTTCTTGACTCCCACTCTCTATATCGATTAAATCTTAAGTGAAAGTTTTCTATTTTTCCAACTGTACCTTTTACTTTTCCAACTGTACCTTTTACTTCATTCAATACCTTCCATTCCCCAGGCATTATCTATCACTTCCCTCGTCCTTGGTAAATGCATCGGCAAACCTTCTTAACCAGTTTAGATAATTCAACACTTCCCGTGTGAGTAGCAAATATTCGTCGCTATTAAGATTAAGCACATTCTCTACAAATTTACTTGCGTTGCTGCTATCTGTTGCGCACTTTTTAACGGCATCAGTAACGGGGCAATTGTCGTCGCCAATCCAGGACTTGATGTCGTTTATTATATCAATCCATCCGTTACCTTTCGACAGCCCAAAAGCAAAAGTGTTAAGCAGTCCGTTGTTCATTATCATAGCAGGCATTTTTTTAACATAAGAGTCGTAATTTTTGTTATTGACGTGAGATTTAGCACTTTTAAAAGCATGGTTTGCACGGCTATCTGCAACCTTTCTCAAATCACCCTTACTTGCCATTTTCCTCACCTTCTTCGTCACTTAATATGATCTCGCAAATGCCTTTACCAATAGTTGCATTCCCACCTATCTGTAAAAATCTCATTTCTTTTAATCCCTCGGTAAAAAGATTTAAAATTGTTTCTGCTTTTCTCTCGGGATCGTCCTTTTTTATTAGTTTTGCCAATTTGTTATTCTCGGAATCAGTAAACAAAGGCGAAGAAAGCACAAGGGAATAAAAAACCGTATTTTCTGGCACATACTCTTCGTACCAGAGCGCACCATTTTGAACAGTACCCGTATCCGGATTTATCCTCGTCCTTGCAATAACTTCCGTAGAAACTTCTGTGAATGTCCTGAATTGGTCTTCTTGCAGTATTACGAGCCTATCTTTTAATTCGTCAATGCCTAATAATTTAGACAACTGTCCAGCAACTTTTTGGGTTTCATTCTTAACCTCCACTTCAAATAAGAACTCTTCAAGGACGAGTTTTTTCTTGTCATTAGGACCATTAAAGACTGCCCTGTCCCCTGAAATAGAATCTTCTTCTACATTATCAATATCTATTGAGCTATCAGCACCTGCAATTTCTAAGTCTTCCTTAAACCTTTTCAATAAGTTGAGCGAAGTAGCCCAGACAAATAGCCCTTTTACTGACTTTATAGGGAACAAAAGGAGTTTTCCTTCCGTAAAGCCTAATGCGCTCTGGAATGCAGTTGTGCCTTCGTTCAATTTATCTGGGTCTGGGCCAAACATAACATCAATCAGTTCATCATAATTTTTGCCTTCTATACTGAAAGATTCTTCTCCATTTTTAAGCTTTTCCTCAAAGAGTTTTTTTAGAATCTTCGGCTTACCTGCCTTTTTAGAAGAGAAGGCTTCTCTGATGCTTCCTTTTAGAGAGGAACTCTCAATTTTGGGATAACCAGTCGTTTTTTCTCTCTGAATGGGAAGGTCAATAACCCCAAGTTCGCTGCCACTTCCGGGGTGAAGCGGAGTTCTTGCCACGATAAACATCGGTTTTGCTTTTAGATACATACTTGCCTCCTTAAATTTTTATATAAATCTAATACTCTACCAGACCCATAAACATTGGCGTAATAATTTCCAGTGATACTTTTTGCTTTCCCATTTCGTCCTCCTTTATAACTTTAAAAATAAAAAGTCCTTTTCGAAACTGTTAAACGATTTTCCAACTTCTTTTTGTAAGAAGAGGTTGAGGACTTTTCTTGCAACTCTCCTAATTTTAGTGTAATCTTCTTCCTTTAGTGGAGTGAATCCGTGAGTGTATATACTGTTGTTTCTGAGTTGAGTAACTCCGTATATCTCTCTTAGTAGCGTCTTTACTGCATTTTCGTTCATACTCGCAAATATTCCGTCCTTGAGTGCGGCAAGTGATATAAATCCGTCCATCAGGGCAATTTTTTTGGGTAACCCGTTAGGTGGAGAAAAATTATTGTAAACTGCGCCTGCAACCCGTTTGTACCCGTCAAAAGTTAACCCTGCTTTTTCGTACTGCTCCTTTGTTGTATTTGACGGATTAATGCCGCGCTTTTTTAAACGCACCTGCTCAATACTCTCCAGGACTCTGTACATTAAAAACACGGCGATGTCAAACTTCCTCGTGCTGTTGTACCTTTCAGCAGCAAAGTAAAAGTTGAGCGGCACGAAGTGTTCGTAATTGGGCTGGTCGTCGAACCCCTTTTTAATGTCTTCTAATAAACTCAAGTGCTGAGAAATTTTTTCTTTAACTCCTTCGTTTACTACGAATACGCAGTTTTTCACGCTTTCCTGAAATTCTTTAATTTTTTCTATTGCTCTGTCAATGTCAAAGTCGTTCCAGTTTTTATATATGTCGTTTATGTTCTTATACTTTTCCACTTCAAGCAGGTTTCTCGTCTTTCCGTGTAAACCTTCAAGAATTTCGTTCGCACGCTCAAAGTGGTAAGCGTTAAAAAAGTCTTTTGCCTTTTCTATTTCGATATCGCTAAAAACCTCCAGCGGGTTATCCAGAATAATGGGATATTCCGTGCCAGGCCTAGGTTTGCGCTGCTTATCAAGGTAAACATCGTAGTCTATGTAACCAACATCAATGTTCAGAAGTTGCCCGATGACAGATGCTGCGCCAGCCATAGATTTTTTGCCACCCGTTATGTCAATAAGCACGCTTTTCCAGTTTTCTTTTCCTATGTGCTTCAAAACATCCTTCATATTCTTGTAAATACTAAGAATGTCGGTAGACTTAATAACTACCTTATCCCAGGTGCTTGGCTTTGGGTAACCGAGAATTTCCATTACTCTATCCAGCGTCTTTTCAGTTTCTGGAGAGCACACAAAGAAATGCTTTAACGGGTTTACAAGACTGTGCCAGAAAAGAATAGGCTGCGCGCTGTAGCCCACGAGAGATATCACATACTTATAACCTTTTTTCCTGACTTCTTCAGACTTTTTGTGTGAAAGAAACCTCTTAAGTACCTCATCGTACAGTTCTTTGAAATAAAAATCTTCTTTATCATCACTCCGTTCTTTTCCCCAGCTTATGTACTTAGAGGCATTGTCCTCAAAGTCTGCGCTTTTTGAGTTTGTGTTCTCACTCGGTTTTACTTCCTTTTCCATACTCACCCCTTTTTCAGTTTTTTACATTAAAACACTTTTCAGAAAAAATGCAAATATAAAAGTTATGCAAAGCAAAAATCTTTATAGGCGCACCTGTTGCAAAAGTGTGTTTTAACCGCAGGGGGCGGCGTATCGAGAGCAATTATCTTTTGTATGTCAGAGATTGCGCTTTTTACTTTTTCCTCTGCATCCTTACTAAGAATAACTTTTTCCTTTTTGCGTTCTTTGGGAACGAGCAATTCGCCCTCTGCTGAAATACCCATTTCCTTTAATCTGTAAAGGTAAAAGAGCAACTGCATACGAGCTGGCATCAAATACGAAGAGGACTTTTTCATTTCGCCTATAAGCAACCTGCCGTTAGTTTTCCTTAACACATCTATCTTCATCGAAAAAAGGTCCACTTCCTTCTTTTCTCGCTTGTAACTGTCCTCGTGTATTAAACGCCCTATCTCAAGCAGATCGTCCTCT
Source organism: Caldisericales bacterium (assembly GCA_015489815.1). GTDB lineage: Bacteria > Caldisericota > Caldisericia > Caldisericales > Caldisericaceae > S143-107. Next base: position 9,807 of record WFZA01000057.1, on the reverse strand, counting down.
TCAAACGGCGTCACCTCGCGCGACATAAGCCACACCTCGCGCTTACAGACGAAGTAATACCACATCAGCGTGCCGGTAACCTTTACCATATAGGGTTTACTACCTCCTTTTTATATCCCCACTCCCTGTCGTAATACTCATTTAGCTGGTTATAGTGCACGATGTAGAAGTTCCCCTCTGAAGGAGGCAGGTTCTTTTTGGGCACGCTTATCGTAAACAGCGCAATCTTCGTGCGGTTTTCAAGGTATATTTTATGCCGCTCAAAGTAGTCTTCCGCATTGCTGATTCTCTCGATAAAATCGTTAATAAACGCTTCTGCATCGTCATTTATTGCAACAAACACGCTTTCTTTTTCCTGGTCTTCTATCAACTTAAAGTTCTGGAGGTAAGAAAATTCAAGCCCGCAAAGCGCTTTCTGGATATCCTTAGATACATCGCTGTTTACCGCCCTCCTCTTTGCCTCTTTAAAAAATTGGTTCACGAGCGACATTACGCTGGGCTCTTCAAAACTGTTTTCCTCACCAAATATTTCCCTCGTAATGTTCGGCAGGATTTTTCTATATACATAGTGCGCAAGGATTCCTCCCTTATCGCTTTTTATCTCCACAACATTCATGCTGCCCTTGTTATACTCCCACGCCCTGTTGCACCTGCCCGCTGCCTGCACGATAGAATCTATCGGTGCAATGTCCCTGTAAACCACATCAAAATCCAGGTCGACACCTGCCTCTACGACCTGTGTGGAAACAAGAATTGGCTTTATTCCTTTTTTGAGGAATGCTTTTATCGTTTCTATGCGCCTGCGCCGCTCGTAAGGAACAATCAAGGAGGAAAGGTAGAACAACGGACGCACGCTGCCTATTTCCTCCACACTTTTCGGGCAACCTGCAATTTCAAAACATGCCTTTTCTTTTATACGCCTGTAAAGAGCCTGCGAGCTTTTTATCGTATTTGCAACAAACAGATAGGATTTATCCTTTTCAATGCTGTTAAGAAACCTGTCGTATACTTTTTCTTCCTCTTCTTTTTTAAAGTGGACATTGAATTTTACTCTGTTCATCTGTTTAAAAGTTTCTTCGCTTTTCGTAAATAACTCTCTGTACTCTGTAAAAATAAGCGGTTTCGTTGCAGTCATTAAGATAACATAACAATTAAGCTTCTCTGTAAGGTTTCTTAGTACTTCGCCTACAATATCCCAGTAATCAATCGGAATGTTCTGCACCTCGTCAAGAATAACAATGCTGCCAAATATATTGTGGTACTTTTTAAGAAACCTGTTTTTATAAGCAATCACACTGTATAAAAACTGGACAAATGTGGTTACGACGATTTCGCTGTCCCACGATTCTATGTACATTAAAGACTCGTCCACGCTTTTTTCCTCGCCGCTCTCCACAAACTTTACAGGTGTAATGTGGTGGTGCGGCACAATGTATGCACTTTCGTTTGCGCGGAAGTTTTCTATACCAGACGAAAGTACATCCTTAAACACATCGTAGTTCTGCTCGATAATGGAGATAAACGGCAAAGAGTAAATAATGCGTGGAGTATAGCCCTTTGCATTTTTTACTCTTTCGCGCAGTTTCAGGGCAAACGAAAGAGAGGTAAGCGTTTTGCCGGAACCCGTAGGCGCAGTTATCGTAAAGACTCTGTCTCTATCAATGTCGATATTTTCTATCTGTTTGTTTACATCTTCGTACAAAGTGCGGCGAATTTCATTAATTGTGGTATCTTCAGCACCTGCAAACTTCGCCTGTTCGTACCTATCCACAAGGTCCTGCGGAATGGAAAACCTTGCTTTTGGACGGACTTTTCCTGCAACTCTTTTGTCAGAGTCAATAAGAACGGAAAATAAAAGGTACACATAATTGTAGTAACTACAGGTTTTGCCATGCATAGCCTCCATTTCGAAAGAAAATGCATCTCTTGCAATGCGCTTGAGCGTGTCGTTAAACTTGTCAAAAAAATCACCCAGGTTTATCGAGCGGATTACGCTGGCGCATTCGTTTACATCTACTTTTTCTGCATATTGTATATTTAGCAAAGAGGCAACTTCTTTTTCGAGTTTGAAAAACGATTTTTCCAAATGAAAAGAATTAGCACTCACCTTTTCCTCTATAAGGTCTGCTACGCTTTTAAGTTCAGACTGCAACACAGAAATGTTTGCACGCATATCTTCAATCTGTGCGTATGCAGCTTCTACTCTGGAAGCAAGTTTGTCCAGATTGCCACCGCCGTCGCCTATGTTAATGAGTTCTTTAAAGTCCTCTACATCAAGAAGCGTAGAGTGGTGAGAAACAACCGCTTCAAAACCCAGAAGAGGGACAAAAGAGTTCGGATAAACTAACGATAACACATAATAAGTTAACACGGCAGATATAAAGGAATGCTGAGAATATTTTACTTTATCACCGCTCGAAAGGTGCTTCTGGAAAAAACTCGTGTACTTTCCAAAGTCGTGCAGCGCCCCAATAATACAGGACACTTTTTTCAATAGAGGAATAGGCTGCACCTCAAAAGAAAGCGCAGCCACATCCGAAATGTGTTCTTTAAGAAGAACGTCCGGATGGGAGTAAAATGTCACCCCATAAATAAAATGTTTTCCTCTTTGCCGTTATACTTAACACGGTAATATGCACTCTTTAAGTGGGCAACTACCGGCTTGTGCGTCTGTTCGTAAACAAACTTTGCAACGCTCTTTAACTTCCTGTCTGCATCAAATTCAAGTGGCATAATCTCAGATATGTAACGCATCGGCACGCTTCCACTTTCTATAACGAGCCCGCGTTCCTTTACATAGGAAAGGTTTAAAACGGAATGTACTTCTACAGCTGCATCAGACGAAACTTTTTCTGCTTCGGCATATCCCACAAATTCCGCTTTTGCAATAAATTCGCTGATGCCAAAGTACAGCGGGTAAATGGGATGCTCTATGTGTTTTTCAATTTCTGATTCAAGTGCTTTGTCAGAGTGCGTAAAATAAACTCTATAGCGGATTTCTTTACCCACAGGAAAAACAATCTCGAGCGGTATCTGCGTGTGGACATTTTTGTTGCTACCGTTAAAGTCGCCTGCGCCCTTTACGAACAAATAGTTTACTGTGTGTATGTGTTTCCTCACAGGGTGCAGCACTGACAGCGCAATTTTACACTTATCTGTAGAGAAAGTTTCGTAGTACTCGTCTCGCTCTATTCCAAGTATCGCAGCAATTATTCCTGTAAGGGTCGTGCGCGGAGGAAATGTGTAAGAAAGCGAACTCGAATTAGTGTCGTACTTGCGAAAGTGGGCAAATGTCCCCACCAGGTCAAAAACGAGCAAGCGTTCAGTATTCATACCTCTGCTCCATTACGAAGCAACTTCAAAGTGTTTAACTTTTCCTTCGTCAAAACCTTTCTCTATAAGCATCCTTTTGAGCGTTTTGCCGCCTTTCAGCATAAGGTCTCTATCCTGGCACACCCTAACAAGAGAGATATCATTTTTATGTGCAGCAAGCACTTCAACGAGTTTGTTCGCATCCACTTCGTAATCCGTCAGGTCGCGCACTTCTTCCTCTTTTTTCTTCGGCATAAACTCTACATATCTGCGCAAGTCACCGATAAATACGCTCTTATCGTATTCCACCCTCAGAACAAGGCGCGGCATCTGGTTGTTTTTGCTCCTGCTCGTTGCAGTGAGAGGAATTGCTTTAATAAGCGCTTCGTCAAGCTTTGCAACATCTTCGTAGGAAAGCAGCGTTTCTTTTGCACGGGCGGAACTGATAATCCCGTAAAATGCAATGAGGGAGTAATACAGCCTGTAATCTTTGCCAATTGCACCCTGAGTGTTTTTTGCAGCAGAAGCAAAGTGTGATGTAATGCTATTTGAAGAGACGATAGAAACTTTATTCAGCGAATACCCCCAGTTAAACTGCGCAGGCCCGGTAAATGTAATGGAGTTTCCTGCACCGCCATCTGCGGCCTTTATAGGCATAGTTGCACCGAAAAGGCGCACATCTATAAGCTGGCTGATAATCCACTCTATATCTTCTTTTTTAGGCTTGTTAAGAATCTTTGGATCCTTTCCGTTTTTCTCAAGCAGGGCCTTTAACCTATCAGTTGCAGTTACGCTTTTTCCATCCACCTGCCCGACGAAAATTTCCATTCCGTTCTGCGCAAAGTAATCCCTGAAGTATCGTTTTAGCCTTACATCACTTACGAGGTTCCTTCCAGTTTCGTAATCCATGCGCGGCTTGTTTTCGTCGTCCGGGTCACCGTTTGGGTTGCAGAGTTTGCAGTCGTAAAGGTACAAAATCTCTGAATTTTTGTCGTAAATTTTCTTTTCCATCATTCCCCTCCTAATTGTTGGAATTTGCTTCCTCTGAAGCAGAAGTGCTTTCGTTATTTGATTTAGACGACATCGCTTTCATCGTGTTATACGCATATCCAGAAAGAATGTAAAATACATTTTCTTTGTCGGAGAGCTCCCATTTATCAATGTTTTTGTCAAGCAGAGACTTTGCCGCAGCAAAAACAGGTTCGTTATATTGGAGTTTTTCGTATTGGACGAGTTTTTCAAAAATTTCGTTTACAAAAGTGACGAGGCGTTTTGCACCCATTCCCTGATAAATAATTTTTTTAAGAATAGGCTTATTCTTCATCCCTGCGTTATATTGCGCGTTGCCCACCTCGCCCACCAGATAGCCTATCAAGAACATTGCCGTTTTTTGTTCGTCAAATCCCATCTTTTCCAGAAATTCTTTTACATCTTTCCTTACATTAAGTTCGCCAAAATCCATTGCCTTTCCTCCTTTCAATAAGTTTAATTCTTTTAAGTATTCAAGAAGCAAGTTTTGCTTTAATACCGTCGTATGCAAATTGTTCATACTACCATTAATGCTATACTGCCCGCCTGTTTCGTACGCATTTACCCGGGCAACTTCTACAAACTTGTCAATCAAAACAGGATAAGACACCTCTTCACCCTTCATAATAGAAGAATACAGATTCACGAGGTACTTATCCACAGTCTTTTTGTGAACGGGAAACATAAAGTAATAAGAATTAAACGAAAGTGACCAAGGTTTTTCAGCAGACAGGTGGTCTTGCGCCCACTTTGCGATGCTTTTTTGTTTTTCAATAAGCGTATCAATCCGCGAAGGCGGTACATCTTTTATTAGCGTATTTATTTTTACCGCCGAGTTTGACTTTTTGACGAGCATTACATCAAACATATAATTGTTCTTTTCGTCTAAAAATTTGGCGTCATTTGCAACGGCACTTTTGAATTTCTGGAAGTTTTCCAGTGCGTTAGGGCTCGTTACGAAGTACTTTATCATTTCAGCACTTTTTTTCAATTGTCCACCCAAAAGAGCCATTTTAAACACTGTTTTCGGTATAATGTAAAGTGTAAGTCCAAATAAACTCGATTGCAGATAGTTATCTAAAAATACTTCGCCTTCGAGAATCTTACGGTAACAATCCTTACATATTGCAAGATTTTTAATAAAGTTTTTCTTCTCAAAATTAGATGCAAAACTAATCTTATCGACAATGTAATACTTTAAATTAAAATTTCTCGTATCCCAAGTTACTGGGACATTCGTTTTCCCACAAATGTAGCAGGTTCCTTTCTTTACCTTCTTAAACACTTTCTCAAGCATGTTATATGCGATATACTTTTTATACGCAGGATGTTTTGCTATGTATTCACCGTTAATCATCAGCGTAAAGAGTGCAATTTCCTTTTTTCGAATACCTTTCTCACTTTCAATCCTTCTATACAAACAAGGTAAAACTAACTTGATAAATTTCTTATCACCTGCTCTAACTAACTCTTCGGGAGAGAAGTTGCAACCATCACCGTAAAGGCCTGTTTTTACCACATCAATTCTGTAAGAGTTCCCATTATTTTTGTAAAATGTAGAAAGTACCTTCTCTATCTGTTTGGAGATTTTTTCGTCACCTATTTCCTCTTTAATTATAGGCAATGTACTCGTGAAAAAGTATTTTACCTGGCTCTCACTTTTTGAAATAGCATTCCCTAAGACGGTTACTTTATTTTTCGGCGAATTTGCAGAAGAATTACCTACAAACATAAATTCTGCAGGTGAACTTTTTGGAGAATATACAATTTCCTCTATTAAAAGTTTTTCTTTTGATAAGTCGAAGTTCAGGCCAATCACATAAAAAGTGTCAATCTTCTTTGTATTTAATTCTGGTATCCTCACTAAATGGTCAACAAAATCGCCATCCCCGCTTTCAACAAGCCCTCCTAATTCCTTTATTCCCTCTATCAATGCCCACCTCCTTTTTCAATTTATCGTGATTTTATTATAGCACATAAAATACAAATCACAAATTTTTGTTCGCAATAAAGTAATTTTTAAATTATATTTAAAACACACCCGTATTAAAGCAGCATTTTCATTATTCTGACATTCAAATTTGCTTTTTACGCTTTGCTTCCTGTTAAAGTTTTCCACTAAAACAAGCCAGCGCTTTTACCGTAAGGCTTAGCCGGAACGCTTCGCATGCTATCCTCTCCGGTGCTCTTTTCTATGGCGTTTGCCCGATGGCCAACACGGTCGTATCCATTATTGAAATGAGTAATATAATTTCTTGGTTTGTAAACTTTCCACATACCAAACCCCTGCGGACTCTTACCGCCCAGACCAGCATCGTATGTTATCTTGATCAAATCCTTCGGCCCGATAAGTTTAAATACTCCACTCCACCCTTCTATGCGAATTCCTTTAAAGTAAACGACGGCACGGTTTTTTCTTTCGTTAAAGAAAACGGGGATAATCTTGAGCGAACTTTCTGGAAATTTACCTTTTATAAGTATGTACTTTTTGCGTGCATTATCCGAAACGAGTGCAGAGAACTCAGGCTCGTTCGGCGAGTAGTAGTAGGTTTTTTTGCTACCTGTTTCGCTCACTATCGTGCTGTAAGTAGTAATCGGAGAAAGCGTTTTGATTAACATAGATTCAGAAAATTCAGGATCTTTCATTACCTCTATTTGTTGGACGAATAACTTCTGTCCGAGAAGATCGAACCTTTGTTTCATTATCGTTCCTTCAGCCATCTCTTTTACGATAAACGGCTTCGCTGAAGAAAAGTAAAACGAAATTCCGTTCCTGAAAAGAAGCGCTTCTTCGCCGGCGTTTTTTCTGTGTACGGTAAATACAAAGTCGTCTGGAAAACCAAGTGCAAACTTTAGTGTGGAAAGTGTATTACCGCTTACTAATTCTCCTTTATTAAGAATGCGCGAAAATGTAAAAAGTTTGAAGTGCCGCTTGTGGATCTGGAAACCCTCTTCATGCAGGAAAGAAGCAGTCTGTTCAGGAAAAGTGCGATAAATAAGAGACTGCACGAGATAATTGTAATGCAAAGGTAAAAGCAACTTACCCCTCTCCGCTACATACTGAATTTTTAGCCGCATACGCTTCATTTACCTCCTCAGTACATTTTACGACTTTTCATAAAAAAATAAAAAAGGTAAACTTTACGGCTGAACATAAAGTAATTTATAAAAATGAATTGCAGCGCTCTTATTAAACAACGAAGAACTGAGCCTTAACTTGCATCCACTAACACTCTGCTTCGACACAAACTAAGCCACGAAGCATCTACAGATAAATAAACCGTCATTTTTTCGTTGAAGATTTTTTGTTTAAGATTTTTTAACTAAGAGCAAGTCTCGTTCAAAGTCGCTAAAGCAGAAAATCACTTTTTAAGAATTTTTTAAGAATTGCTATAGATGCAACAAGAGATTAAGTTAACACATTTACCATCCGTTATTTAGTCACGCCATCGATGTGATAAGATACGAAAATACCTGCCACTACTTATGTTTTCAATCTCCAATCGTGTCTGGTATCACATTGCACTTTCTTCCAAAAATTGAGCCAAAGTTGTACTTGTTAGCCAACATGTAAACAGGCCAATACGACACATCAAATAACACCCCAATGACCGGATAAACTTCTGGCTCTACAAATTCACCTCTTTTAAGGCGTTCTTCCCTGCATAAATTCCAATAGCGATTTTCCTGGATGTGGAACCACACGCCAATGCTGAGATAAAGAATGATTAACAATAATAATATTACAGAAATTTTCTTTTTCATTGCCCCTCCTTTATCACTTTTAATCTATTATACATAAGCATAAACACAAATAAAACTTTAGCATCAGTGTTTATTTCTTAGGTTGGTTAAAACACTTACAACAAGACAGGCCTTGCCAGCCCTTCTCTGTGTTTCAATTCCTTATAGGTTGGCTACAAACACTTCTTTGACGAAATTAGAAAAAAGAAAACACTTAGTTTCAATTCCTTATAGGTTGGCTACAAACTAATAATGTTCGATGATGATGTCAGGAATTTATTACTGTTTCAATTCCTTATAGGTTGGCTACAAACATATCCAATGTTTGTTGTGCCTCTGTCCCAATGGTATGGTTTCAATTCCTTATAGGTTGGCTACAAACACTTAAACAAGACCTCAAAACAGCAGAGGTCCAGATGTTTCAATTCCTTATAGGTTGGCTACAAACCGAATATGTATTTGTTTGCTATAATGAGCATACAGAGTTTCAATTCCTTATAGGTTGGCTACAAACCGCCTATCTGAAAAGAAAAAATCTGAGACATGCTGAGTTTCAATTCCTTATAGGTTGGCTACAAACTACTGTGGATGAGGCGATGGAGAAAATTTACAACGAGTTTCAATTCCTTATAGGTTGGCTACAAACAATAAACTTTGCTTATGCTTACCTGCGGTACAGAGAACGTTTCAATTCCTTATAGGTTGGCTACAAACCGTACTGCGAACTTAAAGAAGTCTTTTACATCGCCTTGTTTCAATTCCTTATAGGTTGGCTACAAACGCAACATGATTACCGTCCGGGACGTCTTTCATACCAGTTTCAATTCCTTATAGGTTGGCTACAAACTTAAAAAGTTGAGTACAAACTCGCCGTAGATTTTGGGTTTCAATTCCTTATAGGTTGGCTACAAACGGTATGGAAGGAAGGGTTTCTGGTAAGAGTTTTTATGTAAGTTTCAATTCCTTATAGGTTGGCTACAAACTTTCAAATCGTGGAACTTGCAAAAGAGTATTAAAATCGTTTCAATTCCTTATAGGTTGGCTACAAACAATAACGCAGGCTATTACAAAAGTTGATTGGAAAAAGTTTCAATTCCTTATAGGTTGGCTACAAACTGTGACAGTTACGCTCGTAGCAGCGGCAACAGCCGAGTTTCAATTCCTTATAGGTTGGCTACAAACGCACAAAGTGACGCAGATAATAACCAGATTGTGATTAGTTTCAATTTCTTATAGGTTGGCTACAAACAAGATTATTGAAAGCACTCTGAAAATTAGAACCATCGTTTCAATTCCTTATAGGTTGGCTACAAACTGTGGTTTACTATATTGTGCCTACTTTTGAAAACTAGTTTCAATTCCTTATAGGTTGGCTACAAACTGTTATACTATTATCTGATATAGTTTGAGCAGTTGAGTTTCAATTCCTTATAGGTTGGCTACAAACTCTCTACTTCCCACTTCATATACATGGCCTGATTCAGGTTTCAATTCCTTATAGGTTGGCTACAAACTACAAGATGCTGCTTGACGGAGTTGTCGAGAAGTAGTTTCAATTCCTTATAGGTTGGCTACAAACAAGTAAAGGAGAGATAAGAAATGGCAAATTCATTATGTTTCAATTCCTTATAGGTTGGCTACAAACAAGAGAAATCATTGGCAAATACTTTTGAACTTTTCGGCGGTTTCAATTCCTTATAGGTTGGCTACAAACGTCGACAC
>WFZA01000056.1 GCA_015489815.1 Caldisericales bacterium | reverse complement strand
TAAAGCCGTACAGGCAGGGCAGTTGAAGCCTGCTAAATACTATTGGGAGCTTACAGAAGAAGAAAAGAAATTCTACCGAATATTCAGTTGGGGAAGTGCTTTTTTCTACGGCTTTGCTCTTAATTTTGCAACACATATGAGTCCTGCAGCAGGATGGCAGGGACCAAAAGGACCACTGTTCTTTATAATAGTGCTGATTACACCTGCTCTTATAGGCGGAGTTCTTCAGATTATGAAGTATCCACTTATTAAACGAAGCATCAGGAATAAAGTCTTTTTCCTTGAAATGCTCGCATTCGTCCTTATTGCTATATTCATCAGCAGCAATAAAAACATTCCGTGGATCATTAAGATTGGAATTATATTGCTGGATGCTGTTTTATTTAATTACTATTACATTAAAATGCTCTATGCACATAAGTTGCTAAAGGACGAGAAGTAACACTTAACGAGGAAACTTTTACAATCTCAAAGTAAGTTGCAAGGAGTTTTTTCAGAAACTTTTTCAAGAAGCACGCTTTGCTTGTGATTTGTAGTTTTGCGATTTTGCAATTGCTGGTGTATTTTTAAAATCATTTTTGAAAGCCTATCTCGCATAGAGTGCAGGTTAAAACACATTGGCTTTCTGTGTGTTTTTTGTGGAACGGGCGCAAAAGGGACACATTACTTATGCATATTATTTTTAAATTCCATAATATAATGTTATTTGCATTTTTTTGTTAAGTGTATAAAATGAAAAAGGATAATTAAGGAGGCAAAAAAACGAGAGAAAGCAAAGCGTTTAAGAAAGAGTGTCAGGTAAAACGAGCAGGGTTTGAAAGAGTGTTTCGTGCAGAAGTTAACGAAGGAAGGATGTCTTTTAGTGCAGACGCGCCCGTTAAACAGATAAGTAATTGCATTTTTAAAGTATTTAAGGAGGCATAAGTGGTGTATCTTGCAAAAGCATTTTTAGTGTTTAGTATCGTTCTTTTCCTCTCTTCGTTTTTAGCCTGGCTGTTTTTCAAAAAAAGCGGAGAAAAGCCTTACTTTTATGTGTTTGCAGGTAGCCTTCTCAGTGCAATCTTTTGCCTGAGTATTGCATTCAGGCCTGACATAAATCTTCAAATAGGCAGTAACGGCGTACTTTGTGTAGTGTCTCTTATTCCGGGCCTTGCTCTCCTTACTTTAGGCTTCGTTTGGGTAAGCATTATTCATCCCGTTCCACCCGGGCACATCAGGCTTACATCGTTAAAGTCAATGAAACAGTCTAAAAGCGTAAAGTATAGAAAAGACCTTCTTGTTGTTGCTATTCTTGGCTATGCAGCCGCTACCTGTATGGTGCTGATTTACGGTAAGTTTACGATCGCTTCTACGAGTTTAACACTGCTCAGTGCCGTATTTGCCTTCTTTGCGCCGCTCGACACTGCAACGAGAGCCATTAAGGAGTGATTATGGCTATGTTTGAAACTTGCGAAAGTGTAAAAAGGAAAAACGGTTTTGCTTTTAGTAAACGCCGCTTTGTGGAAGCAAAGCAACGGAACTTGCTATGCTTTTCCGTTCAACTAAAAACTATTTACGGCAAAAGTACGCACGATAAAATTTGCTTAAGGAGGCAATAGATATGAGCGCAGCGTTTTTTTATCAGGGCAATGTAGACTGGTATCTTGCAAATACGGTATTGCTGTTAGTTGTACTCGTGTATGCGTTTATAAAGCAGAGGAGCAAACGGGGTATTATGCCGGGTGTCGTCATCACGAGAATGACTCTCTCCAGCGATGAAAAGTGGAAGCAGGTAAACAGGTTCAGTGCAACGCTTGCATACATAATTGCAATTCCACTTCTTATAGTAAACACGATTTTTTATATCGTCGATAAACAAAAAATCTACGCATTTACCGTTACGATGGTTATATCGATTGCCATTATTGCATATGCTATAATCGTTATGATTTACACTGATGTATTGGAAAGAAGGTGGCTTGCAGAGCAGAAGAAGAAAGGGCATCCCGTATCAGACTTTGAATTTGCATTTCCTGGCATTCCAAAGAAAAGAATAATCACCGGAACTATTATCCTTGGCGCAGTCGTCGTCGCGCTATTTATATTGCAGTTTTTCCTGTTTAAATAGGAGGCGGATAAGATGGCCGATAATTTTTACACTTATTATTTATTTTTGCTTCTTGGTGGAGCAGGTATTCTTTTTGCGCTTAGTTTCTGGAATCAGTACAGGTTAACGAATAGAATTAGCGAGTATTACGAGGCTATAGGAGCTTTTATGTTTTCTATCTCCTCTCTTGCATACTTTGTTGCATTAACCATTAACCCAAACGAAAACTTTGGATGGCCGTCCATATGGCTCTACCTGATAATCCCTGCGATAATTTTCAATGCAGGGATTGCAATCAGGGCAATCGTATATGGATTTGACAACAGGCCTCCCGTGCTTGAGAGGTTGCGGCTCATCTTCGGAATCCCGAAAGATAAACGCCCGCTTGTGAAGTCGTTTCAGCGTAAAGACCTGCTATACTCTGGAATTACTGGGTATGTAATCGCTCTGGTTCTGTCGCTTGCTTACGGCCCAAAAGACTTTCTAATTATTGTAATTACGGTCCTTTCTGAACTATTTCTCATTGTTGCGCCGCTTAAACTTGCAGGCAAAAACTCAGAAAAGGGAAAACACGGAGAGACAAGCACGCCTTGAAGTCATAGCATTTGTAGCAAAGCATCACCTGTGCAGTTATAGATAAACTGCAATATCTTGCAGGTGTTTAGATGCTGCTCTTGCAGAGCATTTGTGTAAAGAGTTTAAACATATCTTTGTCGCATTATCCCTTTCCTGTCACTCTGAGCGTAGTGAAGAGTCTCTGCCTTAACAATTTCACCTTTTGTTAACATAAAAACATCGAACTGCACGCCAATTGCTTATGAGGTCCTTCGCAAATACGGCTCAGGACGACGGGAAAGGAGAAACGCTCGCTCGAGGATGACCGCCTTTTGTCACTCTAAGCGCAGCGAAGAGTCTCTGCCTTAACGACAATGCAACAAAAATACCTCATTTATAGTATGGTTCTTACTATGTTGAAAACTTATTTCAAAATTCTCGCAAAATTCTTCCAAAATCGCGGAACTTTTTGTCGAGTTTTCCGTCTATTGTATAGAGAGAAAATTTTGAATGAAAATAGTAGGTGTTTTTGCAGAAAATACTTTTGCAGAAATTGTACCTACGCAAGAGAGGGTTTGAATAATTAATTGACATGCAGAGAAAACAAGTGAAGTTTATTAAACCTATGCAACTAAAAAATAAACAAAATAATGAATGTTTTTATTGTAAGAATTGCCGATTTATACATAGCACATTCTTATATTTTATGATAAATACAAAGTAAATTCACTTGATGTGTAAATGCTTAATGCAAAGTATTTTAATGACTGCAACAACTAAAAATGTAAATAACAGTGTATAAATATGCGTTTTCTATATGTTAAGAATAATTTTTGATTTTTTTACAAAAACTATTGACAAGAGAGAGAGAGAGAGTATAAAATATGTATAAGGAGGTGGTGCAATATGAATGTGGGTGGCGTAAAACGAATGTAGAAGTTCGCATTGTATTCTTAATCTTTTAAACTATTCCCAAAGGAGGCGAATTGATTGTGAAATTTATAAGTAAACCTACAGGTGGTCTTAACGATGAAAATCCTCTCTGTTGTGATCACAACAATGATTGCAACAATTGCACAGATGACTCATGTCCACAACCTGATTATCTATGCTCCTGCGATGCAATATGTATAGGATGTATAGTAGGTGCAAGCAGTTAGGTGAGAAATGCACTTTATTAGCCAGCCAGTAAAAGATAGCATTAGCGGTGAAGAACCTTTATGCTGCGACCATAACATCGATTGCTACGGTTGCACAAATGGAGGATGCCATTATTGCATAGGCAATACAAAGGAGGACAAATGAACTTCGTAAATCTTCCAAGAAAATCTAAAGAAGAAAACCCTATGTGCTGCACGACAAATTCAATTTGCAACGGATGTTTTGACGATGGGTGTCTCTGTGTAGATGCAAATTGTACGGTTTGTTATGCATCTCCACACAGTTAGCTGAAATTATTTGGAATTATTTTACGACAATGATATTATGACTAAAGGAGGCAGAAGATGGGCGATGTAAAAGCATCGAAATTTAATGTTCTTTTTAAAGAGGATAACGGAACGCAGGTTCTCGTAAACCTTCTCAGTAAGGCGATAGCAGAAGTGGACAAAGAAAACGAAACGGTTGTGCGCAAACTTTTGGCTAACCCAAACGACCCGGAATTAACCCAGAAGCATCACGACACTTTTGAAAACTTAAAGTACGGCGGCTACATCGTAGATGCAGAATTTGACGAAGTAAACCACCTGAAACTAATAAACTTTATGGAACGCTTCGATAGGTCTGCAATAAGTGTTACGGTAATGCCCACGATGCAGTGCAACTTTGATTGCGTTTACTGCTACGAAGATAAGACAGGCCCAATTATGAGCCCAACGACTGCTGACACAGTGGCTAACTTCCTTGAAAATATGACGGCACAGAAAAGGATGGTGAGCCTTGGCTGGTTTGGCGGAGAGCCTCTCATTGCATTTGACCTTATCGAATACATAAATTCCAGGGTAATAGACGCTGCAGAGCGGAACAAAGCAGAATTTAATTCCTTTATTACGACGAACGGCTACCTTCTTGACGCAGAAAAGTCACGAAAACTTGAGAAGTTGAATGTCCGCTCGCTGCAAATAACTCTCGACGGGCCGCCGGAATACCACGATAAGTACAGAATACTCAAAGGAGGGGGGCCCACATTCGACAGAATTTACTCCAACATAAAAACGCTGTTTAAAGGAACTCAAACCGTAACGGTAAAGTTGCGCGTAAATGTCGGGCCGGACAACTACTCTTCCGTTGGCAGGCTGCTCGACATGCTGGAGGAGTTTCCAAAAGACAGGTTTCTCGTTTACTTCAGGTGGATTTTCCAGGGCTCCGAGAAAAACCCGCTGTTCCACAGGAAGGTGCGCGAGTTCGAAGGAACGCCAAAAGAAAAGTTCCAGAAACTTGCAGAACTTTACTACATGGCTCTCGAAAGAGGATTTGATGTGATGCTGCCTATTACGAACAGCAATGTGTACTGCGAATACGACAGAGTAAGTTCCGTGCTTATCGGACCAAAAGGCGGGCTTTACCTCTGCACGGTAAGGGTTGGCGATAAGTACAGAGCAGGAAGAATTACCCCAGACGGGCCCGTATACGACAGTGTGCTTTACGAAACATGGCACGGATTTTCTGCATTTGAAGATAGCAAGTGCCTTAATTGCCCTCTTCTGCCTCTATGTCTTGGTGGGTGTAGAAACGCAAGAATGAACGGAATGGGCAGGGGATGCCCGGAAGAACTTGGATACATCGAAGAGTTCGCAAAACTCTGGTATCGCGTTCAAAAATTCAAAAAGGAGCGTACCGTAAAATGAAAGTTTCAAATTGGAATGTCCGTATGCCTTACGGCGACGACCTGATTCTTCTTAACGAGATGACGAATGCAATTTTACTCGTAGAGAACGAAAACATTAACGAAGTAGAAAAGGCCTTAAACGGCGACTTCAATGTAAAAAAAGATGTGCTTGAGTCCTTGATAAAAGGAGGGTTCGTAATTCCTGACGACTTCAACGAAACAGACCGCTTAAAGTCCCGTTTCAATGCGTATAAGTTCAGCAGCAAATTTTTAAGGTTGACTATTGCACTTACTGTGGACTGCAACTTCCAGTGCCAGTACTGTTATCAAGGGCAACTCATACCGATCACGCGGCCAAATATGCACATTCACTTTGACGAAGAAATGATAAACGCCACGATAAAAGCAACAGAATCTCTTATGCAGTCAGAGCGGCCGCACATTTTAAGCCTTACATACTACGGCGGGGAGCCTCTGCTCGAACTGGACAAACTCCTCCACTTCAGCAGAGAATTCAAAAAGATGGCTGAAAAATACTACGCAAAGTATTCTTCGTTCGTAGTAACGAACGGCTACTTGCTAACGAAAGACACGGCAAGAAAACTCGTTGACGCAGGCGTAACTGACGCCCTCGTTACCCTGGACGGAGTGGAAGACTTTCACGACGAATACCGCCCGCTGAAGAGCGGCAAAGGCTCGTTTGAGACGGTTTACGAGAACATTAAAAATACGAGCGACATCATAAACATCACGGTAAGAACCAATATGTCTAAAAACAGCGTTTCTTCCGTAAAAAAACTGATAAAAAGGTTGGCAGACGACGATGTAAAAGTGGGTTTCGACTTTCAAATGATAGAAATCGTCCCCGGGCTTCCGGTAAAATTTCAGGACAGCACATTTACTTTGAAAGAATTTGCCGCAGTGGAAGTGGAACTCTACAAAGAAGTCTTCAAGTACTTCCCTGACTACAAATTCAATCCGTTTTCAGAGATAAAGCCTGCACGGTGTGATGCCCTGTGCAAAAATTCTTTCGTGGTGGAACCCGACGGCAAACTATACAAGTGCTGGGGAGAAGTGGGGAGCAGCAAAGCAAATGTAGGCAAAATCAACCCGGACGGACACATCGACTTTAATTACAGGCTGGACAGCTGGCTTGCTTATTCCCCTTTTGAAGACGAAGAGTGCAAAAACTGCGAAATTTTCCCGCTCTGTATGGGAGGATGCGTATTCAACAAAGTACTTTACGACAAACTGCACTCGTCCCCTGTGAAAAAACCCAACAGGTGTATTCCGTTAAAGTACAACTTACGCGACATGTTAAAACTCGTAGTAGAACGAAATAATGGGAGGTGAAAAGTGGAGTTTATCAACAAGCCAATCACTGAGAAAGAAATGAACTACTTCAGCCTGTGTGACGGGCATCCCTGCGCTGACCACGATCACAACGACGACTGCGGCGGATGCGTGAACGATTCCTGCCCGGGCGGCCATCCACCCGGAAGAAACGACGACAACGACTGGTGGCCGTGGCACTGCGCACAGGTAAGTGACAACAGGTAGAAAAAGCAGATACGCCGTTGAGGCACGGAAACTTAAAAAAGTATTCCGCGTTGGCAAAAAAAGAATCGTTGCTAACGACGATATAAGTTTGCACATAAACAAAGGGGAGATATATTCTATTTTAGGTCCCAACGGCGCAGGCAAGACTACATTCATAAAAATCGTTTCAACGCTGATAATCCCCACTTCCGGCGATGTCCTGGTGGACGGAAGAAGCGTGTTAAAGGACGAAATTTATGTCCGCTCCTGCATAGGGCTGTCCACAGGATTTGAGCGCTCGTTTTACTACAGGCTGAGCGGCTACCAGAATTTGCTCTTCTTTGGCTCGCTTTACGGCATTCCGTCGCGAAAACTCGTAAGCAGAATTAACCTTTTGCTGGAAGAATTTGGCTTATACCAGTGGAGAAGCGTCCAGTATATGAAGTATTCCACTGGAATGAAGAAAAAACTCTCCTTAATCAGGGCTCTGCTGCACGACCCAAAAGTGCTGATCTTTGACGAGCCAATGTCGTCGGTGGACCCTGAAAGCACGGTAAAACTCAGAGAGGTTATAACGGACTTAAAACAAAAAGGCAAAACGATTCTGATAGCAACACACAACATCCGTGAAGCAGAAGCGCTGTCAGACAGAATAGCCATTATGAAAAACGGGCGCATCGTAGCGGAAGGCAGTCCCTTTGAACTAAAGCACCTGTTAAAGAAAAAAGTGTTAAGGATTATGCAGGTAAACAAAGACAAATTAAACGCAGTAAAAAGCGTTCTGCGCAGATACGGCGAAGAAAACTTTACGGTAAGTGGGAAGAAGTTTTCCTGTATTCTGGACGACACGGAATTGCTGCCAGACATAATAGCCGCACTAAACGAAGCAGGGATTGCTCCGTCCGAAATTTTAATAGACGACCCTGACCTGGAAGAAGCATTCGTTTCGATACTGAAGGAGGAAGAAAGTGGCCTTTCTTAAAAAGTTCTGGAGTTTCCTGAAGAAAGACTTCCTCATCACGGTAAGTTACAAGGTAAATCTTATAATAGGATTTTTCGGAATGTTCATAGGAATACTGAAGTTTGGGTTTATGGCACACTTCTTGCAGGCAGGAAACACCTTTCCCACAATAAGTAAATATGGGGGTAGTTTGATTTCTTACCTCGTAACGGGCGGCATATTTATGAGTTATGTAAGTGTGGCGATGAATTCTTTCCGCTCCACGATTCGCTCAGAGCAATCAATGGGAACGCTGGAATACCTACTTTTAAGCAACACGCCAATACACCAGATCGTTTTGTTCAGCGGTTTGTCTTCGTTTTTGTGGACCACGCTCGACTCGTCAGCAATATTTATTATGGTTGCAGTTTTGTTTGGAGTGCAGATGAAGGTAAACCTGCTTCTCTCGCTTTTGATACTTGCACTCACGGTAATATGCATAAGCGGAATTGGGCTGATGAGTGCAGGAATTATTATGGTCACCAAAAAAGGCGACCCTGTGGGGTGGATATTCACTACGCTTACGGGACTGCTGAGCGGCGTATTCTATCCAGTATCTGTGCTTCCCTCGTATCTACGAGCAATATCTTTCGTTCTTCCTCCAACTTACGCGATGCACGCATTAAGGAAGGCGCTGCTCGTCGGGGCAAGCTTCCACAGTGTAGAAAAGCAAATTTTTATACTCGTTGCAATGTCGCTCGTCACCGTCCCAACAGGAATACTCACATTCAGGTGGGGCTTTAACGAAGCGCGCAGAAGAGGAAGCCTGATTGAATATTAGGAAATCCCGTTTCGCACGCTCTCTTTAAGTGCTTTAATTCTTTTTCAACCAGTGCTCGTTGCGCGTTTCCGAAGTTCTTCAAATATTTTTCAAAATTCTTTCAAAAATTCTTCTAAAATTGCGGAACTTTTTGGTGAGTTTTCCGTCTATTATATAGGAAAGGGGAAATGTAGGTGGAAAATTTGAGTGAGAAGAGTGGAAAACTGTGAAACACTTTTGCGGAAATTTCATCTATATAAGTGAGAGGAAAAATATGAAAGAGAAATTTGAGAAGTGGAAAAGAAAAATAGCAGCAGGTTTTGCAGTTAATGAGAATGCTTTTTACAAGGAGGTGGTGTAATATGAATGTAGGTGGTTTAAAAACAAAGCGTCAGGCAAAGGCAGATGTATAGAGGAATTGTATGCGAAGAAATATCATTTATTGTAAATCTCATTATCGCAAAAAGTGCTTATGAACTGTCTTTAAAATCTTAAAGCAAATTGCCTTTGCAGATTTTAGGAACCACTTTTCGAACCTGCTAACCATAGTCCCAGAACCTGGACTCCAATAAGTGCTTTGCAAACAAAATACAAAAATTGCGTAAACATAAAACTCGTTTGCAAAGTTTTGAAATGAGAATAAAATTTGAAAAGAGAAAAAGATGAAAAAATTTTATAAAGTTTTATTAATTGTAGTTGTTATTGCAACATTTATAGCCGTTATAATATTGGCTACATCCCTTTTTATAGCCGTTATAATATTGGCTACATCCCTTGCAGGATGTGGAAGAAAAACAGGTATTAAAGTTCCAGACCAGACCATTCCGTTTCTCACATTAGTACCCGGAACTGTTAACGGCAAAAACATTAAAAAAGCCACCCTTAATTTCTGGGACTTAAAGAATGGGAAAATCATCAAAACCGACAAAGTTATTTATACCGTAACACCGACGACTGGTATAAAAAGCGAGCAAGCAGCTTATGAAACCTACAACGATGATAGGCCTCTCTATTGGGACGGAAGAGATTGTATTATTCTTCCGTGGTTCTTCAAGGTGGGAACGAGTTTATACAAACACACCGAAACTATTGCTAAACTAACGAAACCCCACACTAACTATCCGTATGGAGGTAGAATAATTTTTGGAAGAGATGTAGAAATGATAAAAGTTGAAAGTGCTGATAAATCAGATTCCGAATATATAGTAAAAATATGGAGTGGCAATAGATACGCCCAAAAAGAACTAAATCTTAATTTTCCTTATAAAAATTCCACATTCTTTCGTCCTGTTGCAATTGGTAACGACGAAGCCAATTTGAACATTCTTGTTTCTGGAGGTTATAATCCTAAAACTGGAATGGATTTGTTTCTCTGTACTATAGATAAAAAGAACTGGACAATTAAATGGCACAAAATATCCGTAGAGAATAATGCAGATATTGGCCCCAGCAATCCTCCAAATTCATCAAACTCTATTTATCTAGACGGAAGCTTTTATCTGCAGGGATATTGCATTATAGCAAATAAAGTAAACACAAAAGAATTAGTTTGCAGTAAATGGGATGTGGTAATACCGTCTAAATTCACACCCGATAATGAAGGAGCTATCGTCAGAGATTATACTTCTATTGCGGGCAGTTTTAATGATATGATTATTGTACGAGATGCTTTAGGCAAAGAGAGTTATATATGCCTATTTGATAAAAACGGAAAAGTATTGGGAGCAATGCACCTTATTAATGGAAATGTAGAAATAATAGACAGAGACGGTAATGTGCTTTCAAGCACGACTTTCGACAAAAACTCATCTCTCATATTTCCCAGGATGAACGGTGGAATATAAAACTTAAATTCGTTAAATGTAATACTTTAGGATGGCAATAGACGCCCTCCTGTTTATTTTACTGATAATGTGCCGTAGGCCTTTAACCTACGACTTTTCACTTGCAAAAATGATGAAGACACTACTTTTTCAAAAAGTTTTTCGATTATTGCAACACTGATTTAATGCAATTTTTATAATATCCTGCTTAAAAAATTAATACAACTTTTTTAAAAATTCTTTCGAAATCGCGGAACTTTTTGGTGAGTTTTCCGTCTATTATATAGGAGAGAAAATTAGGTGGAAAATTTGAGTGAAAAGAGCAAACATTTTGCATAGGACATTTTTGAAAGATTGAACCTGTGCAAGAGAGGAGAAAATCGTGACAATAAAAATGCGTATAGCAAGGTTCAGCGAAACGGCCTATAAGGAGAGGTATTTTATAGTATCAGAAGGGATTTTGCTGAATTATATAAATTTGCAAAGTTTTTAAAACAAAATAAAATTAGTTCAAGGAGGTGTGTGTGAACAAAAAATTAACTGCTGTGGTGGTGCTCGTTTTAACTATCGCCATTCTGCTCGTTACGCTCGTCCCGATAAGGACGCACTTTGCGCGTAAGTCGTTTAAAGAGGCGCTTGCGTTCAACAGAGCAAAGGCCACTATTTCACTTAAAATTACGCCTGTATTCGACGGAAAACCCGCCCGGGCAGACGAGATGATTATTATAAACCTCGATAATCCTTTAAAACCATCAGAAAAGTTCAACCTCTCACCTTTTAAGAAAACGCTTACCCTTACGATTCCTGCAAAGTGGCTGGACGTAAAGTTTGAAGGCTTTGACAAACACGGCTTGCCTATATACAGGTACAAGTTCCTCGTAAGAAAGTACGAAGTCACCCTGATAAATGTAAAAGACTCGCTCATCGGGACAAAAATCGTTTCGATTATACCGAATAAATCTTTATTAACGATTCCCGTAGAAGTTGAGATGAGAAAAACAAAGTTTAAGAAAACGAAGCCTGCCGTCCGTCCGTTTAGCAAGGGATACACAGAGATAGAAGAATACAAAAACGACATTTACGGCTTCACAAAAATAGCAACCCTGCACTCTGCACCCAAAGAAAGAAGCCAATTGGTGTTCCCCCGCGGCTCTATAGTTTACATACAGTCCAAATCTCGAGAAGATTCTGTAGAGCCGTTAACCACGAACTGGAGCAACGCAGGCCCCGCTGCAACCCAGATAACTTCGTATACGACATCTGGATACGAACAGGACGGAAGCTCGAGCGTTATCAAAATGTACGCACGCTATGCGTATGTGCGGAAGAAAATTGTTGTGTCCTCAAGCTCTGGCACAGTCATTACCTACGAAGAGTTAGTATTTCCTCTGGATTCAGGTGGAAACGGGGTGCAAAATTATCACACAAGTTTGAGCGAGCCCTCTCAAATGAGCGGGAATAAAAGGCTGATTGGCTCGGGCACAGGCGCACAAGTCAACTCCGATTTGAAGGGGGTAAGCGGCTACTACTTTACGCCCGCTGCTACGCTGTCCTTTGGAGTTAACTACGGACAAAACGGGGAAAGCGCGAACATCTCGTTAAGCCTTGCTGCAGAAGCACACTACAGTCAGTCTCCGTATGTAAGCATATACATATACGGAGAGAATGGAAAAAACAACGACCTCTGGGCATTTGACAAAGGGACAAACTGGGGCGTAATTTACTTTAAGTGGGTTAAGTATTAGAAACGCCTTCTATGCACATGGCGCATAGAGTTTTTACACTTCAGGAATAGGCAAAACGGTTAGAAAGGAGAACGCAATGGCAAAGCACAAAAAAGTATGGATTCTGGTTTTAGTTATTGGAGCAATAGTATTTGCTTCCGCCTTTTCAATTTATGGCGTCTTGCACTTGCGCAGGTGGAAAGGCGTCTACTACGGAGAAAGTAACGGCGTGCACTGCGAAATTCTCTGCACAAACGACATATACAAAAACCTCAAGCAATACTTTTACTTTAAAACATTTCACGACAGAGTTTACTATCTGGAAGGATGGATAAAGTTTGATAAAGACTTGGGAAAGATATACGATGTGAGCGTTAAAGGAGGAGATTCCTGCGCCAGCGCATTTTCCAGAGGCGGCCCTAACTATGCGGATCCACTGCCCACGGGAAAATGGATAAAATCAGGGTTCGGATATGCAGCTTTCGAGAAGGGCACGGATGTTAGCAACTTGAAAAACATCCAGATCGAGGTGCTGTTCGTTACGCCTCCAAACAAAGAAAACTATGTGTCAATCCAGTTGCACAAAGCCGCTCATCCACCGGTTTTGCCGCCCTGCAAACCTGTGCCGCACTCACCGGAAAATCCGTAACCTGGGGTTAAAGTTACTTCTTAGCAGGTAAAGTGTAGATTTCGCACAGTCGTGGCAACTTTTATTTAAGATTAAACTTTCGCAATTTTATAATTAGAGTAGGATATAGAAATGGAAGGTGGGTTACGCTTTGTGGCATTGAAATGGCTACGCCAGAGCAAAGAAACAGTGGAGACTAAGTGAGAAAAGTTATTATCGCGACCGTAGCAGTCGTTACTATCGTTTCGTTAGGTTTTGTAATTTTCCAATCGTACAACCCAGTTATTCAGGGTAAAGTTCTGGATAAATACGGCAGTCCTATTGAGGGAGTTCACATTAAAATTGCCAATAAATCCACGGATACGGACGCTAACGGAAACTTTACGATAAGAATTCGCAAAGATAAAGAAGTAGAAGTTGAGGCGTCAAAAGAAGGATACATTACGCTTAAACAAACAACTTCTTCAAAAAACACTTCAAATGACCTTAAACTTATCCTGCTTAGAGCGACGAAGCTTAATCTCGTAAAGGAGAAAGGCGTTTTAACGATTGGGGTTTCTAAAAATTGCCTCAGGCAATACGAAAGAAGAGGCATCCACTATCCTGTCCTTTCTGTAGACATTGAAATATGGAAACTCATTGCAAAGAAAATTGGCGTTAATCTTGATGTAAAGTTCTACAAAGACGGGGAGCTTGCTGCCGCTTTAAAAAACAAAGAGGTAGACCTTATTCTTGGCAACGAACAGTTTCTAAAAAAACAGCGGCCTTTTAGTTGGTATGCCTTACTATAATACGAGCCAGGTTGCCTGCATAAAAGTTAAAAATAAAGATGTGAAAACGGTAAAGGACCTGGAAGGAAAGAAGATAGGCGTAGCAAAAGATTCTCAAGCAGGAATTGAGGCAGTAAAAAGCATCAAAGGCGTCCCTGTTTTCTATGATACTTATTCTGCATCAATGTTAATAGACTTAAAACCGTTCAAACCAATGACAGCACCTATAAGGATTGATAAGCCTATCAATGCCGAAGTAGATGCATCTCTGTTTGATAAGTTCGTAGTAGAGTATAGTGGAGCATTTACAGAACAATTCAGATTGTTAGACATCAAATCTCCTCACAATAACTTTGCATTTGCGTGTTTATTAGAAGACGGAGACTTTGTCGAAATGATAAACAACACTATAAAAAACTCACGCCAAAACGACATAAGCAAGTACAGAGATATTACAGACAATTGTTTCTGGATGTATATGGAGTAGCGTCGTTTAACAATAAGAAAAACTTTTTCCCGAAATTCTTCCAAAATTGTGAAACTTTTTGTTGAGTTTTCCGTCTATTGTATAGAGGTGCAAAAATTTAATGAAAAAATTGGGTAAAAAAACAGAAAATTGTGAAACATTTTTTGAGAAATTTCATCTATATAAGTGAGAGGAGAAATATGAAAGAGAAATTTGAGAAGTGGAAAAGAAAAGCAGAGGCTGATTTTACAGATAATAAAAACGCCTTTTATAAAAAGGTGGTGCAATATGAATGTAGGTGGCGTAAAATTAACTGCTGAGCAAAGGTAAAGTAGCAAAGAGGTTGCTGTGAGGAAGTATTATTTATTGTAATCCCATTATTAAAAAAATGTTCATAAATTATCTTTAAAAGCCTCAGCGCAAATCGCCTTTGCAAATTCTCCAGAACCACTTTTTAAACATGTTTATTTATCCGCACCAGAACCTGAACCTCAATAAGTACTTTGCAAGCAAAGTGTAAAAATGCGTAAACATAAAACCTGTTTGCAAAGTTTTTAAAAGGAAATAAAATTTGAAAAGATAAAATGATGAAAAAGAAAATAATTAACTTTTGTTTGATATTGGCAATTCTTTTTGCTATCGTTATGCCTATTAGTGTAGCTAAAGGAAGAGATGGCCAGAATTTCGGAATTATAACTGTTAACGGGAAAGAAATGTATAAAAGTAAGTACGGAGAAGTTTATCCAATTATAATATTTAACGGTGAAAAGTGTATTAAATGGCACGGATTTGAAATAATACCTGTTGAAGATGTTATTAATTGTGAAACCGGAAAAAGTAATATAATGCTCAAAAACTTTTTGAACGATTATCAAAAAAAATATAACGAGAATTATAAACCTGACATTCATATTAATTGGTACTCGCCAGGAGACAAGGATGGTTACAGTCAAGGTTATTATGTTTGGGCTAATGAGAGAGTGGGCAATTCTTCTGATCCTAATGATACAATTGGGAAAGTGAGTTGTCTTCTCACCTCAACTGTTGCACAACTCAAAAGATACGGTCTTAGATACACTGATAATGGCCACAACGATATTTCAGATCCTGTTAACATAAATAAATGGTTTATAGATCACCACAGCTTTGATAGTAATGCTTATTTATATTACGATAAAATTAAAGATTTCCCAGGTATTTTTTATGTTATTAATGGATTTGATGATTTTAGTCTTGCGCAGACGATTCTCTATCGATCACCACCAAATGCTCCTATTGAGTGTTTCAGATCTCAATTCCCAGTAGCTTATTATAATGGGAAACCAATATGGGGATTTCATTTCTGCCTTTATGTAGATGGAGACGGAAAAAATCTTTATAAAAAAGAGAATGGGGTTTGGAAATTAGATTTTGAGGAAGGGAAAAATCATTTAGTAATTGATCCTGGGTTTAATCCTTCAACTCAACGTGAAGGAACTGTAAGAACACTTAATGAAGTATATAGTGAAAAAAGCCAAAGCAATCCTTATGTACGCCCTGATTCAGGAATATTTAAGGTTGCATACAGAAACTACTAAGGCTAACAAAGATGAAAAAAATTTTTATATTTCTTTTGTTGTTACCCCTTCTCTTTACTGCATGCACTCTTCGAAAAGCTATTGATAATAAAATCATCTCTTGCACTTCCACAGGAACATCAATGGGTAGTATGCTATGGAATGTAAATGGGGCAGATACAAAACCTTCATCTGTATGGACTTATAATGAAAAAAGCGTTTTTGATGAATATTATTACGGGCCACAAGACCTTATTACTTGTGGTGATGTTGTTTATGTAGGTGGCGATAGACTTACGGCAATTGACATAAAAACAGGAAAAAGCCTGTGGGAGACGCAGATCAAAAACCTTCAGCCCGATGAAGATGAAATCACATCTGTCATTAATCCTGTTGTATATGGTGATAAAATCGTAGCTATCGGTGTACGAAAAGTAGTGGAAAAAGGTTTTGATGTGTATTTTGAGAGGTGCAATATATGTGTTTTTGATAAGCTGACAGGAAAGCTTTTGTGGAAAAGTGTGGATATTGGTTCAAAAAATGATTTATTCATATGGGGATATCCTGTAGTTTTAAACAACAAAATTTATGTTCCTGCTCTTAATGGCGAATATCGTGCATCAAGGCCAGTTTCTCGCTATAGGGTAGAGGCTAACGAAAAAGAAGAGAGAGACATCTGGGTATGGGATTTGAATACAGGGAAAGTCCTCAAAAAGATTTTTTTCTCTTTTAAGGGAGGATTCCTTTCGCCTTCTGCTACACAAATCAGAAGTTACGGAACAAATCTCTACATCACAGTAGGACTTACAGATGGAGAAGGAAAATCAGGAGAAGGAGGCTCTCTTTATCTTATTGCATACGACACTATACGCAGCAGAATCCTTTGGCAAACGCTTGTAACTGACAGGATGGCAATGGCAGGTGGAATAAACTCATTCGGAGTAAACAGTAAAGTTGTTGCAGTATTTCAACCTACTGCTCCAACCAATAACCATGGGTCCAGTAATGATGTAAAAGTATTTGATAGGGAAACAGGAAAATTGCTTTGGAGCAAAGATATCACATCAGCTGCACAGGATTTTTCTCTCACAGAAGACAAACTTTTTGTACAGCTAACTAGTAATAATTTCGTTTGTATTGACCCTGTGACCGGAAAAGAAATCTGGACTTACAAATGTGACAAAATAGAAAGACTCATTGATGTCCCGATTTTTGTACCATATGCAACAAAAAATGTTCTTTATATTAAAAACGGTCTTTTTATAGTGGCTCTTGATTTAGAAAATGGAAAGGAAATATGGCATTTTAAACCATTCGCCAATTTGTTTAAGGGTAGGACTTACGGAGATTGGTATATGATGCCAGTAGATAAAGGTTTTGTCACTTTGGTAGCATATTCTTGGATTGATGGCCCTATGGTATCTCCTCCAATTGTGCAGTTTTGGTCATCCTCAAATGAAAAAAAGTAAAGGATTACTAACTCTAAATCCGATGAATAGTAAAGATGCATTTGACTTCATTTTGAAATCTTTTGTTGTAAAACAGTAAAAAAGTTACTTGAAATTCAATCAGGAAGGGCTCTAAGAGTATGATAGCACCTTTCTATCATCATAAATCTAACTAACAATAACCCGTAAAATGTGCAAATTATTTCATAAATTCTGTATCTATTGTAAGGAAGGATAAAAATTTTCGCTGATTTTACGAAAATCGCGGAACTTTTTCGTGAGTTTTCCGTCTATTATATAGAGAGAAGGCACGGCAATCTGTGCTGAAAGCACGAACAGGTGTAGGTTGTGCAAAGAAAAGTCCTTGATCTAAAAAGGCAACGCTACACCTGAAAAAGTAAGGAGGTATGCGAAGGTGAAGTTGAATGCGTATGTTGGAAAAGACAGTTTCAATGCTTTTACGCCTGATACACCGTCAGGCAGAAGCATTCTTTTAAGGAGTCTGCAGAGTGCACGAGTTGCACCTGTACTTTGGCGTAAGAGTAAGTGCTCCCCGAGTAAAAAGCAGTGTATCGTTACGCACCACATCCAACGCAAAAAACAACTGCACTGCTTGCAAAAAGAAAGCTCTGGCAAAGTTTTTATGCAGGCTTTTTATAAGAGGGACATACGCACGCCTGAAAATGCCGTTATTATTCGTCCACAACGAACTCCGTGCCTTCTCTCGAAAGTGCTCTCAAAAAATGCTTTTATTCACATCTTTCAGCGGCGCAGAGGCTTTTCCTATTTTGCTT
This sequence comes from Caldisericales bacterium, assembly GCA_015489815.1. GTDB lineage: Bacteria > Caldisericota > Caldisericia > Caldisericales > Caldisericaceae > S143-107. The sequence goes on along the minus strand of WFZA01000056.1, from coordinate 3,146 downwards.
TACAGAAAATACTTACAGTAAACTTCCGTTAGTTTTAATTATGCCTTTGTTTTGAAAAACTATTAAATGCAGTAAAATGCCTGCCCCTAAAATAAGTAAAAACTTTTTTGCACCAGTAGCGTATTTGTTTTAGACTGCTTGCAGCAGATATACCCTGAGTTTTCAATTTCATTGCATCGCGGTATAATAAAAAAGGTGATTTAATGAAAACGCTTTTAAGGGAAAAGCACTTTTACAGAGTAGTTTTCGTTCTTCTTATACTTTCCCTGCTTTTTGCAGGGTTCGGACGCCCTGCGCGCGTAAAGTCGGAAACGGTGAAAATCGAGTTTACTGTGGGCGGTGTGGTTGCCTATGTCAATGGAAAGCCCGTGCCTCTGGATGTACCCGTTATTATCGACAAAACCTGCAACAGGACGCTCGTTCCGCTCCGTTTTGTGTCCGAGTCGTTTGGCGCAACCGTGCAGTGGGACGGGAAGGAAAGGAAAATTACTATTGCGCTCTCCGGGAAAGTGATAACACTTTTTATAGGAAAGAAAACGGCGCTCGTAAACGGCAGTAAAGTTTTGCTTGACTGCGCGCCAAAAATCCTTTTCAGCAGAACGATCGTACCGATTCGCTTTGTTTCAGAGGTGCTGGGTGCAACGGTTTTGTGGAACGGAAAAGAAAGGAAAGTTACAATTCTGTTTGAAAAAACCGCACCAAAGCAAGAGAAAACGGTCAAAGCAGACGAGCGCGCCGTGTCTTTTACGGAAAAAACGGTGAAGATAAGCAGCACGGACATTAAAAAAGTAAAGTTTTACATCGTAAAGATAAACCTGAAAGAAAAAAACATCCGCGTTTACCCATACCTCAGCGAAGGCGGGCCGAATACGAGCGAAAGCAGCATGGCATTTGCAGAAAAGATAAAACCCATCGCAATGGTAAACGGCGGCACATTCGACCTGAAGTACTTTATCCCAACGGGCGACATCGTACGGGACGGAATCCCTCGCTTCGTCAGGCAGGACGGCTACGAATACAGGGAAACGATGGGCGTAACTGCAAGGGGCACACCGTTTTTTGCAGACGGTATTACCCATTACAGCATCGTAATAAACGGAAAAGCGCTTCCCCTTACTTCAGTAAATGGTATGTGGCACGGCGCAGTAAAACTCTACACGAACTGGTACAAAAAGGTGCTCAATGTCCCAGAAGACTCGGTGCTGCTTGTCGTTTCAAACGGAAAAGTCCTCGAGCAAAAAAGCGGCACTGCGTTTTACCCGTCCATAATGGACGATAAAACATACGCGCTGCTTATTCCAAAAAGCGTTCTTTCTGACGCAATCTCTAACGCGCAGATAAACAGCGTGAGGATAAAGATAGAGATAAACGGAAAAGACTATTCGGGCAGCAGTTTTATAAAGTGCGGGCCTCTGCTTTTGAAAAATGGAAAAGCATACCTCGACTACCTTCGCTACGCATACCTGAACAGGACTTTGAAGAGAGGTGCGCGCTCCGTGCTTGCGTTTGACAATTCCGGAAGTATGTACTTTATATACACGCCAACGCCTGTGAGGCTGAGCTACGGGGACCTCAGCGTTGCTCTGGAAAAACTCGGGATGCTGAGTTACGCAATCTCTCTGGATGGCGGGGGCTCCACGCTCCTTTGCTACAAAGGGCAGTTTATAAGTAAAAGCATTCGGAAAATTGTGAGCGTCATTGCCGTTCCTTCAGAAATTCCCGCAGATAAAAACAACTTGGGGCAGCCGTAATTCAGAGCGGCCAAAAACTTAGGCAACTGTAAGAATCGCCGCACGCACGCTTTTCACAAAATAAATCGCCCATTTGCAGTTTTAATTCTAAAATCCCGCACTTTTATAACTAAGAATTAGAAAGGGAGTTTTGTGTCAGGGTGACTATCTTTTGTCTCTCTGAGCGCAATGAAGAGTCTCTACCTTAACGGCAAACTATTTTGGATTTTTGTGCTGGGCGTAGCGAAGCACTCCCAAAATAACAACTTTGCTTTTTTCTGTTATTCTAAACGAAGTGAGGAATCTCTGCCTTAACCACTTCAGCTTTGAAAAAGCGCAGTCAATAAACTTCCCTTTTTGTTTTGCAGAAAGATATTTTTGTAACTTGCCTCCCAATTCATTTTTTGCCTTCTCAGGAAGAAAAGTTAGAAAGGAAACTCTGTGTCCTTTCTAAAATAAGGTCCTTCGCTCGCTTGCGCTCGCTCGAGGACGACATGGGTGGGTAGTAGTCCTTTACAAAGGCAGTCCAGAACGACAGAAAGGAAAAATATTCTCTCGAGGATAACGGGGAGCGGAAGATTCTTCGCAAAGACAGCTCACGACGACGCAGTGAGGAAAAACGCTCGCTCGAGGGAGGCAAAAAAGTCATTCTATGTATGTTATAATTGTAACTTTACTCTACATACTTATAGAGACAATAACTGCAGATACTATACCATAGAACGAAAAATGTCTATCAAAATAGCATAATCTTCGGCTCTAAACTCTCCACTTTCTAAACGGAGCATTTTTGTTAAAATGGATAAAGTGAAAAGGAGAAAAAAGTGAACATTGCCGTATTGATAAAGCAGGTGCCTGCAACGGACAAAGTGAAAATGGACGAAAAAACGGGCACGATGGTGAGGGGAGAAATGGAAGCAGAACTCAACCCCCTCGATATGTATGCAGTTGAGGAAGCGGTGCGCACGAAAGAACGCCTTGCGCGTTTGCACCCAACTGAAAAAACAACCGTCACGGCTATTTCAATGGGACCAGAGGCTGCATCCTATTCAATAAGGGACGCAATCGCACTGGGTTGCGACAGCGGGGTGCTTCTTTCCGACAGGGCATTTGCAGGCTCAGACACATTTGCTACCGCGCTGATTCTCTCTGAAGCAATTAAAAAGTTGGGCGGCTTTGACATTATTTTTGCAGGAGAGCGTGCGACGGACGGAGAAACGGGGCAGGTAGGGCCGAGCGTTGCCGCACAGTTAGACATCCCCGCGCTGACTTATGTAAGCAAAATCGTCGAAGTAAGCAAAAAACACATTACGGTGGAGCGCGCAACAGAGGAAGGAAGGGAAGTAATACGCGTAGAACTCCCTGTGCTTATCAGCGTGACGAAAGAGATAAACGAGCCGCGCCTTCCAGACCTTG
>WFZA01000055.1 GCA_015489815.1 Caldisericales bacterium | reverse complement strand
TCTGTTTAATTACCTTGCACTACTTGGATGGTCTCCAAAAGACAATAGAGAGTTCTTCACAAAAGAAGAACTCATCTCCCTATTCACCCTTGAGAATGTAAACAAAGCCCCTGCTGTATTTGACATTAATAAGCTTACATGGATGAACCACCACTATATAGAAAACTTATCTTCTGATGAAATAATGAAGCGGGCAGAACTAATAGGAATAGACTTTTCTAAAAAAGGTAAGGATTGGTGGATCGAGTTAATAGATGTTGCAAAAGAGCATCTAAATACGCTAAAAGATATTGAAAAAATTGCCGCTCCGTTTTTTGAAGAACTTACTTTTGAAAGCGATGTCCTGGACGAACTTAAAACATATCAGCCTGTTGAACTATTGAAAAAATTTAAAGAAAATATCGCTTCTTTAGCTGAGTGGAGTATGCAAAATACACTAAAAACGATAAGGCAAACCGGAAAAGAGCTAAAAATAAAAGGGCGAAATTTATACTACCCGCTAAGGCTTGCAATTACTGGTAGTAGGGCAGGACTTGAAATTCACGAATTTATATACTTTATAGGCAAAGAAGAGACTATAAAACGGCTTGATAAAGCAATAAAGGAGTTGATGAAGGATGCTTAAAGTTTACAATACTTTAACGAGAAATCTTGACGAGTTCAAAACGCGCGAAGAAGGCAAAGTCTATATGTATGTGTGCGGCGTTACACCATACGATTATCCGCATATAGGCCACGGCAGAGCAGCAGTTGTATATGATGTAATGCATAGATATCTTGAGTATAAAGGTTACACGCTTTTTCACATTTCGAACTTTACCGACATAGACGACAAAATTATAAAGCGCTCAAATGAGCTTGGAATGTATTATAAGGATCTCGCTGAAAAATATGCTGCTATTTATATGGATAACATTGATGCGTTAAATGTAAAACGCCTCTGGAAGTATCCGCGTGCAACGGAAGAGATTCCAACAATCATAGAAATTGTAAAAACTCTGGAAGAAAAAGGATTTGCCTATGAGATATCAGACGGTGTGTATTACGAAGTGCGAAAGTTTAAGGATTATGGAAAACTTTCGCACAGGAGTATTGAGGAGTTGAGAAAAGGGGCACGCATAGAAGTAAATCCGGAAAAGAAGGACCCACTTGATTTTGCTCTCTGGAAAAAAGCAAAGCCAGGTGAACCTTCCTGGGATAGTCCATGGGGAAAAGGGCGCCCCGGATGGCACATAGAATGTTCTGCAATGAGTTTGAAGTACCTTGGTAATGGATTTGATATCCACGGAGGAGGAGAAGACCTTATTTTCCCTCACCATGAGAACGAAATTGCACAGTCGGAAGCTTATACTGGTAAAGTGCCGTTTGTGCGGTACTGGCTCCATAATGGGATGATTACAGTTAACAAACAGAAAATGAGTAAATCTTTGAAAAATTTCTTTACAATGAGCGAACTACTTAAGCACTATGATGGAGAAGTAATAAGGCTTTATCTTATATCAATTTCTTACCACAAGCCTTTGAATTTTGATATGGAATCATTGGAGCAGGCCCGCAAGAATTACGAATACCTCAGTGATAGTTATGCGAAACTTAAAAATATTGCAAATAATAAACGCAACGGAGCAGATGTTGAAGACGGAAGGATAGAGGCGTGGAGAAAAGATTTTGAGAACGCAATGGATCTGGATTTTAACACCTCACTTGCATTTGCCACTTTGTTTGAAATTTTTAAGTTTGTAAATGCAAACAGTGCAACACTTTCCTCAAAAAGCGCTGAGAAAATTGATAAATTACTCAAAGATATTTTTAATGTCTTAGGTTTTGTGCGTATTGGCGAAAAAAGAGATTCAGTAAACCTTTCCTTTAAAGACGACCTTATAAAACTTGTAGAACAACTTTCTCAAAAAAATAGCGAATTAAAAGAAGCTTTCTCGCAGATTTCACTCGAAGGAGACGCAGCCACTATACTGAAAGAAATTATTGACGTACGCTGGGATTTTAGAAAGCAGAAAAGATTTGATATATCGGACCTTATTCGGGATGAGTTAAAAAGCATTGGAGTAATGCTTGAGGACTCAAAGGAAGGAACAACCTATAGGTTGGTGAAAACAGATGAGGGAAAATAATAGTAAACAGGAAGTATTCGTGGTGGGCAAGCGACCCGTGCTTGAAGCGCTTCGTGCCCGTTACCCGCTTCGCCTTGTAATATTTGATAAAGCAAAAGACCACGATACTATAATGAAGAATATTTTTAAGTTAGCAAAAAAGCAAAATGTGCAAATTCTTTACAGAGACGAAAGCTGGTTTAGAAGGCGTTTTCATCAGCTTAATCCGCAGGGGGTAGTTGCTGTAGGTGATACTTACATTTATGCAGATCTGGAAGATATCAAAATAAAAAAGAATTCCATTATTCTTATTCTTGATCGCATTCAGGATCCGCAAAACCTTGGTGCAATTGTAAGAAGTGCCGAGTGTGCAGGTGTTTCTGGGATTATTATTCCAGATAGGAATGCTGCAGAAGTGAATGAAACAGTAATGTCGATTTCTTCTGGTGCAGTATTTCACATAAAGGTTGCACGCGTAACAAATCTTGCTCGTGCAGTTGAATATCTTAAAAGGCAGAATGTATGGATTGTTGGCACGGTACCCAATAGCGAAATACCTTATTACGAAGTAGATTACAGAAATGTGCCGTTTGCCGTGATCATAGGGAATGAGGGAAATGGCATTCGGGAAGGCCTTATTAAAAAGTGCGACTATGTGGTAAGTATTCCTATGCGTGGCAGAGTGAATTCACTAAATGCTTCTGTTGCGGCAGGTGTAATGGTTTTTAAAGTCCTTGAAGAGAAACAAAAAAATAATGAATACTGACGCAGAAGAAGTTACTGCTTTAATTAAAAAAGCTCAATCGGGGGATAAAGATGCGCTGAGCATGCTTCTCTATAAGTTTTCTCCTTTTGTCAAAGATATCGTGCGTTATTATGCAATGATGCTTTCGCGTGAAGATAGGGAAGATCTCTACATAGAGGGTCTTATTGGTTTGCAGCGGGCTATTATGGCATTTAATGCTGGTAGAAAAAGGCGCTTTGAAGATCTTGCTTATATTTCCGTAAAAAATGCAATTTACGATTACCTCCGTAAGAGAAATAGGAAGGTAAAGCTTCCTACAGTCGGAAAGGATGATGATGTTTTGTGGGAAGACCTGATTCTTTTTAAGGACGACATAGAAAAATTTTCAAGAATGCTGTCGGATCTAGAGAAAAAAGTTTTTAGAATGTACCTTAAAGGTTATTCTAATAGAGAAATTGCAGATAAGTTAGGAATCACCTACAAGTCAGTGGATAATGCTTTGCAGCGCATTAAAAAACGGCTAAGGGCTTTTTTTAGCGAGTCATCTTGACTTTAAATGCTATTTCTCAATTATTCTTTCTCCAAATAAAAATCTGTTCAGTATGTAAATCCTGTGGAGTTTAAACCCTAATTTAGAAAACGCCTTTATGGATGGGGTATTCCAGTACTCTATTTCTACATTTGCACATCTGTAATTGTGAGTTTTAAATAAGTCTATAATGAAACGAACTTCTGAGTATATGGCTCGCTTTCCTCGATATTCTGGAAATGTAAAACAGTCATAAAAGTAAATTTCATTTTTTGGGAGCGTAAAGAATGTAAATTTTTCCTGAGAATAAGCGAAGAAACAATACGATGCTAATTCTTCGTTAAGAAATGTTCCAACCATTTTTGTAGTGTAACTAAGGCGTTCTTTTATCACATTTAATTTTTCTCTACCAAATGTTTTTTTGATTTTATTTTTTGCTTTATCTGGTAATTTGTCGTAAGAGTAAAATACTCTATGGACAAATTTTTCTCTTACAGGGTACGGGCTCACTTCGGTTAACTTTAACTTATAGTGATATACGATGCGTTTCTCTCTCAAACACTTTAGAAAAAACTTAATTGACGATTTTGGACCTATGCGAAATAATAAAAATGCGAGTAGTTTCAAATTTCTCATATTTAATTATAATTTATCTCGTGGATATAACAAAAGAAGAATTTGAGCAATTAGTATCTGAAGCGTTGGAAGAAATACCTGATTACTTTAAGAAGCACATTGAGAATGTAGAATTTCTCACGATGTACTATCCCACTGTTTCAATGCTTAAAAATACAGGTATTTACGGAAGAGGCACGCTTCTTGGGCTTTATGTGGGAATTCCTCTAAGAAAACGAGGGAGAGGCTATCAGGGCGTTTTACCAGATAGGATTTATCTGTTTATGTACCCTATTATTCAGGAAGCAGATAGGTTGAAAGTTCCTTTAAAGGAAAAAATTAAAAAGGTTTTAATGCACGAGATAGGACATTACTTTGGGCTTAGCGAAGAAGAATTAAGGGAATTAGGGATAGTATGAAATTTATCGTGCGACGAGTTACATTTGTTTTGCTCGTTTTAATCTTCGTCTTTTCTCCTTATTCGAAAGTGAACGAGTACTATGTGCCTGAACACAGCTCTTATACTCCTATGCAGAAGTATTACGGGAGTATGGATCTTGTGATTGGCGGGGCACATCTTAAGAAAAATTATTGGGTAAGCCACCCATCTGTTATTCACGGGATTTACATTACTGGGTGGACTGCCGGAACGACTAGATTTGATAGACTAATTAGTCTTGCAAAGAAAAATGGGATTAACGCATTTGTAATTGACTTAAAGGATGCTACAGGTTATTTATCGTACGATTCTGACATTCCTCTTGCTAAAAAAATTCATTCCAATCGGAGAAAGGTTCCTTCTATTCAGGAGATTGCATACAAGTGTATTCAGAACGGCATTTTTCCTATTGCAAGAATCGTGGTGTTTAAGGATCCAGTATTTGCGAAACACGATCCTGACATAGTGGTAAGGCGTGCAAATGGAAGCATATTTTACGATACGAGCGGGCTTCCCTGGGTGGACCCATATTCAAAAGTAGTATGGAAGTATAATGTAGACATCGCAAAAGATGCCATTGCAGCAGGCTTCAGAGAAATTCAGTTTGATTATGTGCGGTTTCCTGCTGTGCCTTCGTCCTTGCATCTCGTGTACCCTGCGAATAAAAATCGCACTTCTAAAGCGGATAACATTGCTGCATTTCTTAAGTATGCGACTGAGCAGTTACACCCTTATGGCGTAAAAGTTGAAGCAGATGTATTCGGGCTCGTATTGAGTAATAAAGCGGATCTTGGTATTGGACAGAACCTTGAGAAAATGGCACAGTATGCAGACTTTATCTGTCCTATGGTTTATCCTTCGCACTACTGGAGAGGGAGTTTTGGATATAGTGACCCGGATGCACACCCTTACGGCGTGATTGACCATGCGTTAAAAGACGGGCTTTCAAGACTTAAAAAAATTCACTCAAAATGTCAGCTTATTCCGTATTTGCAGGATTTTTCCCTATACCATACCTATGGGAAACCTCAGATCGAAGCAGAAAAAAAGGCGGTGTACGATAACGGACTGTATTCGTGGTTTATGTGGAATGCGGCAAATGTTTACACTTTCTCTAAGTAGGACGGTTTTTATAGTCTTTTAGCGTAATATCCCGTTTATTCTCTCGTCCAAAATTTTTTTGCATTTTGTTTTAACTTTTAATCGGTCTATAATTAATTGGCAAATGAATAAGAAGGGGGCGGGTATGAGAGAAATAAAGTCTCACCCTATCCTGCACTTTGATAGGGGAGGTCAGATAGAGTTTTCTTTTGAAGGCAAAAAAATCAGTGCATACCAAAGTGAAACTGTTGCGATGGCTCTTTACAGAAATGGTCTCAATGTATTTTCAGAAAGTAGCAAGTTGCACAGGCCAAGGGGAATGTTTTGTGCAATAGGTAAATGTTCCTCCTGTATGATGCGTGTAAATGGCGTTCCGAATGTGTGCACCTGTATTTTACCAGTCAGGGAGGGTATGCAGGTTGAAAGGCAGTTTGGCCTCGGTGAAAAACCTTCTGGGGTAGTCCACTTTCCTCCACCTGTTGAGCGCAAAGAAACAGTTACAATCATTGGCGGTGGCCCTGCTGGTTTAAGTGCAGCGATTGTTTTTGCAGAAAATGGTGTTAAGCCTCTTGTTATAGAGCAAAATCCATCGCTTGGCGGCCAGCTTATAAAACAAACTCACAAATTTTTTGGCTCAAAGAATGAAGGCGCGGGGATAAGAGGCATAAAGATTGCGGAAGAAATGATTCAAAAAGTAAAGAAACTTGAAATACCCACACTGACAAGAAGCAGTGCATTTGGTTTTTATCCAGAGACAGGCACGCTGGGTGTATTTAAAGAAAATCAATATATTAAAGTCCATTCAGATTACTACTTGTTTGCAACCGGTGCTGCTGAGCGAATGATTCCTTTTGAAGGGAATGATTTGCCTGGCGTTTTTGGTGCAGGTGCAGCCCAAACGATGATGAATATATTTGGCATAAGGCCTGGAAACAGAGTGTTAATGGTGGGTGCAGGCAATGTGGGGCTTATCATATCTTATCAGTTATTGCAAGCTGGAGTAGAAGTTGCTGGGGTAGTGGAAGCTGCGCCGCGCATTGGTGGGTACTTTGTCCATGCTGCAAAACTCAGACGCTTTGGCGTACCCATTATTACGAGCACAACAATTAAGAGAGCAATTGGGGCAACCCGCGTAGAGAAGGCTGTTATAGTTTCGTTAGACGATAAATTTAATGAAATCCCTAATAGTGAAAAGGAGTGGGATGTTGATACGGTATGCCTATCTACAGGTTTAATTCCTTCTGTTACTTTGCTTGCACAGGCGGGATGCAAAATGAAGTATTCTCCTTATCTAAGCGGTTATGTGCCAATAAGAAATAAAAACCTTATGACGACAAAAGAAAATATTTTTATTGCAGGTGATGTAAGCGGTGTAGAGGAAGCATCCACTGCAATCCTCGAAGGAAAACTTGCAGCTTATTCTATTTTAAAAAAAATGGGAAAGAACACTGATGTGCAAATTGATGAAACTCGTAGAGAACTTGAGAAGTTGCGCAGTGGACCTTTTGGTGTAAAGATTCTTAAAGGATTACAAGAGGTACAGTATGAGTGACTATCTAAGGACTGGTTATCTGGATGTATCTGACTTGGAATTTCCGGACGAGGATATTGTAAAACAGCACTTTGTTGCTGTAACCGAATGTGTCCAGGAAATCCCCTGTAACCCGTGCGTAGAATCCTGCCCCGTAAGTGCAATTAAAATGGACGGGATAAACGGTATTCCGCATATTGACTTTGAAAAGTGTATTGGATGCGGGAATTGCGTTGCCGTATGCCCAGGACTTGCGATGTTTTTGGTGAATATAAAGGAAGGCAAAGGGCGGGTAAGTTTACCTTACGAGATGCTACCTTTGCCGAATAAGGGCGATACGGTGAATCTTTTGGACAGAGAAGGGAAAAAAGTAGGCATTGGAACAGTAATTGGCATACGGCAAATTGAGAAGGATACTACTTCCTCTGTTATTACTGTGGAGTTTGACGATACATCTCTTATAAAAGTTGTGAGAAATATAGAGGTGGTAAAAAATGAACGATAAAGACATTATTATCTGTCGATGTGAAGATGTAACGCTCGCTGACATTAAAGAAGCAATTAAAGAAGGCTATACAGATATGGAATCTCTAAAAAGACATCTTCAGATAGGCACAGGCCCCTGCCAGGGAAAAACCTGCATACCTCTTACAGAAAAAATTCTTGCACGAGAACTTAAAAAGAGCGTAGAAGATGTAGGTATTGTTACAGCACGGCCGCCCGAAAGCCCTATTCCTTTTGGTATCTTTTTAAAAGGAGATAAAAAGAATGGAAAATAAAGATGTCGTTATTGTAGGCGGTGGTATTACAGGGCTTTCCACTGCGTATTACCTTGCAAAAGAAGGTGCGAAGAATATCGTTGTGATCGAAAAGTCTTATCTTGGCTCGGGCTCTACTGGAAGGTGCGGCACAGGTATAAGACAGCAATTTACTACGCGTGAACACATAATACTTATGCGCGAAAGCGTGAAACTCTGGAAAGAATGGGAAAACAATTTGCCAAAATCCGTGCACTTCAGGCAGGGCGGTTACCTATGGATTTTGAAAGAGAATGAAATAGATACTTATAGGGAATATGTAAGGCTTCAGAACATTCTTGGAGTAAATAGCAGGATCATAAATAAAGACGATGTAAAGTTAATTGTTCCAGACATTAATACGGACGGAATTGCCGGGGCAAGCTGGTGCCCTTCTGATGGAAATGCTTACCCTTTTGACACAGTTGATGCATTGAGGATTGCGTTAAAACAGTTTGGCATACCTATAAGGCAATTTGAGGAAGTAAAAGAAATAAAGGTAGAAAACGGAATTATTCAGCAGGTTATAACGAATAAGGAAAAGTTTAACACGCACTTTGTAGTTAATGCGGCAGGTTTTGGTGCAAGGAAAATTGCTCATATGGTAGGCATAGACTTACCGTTAAAACTTTACAGGCACCAGATAGCCGTGAGTGAGCCGGTAAAGGTATTTTTGGAGCCGATGGTGGTTAAAGGAGAGTTGTATTTTACTCAAACATATAGAGGCAGGATTATCGGGGGCACGGACCTTGACGAACAGTCAACGGAAAGTTTATCTTCAACGGACGGATTTTTGCCGCAATTTGCAAAAGAGATACTTTCCGTGCTTCCAACAATTTCTTCTCTGAATGTAATGAGGCAGTGGGCGGGTTTTTATGTGGTAACTCCTGACCATCACCCAATATTAGGGGGAACGGACCTTCCAGGCTTTGTACTTGGTGTGGGGTTTTCCGGGCATGGCTTCATGCTGGGGCCCGTCGTTGGAAAATTGCTTGCTGCATACATAATGCACGGAACGATGTATTTACCTGAAGCAAACAATTTAAATCTTGAGCGTTTTAGAAGCGGTCGTCTGATACAGGAAAAAGCTGTAATAGGATAAATTAGTTTTTAGAAGAATTTGCTTTTTTGTTTGTGTTTATGTGGAGTAATTTGTATATGGGACAAAATCCGTTTGCACCTGTAAATATAAGAATAAATCCAAGCGTCCAACCAAATATCTGCCATGTTGACGGCGTTGATGCAACGACTTTAGTAAATATGTATCTTATAGTTCCACTTTTGTAATAATGTGATGTATATAATGCGGAAATGTACGGTACTTCTATACCCATGTAAAAGAGCAGGGCACCGAGCCCTACTCTTGTTATTCTTTCTATTGGGTTGATATTTATTGCATCTTCTTCGTTAACCATTTTTACTGTTTGTATTCTTCGGATTTTTATACGGCAGTGGAATATACTGTACTGAAGGCCTCGTACCTGGATTCTGCGGATAAAGTGCCATTAGGGCGTAAATTTCTTTTGGCACATTTGTGGAAACTCTTAAACCCAACTCCTTTGCTTCTTCGTATGTAATAGGGTAGTCGTGCGTCCAACGGCCTTCTGTGAGTGTTTGCGAAAGCCTTTCTGCATCCTCTTCGCTGTAATTTTTGGCAAGCAGGACTTTCTTAACAAATGCTTTTGTTTGCTTTAGCGCTTTTTTGGATACATCAGCAAGAATAAGAGTTTCGTCGTCAATTTTGTTTTTGTCTTTTTCTTCGGTAACTTTCACGATCGATGCTGCTGGATATTGTCCTAATTGAGGATCCACAGGCCCAAGCACTGCATTTTCGTCCATTACAATTTCGTCTGCTGCAAGAGAAAGCATTGTGCCGCCGCTCATTGCATAGTGAGGGACGAATACTGTAACCTTTGCTTTGTGCTGAATTAGTGCATGAGCAATTTGCTCTGTTGCAAGTACAAGTCCGCCTGGTGTGTGTAAAATAATGTCTATTGGCATGTCTGGTGGCGTCAGTCTTATAGCGCGAAGAATTGCTTCAGAGTCTTCGATGTTAATGTACTTGATAATAGGCATACCAAGCAAACTCATCGTTTCCTGTCTGTGGATCATAGCAATTACACGGGATTTTCTCTTCTTTTCTATCTGCCTTATTAGAGAGAGTCTTGCGTTTATAAGTTCCTGCTGCTTTAGCCACGGCGTTATCAAGGCAAAGAATATAAAAATCCAAAATAGTGCATTAATTATGCTCGAAAAACTACTCGCTGCTCCTTGCATTTTTACACCTCCTTTGCGTTTTTTTAAAAATATTTTACAATATTTTTTGATAAATTGCAATAAGGAGGTTGTATGATATGAAAACATTTTTTGTCGTTTTTGGAACAGTTTTTGTTGCCGAGCTGGGCGATAAAACACAACTTGCAACATTTTTGTTTGCTTCGCAAAAGGGTATGAATAAAGTTATCGTATTTCTTGGCGCCGCACTTGCTTTAACGACTACATCGCTTATTGGTGTTGCACTTGGTGATTATGTAGCAAAATTCGTTTCTCCTAACCTTATGAAAACAATAGGGGGCATCTTATTTATCATTTTGGGAATTTTTATGATTGCAAGAATATATTGATTTGTTGACAGGGAGATTAAAAGATATATAATTAAGTTGCAATTAAAAATTTTGTAAGGCATTTAAAAAAATTGTAAGAGGAGCGAATGTTCTCTAAAACTGATGAAGAAATAATAGAAGTTTTAAAGCCTGTCGTAAAAGGAATTGCACTGCTTGTTGGCAATCGATGTGAGGTTGTTTTACACTCTTTTAAAGATATGGAACACTCCATTGTGGCAATTGAGAATGGCCATATCACAGGGAGAAAAGTCGGTTCGTCACTAACAGATTCAGGGTTAGAAATCATAGAAGATATTGTCAGGAAGGGCAAGTCAATTGTGGGCCCTTACAGGGGGATTGCGCCAAATGGGAAGCCGTTGCGTTCCGTTACCGTTCCCGTAAGAAATAAAAAAGGCAGATTAATTGGTGCATTATGTATGAATTTCGAAATAGGAGCATTTATAAACTTTTATGATATATTGAGTACTTTTCTTGATTTTCCAGAAGAAAAACTCCTTACCGAAGATGTTGCAAAGAGTAGCTCCTTTTCTATAGACGAACTAATGAAGCAAATCTTCAAGGAGGTACTTTTATCAACCGGTGCAAAAGGGGACTTGCCACCTCATGAACGGAATCGTCTGATTGTAAAAGAACTATACAGAAGAAAATTTTTCCAGATAAAAGATGCAGTTGATCTCGTTGCAAATAAGTTAGGCATTTCGCGTTTTACCATTTACAACTACATAAGAGAATTACGATACGAAGAAAAAAATGGGAGGTAGTTTTTATGGGGAAAAACATCGTCCAAAAAATTCTTGAGGCGCACCTCGTAGAGGGTGTGCCCGAGCCAGGTAAAGAAATAGGCATTAAAGTTGACCAGACGCTTACGCAAGATGCAACCGGCACTGCTGCGTATCTTGAGTTTGAGGCAATGGGCTTTAAGGAAGTAAAAACAGAGGCAGTAAGTTATGTAGACCACAATACCGTTCAGGTAGGATTTGAAAATGCAGATGACCACAATTATTTAAGGACTGTTGCAAAGAAGTTTGGGATTACATATTCTCGTCCTGGTAATGGAATTTGCCACCAGGTTCAGCTTGAGCGCTTTGCAAAACCGGGAAGAGTGCTTATAGGGTCAGATTCACACACGCCTACTGCAGGAGGAATTGGGGAGTTTGCAGTAGGTGTCGGCGGTTTAGATGTTGCAGTTGCAATGGGCGGCGGCCCTTATTACTTAACATTTCCCAAAGTAATAAAAATTGAGCTTACAGGTAAATTAAGACCGTGGGTTTCCGCAAAAGATGTCGTGCTGAAAGTCCTCTCCATTTTACATACAAAAGGTAATGTAGGCTATGCAATCGAGTATGGCGGAGAAGGTGTTAAAACGCTTACCGTTCCGGAGCGTGCGACGATTACAAATATGGGTGCAGAAACAGGAGTTACGACATCAATATTCCCTTCCGATGAAATGACGCTTGATTTTATGAGAAGAGAAGGCAGGGAAAAAGATTGGGTTGAACTTAAAGCAGACCCGGATGCACAGTACGATAAGGTTATTCAGATAAATCTTTCTGAAGTTGAGCCTATGATTGCATGCCCAGATTCCCCGGGAAATGTAACAACTGTGAGGGAAGTAGAAGGAATAAAAGTGGATCAGGTGGCTGTAGGAAGCTGCACCAATTCGTCTTACAGAGATTTAATGATCGTTGCTCATATTTTGAAAGGCCGAGTTGCGCATCCTGATCTTGAGTTTGGTGTTGCGCCTGGCTCAAGGCAGGTAATAGAAATGGTCGACGAAGGAAAAGGCCTTGAAACACTTGTAAAAGCAGGTGCGCGTATTTTTGAATCTGCATGCGGATTTTGCATAGGTAATAGTTTTGCTCCGGGTACTAATGCAGTTTCTTTAAGGACGAACAACAGGAACTTTAAAGGGCGTTGCGGCACACCCAGTGCAAAGGTATACCTCGTAAGTCCGGAAACGGCGGCAGCTGCCGTTATCACCGGGAAAATTACAGACCCAAGACGCCTTGAAGAAATGGGCATAAAATACGAAGACATTAAACTCCCTCAGAGATTTATTCTTGACGACTCTATGTTTATTTTCCCTCTTCCTGAGGAAGAAAGAGAAAAAGTCGAAATATTCCGCGGGCCAAATATTAAACCTATTCCTAAAAATGATCCATTGAAAGAGAAAATTAAAGGTATGGTTACGATAAAAGTAGGCGATAAAGTAACTACGGACCACATAATGCCTGCAGGCCCTTACTTAAAGTATCGCTCGAATGTTCCTAAGTATGCAACGCATGTATTTGAGCCTATCGACCCATCATTTCCTCAGCGTGCTTTGAATAACAAAGAAAGGGGCGTTGATAACATTATCGTTGGTGGCGAAAGTTACGGACAGGGTTCTTCAAGAGAGCATGCTGCGCTCTGCCCAATGTACCTTGGCGTAAAAGCGGTGATTGCAAAGTCAATTGAAAGAATACACCAGGCAAACCTCGTAAACTTTGGCATTGCACCTTTGTTATTTGAAAATCCGTCAGATTACGACTTAATAGAGCAGGGTGACGAACTTGAAATACCTGATATAAGGAAGGCTGTTGAAAGTGGCGCTGAAGATGTTGTCGTAAAAGATGTTACGAAAAACAAAGAATTTAAGTTAAAGCTTTACCTTACTGATAGGCAAAGAAGAATAATACTCGAGGGAGGGCTGCTTCCCTACACGGCGAAAGGAGGTAGGTCGTAATGAAAATTACAGTAGAAAACGGCAAGTTGGTAGTGCCCGACCACCCTACGATTCCTTATATTCTTGGTGATGGTATCGGTAGGGACATCACGCCCGTTGCGCTAAAGGTTTTTGATGCAGCAGTGGAAAAGGCATTTAACGGAAAAAGAAAAATTGAATGGAAAAAAATTCTTGCAGGAGAAGAGGCAATTGAAAAGTTTAACGAGCCTTTGCCAGAGGAAACAATCGACACGATCCGTGAATATGTGATTGCAATAAAGGGCCCTTTGACCACGCCTGTTGGTGGTGGATACCGCTCTTTAAATGTAACATTAAGACAAAAACTTGACCTGTTTGTTTGCTTCAGGCCCGTAAAGTATCTAAAAGGAGTGCCTTCACCAATGAAACATCCAGAACTCCTTGATGTCGTTGTATTTAGAGAAAATACTGAGGATGTTTACGCAGGTATTGAATGGCCTTACGACAGTGCCGAGGCAAAAGAAGTTTCTAACTTCCTTAAAAACAAAATGGGAGTTGAACTTTGTGAGGACAGCGGCATAGGCATAAAGCCTATTAGCGTATTCGGCTCAAAAAGGATAGGCAAAGCAGCAATAGACTACGCTTTGAAGTATGGTAGAAAGTCTGTTACCGTGGTGCATAAAGGAAACATAATGAAGTACACTGAAGGCCTGTTCAAAAATGTTATTTATGCGCTTGCAGACGACCCAGAATACAAAGACAAGGTAATAACTGAAGAGCGAGTGAAAGCCGAGTTTGGTGGGAAAGTGCCTGAAGGAAAAATTGTTTTGAAGAATAGAATTGCAGATGCAATGTTCCAGCAACTCCTTTTAAGGCCTGACGAATACGATGTAATTGTTACTCCGAATCTGAATGGTGATTACCTTTCTGATGCTGCTGC
>WFZA01000054.1 GCA_015489815.1 Caldisericales bacterium | reverse complement strand
CTTTCTAAATTATTTGGAATAACACAGTCAAGCTTAAAGAACGGTACTTTACTTTCAAAGCCATTTGTTGACATTAAAGAACTACCTATTACAAATAGTTACATAGGTTCTATTAAAATAGGCAATGCTACTATACCCTTTAGTAAAGTAAGAAAACAATTTAATAAAGTTTCCAAAGATAACGAATTACCATCTAAAGAACTTCTCACTGCATACTTCAGTGTAAACGGCAAGCCTCTAAGAGCAAACATTTTTATTATAAATAGTGGCTCTGTCTTACAGTATGCCTCTATGACATTGCAGGATAAAGATGATAATGTGCTAGCAATGTTTACACATGGAAAAGCGAATTTATCTTCTGATAAAAAAAATGACATTTCCGTTCGCAATACTATGTATGATTCTTTAGAACAGCAAAATGAGGACTCTACACTCTCAGGTTCTTCACCGACAACAGATGCTTCTTCTTGGGTAACTGAAAAAGTTCTAAAGCATCAGGTAAAATACATAACAATAAATGACCCTGTGGGTAATTTACCTTCACAGACAGAGCCTGCAATTAGGCTTGACGCAATGAGTAATTATCCGTTTAATAATTTTAGTGGTGCAAATAATTATTTATCGTCGAGAACTTGGGGATTTAATACGCAGATTGAAAGTGCTTATACTAACTTCTATGAGTCTAATGGATGGGGAAATGTGTATACATATGCTTATGTAAACAACATAGAGAATGTTATCGAAACTAGATTTTCTTCAGAAATAAATGAGTCGAATCTGTATCCAAAAGAATCTTATTATTCTTCTGTGCCAATTGATATATCTTTTAATCTATTTGGCATAGGAAGTGTGAGCTATCCTATAAATGTTCCATATAGTGGAGTTAAAAAAACATGGACGCTCAAAAATACTCAACCAGGTGGAAATCCAGATATAGAACCATTCAACTACGGCAAGTTTACAGCATTTCCAATGAACAGTTTTACCTGGCGAGATTCAAATTTGTTCTGGAAGTATTCCCTAAATGATGCTTTAACCAACGACCATCCTAATAGCAGTTATGGGGGATTTTATTGTAGATATCAAACAGCCATATATACATCCGGAAACTACCTCTATGCACTTTATTCCTCGGATATTGATTATGGTATAAAGGTTATTTCAACAACATATAATAAGATAGATTATTATTATATCTCTGTATCAGAAGGGTTTCCGTATGTCAATCTCTCACAATAATTAACTTATATGAAGATAGGAGGCAAAGATGGAAAAGTTTGCATTGAGAAAAGTATCAGTTGAATCATTTGCAAAGTTCGGGTTCTGGAGCGGAGTAGTTCTGGGTGCAATAGGCATAATTGTAAAACTTATCTTCCCTGCATCTAAAATTGTTGCAGGTATTCCCTTCTTTTCTTACAGTGCGTCAAACGGAATAATCAGCCTGATTGTATTTTTCTTTATTGCAGTTATCTTTACTGCGCTTGACTTTATTATTGCAGCACTGTTTATCAACTGGTTTTTGAAACTTTCAAATGGGATTGACTTTTATGCAGACAGAGAAAAAGAATAATCTTTGCCTCACTAACTACCTGCCTTTGCGATAAGCAACATTGCTATTTATAAAGTTGATAGCTAAGTTTCAGGAGGAGTGTACTACATAAGGCATACTCCTCTGCGGTTATAAGAACCTTTACTTTCGATTGACTTATCACACCACTTATTTCTATTTTTTAAAAATTCTTCCAGAATCGTGAAACTTTTTCGTGAGTTTTCCGTCTATTGTATAGAGGTGCAAAAATTTAATGAAAAATTTGAGTGAAAAAGTGGAAAATCGTGAAACTTTTTTGCGGAAATTTCATCTATATAAGTGAGAGGAGAAATTATGGGAAAGGAAATTACGGAAAATAAAAAAGAAAAACGGAAGCAGGTTTTGCAGTTAATAAAAACACTTTTTGCAGGGAGGTGGTGCAATATGAATGTAGCGTTATAAAAACTAATTGTTGAGCAAAGACGAAGTGCAAATAGAAGTCGTGTGCGAAAAAATGTGCTCGTTGAAAACCTCAGCGCAAATCGCCTTTGCAAACTTCCAGAACCGCTTTTTGAAATCGTTAACCGTAGCACCAGAGCCCGAACCTCAATAAGTGCTTTGCAAATGAAGCGAAAATTCACACCGAAACATAAATTCGTT
>WFZA01000053.1 GCA_015489815.1 Caldisericales bacterium | reverse complement strand
AGATAAAACGCCTCGTATTGATATCTCGACGATCAGCGGAGATGTGGAACTCAATGGAATAACTGCGGAGTTAGATGTGAAGTTAAAGTCAGGTGACCTTTCTGTCCATAGCTCTAAAGTTTCAGGCACAATAAAACTCTATTCTGGAGATTTCGAAGTTTCAGATACGGAATTTGCGGGAAACTTTGCAATAAAAACATTCAGCGGCGACACAGAGTTAAAAGGAGTAAAAATAAAAGGCAGCGTGGAGGTTGAAACCTTTTACGGCGACATAGACATTACAGCGAAAAATAACGACCTGTCAATATCTGCAGAGAGTAAGAGAGGGGCTGTTTTTATAGACAGTGTGTTAAAAAACGCTAAAGGATATCCCTTAAAAGTGCGTACGAACAGGGGAGACATATCAATAAAACAAATTGGAGGTGCAATATGAACGAAGAAATTAAAAGAGTGCTGGACATGCTGGAAGAAGGAAAAATTTCAAAAGACGATGCAGTAAAACTCATCGAAGCGCTGAAAGAAAACGAAGTAACTGAAATGTCTGCACCAGAAAAACCTGCTGAAAAAAGAAAGTTTCATCTTATTGCGGACAAAGGCGACGGAAAGAAAGTGGACATTACAATTCCAACGAGCGTGCTGAAGTTCGGGCTTACCATCGCAAAGAAATTGGGCAAAAGCACGATAAACATCGACGGAAACGAGATTCCAATAGACATTGATAAAATAAACGAAGTGTTGAAAGACCCCGACTTCAGCGGAAAGGTAATGGAAGCAACAGACGGAGAGAGAAAAGTTATTATCGAGATCGTGTAAATTTGCAGCAACTGTGCGAAAACGGACTTTTCAAGAACGCAGGGGGCAAAAATAATTTAAGGAGATAAAAATGAACAGACCCACGGGTTTTAAAGGATTTTCAATTATGTCGATTGGAGAAATTATTTCTCTTACAGGCTCTACTGCAGAAAAAAGTTTGCTTTGCAACCTGTAGTTGTTTTAACGGCGCAGGAAGCGTAGAAGAACTTAGCGAATTAGATTAAAATAGTAATCTGGAAGTATCAGGCAGAAAATAGCAAGCGGAGGCACAAAAGAAAATGAGAAAACTTTCACGCGAAGAAATACTAAATGGAAAACCCAACAAAGGTAATGTTTTTGCTGAGCGTCCCGATTATCATTTCAAATTTGATGCAGTCGCTCTACAACCTTGCAGATACATTCTGGCTGGGGCATCTGCCACCCTCAGAGAGTGGCGGCGCAGTTGCAGGAATGCAGGTTGCCTGGCCTCTCATATGGATGTTTATCGCATTCACAGCAGGCTTTGCAATGGCAGGCATTGCACTCGTTTCGCAGTATACCGGTGCAAAAGAAGAGCACAACGCAAACTACACGGCAGGGCAGCTTCTCTCGGTTGCAGTTATTTTTGGTTTAATAACACTTATTCTAGGCGTGCTCCTTGCCCCATATGTTGCACGCTTTGCAACTCACAATAAAGATGTCCTTGCAAACGCAACCGCATACATTCGCTTAATATTCCTGGGTATGCCATTTATGTTCGTTGCAGGTGTTTTTCAGGCTGTACTTTCAGCAAAAGGTGATACGCTTACCCCGATGTATGTAAACCTATTCACCGTTTCGCTGAACATCGTGCTTGATCCGTTCCTCATATTCGGATGGTGGATTTTCCCGCATATGGGAATCAGCGGTGCTGCGCTTGCAACTGTTATCTGTCAGGGCATTGCAGCAGCCATTGCAATTTACATATTTTTCTCTGGAAAGCACGGCATAAAGATCTATTTAAAAGACTTAATCCCCAACTTCAATTGGTACAAGAAGATTATAAAAATCGGGCTTCCTGCATCCATCGGAAGCAGTACCTCTGCACTGGGATTCTTCCTCGTAACGGCAATCATTGGGCGCGTGAGCAACGCAGAAATTGCACTTGCTGCATACGGAATTGGCGACAGAATTATCAGCCTTGAATTTATCGTCCTTGATGCTCTGGGAATGGCAGTTGCTACGATTATCGGGCAAACGCTTGGCGCAGATATGATTGAGCGGACAAAACTCATTGCAAAGAAAGGGCTGCAAACAAGTATCGTCCTTACGGTTATTGAATCGCTTATTCTTATAGGGCTCAATGTCCCGATTTTCAAGTTGTTTATACCGAACAGGCCAGATGTAGTAAAAGAAGGAATAAAATTTGCCTCGATATTTGTAATCGGCATTCCGTTTTACGGCATTATTGATGTAATCTCTGCTCTGTTTAGAGGCTCAGGGCACAACAACGAGCCAATGGTGGTTGATATGGTGCGCCTGTGGGGTTTGCGCATACCACTTGCACTTTTGCTTGGTTGGAAGTTTGGCTCAACAGGTATCTGGTGGGGTATGGCAATCAGCAATTTTGGCGGCGCTACCGTTGCGCTGATTTTCTACAAAAAAGGTAACTGGACGAAAAAAGTAATCGAGAAAGCAGATGCAGAAGTGCCTTTAGTTATTCCCGAAGGGTAATTTCACTTTTTGCTACTCCTCTTCGGATAGTTTTTTGTAAATTGAGATTGCGTCCGGATTTTTCATTATTTTTTCTATCACACCTCTGTGCTCGCGCACGAACTTTACGAATACGGACACGATTTTTGGATCAAATTGTTTTCCGCTTTCCTCTTCTATTATGGAGAGTGCCTCTTCTATGCTCATTCCCTTCCTATAAGGACGGTCGGAAGTCATAGCGTCAAACGCGTCTGCAACCGAAATAATACGCGAAAGTAAAGGTATGTCTTCTCCTTTCAGTCCGTCTGGGTATCCCCTTCCGTCGTAACGCTCGTGATGGTGCCTCAGTACTTTGGACGATTCGCTCAGAAATTCCATGTGGTCTATCATACTTGCGCCGACATCTGGGTGCTTTTTAATCTCTTCGAACTCTTCCTCAGTAAGTTTGCCGGGTTTTTTCAGGGCCTCATCTGGAGACCATATCTTTCCAATGTCGTGCAAAAGGGAGGCATAAAACAGAGTGATGAGTTTTTTTCTGGGAAGATTTAATTCTTTGCCAATAAGGTATGCGTACATCGTAACTCTCTCTGAGTGGAATTTCGTGTAGGGGTCTTTCAGGTCTATTGAATTTACGAGTGAGATTAGAAGTTCTGTGTAGAGGTTTTCAAGTTCTTTGTGGAGGTGGATGTTCGTCAACAGGTTGTACAGATGTTCAGAAAGGTTTTCGAGCATCGTTATAGTGCTTTTATCGATATTATCCGTAGTGAAGCCGTACAACAGGGCTTTGTTATTCGTATGCTCGTAGGGGAAGACTAATACTTTTTTCGTTTCGTCACACATCTTAATAGACTTTAACTCGTTGGAGTCAACGAGTGCAGGTTTTTCCGGGATGTATAGATCTTTCTCCACACTTACCACGCCGTTTTGTTTTGTATCTGAATAGTACATTACGACTCTATCGTTCAAAGGAATTACTACGGCAAAGTAGCAGATGTTTTTTGAAATAGTTTCTCTCAATACCCTTAAAGCGACAGACGATACATTATTTTTCTTGTCCTTTGAAATGCTTTCTGCAATCTCCGTAAGTGCAAGATTTATCGTAAGGTTGTTTTTTATCTCGTTGAGGTCGCGGCGCGCTTCCGTAAATGTAGAGGCAATGTTTGAGAGCGCAGTTGCAATCTTTTTGTCTTCCTCAGTAAATGCGTCCTCCCTGTCAAAGTTGTCGAGGAATATGCTCCCTATGTAGCTTCCCTCTACATAAATAGGCGCAATCAGTGTGGACTTTATTCCGTAGTTGCCGATCTTTTTCATCAGTGCAATGCCTTCTTCTGTGAAGTAATCCTTGTCCGTTTTGTCTATGTAGTTAAAAGTGTGTACTTCGTTTCCTTTTATTATGGACTTTTCTTTTTCAAACGAAATCTTTAGTTTTCGAAGATGTTCAAGATCGTAGCCGTACGCACTTACGAAGTAAAGCTGGTCTCCTTTTTTAATTCCTACGCTTCCCTTCTGTGCGTTGGGGATTACTTTAATTGCTATTTTTAGCAGTTCGTCGTAAAAGGCCGCTTCGTCTTTCGTTAAAGAAATGCCTTTCAGAAATCCGGAGAGTGCAAACAACCTCTTCGATAGGTCGTCACTTCTTTCCTTTTCCTTTCGCATGGTGAGAACAGCTGCTTCAGTTGCTGCTCCAAGCTTGCCGTCCAGAATGTGTATAAGCCATACGGATAAGTAAAGTATGAGAAACAGTGCAAGAATTCTTAAAAGTAAAACGAGCACTCGATTCCTTTCAAACCCGTGTATTTTATCGTATACTCCTTTTTGTCCTATGTGCGTTTCTACGAAGAATGTTTTGCCTAAAAACTTAAATGAATTCAATCCGTAGAAGACTTTTTCTTTTCGCTCTGACTGGCGAAGAATTTTAGTCTTCGACAGAATTGGGTATTCTGGGTCAGTTCCGTACATCAATTTTCCGCGAGCAGATAACTCCACAAAGGGTTTTAATGTGTTGGAGGCAACTTTTTCAGATACGATCGCACCCAGGCGCATTCCGCTTATTATTCCCACTAACGAGCCGACAAATTTATTTTCGCTGAAGAGAGGGTGGTAGATTGCAATTGCAGTAAATCCCGTGTTGTCTATAAAAGGTTTACTTACTTTAGGAATGTGTATGGATGCGACTTTCTTCGCGTAGTGGATTAGCCTCTCCCGTTCGTTTGGCGTATAAGATCCGGGATAAGCAAACAGCAAGTTTCCTTTAGCGTCAAATAGTGCCAGGGAAGAAAAGTACATATCTTTGGAAATTTCGTAAAGATTTTTTATCGTTTTTTCTTTTTCGTCCAGGCTGCCGTATAGGTCGTTGTCTATTGATGCTTTTTTGAGGAATTTAAGGCTTTTGCTTAAAAACTTGTCAGTTTTCTTTGCCGCTTTTCTACTGCTCTCCTGCAGGTTATTCATAACATAAAGTATCTTGCTGTTTCTGTATTGATAAATTTCTTCTACTGAAAATAAAATATTTGCCGTCATTAGCAGTGATACTACGATCATAATGACGGCAGCTACTTTCATCGCAATTTTGTGCCATCTGTGTACGACATCTACATAACTGGCACTCTGGATGTTTTTTATTACAAACAGATATCCTTCGTAAATTGCTATAAGGGCACCCGTAATCCCGAGTATCGGTGAGATTACTGAGAAAGCGTATGCTTTGCTGGAAGGTACAACTGAGAAAATTTTTGTGACAAAACTTGCGTAAAGTAGCGAAGTAGCAATAACGGACAGATTTATAAATTTTCTTTTAGCACAGGCAAAATACACTGAAGCGCCAATGAAAATCGTGCTTATGCTCCAGTAAAGCGTGATGTTTAATCTTTGCGACGGAGGTGCTAAAACGACCAGGACAAACGGTGCCGTCGTTATTAAGATTACAAGCAAAGTGTCCTTCTGACTTATTTTTTGCAGGAATTCGCCGTATTTTCGTAGAGGAAGCAACTTTTGCATTAGCATTATCGTGTAAAGGATAAGTGCGCCGCAGAATAAGTAGTATAGTGCCCCCACTATGTACGGCTCTACGCTGAACATTGATGCTACGGAGTTTAAGGAAAGTACCATAGCGACTAAAGGCAAAAGGTATAGGAGTAAATAGTAAAAATTCCTCATCCTACCCTTTTTTGAGTAAATTTCGTAAACGATAAATTGCAAAGCCGCTACCGGTACTATGTATAAAAGAATATTTAAAGCAATTGCAACCAAATTTGTATTCATCGCTCCTCCAGCATCGTTACATCCTTTGCGTTATCTTTATATACATGCACTAAAATTTATTTAAAAATTTTATAATTTATTCATTATACTTAAAACTAAAATAAATACAAGTTAGAGAATAAGTACGAACGCAAGCGTTTCGTATTGCACTGTCCTTTGGATTAACCGCTGCCGCGTGAAAGT
>WFZA01000052.1 GCA_015489815.1 Caldisericales bacterium | reverse complement strand
GTTCAGCAGGAAATAGATCCTGGCAGAGGCACAAAGCCCGTTATCATACCAAAATGGGGTAGGACAGTTGTTCCAATAAGAGCAATAGTTGAAGCATTAGGTGGAACAATAGAATGGGACGGAGTTGCAAGGAAAGTTACAATACACTTTAACGGCAATACTGTAGAACTATGGATAGATAATCCAAAAGCAAGAGTAAATGGCACTGCAAAATGGATAGACGAAAACAATCACGATGTGAAACCCATCATTGTAAACTCAAGGACAATGCTTCCTTTAAGATTTGTTGCAGAGAATTTGGGCTGCAAAGTGGACTGGGATGCAGCGACGCGGACGATCACGATTACATACATGCCGTAAGTTACTTACAAGTTCTGGATTTTTAAAGGCAGGGTAAAAGCCCTGCCTTTTTGATAAACATTAAAAAGTGGACGAAAATTTGATTATGTTAAAAAGCGATTTGTAGTACCAAAAGGCAAAATTTCCTGGATACACCTTTCTTCAATGCAAAATTATTAAGGCAGAGACTCTTCGCTTCGCTCAGATGACAGAGGGACAGTCATTCTCGAGCGAGGCACTTTCTCTTTCCAGGTCATCCTCGAGCCACCCACTCCGTCGTCCTGAGCCGATTTTGCGAAGGATCTTAACGAATAGAAAGGAAACTTCGTGTCCTTTCTAACTTTTCTTCCTGTGGAGTAAGTTAAAGGTAGATTGTAAAACAATGGTTTTGTAGAAATAAAAGCTAAATTCTTTTTAATTGTTATACAAATAGGTTCGTTGTTAAAGCAGAGATTCTTCACTTTGTTCAGAATGACAGAAAAAATGCAAATAGTTCAGAATATTCCTCGTTGGAGCAGAGACTCTTCGCTTCGCTCAGAGTGACCAGACGGGAAAGAACTGTTGTTAGTGTAGAGAATCTTTCCACGCTCGGAGTAACAGGATTAAGCACTTATGATGATAATTCTTTAGCACATCAGAATTTTTTCCTTATCTTCTCGCCGGATTATTTATGCACATTCTTAAACCGTCCTTATGAAAACTTTTTTATCACTTATCTGCGTTACTCCCCAGCGGACATTTGCATTATTCCCCGGCGAACCCAAAGCGATCCTGCGGATTATCTAATATTTGCAAATGTAGTATAATAAACTACGACGCGACTTTGGAGGTAATGATGGGAGAATTAAAAGAAAGGCTTTTGGATGTGCGGTTTTTAACAGAAGTAGTTGTTGCGACTGTTTTAACGATAGCAATGCAATTTTTCACGGGCGAAAAGTTTATCGGGGTACTAATGCCGTCTCCTCAGGGGAAAATGATTCTTTCGTACTTCGTTGAATACCTCATTATTGTAGCAATGCTCGTTTCCGTATACTTCATCGAGAAAAAGGAAGTTCGCTCGGCGCTGTTTGTTCCGTTTTCTATATTACTTCTTATCGTGACATTTTACTATTCTGCTACCTGGTTTGAAGGCTATGCCGTGTACTACGGAAGCCCTACTTTGCACCACTTCGTGCGCACCACGGTATTCTACTATATAAAGGCATTTGCAAACATTCAAGCCGTCCCGATTTTAATAGCTGCAATGCAACTTGCAAAAGTTGTTAAAAAAGAGCCTGCAAAGCCGTTCTACGGAATTCTTCTCATTCAGTATGTGTTTATAACGATAAATGTATTTTTGATGGGGCACATCTTGATAGGGTTAAAACATCCCAGCGCGTTTGAAATTACTCTGTACCAATTTATAGAATACACGATTATTTATGCGTTGTTTGCGTTTGTTCCTTACTTTGTTTCTCGTGGCGCTTTCTGGAAAGAGGCGTGGAATGGCATAACTTATGCATTTAAGCGGGTAGGGCTTGCGCTCTGGGCATCTGCGCTGTTTGTATTCCTCATTCTGTTTATCCCCGCGTTTATCCTGAATATGGGAAACACTGCTCAGACACTTACTGTTTACAGTACGGCGCGTGCACTGATGTACTTCTTCACATTCTTTATATTCTACCTGCCTGCCGCATTTTTTATTTTTATGAGCGTGAAAGCAAAGGAAGATGGGCAGTAAAGACATTTACATAAAGGGCGCTCGCGTCCACAACTTGAAAAACATTTCTCTGCACATTCCGCGCGGAAAGCTCGTCGTAATAACGGGTGTTTCTGGCTCTGGCAAGTCATCGCTTGCATTTGACACGCTCTACGCCGAGGGGCAGAGGCGCTATGTGGAGTCGCTTTCTGCGTATGCAAGGCAGTTTATCGGGGTAATGCAAAAACCCGATGTAGACTATATAGAAGGGCTCTCGCCTGCAATTGCAATAGACCAGAAAAGCGGCAGCAGAAACCCACGCTCAACCGTGGGCACGATGACGGAGATTTACGATTATATGCGTCTTTTGTTTGCGCGCATTGGCATTCCTCACTGTCCTTACGACGGAACGGAGATTAAAAGACAGTCTCCTGACGAAATCGTTTCGCGTATTTTTGAGACGATGAAGGGAGAAAAAATAGAAATCCTTGCGCCGCTCGTCCGCGGAAGAAAAGGGGAATACAAAGCGCTCTTTGAAAAGTACAGAAAGAAAGGATATGTCCGCGTAAAAGTGGATGGAGAAATGCACCTTCTGGACGAAGAAATAACTTTAGGCAGGTATCAGAAACACGACATTGACCTCGTGGTGGACAGGGTAAAAGTGACGGACGAAGAGCGCTCGCGTATTGCGGACTCCATCGAACTTGCGCTGAGCGAGGGCGACGGAATCGTGAAGGTATTTGTGCACAGAGGCGAAAAGGGCGAGGAACACCTTTTTTCTGAAAAACTTGCCTGCCCGAAGTGTGGTTTCAGCATGGAAGAACTTGAGCCGCGGCTTTTCTCTTTCAATAGTCCTTACGGCGCCTGCCCGGAGTGTGGCGGACTGGGATACAAAATAGAGCCCGACCCGGACCTTATCATAGAAGACTGGAACAGGTCGCTCGCTGAGCGCGCCATAAAAATTCCGGGTTTCAGGGGTATGGACACATTTTCCTATAACATTATCCTTGAGGCTGCAAAGCAAAACGGAATAGACATTTTCAAGCCGATGAAAGACCTTACCGAAGATGAGCTAAACCTTATTTTGTACGGCTCAAAGCGCACAATTCCGTTCCACTATGTGGATAAAAAGGGCGGAGAATACGACTTCAGAGTTCACTTTGAGGGCGTTGTCCCTCTGCTTATGCGGAGGTACCAGGAAACGCAGTCCGATTCTATGCGTGAAGAGTACGAAAAGTTTATGCGCAAGGTGGAGTGCCCGCTCTGCCACGGAAAGAGGCTGAAGAAGGAAGCACTTGCCGTAACAATTCAGGAGAAAAACATTGCCGATATAACAGAAATGTCCGTTGAAGATGAGTACAAATTTTTCAAGGAACTTCCGGATAAACTGACAGAGAAAGAGAAAAAGATTTCAAGGCAAATTTTGAAAGAGATAACAAACAGGCTGAAGTTTCTTTTAGATGTGGGGCTCGGCTACCTTACACTGAGCAGGGAATCCGCAACGCTTGCAGGTGGAGAGGCGCAGAGAATTCGGCTTGCAACTCAGGTGGGCTCAAAACTCGTCGGCGTGCTTTATGTGCTGGACGAGCCGTCAATTGGGTTGCACGCACGCGACAACGAGCGGCTTCTGAAAACACTTATGGAGCTAAGGGACCTGGGAAATACTGTGGTGGTTGTGGAACACGACGAGGAAACGATACGTAATGCAGACTTTTTAGTGGATATGGGGCCTGGCGCTGGAGAAAACGGCGGATATGTCGTTGCAAGCGGCACTTTAAAAGACATACTGAACGAACCGCGTTCGCTTACCGGAAAGTACCTTAAAGGCGAGTTGAAAATTCCCGTGCCTGAAAAGCGGAGGAATGGAAACGGCGAGTACCTTGTAATTACTGGAGTAAGAGAACACAACTTGAAAAACATCACTGTTAAGTTTCCTCTCCATACTTTTATCTGCGTAACGGGCGTTTCAGGTTCAGGAAAGAGCAGCCTTATTCAGGATGTGCTTTACAGAGCACTAAAGAAAGAATTGCACGGTGCACGGGAAAAACCGGGCGCGTACGACACGTTAAAAGGCGTTAAGTTTGTCGACAAGGTGGTAATGGTGGACCAGACGCCGATAGGCCGCACTCCGCGCTCAAACCCTGCAACTTACACGGGTGTGTTTACTCCTATAAGGGAACTTTTTGCCTCGCTCCCTGAATCGAAAGCGCGCGGATATAAGCCAGGGCGTTTCAGTTTTAATGTGAAAGGCGGGCGGTGCGAAGCGTGCCAGGGCAACGGGTACATAAAGGTGGAGATGCAGTTTTTGCCGGATGTATATGTGCCCTGTGAGGTGTGTCACGGGAAGCGCTATAATAAGGAAACGCTGGAAGTTACATACAACGGGAAGAGCATTGCAGATGTGCTCGATATGACGGTGGACGAGGCGTTTGAATTTTTCAAAAACATTCCGCAGATAAAGCGCAGGTTAAAGCTTTTGCAGGATGTAGGGCTTGGGTACATAAAACTCGGGCAGTCTGCACTGACGCTCTCTGGCGGCGAGGCGCAGCGCGTAAAACTTGCATCAGAACTGCAGAAAAAAGGCACGGGGCGCACGATTTACTTCCTTGACGAGCCAACGACAGGACTGCACTTTGCAGATGTGCACAAACTGATAAATGTGCTGAACAGGCTCGTGGATAAAGGCAACACGGTAATCGTGATAGAGCACAATTTAGATGTAATAAAGTCAGCAGATTACATTATGGACCTTGGGCCTGAAGGCGGGGATAAGGGCGGATATGTCGTTGTAAGCGGCACGCCCGAAGAAATTGCCGAAACTCCTGAGTCTTACACAGGGCAGTACCTCAAAAAAGTTCTGTGATAGCGAGAATTTGCTTATACACAAATAAGCTAAGAGCGTTTTACAATTTTGGTTTTTACTTGTAGATATATTTCCGAAAATCCCGGAGAGTTTTAATTGTGCTGATAAATTTTTTCCTCCTATAGCATAACAGCAAAGTTATTGCCTATAGGGCGTATTGAGCAAAGTTACAATTATAACTACACAGAGCTGGCTAACCTTTTAATTCCCTCTTCCTAACTTTTAGTTATAAAGGTGCGAGATTTCAGGTTATTTAAAAATTCGATTTTTCCCGTCACTCTGAGCGAAGCGAAGAGTTCCTGCCTTAAATGCAAAACTTTTGAACCACTTGCATTTTTCTGTCATTCTGAACGAGCTTGCGAGTGAAGAATCTCTGCCTTAACAACTTTAGAAAGAATACACTTCCTGGTTTTTGAAATTCATTGTAAAGATTATTTAATTGGAGCAAGTTTTTTGAGCAAGAATCGAATAATTTTTTTATTACTTCTTAAAATAGGAGTTTTGTAAGAAAGTAAGATAGTATTATAATATTACTGAGGTGATAATATGGCAGAAACAACTATAACTAAGAAAGGACAGGTGACCATTCCACGGGAAGTAAGGGAAAAACTCGGGCTGAAGCCTGGTGATAGGATAGTATTCACCGTAGAGGATGGAAAGATTATAGGCATACCTGTAGAATACATTCCGAAAGACCAGATGTACTTCTGGAGTAAGGAATGGCAAAAACTTGAAAAGAGCGCGGAAAACGATAAAAAGAGTGGCAGAGCGCACGAATTTAACGATGCAAATAAGGCATTAAAGTGGCTGAAAGAAAAGTAATCTATTCGGACACTTTTGTAAAGTGTTATAAATCTTTACCAAAAAATATAAAACGGAAAGTTATAAAGCAAATTGACCTTCTTTTGTCGGATCCCCATTCTCCTTCTTTACAGGTCCACAGAATACACGGAACAAAAGGCATCTGGGAATTGTATGTTGATAAAAAGTATAGAATTACATTTGAGCGTTCAGGAGACACCTACTTTTTCAGAGTCGTGGGAACGCACGACATTTTGAAAAAAGAAGAAAAACGAAAAATTTAATTTAACGGAGCTGATTCTTACTGTAAAATTCTTTCGTTAGATAAATGAATGTCTTAGCCAAAGCAAAAGTTTTTATTTGGTATCATTACTTTTTTATTTGCGATAAAGTCTTGGTTATTGAACCAACTTTGGATTGAGCAAGTAAAAAGTTCAGATTTAACAATGAAGTATTTTTCCAGTCACTCTGATCGAAGCGAAGAGTCTCCGCCTTAACAGCTTTGCAATTTATTACATCACTTGTATTCCTCAAGTCGTTCTGGAACAACGCAGCGAAACATCTTTGCCTTAACGATAGCGCCGCTCTTGAAAAACTTTAATAACCAGAATACCTGTTTTTATTACCTTGCAAGCGAGCAACACATCCGTTGCATTACTCGGCAAATCTGCTATGCTTTATTTATGAAAAAAGATAGCACGGCAAAGATAATCAGGGCATCAATAGGAAGCCTGGGCGTTCTGGGGCTCAGGAACATCAAACTTCCCGCGCCACCCACCACTCTCTACTTAATGCTTGGAGAAAAGTGTATGTTCGACTGTGCATACTGCCCGCAGGCGCGCACTTCTCACGGCTCTACGGATTTTCTGTCGCGCGTGATCTGGCCAAAAATAGATTGGGAACTTTTGAAAAATGCTGTTCTTAAAGCCCCTGATATCGTAAAGCGCGTTTGCTTTCAGGTGGTGAGTAGCAAGGGATATGTTGAAGAAGCGCTGTTTTTTGTTCAGGATTTAAGCAGAACACTTTCTGAAGCAAAAGAAAGCAGCAGTAACTTACGGACTCTTCCCATTTCTGTGTCCATACGCCTGTCAGACATTAGCGATGTAAAACGGCTGTTTGATGCAGGCGCAGAGCGCATAGGGCTTGCAATGGATGTTGTGAGCAGAGATAATTATGCAAATATTCGTGGCGGCGATTTCGACAGGGACTTTCACTTTATTTTGAGTGCAGGCGAGCGCTTCAAGGGACGGATTACCACGCACGTAATTGTCGGAATGGGAGAAACGGACGAGGAACTGTTCAATGCCTTTTCTGGATTCTATAAACGGAATATCACCGTCGGGCTTTTCGCGTTTACTCCGATAAAAGGCACGCGCATGGAGAATGCAAAGCGCCCTTCGCTGAGCCGCTACAGAAAAATCCAGTTTATGCGTTATCTGTTCTCTATGAATAAGGGATTTGTGCCGCACTTTGACGAAAACGGCAAACTTATTTCGATTGAAGGCGAAAGCGTTGGAAATTTTGTAAAAAACGGTGCAATTTATATGACAAGCGGCTGCCCGAACTGCAATCGTCCTTATTACAACGAAGAACCTCTTGGGCCTATGTTTAACTACCCGTTTATCCCTGACGAAACGGAGCGTATCGTAAATGAATTTACCGAAAAGGTAGAGCGTAATAAAGTAGTTTTTAGAGAATAGCGTTTTAATACGGGGAATTGTAATTAAATACGCTTTTGCAGAAGCTCCAATTTGTGAATGGCTATAACTGGCAATAAAAATAAAGCACTTTAATATTTTCGACGGGCATTAATTTAATAATGCTGTAGAACATACAAAAGAGGTAAATTGTGCAGGAAGAAAAAGGCAAAAGCGAAAATTTAAGCAAAAGCTTCAGTGCAATTTACAGAAGGAGCATAAAGTATAGAGATTTTATCCTGCTCTCCGAGATAGGCGCGCTCCTGCACGACCTTGGCAAGCTTTCAAGATTTTTCGTAATTTCTAAGGCAAAAAATACATCGGTAAGGGACTTTCACGGACAAATCCTCTTTTTAGATTACAAAAGAATGCCGCAAAGCGTTAAGGAATTTTTATTTGCACCGCTCTGGAAGTTTTTTGAAGGGCAGCATAAACTTACCGCAGAAAACGCACAGGAATTTTCTGCGTTCAAAGAAGCGTTCCGCAAAGACCCGCTTGCTGTCTATTTTTCTCCCGTGAAAAAACCTCCAGAGATAAAAAACATTCTGCTCAATATTTCAATTGGGCATCTCGTCTGTGCACATCACGGGTGTAGTAGATGTCTTCTTGAAAATTATCTTCACAAAAAGTGTGCGTTTAACGATTCTCTGCCCGGCTCTCCATTAAGGATAGACAGGCATCCTCTAATGAAGCTGCTAAAAACTGTGGACCACCTTGATGCATCCAATCCTTCAAATGAGGGAAAGCAGGAGATGTTCAGCTTATACAGGGACAATTTCTTTTTTGGCGAAACAAAGCTGAATGTTGAGCAATTCGACGAAATGAGGTTTTCTTTTTACAGGGAGTTAAACACTTTTCTTGACGGGGTGAAGGGCAGAAATTTTTATGCAGGCAAAACCCCTGAAATAAACAAATTTATAAACTTGCTTGCAGACAAATACTTTGCAAGTGCCCTTTCAGAAACGCGGAGGTTTGGGAACGACATTACTCTCCTTGACCACTCAAAAGCAGTTGCCGCATTTTTCAAAACTTTTCTTTACTTCTATCTTGTAATGGGAAAAACAATTCCCAACTCGTTTTTTTACGTGCGCTTCAGGGTGCTGCAAATTTCTAAAACAGAAGACTCAAACAGGGTAAAGAACTTTTTAGAGAAAGAAATTGCCTGTTGCAATGAGATTGCAGAAACGGACCACTACCAGTATTTCCTTGTGCCGTTCATTAAACAGAACAGCGTGTTTATGCAATTTTTAAAAAATGTAGTCTCTGAAAAGGTGCTTTACGGTAAAAAAGTAAGTCTGGAGCTTTTGAGAGTAAACGACTTTGCAGAAATGTTCGAAGACACTTTGTGCAATAAACCGTTAAGAAATGTTCTTAAAAAGTTCTATAGTCTTAATGTGAAAAAATACTCCGACATTGCAAATGGCTATACAAAAAAGCGGGCCATAGAGGATGTAAAACACGTCGTTTACTTTGCTTTGCTAAGAAGAAAAGAGGCGCTGCTTGCAAAACTGAAAAGCAGCAAAAAACACCTTAATAATCTTTATAACGGCAGCATTCATAACGAGAAAAATCTTGTAAAGTATTTCAGGAAGGAGCGCGAGGTAAAGCTTTTAGAAAAACATCTTAATGCGTTTGTTAGTATGGAACAGATAAAGAAAACGTACGGCTGGAGTTCGTCAAAGGACGCGGAAGGTGCAGTTTACGATTTTTTTAATATGGTGCTTTCCCCGGTGCGGCCGCCCTCCCCAGTTGATATGAGTTTTTACTTTTTGAAGCAGTTTAATAAACTCCATTCGTTTGAAAAACTTGCTGAACAGTCTCTCATTCGCCGTCCTCTCGTTTTAGGAAGAGTGCTTGCACTTTTCCGCACATTAAAAACAGAATTTTGCGTAAAAATGAAAAATGGTTAAACTAAAGGTATGAAAAAGATTATAGTCATCGTTTTAATAGTTACTACGATAGTAGGTATTGGATTTAGTGGTGATGTCTTTTCTGCAAATGCCCAGCAGGACGATGCAGGCGCCTATCTTAAATCTCTCGGCATTGTTTACGGTTACAGTAACGGTGCGCTTTACGAGAATAAGTACATCACGCAGGCTGAGTATGTGTCTTTACTTGCGCGCTTGTTAAGAAAGACGAAAAAAGTACACAGGGAAAATCTCGTAAAGCAGGTAAATTACTTCGATTATTTGATAAACAAAGCATACCATGCGTATCTTATTTTATATAACAAAATACTTACCGTTTATTACGAGAAGTTTTCAAAGTTTGTGCTTATTTTGAGGCACAAGTATACAGAAGGATCTTCTAATGCGTGGTACTTTTCAGACTTGATGTATCTGAAACGCAACGGTTTCAATGTGCCGCAGAACTTCCGCCCAGACGCGGTGATAAGTACTGGCAGTGCGATTAAGTGGCTTCTTGGTGTGTTTGGACTGGGGGAAAGTAAGGAGTTTATCGTTAAAGACAGTGGGATAACGAGCGATGATGTAGTGCAGATTCTTTCTGTGGAGCACAATTTTGACTTTATGACTGTATCGAGCCTTGCAAAGCCCGTGAAACGCGGGGAGGCATTTAACCTTATTACTTACTTCCTGCGCGAAAACAATATTCGTGTCCAGGATAACTCGGGAAGTTCCGATAAGAAAAAGTAGTATAATTTTTATACACTGTGAAAATTTTACACACTTATGTGGGTAATGAATGCGCAAAAAACTCTAATGCCTGAGAGAAAATTCTAATTAAAATTTTTGTTGTAAGTCCTGAGAAATTGTATTATTATTGGGTTTTATGTCTTTTCCCTCCCTCCATTCTCTCCACTTTGGCACGCTTTTTGCACTATATAGGTGGAAGGTTGTAGCTTCCGTTTAATTTGTATTTGTACCTTCCACGCAGTGTTAAAACTGCGGTTGTACCTTGAAAAGTGTAGAGAATAAAGAAAAGCTAAAAACTAAGAAAAGAAAATTTGTATTTGTTTAGATATAATATACATTTGTAATTTAGCGAAACAAACTGTCGTTCTAAATTTAGTTCTCAGTCGTTCTGAAGCAGTACATTTCCAGTCATTCTTAAAAAGCGTAGCAATTGAAGAATCTCTACCCTAACTGCAATACTTTGTTGATTGCTCTGAGTGATTTTCCTATATGTCATTCTGAAAGAGTACATTTTTTAAGTCATTCTGAATGCAGCGAAGAATCTCTGCCTTAAAAACTTTGCGTTTTGTTTATAGTAAAAATTACTACAAATGTACTGCACACCAATTCTTATGAGATCCTTCACTCACTAATTCTTGCTCGAGGATGACGCAGAAGGGAAAACTCCTTCGCAAAAACATCTCAGGACGACCGAAAAAGAAGATGGTTTAGCAGGACAGAATAAATAGTCCAGGATGACGAAAGGAAAATCGTGCTTGATTATATATGACAGAATAGAGTGTTTAGAATGGCAGTAACGGATCCGGAAATACCTGTTTCGTGGTTCGTATGGAGTGAGTCACCGGAGGATGTGAGAGTAAGTAATTCTCTTACACAACCCGGACCTTCATACGGATTACGGAACGGTTCATTTCAATATACAGAGAATATTTTAAAAACGGAGGTGATTGAAC
>WFZA01000051.1 GCA_015489815.1 Caldisericales bacterium | reverse complement strand
TTAAATGCATCTATCACTTATATTTTAAGACAGAACAAATGTTTGTCAATAGGCTAAACGATCTTATGAGAAAATTATATAAAGCATGCTGTTAATCTTTTAAGTAAATATTTACAGTATAGAATGCTCTGAAAAAGTTAATCATTATATATTTGCACTTGCTGAGCCTGAACTATCCGTGACTGTAACGGTGACAGTCTTGTTTCCGCTTGAACTCCACTTGCCTGTTGCGCTGCTTCCATTTGCAGATCCGCTGCCGAGTCCTGTCCAGGAATAGGTTTTGGTTCCAGAACCGCCGGAAGCAGATGCTGTGAACGTGACAGGCTGATTCGTCACAGCATCTGGGCTACTTGCAGAAAGTGAAACGGAGAGTGCAGAAGTAACATGGAATGTTTGGCTGTCAGAGTATCCACTATAGTACGCCTCTACGCTACCTGTACTATCCAGCGTGCCGGATATTGAACCTGAAAAGTAACCTGAACCGTTTGTTTGTACTGTCGTATTCACAGTAGTTGTGAAGCAGTACGCTGTGACGCTGACTGACTTGTAGGATACAGGCGCACCAGCTGTTACATTATACACACTACCTGAAAAGTTAATCGTTACATAGTCGCCTTTTTGCCCCGAAGAAGGTCTGAGTGCGTTTAAAGTTACATCATAAGTGTATCCCAACGCAATTGGCGCTCTGATCTGCAAAACAGAGAGCGCCAAGAGAAAAACAATTAAAAATGCAAAAACTCTTTTTTTCATTCTATCCTCCTCTTTTCATCTATGGCGTTGCATTAATGCATACAATACTTGGATATTTAGGTTTTGTATTGCCTATTCTCTTATAGAAAGCATAGATGTTTCCATTTGCATACCGCATGTACACATCTCTCATAGTACTTCCAGGCACTTCATCGTTCGTTGGGACGACAGGCGTGCGGGACGGGGTAAAGTATTTGAAAGTGTATGGTTTGAGGTATTTATAAAGAGTTTTGGTTTCTGTGCTTATTCCTAATCCTGCATCAGTAGGATCTTTTAACAAGAGGTTTGATACAGGTGCAAAGTAGAAGTAAGTTTCCCAGCCTACGAGTTTATCTGGATAATTTGGATCGTACACTTGCCCATTGAATTGTGTTGAAACAAAGAGGTATCCGTTCTTGTATATGTACGAACCTGCAACAGCATCTACATCCTTCGGTTGTCCGTTCACGCTTATGATGGTTGATACATAGCTATTCTGTACGCTTCTTCCATAAGGTTTGTGCGGTATAGGCAGCTCGTTACCTGTTAAAGCGTCAAATCTCAGCATTTCCGTACCGAAGTTTTGATCTCTTGGATCTGTTGAGAAAGATACGCCTGGATCGTAAGTTGTTTCAGGAATATAGAGAATGCCGTTTACGAGAGAGAGCGGAGGCGATTCGTTTATATAGCCTTCGTATTTGTTGTCTATGAAATACTTTGTCCACACGCTTTTGCCTGTGTAGAGATCTACGCACACAATTCTCTCAGGCGAATAGTACCCTTCAAATTGTCCGCAATAAGGAGGCTTCATATTCGATTTTGCATGAGTTTCCTGTATGAGTTTTTGAGTGAGTTGTGTAAGTGCGATAGACTGGTAATTGTAGTTAGCATCAGATTTCTTTGGTGAAGCATAGCAAACAGTTGGCACATCAAGAATGTTCTCAAACATGTATAGGTATCTATCTTTGTAAACAGGCATTCTGTTTGGATCCTCACAGTAGTAAGACCAACCGTCGTGCCTTGCCTTCCACACGAGGTTGCCTGTCTTTGTGTCAAAGTTTAAGAGGTTGACAAAGTAGTAATGGGCATAGTCTGAAATGTAAGAGCGGGTTTTATCTTTATTGGATATACCCATAACAAATGTAGAAAATATTATTGTCATTTTCCCATTGGGAGTAAACACGAGAGGTACTCTGTTTTTGTCCATAATTTCAAGGTAAGTGGTTCTGTCGGGGTTGCCTCTATACGAAATATCCTGATAAAGCGTATTTCTCAGGTTGTACGATTTTGCCCATATCACGCTCATGTGGACGGGATCCACTTTCTTAATGTATATATTCATTTTGAAAAATGAAGGATCGTAGAAGCCGTTGTTTGGCGTTGCACAGTAGAGGTACCCGTCGTGGTAAGCAAGCCAATCGACTATTGCATAACCGTTCTGCCCTCCGTACCAGCCAGGGTCCACTTCGTTAAATATGATCTTAGAGCCTATTTTAACGCCAGTGAGGCTGTCGTACTTGAAGAGGTACTCGTGGTGCCTATCACGGGTAGCTTGATACTTAGGTGGTTCATTCTTATCTATGATTCTCTTTTCTCCATACACGAAGAACGAATTGTGATCAGGATCAACTGCCATAGCGCTCCCTGGAGAAATGCAGTAGCCTGAGGAAGCACTCGTTGCATCCTGGTCAAACGGTATTGCAAAGAGAACGTCGCCTACCTGCGCAGGCGTATATGAAAGCGTGATTGTAATCTCTCTTGTCTGTCCGTTCCATACCACTTTTGCGCCTACTGACTCGGAAACGAACCTGAGAGGTATCATCGTTCTGCCAGGAGGGACGATTTCAGGCGCCTGGTCTGTTACCTTGGTGAGGTATT
This sequence comes from Caldisericales bacterium, assembly GCA_015489815.1. Lineage (GTDB taxonomy): Bacteria > Caldisericota > Caldisericia > Caldisericales > Caldisericaceae > S143-107. The sequence goes on along the minus strand of WFZA01000051.1, from coordinate 6,053 downwards.
TGTCAAACCTATCCCAGAAGCCTGTGCCTCTTGCAATCTTTGCTGTTTTCTTTCCGATCCACAGGCCTACTTTATTTGTGCCTACCAGCACGCCTACAAAGCGCTCGTGCGGATGCCAGGATACCTTACCTCCGAGGCCTTCTGCAACAAATCGGATAGGCACGAGTGTCCTATTTGAATGCGGATCTATGAACGGTGCAACGTCCATCTGCTCAGGTTGTCCGTTGATATATACCGTTTTGGAACCGATTTTTAGTTTAATCGTTTTTGATACCGAATCTGCCTTTGCACCTGTTATGCCTGCAAGTGCAAAAGTCACCATCATTACTGCTGCAATCAGGACAGCAATAATTCGTTTTCTGCGTTCTTTCATGCAAAATCGCCTCCTTGCGATTGGTTTTATATCAAAATTATATGCTGTTTAAATAATTATTAATTATCGACTATTATCAAATTGCTTTCCTTTTAGGTTTTTCTTACATTACACACTATTTGTCCCTAAACAGTAAAAAGATAGCCATACTTGGTAAATATTAGTTTCTTTAAGGATATCTCTATCTCCTCCGCACGCCACATAACGCGAAAGCGTGCGGAGGAGCCATTTTATATTTCTTTTCTTTTTTCCGTTCTTTTATTTACCTTTATCATTATCTTATTCATTACTCTCTCCTTTCTACCTGTGCTTGCTGCTTTGCCCTGGCGGGCGGCTCACAGCCCAGCCGCTGCCCGACAGGGCAGGATTCTTATTTTATCTATGTTTTTTAATTCTTTTGTTTCATTATTTGTTCTTTTTAATCACAATACCTTTCAATTACAAACACTTGTAAATGGTAGGATAACAATACTTTCTTTTATTTTTGTCTTTTTAAAAACCCTATGCCGGGGGTGAATCGACTTCAGGCGAGAGGGGGGCGGCTAACCCCCCTGTCAACTCGGGGGGTAAAGGCAACCGGTGTTGGAAGAATGCGGGTTTGTTGAACCTTAAAATTTTGCCGAGTTTAAACACGAGTTTTAACCAAAAGAAAATATGATAATAACAATGCTCAATCAAGTTTTTAGGAAAAATTTTTTAAATTTCGAGACAAGGACCTCAAAAATGAAGTAAAAGATGGCTAAGGAATATAGATTTTATACCTCGGCAACGGTAAAAAGATAGGTGGAGTTTTAACCACAGTTTTAACCAGAGTTTAAACAGGAGTTTAAACAGCTCTGTCCTCTGCACAAATGCATATGCAATTTATATTCTTTAGACCTTTTATTATTTTTGAAGTAATAGAAAATGGCAAAATTATTTTTTGGAAAAAATTTTCCCTACAGAAAACAAGATGAAATTTGCTATTCTTGGATGTTTAAAAAAGTGTAAATTTACAGGCTATTTTATGTTGTAAATAAAAAATGGAGGAAGATAATCACTTTCGACTTGCCGACCAGCCGACCTAAGTAATTCTTATGCTAATTTAATAAGGGCAAATAATCTGCCTCTAAAATTCTTTTGATTTTAACCTTGTGATAATTAGCGAAATATTTATTTACCTATTCTCGTTAGGTCAGCAAAGTGAATAGATTTTTAAGCAGCACGCTATTTAACCTACAATGCCAAAGAAATACTCTTTTCATCTTGTTCGGCAGTATTTAGAACCAAATTTACATTAAAAGGCTTACTTAGCCGTTATAAAGTATGTATTTATTTAGGTCGGCAGGTATTTTGACTTGCCAAAAGCTACTTCTGCTGTATAATGACAAAGGCGATAATATATGCAAAAGATAAAGGATGAGTATTTAAAATTATTATTTTTAATGTTCAGGCCTACATTTGCGTCTAAGGGGGAATCTCCTGTAAAGATTCTATACTCCAGATTGCTTTTCCTTTATCTTAATGAAGAAGTCCGCACCAAGCGCGATTTGCTGAGGGCGATTAACGCTCTTGAGGAAAACAATATAATAGAAAGAGTGCCTGACAGCCTTTATAAAGAGAAAGTACAAGAGATTTGCTACCTTACTCAGGGAAGTTACTGGGACTCAAAATGGTGCGCTGACATGAGAAAACACCTCAGTTTTCTTACAGAAAATGGAATAGAGGCTATCAGGAAGTATCTGTGCGATAAAGTAATAAATGGATGCGAAGCACCTGTGGAAGAATACTTGAGTAAGTGCGTTAGTTCTGTTAGCAAACTAAGACAAAAGTTAGATTCTCTCGTAAAAGATTTTGCAATGACAATTCTCTCTACTGCGCACTTTTTGCAGATAATTGACTCCCTCAGTATGAACCCGCCAAGTACATTGGAGTTAGAGGTCCTGATTTCAGGTAACAATAGAGATAGCGTCGTTTTTCCTGACTTCTTTGTCACCTACAAAAGGGAAAGCATTATGATATACCTTTTTACAGGGCGGGACGAGAAAGACATTGAACAAGTGTCTCGTTCTGCGGAGATAGCTAAAACATACGGCAAGACGGCTATTTGGCCTGCAACAAAAATGAAAAGAGAAACACTTGCAAAGTACCTCTCCCATTTCTCTTACGTTTTTGAAACAGAAGTATCTAAAGACAAGGTCAATATTTCCGTTACCCCCACAGCGGACTTAGAAGCTGCACATTAATCCATTCATTTATGCATTAACTTGACAAATGTGTTTAATATGTGTATAGTTATTGTATGAAAACTAAAGAGTTGATTATCTTTTTAAAAGAGTGGTCTAAGGATGTAGGCATTGTCCCGGTGGACCTCATACTGAAGCAGTTTCCGGGAGAAAAGAGCTCAAGCATCCTGTCGGAACTCTCCAGGATGGAGAAAGGAGGCATTATCACAAGAGCGTTAAAAGGATTCTACGTAAACCCTTTCTCTCGGAAAGACAGCGAAGCGCTTGCAATTGAAGTGTTGCAGAGGCTCCGCCCATTTGACCAGATGTACCTTTCACTTGAAGCGCGTGCTTTTGAGCTGAACATGATTACACAGGCACCTAACAGGCTTACATTCGTTACAGACGGAAGAAGCTACACATTTCGTACGCCGTTTGGCACGATAGAGCTTGTACACCAAAAAGGCGTTGATGTGCATGCAGATAAGGACATTAGGTACGACAGAAAGCGCGGCATATACGTTGCAAATAGGAAAAAGGTTATAAGAGACGCCGTAGTACACAGAAGAAAGTGGCTTTTAGACCTCATTGCAGAAGCAAGCGGGCAAGATGATAGAATTAGGCACTGGCAAGCGAAAACTGCCTGAAGACAAAGAGCTTCTTCAGGCAGCAGTACTAAAAGTCATATCAGAAGCAAAGTTTATATCTGCAAAGGTTGTATTGCAGGGCGGTAATGCATTGCGCCTATGCTATAACGGAATGAGATTCTCAAATGACCTTGACTTTGTAATGAACAATACAGCTATTAACGAAAAAGATGTAAAGGAGTTAGTTTCTTTGCTTTCAAAGAATCTTAAGCGTTACATTATAAATCCGTACAAGGTCAAATATGCTGAAAACAAACCAATATATAAGATAATGGTAGAGGTAAAGTCGCAGAAGCGTGCAGCAATCTCTGTAACTGTGGAGTTCGTGGTTTCTATAAAAGCCTACGAAAGTAGAACTAAAATTGCGAAGGCAAGAAGTCTTCCCTCTATACAGATATTCACGCAGGTTGAATCACAGGAAGAAATACTTGCCGATAAGATAGTTGCATTTGGCGGCAGAGGCTTAATCAAAGGTATGCCGTTTAAGGCACGTGACGTCTGGGATATTTTTTGGCTTCTCTCAAATAATGTTCACATTAGGAACGAATTGATCGTAAAGAAAATAAAAGAATACAACATACCTCACTTCAGGCAAATATTTGAGCAAAGGCTTACGGCGCTCAATAATCCCCGTTCTTTGCAGTATTTTATAAACGAAATGTCTCGATTCCTTGACGAGGATGCTGGTGTTACGCTAAGCAGGAATTTAGCTGAAGAAATAATTAACCGGGTTTCTTTAGAAATGAAGGTATTCATTGATAATTTCCGGGAAGATTCGTTTGAATTATAGTGAAAAGACACTGTACAGGATTTTTATAAAAGTAGATAAAGTTTTGATGTTGCTATCTCTAATCTAATGACAATAAAAATTGATTGGTAAAGTTCTAATGTAGAATAACCTTTATTTACCACCCTAATTCTTTCTTTGCCCTATTAAGCGGAACAGTTTTTTCTTTGCCGGAAATAAGTTTCTGAACGTCTTTTTCCAATATGGATGATGTATAAAACTCGTATAGCAATTCCTTAAACTTTTCGTCTCCAATTAGCTCCTTTAATTTTTCCATAGAAATTAATACTGTTACAGGTTTCCCTCTTTTGGTGATAATTCTCATATCTTTTTCTTCTGTAACGGTTCTATTAAGTTTAGTAAACTCCTGCTTCGCAGCCCTTGTGCTAACGAACTTTAAAGTATCTGTCGCCATTTTTGCACCTCCCATTGTGCCTATAAAAGTAGGCACAATAATTATATACCACTTTTGTAAAAACACAATGTATTGTTTCTCCTTTAGTGCGGCTTATGCGGCTTTAGTGCGGCATAATATGTTCCATGTCATATTGTGCCAAACTTTTGCAGTATACCTTTATTAAATAGGTCATTTATCCCCATGGTGGCGAGACGTTCTTTTACACCAGTAACTTTCTGATATTCTTTTTCCTCAGCCTGCCGAACATGCTTGACCACTCGGAGAGTTATTTTTTAGACGAAGGCTAAGTCTGCCTCGGCTTGTTCTCTAACTCTGTTGGAATTAAAATGTTCAATCCATCTTTTTGCTTTTCGTAATATACAATATACACATCTATTTTTTTCTGGTAACATTTCCTCGTGTTTGTACGTAATAGGTTTCAGGCTTACTGGTACATTTCCTATATATCCGTCGATGCCTTTTCTTTCTTCTTCAGGCATGGACAGCTTGTATTTCGTGTTGAATTGCTCAGCGATTTTTTTAGCACAGCTTCTTGAAACCCTAAGCCTATAAAAGTCTTTATAACTTTGGCATAAAATTCGCATCAAAAATAGACCATTTTTTGATGTAATTATTTATGTGCAAAATGTATAGAAAAGTATGCAGTTTCTTCTTTTTGTGGATATAACTGCTATCATTCTCTGTTCACGGCAGGATAATCATGGAAAAATTCCAATAGAAAATAAGAAAAATGTACCACGCTCAAGAATTGGAGGAATAGCGGATTATAGTGAATGTGGCCATAACGATAAGCAAAATTGCCCGTTTGTTTTAAGAGGTATGCAATGGTTATATAGATATTTTTAGGTTAAAGGCAAATTCATCCTTTACCTTTTTGCTTATTCCATTCAAGTTTTTTGGAAAAATACCGTACACACTCACTATTTGAATTTCCGTTATTTTTCTTATCTTTACGCCAAGTTTTTTTGAAAAATGCCGTATTTTTACGAGAGCAAATAGATATTTCTGCAGCATCTTGTGCTGCAGAAAACTGGGCCTTAACAAGTGCTTTTTCCGCTTTGTAAAGAATTAAAACCGTAGTATATTAGTATCAAGAGGAAATGAAACTAATGTTCGTTTTGTTTTAAATAAAATTGAGTTAAGGAGGCCGTATGAATTATTTGCTCTACATTTTGTTAGCTTTAGTTGTCGTGTTCGGTGCAATCCTCCTCGTAATCCTGAGTAGAATGGCAAAACTGCAGGAAGAGGTAAAGTCCTCAGTCACGCAGTCCGTTACCCAGTCTATGAGCGAGGGCATAACGAGGCTTATGACGTCTCTCAGTAATATCAGCGAGAAGTACGGTGAAATATCGAGTAAACTCCTCACTCTGAAAGATATAAGCAACGACACAAAAGCTTTGAAAAACTACCTTGAAAATCCCAGGATAAGGGGAAGGTGGGGAGAAAGGATGGTTGAGGACATCATAAACCTCGTAGGGCTTCAGGAAAATATAAACTATATAAAGCAGAAGAGCGTCGACAGAGGAGACGGAAAGACTGTCAGGCCCGACTTTACATTCTTCCTCCCGAACGGCAAGAAAATCAACTTAGACTCAAAGTTCTCCCTCGAAAACTACATGAAGTT
>WFZA01000050.1 GCA_015489815.1 Caldisericales bacterium | reverse complement strand
AATGATAAGCTCATGAAATCACCTCTCTGGTAGACATCCAAAATTGTATCTAATTTCATTTTCTTCTACCTCCTTCATTCTATATGTTTTGAATAGATTTTTACATGAGGCAACGATACCATTTCACATAGATTTTTGATGAGGCAATTCGGTATGTTGACAACACTACATTTAGTATTAAAATTAAAATGGTTCCGATATGCATCTATCCCTCAGGGAAGTGCAGACGATAGGGTTTGTTGGGTAACTGACAGGCCTGCCATCCTTGCAAAGGGGCCACAATTGGCCTCTATTTTTATTTGGGGGCACTTTAAACAAGGAGGTGGATATGATAGGAGGCTACATGGGAAAGATTCTTAGAGTAAATCTTTCCACAAGCAAGATTGGCGAAGAACCGATCAACGAAGGTATTGCAAAGAAGTTCATTGGCGCGAGAGGGTATGCAGCAAAAATTCTTTATGACGAAGTTTCACCAGACACAGATCCATTGGGAGAAGAAAACAAACTTATTTTTGCTACGGGACCGTTGACTCTTACTCCTTCGCCCACAAGTGGAAGGTATGATGTCGTAACGAAAAGCCCCTTAAACGGTGTAATTGCAGGATCAAATTCCGGAGGCTTCTGGGGACCAGAACTCAAAAAAGCAGGATACGATATCCTGATTATCGAAGGAAAATCTGAAAAGCCAGTGTATCTATGGGTTACAGAGGACAAGGTAGAGATAAAAGATGCTTCACACTTATGGGGAAAAGATACATACGAAACGACAGACAAAATTATCGAAGAGCTTGGTGGAGACAAACAGATAAAAGTCGCGTGTATCGGCCCTGCAGGAGAAAATCTCGTTAAGTTTTCAGCAATTATAAATGAGAAAGCAAGAGCTGCTGGTAGAACAGGGGTTGGAGCAGTAATGGGCTCTAAGAAACTAAAAGCAATTGCAACGAGGGGACACAAAAGACCTGAAATTGCAAACCCTGAAAAGTTCAAAGAAATTCTCAAAGTAACAATGGATAAAATCAAAGCAAATGGCGTTACCTCGCAGGGCTTACCACTGTACGGCACAATGGTTCTAAACCACATTATCGACGAGCACGGCCTATATCCAACGAGAAACTTCCAAACAGGCGTATTTGAAGGCGTAGATAATGTATCAGGAGAGAAATTAAGAGAAACATACCTCGTAAAAAACAAACCATGCTTCGGATGCCCAATTGGGTGCGGAAGAGTAACAAAATTACCAGACGGTGAAGAAGGTGAAGGACCTGAATACGAAACAAGCTGGGCATTCAGTGCAGACTGTGGAATAGACGATCTCATAGCCGTCATAAAAGCAAACAACGCCTGCAACAAATTAGGGCTCGACACAATTTCTACTGGGGCTACCATTGCTTGTGCTATGGAACTTTACGAAAGAGGTTATTTAAAAAAAGAAGAATTAAACGGCGCACCCGAATTAAAATTTGGAAATACAGAAACGATTCTTTACTATCCAGAAGTAATCGCATGTAGAAAAGGCATTGGTGATAAGTTAGCTGAAGGTTCCTACGAATTTGCAAAGACACACGGACACCCTGAACTTTCGATGAGTGTAAAGAAGCAAGACATTCCAGCATACGATCCAAGAGGCGCACAGGGGGCACGCACTTGAGTATGCAACTTCAAACCGCGGTGGCTGTCATGTAAGAGGCTATATGATCTCTCCGGAAATTCTCGGAACGCCGCAAAAAATCGATCCATTCACAACAGAGGGAAAGCCTCAATGGGTAAAAACATTTCAAGATCTCACCGCAGTAATAGATGCAGAAGGGTTATGTCTGTTCAGCTCATTTGCATTAGGCGCAGACGATTATGCGCAACTCCTTTCAGCAGTTACTGGAATCGAATATTCCACAGAAGAAGCACTAAAAACAGGCGAAAGAATCTGGAATTTAGAAAGGCTGTGGAATTTAAAAGCAGGACTCACCAAAGCAGATGATACACTTCCACCACGATTCCTTAAAGAGCCTATGCCTGACGGTGCATCAAAAGGACAAATTGTTCATCTTGATGTAATGCTGCCAGAATACTATAGACTAAGGGGCTGGGATGAAAACGGAGTACCCACAAAAGAAAGACTAAAAGAATTAGGTTTGGAAGAATAACTTTTAATTTGCATCCCTTTATCTTATAATGTGGCAGGCAGAAAAGACCTGCCACATTTATTTTAGAGAGGTGTAAAATGGAAAAAGTGCCAAAAGCAATACTTTTAAGTGGATTTACAAATGAAGAAATTAAAGAATTTCTTAGCTGGTATAAGCAAAATAAAAACCTGCCGCGTGTAATCTTAGCAAGTGTTACAGAAACAGCATTGGAATGGAAGGTAAAAGACTGGCTCAAGGAGCTTGAAGAAGAAGATAGATACTTCCGAGAAAAGACAAAACCAGAACAAAACAAATAATCTTCTGAGGTAAGTAAGAAACTATACATACCTCCTTAATATTAAATTATTTATCTAAGTATTTTATCCAATACTTATTATGCAATACTTACCTTTTAGACTTAAAGTAATAAATTCTTGATAAGTATGTTTTGAAATTATTTAAAGTAATTTTCGAATATTGCAAAACCCATTTATGACAAAGATTTAACTTATTAATCAGACAAGATTCGATTTATTTTAGACAAAATTTCCTTTTCATGGGTTCCTATAGCATACTGCTCGATCATATTCTTGCTCTTCCTTGCGTATTGTTTTGCAAGACCCCTTTTGTGAAGTTTATAATACGATTCAGCCACAACAGACAGAGCATCTGCTTTCATATACGGGAATATAATCCTCGCTTCCAATGCTTTCTCGCCATAGAAAGCAGCATTCTTGAAGTCTTTTTTTGCAAAAAATATTTTTGCTTCTATAAGATACGGGAGTGCGTAATCAGAATATTTGTCTATTAGCCTATCAGCGCTATTAAGCAATAATGCTCCTTCTTTATTAAGTAATTCTAATCGTCGCATTACATCAAACATACCCTCGAGTTGCATTAAATAGGAAATATTTTGACCTCTGGTAAACTCATATGCACCCTTAAAATTACCTTCCAAATACAATAATTCAGCTTTTTTAAACCATGTGGAGAACTGTTCGAAAGAGTTCAAACTCGTTAGTGTGTTTTTTTCTTTGTATAGATAAATCTCGCTTCTTTTTACATCGAATTTATAAAAGTCAAAGAAACCTGCATACATGCCGCTCGAAGAAAAATAGATAGTAAGATTAGAGGGATCCATAATAACAGACTGTAGCGTGCCCTCGTTATTTAAGGTAACATCACCTGCACCAATAGTATTCTTGTAGCCAAAAAAGTCCGCGTTACTCAGGAAGTCTATAGCAGTTTGAATTGAATCCACTTTTTTTATTAGATTCTCTGCCATTACATACCTACTCACGCTGCTTTCACTTCCTGCTTCGTGCAGACTCATATACTTATGAGCAAATTCTTTATCTATAAAGGTATTTGTTACGAAAATTTCTCTTCCATCCATAAATGTAGGTTTCAAATGCGTCTCTGCAATGTTATAAACAAGCGCTTTTTTCTCATCACTACTACCAATAGTAAGCATCCATCCTTTAACGGAATGATAATCCCTTAAGTTAGCGGAAATATCAGTAAGAGTTCTTGAGTGAGCGAGCAAATCTCTCACCTCAAATGTAATAGGCCTTCCGTCTCCATCGTCCGAGTTTACGGTAGGTGCAGCATTCACTGTTATAGTAATACCTTTATCATTCATTCCCGTAAATGCACCTAAATAACCGACACAACCCACTGTTGTGTAAGGAATTTCCCCATTTAAAAGATATCTTACAATAATGGGATTCTCCCCAATTAAAGGGAAATAATAGTCAAGATTTCTTCCGTGGATTAAACGCCCATTTACATCTTTTACAAATGAAGTGCAAGAAAATGTAAAAAGCTCAGGTATAAATGAGGCAATAAGAAGTTGGTTAAAAGGTATCCCAGAACCATCTGAAACTCCTTTTAGCTCGTCAATGTAATTTTTAGAGAGGCGAGATTTTATCAAAAATAGTTTTACAAATACGAGCACCTTAACAAAAAATTTCATATAGACTGGGAACTTTCTCAAAATTGATTTTTCTATTTCACCTAATTGGCCGTATACATCCTGCAATTTATCTCTCATCAAAACACCGTATTCGAGACCTGCCTCGTAGTGCGTACCTTTTAATGTTAAAATTGGTATACCGTATCCATACTTTAGGGACCCATCATCGAAACTTTTTATCCCGTTAGAAATTTCAACCTTAAAGTATCTTTTATGGAGACGAGAATTACACCCATAGAGAGGCATAACGAATACTGAGACAATCAATAAGATAACTAGAGTTCTCCTTGTTGCATAGTTCTTTTTCATACTTTTATTATACAAAATTACCAAAATTTTGAAATTACTTTGGCTGATAATTTACTTTTAAAAGAATCTTTTCCATAAGAAGTCCTTCGATAACTGCATACCCAAGGATAAGTACCACAGAAATAAGAATAAATTTCACTCCAAGAAAGGAAATTGCATAAGGAATCCAGGGAGTTTTAATTGCAAACGCCCCCACCATTGCTCCCACAATCGATATGCGAGCACCTTTCTTAAGGAGCGTTTCAAACAAAGGGAAAAGAATCCAGAGCGGCCCTACAATTACAGTGCCAAGAACTGCAGCAATAACAATACCCCAGAATCCGCTTTCTTTACCGAGATACTTCTGGATAGTTTTAGGTGAAAGGAATAACGCAAGAAAAGATGAGAAAAACACCACACAAAGAAACATGGGCAGCATCCTGAGCAGTAGTATCGTTCCCTCTTCTACTGCAGCAAGTGTTTTAGCTGGATAAAATACAAAAAGTACCCCAGTAAAAACAAAAGTAGAAAATTCAAACAGATGTTTTTTAATATATTCTTTCATTAGAATGCACTCCCTACGAGTAAAAGTCCTGTAATCATTCCTATTATTATCGTGCCGACAAACGCAAGTATATTTCGTAAAAGGGCAAACTTTTTTCCAAACACAGAAATTTCAAAAGGAAGAGTAATCACACCAACCATCACCCAGGCATCCAAAAATACGGCAGTTGCAGCAATTGTCGCCCCTTTATCAAGCAAAACAGCACCAAATGGGTATGCGGAAGAAACAGGACCCATAATAATAGAACCAAGAATAGATGCCCTTAAAACTGACATAAACCCCTTCCCTTTTCCAATCAGGTTTACAACAATACTTTTAGGGACAAATTTGTCAAATATACCTACTAAAAGAAAGACTGCTATAAGTAAAGGAAGTTGATTTAAAAATTGCTTCCACCCTTTTGCTATACTTTTCTTTGCTTTGCCTGTGTCCTTTCTAAATGCATAAAAGTAGCTTGCGGCAACGAGAACCCCGTAAGCCGCAAGCATCAAAAGTAATGACTTACCCAAGTTTTTCCTCCAGAGACTTAAGCAAAGACTTTAAATCTGCAATCTGCTCTCTAAGGGCAGTAACTTCCTTTTTTAAACGCTCCACCTCTCCCTCTTCTTTACTTTTTGGCTCGGAATGCTGAGGAGAAACATGTCTCTCAACAGGTTTTACAACTTCAACTTTGCTCTTTAGATACTCTTCAAGCACATCTCTTATTTTGCCGTATGCACCAATTACAGGAGTAATTCCATAATCCGCAAAGTATTGCTGCGCTTTCGGACCCATACCACCAGTAATAATCACATTTACTCCCTTACTATGCATAAATGAAGGTAAATCCCCTGCATTATGCTCGTCAGCAAAAGGATTTGGTATTGACTCAACATTTACCACTCTATTTCCTTCAACATCTACTAGGACAAAGTACGGGCAATGCCCAAAGTGATAACTCATCACACTATCAAGCCCATTTGCCTGATCTGATGTAAAACAAATTCTCATAATGTCGCCTCCTTATAATGTGGGTTAAAATTTTTCTTCCTCTTCTTCAATTTCCACTTCTTCCAGAGCATCTTCTAAACTTTCGTGAGAATAATCAGGAACGAATTTTCCAACTAATTGTGTCTCTCCGTAAAGCATCTTAATCCTATTTGCAATTTTTACATATCCAATAAGGAATGGAATTTGTAAAATTGGCACAATTGCCGGAGGAACAGCCATAAGCCCCATACCTGCAGAAAGCGCAATTGCCATAGCAGTACCTTCGTTTTTCCCGATTGAAGTAAATACAACTGCCATGTGGTCCTTGTATTTAAGTCCAATCCACTTATCAAAGTAAGTAAGGAACAACAGTCCGATTACATAGTATAACACTAATGGAATTAAAGCAATAAGCACTATATTTAACTTGGCATAAATGAGTTTTGCTTTTTCCATAAAAATAAGAAATACAATTGTGTACATACCAAGCAGAGAAATGGACGGGAACAACGGTTTTATTTTAATAAATCCTTCTTTGCCAACCCTTTTCAGTAAGTATATTCTTGTGAGATATCCAAAGAAGAACGGAATAAATACAACTATTAAAATAGTTTTAATAAGAAGCCATGCAGAAACATTCAAATGGTACGCACTCGCAAACAGTTTAAGCCACCCCGGTACTGTAACAATTGCAAGTGTAAAGCTGATTGCAACTATAATTGTGCCAAGTTCCAAATTTCCATCCGAAAGACCTGTGTAAGCAATTGCCATAGAAGAACAAGGAACTACAACTGCAAGAATAAGTCCTAAGGAAAGCGACGGATTAATGTGGAACATTAGTGCAAGCACATACACGAGCAGTGGTGCAAATACAAGTCCTACTAGTAATGCAATTAGCAAGCTTTTCCACAATTTAAAAGTATCTTTTAATGCCTCAACTCTCAAGTTTACCATCATAGGATAAATCATACTTATTACAACTATCATATTGAGCGTTTTAAAAAGACTGCTGTGAGCCTTCACATTCATGTGAAGCCCTAATATAAAACCTGCAATTATTGCAACTGTCACATAAAGCGGCAAAAATTTATCTAAATGCTCTTTTAGAGCAACTAATTTACTTTTATTTTCCATACTTATAACCTCCTTAAAAAGATTTTTCGATAACTAAAATTAAAAATCTACATTTTGCATAGAGGTCACAATTATGGCCCATTAAACATCATTAAACAGGTACATGCTTTATATTTTTTTGCTTTTATACAAAATATTGCTTTAATTTTCGTTTTCATTTTATATACCCACTTACTACTGCAATAGTCCTTAAGATATCTTTTTGTGTTCAACGACGACAACATTATTTTGCTCTAAAAGTTTATCAATTTTTTCAACACATTCCGTCACATCTTCAAACTTCTGAGAAACAAGGGTAAATGTAGCACTTGAAGGCGCCTTTTCGTCAAAACAAACCTTTAAAGACGGTGTTTCTAATTTAAAATTAACTATATCACAACTACATTGAGAAACGAGATCTAAAAGTTTTTTAGGTATGTCTTTTTCTAAAATGTGGCCTGCTATCACAAATTCTGCACGATGTGGAGATTGAGAAACAATCTTCTCTGCTTCAGAGCGTGCTTTGCTAAGTTCAAGTTTTGTACCTTTCTTTTTGCGCTCCTCCTGTACAACTCGTAAAATTGCATACTCTTTTTCAATTTTATGGATAAGTTCCTTATCAGGAAAGCTTATCGCACCTACAGGACATACAGTTTCGCAAGTAGTGCAACCGACGAGGCAATTATACGGGTTAACCACATCTGCTTTACCGTTTTTAATTTCGTAAACATTCCTTCCGCAGGTAACAAAGCAGAGTCCACAACCAATGCATTTATTTTTATCTACTGTAGGGTACCATGGAATGTCTTTCCGTGGAATACCGTGCCAGTATTCACTTACCTTACTCATCTTTTAGCCTCCTCTCTATTAAACCTATAAGATTCTCCATTGTTTGTAAATTTCTCTTTGCTTCGACGAGCCATGCTTCAAGATACTTTTTACCTGATTCAGTTATTTTATAAACCCTTTTTGCAGGGCCACTTCCCGATGTCTCCCACTTAGAAACAAGCAGCCCGTTTGCCTCCATATCACGCAACAAACGATAGGCTATGCCCGAAGGAATATATGATGGATCTATTCCTACTTTAGAAAGTTCCTCACTTAATTCGTAACCGCTTGCTGAATTATCCATCAACAAATACAGAAATACCGCATACAATATATTGCTCATCTTAAATCCAAATTTTGCACATCCAACTTTTTTGTTTCTCATCTCGTTCACCTATGTGTATTTTACACATAACAGAATTTGTGTCAATAGATTCTAAGCAATATCAATTAAGATTAAAGAATCGTTTTTAAACAACAGTGCTAATTAATTTTTAACTCCAATTAGAGAATCGTTTAAAATGGCATTTAAAATCAAACAATAAACCGTAAGGCTTCTGGGCTGAATCAAAATTATGCATCCTGTTACACCACTTCCCTATAAAAATTCAATCACCTGATATTTTTCTTGACATACAAAGTTGTAAAGCATTTTCCGGGCGCATAAAACATTTAAGAACTGTTCAAAAAATTAGATTGGATTGGATTTGACTAAAATATTCAAAAATCGACTTCCAATTCATATGATGAAACAAAACTCATATTGTGTATTTGCCCTTAATTAGAAAGTAGATTTTCTCTTGACCTAAAATAAAAACTGGCTCCCCGTGTAGGACTCGAACCTACAACCTAGTGGTTAACAGCCACCCGCTCTGCCAATTGAGCTAACGGGGAACCTGCTCGCTTATAAGATATTGAATTTTGCCTTTTTGTCAATAGCTTATAAAAAATTAACCGAAAAATTTTTTAATGATAAAGTAAGCAGCCTTTAAAGCAATATGCTTGCTTGCACGAACCTTTTTGTAAAATTCTTCGTAAGAAATATAACCTTTAGATGTAAGCTCGAGTGCTAAATCTATAGTAGAAGATTTAACAATATACTTCTTAACGAACGGGAGAAAGGGATAAAACATTCTTGATAGAAAAAGTGCATATCTAAAATTTGGATAGAGTTTGTCACATAGCAATTTCTCGTATTCTTCAAGTGAAGTTCTGCCATTTTTCAAGGACTTAACAATTACTTCACTCAATAGAAACGAAGAAAGGACTGCTGGGTAAATCCCACCGGCAGAAAATGGGTCAACAAGATTAGCTGCTTCACCAACGAGTGCAACACGCCCTTTGTGAAGTATTTCCTCACCACCCCACAAAGAGATTGGATAAATTTTCGCTTTATACTGCCCCGGATAAAAACTGAAAACTGTCCCTTTCCTGAAACGATTTTTTAACGAGCCGCTACCAACAGACAAAAAACCATTTTTAGGAAAAATCCATCCATAACCAATAGAATTATAGCCAAGAAAAATTTTCAGCGTATTCTTATACCTTACTTCAGCAGGCACTTCTGCTTCTTCAGCAACGATGAAACGCTTTTTAGGGGCAAGGCCGCTTAATAAGGAAACTTTGCTCCCAACACCGTCTGCACCAATAAGAAATTTCGCACTGTAAGTTCCCTTATCAGTTCTTGCCAGAATCTTATTGTTTGTTTTCTCAAAATTCAGAAAATTCTCGTAATAACGAACATCAATACCTATGCGTAAATACGAATCAAAGTCAGAGCGCCTTACTCCATAAGAAAACAGAACTTTCTTACTTGAGCGAGCAGTTAAGCGACTTTTGTAAAATATCTCCAAAGAATCGTACTCTACTCTTTCAAAATTTTGCAATCTTTGAGGTAGTAATGCATTAATCGCAAGAGGTATTCCGCCAGCACAAATTTTATTTCTATTTTTCCCAAAACGCTCGATGACTATAGAAGAAATACCACGATCTTTTAAAAATTGCGAAAGAGAAGCACCTGCCGGCCCTCCTCCAATAATTAAAACATCGCTATGAATCATTTACCCTCCAAAATAATGGCGGAGAGAGTGGGATTTGAACCCACGAGAGGGCGCAAACCCTCTACCTGATTTCGAGTCAGGCGCTTTCAACCGCTCAGCCATCTCTCCGTGCTTTATTATATAAATTTCTCCTTTTTTTGAAAAACCCTTGCAAAATCTCCCGGCTTTCCTCTGCCATAACTCCCCCAATAACTTCCGCACGATATCCAAATATAGGCAGGGAAACGGGTATATTTATCCTGCTTCCGCATGCACCGTTATCGTAGTCGTAAGCACCAAAAACAATTTTAGTAATTCTGGCAAGTACTATTGCAGAGGCACACATCGGGCAGGGTTCAAGTGTTACATAGATAGCGCAACCATTTAAACGCCAATTGTTAAGATAACTTCCTGCTCTGCGTACAGCAAGAATTTCTGCATGGGCTGTTGCATCTTTTAATTGCTCTCGCATATTATGAGCAGAGGAAATAACTTCTCCATTGCAAACAATTACGGCTCCAACCGGGATTTCTTCTTCTGCCTCAGCTTTTTTTGCTTCTTCAAGAGCAAGCTGCATAAACCTGTCTACCACTTCAATCCCTCAACGCCAGCAAAAAACTCTACCGCTTCTTTCCAGATGAGCTCTTCCTCCTTAGTTAAAGTTGGTCTTTTATCACCCAAGGAAACATTTTCGCTGTCGATAAATTTGTGAAGTGTTTCTGCTATTTTTTTAAACCTTTTCATGTGAAATTCTTTAAACCATTGAGGTATATCGCTATGTAAAAGAAGTATTTTTTTGTAGTGAGGCAAACACAGCCCTTTGGAGCGCATAAACACTTCTTTAAATTCAGAATCGTTCAAAAAAGAAAAAATTACATCAAGTGCTGTTTTTTCGGCGTCCTTTTCAATATCGCAAACCACACACTTTTCGGGAGATTTCACAATTTTACCGCGCTCTAAGTTTTTTATATCGCTAAGGTACAAATCTTGGTATATTAGCGCAGTACCCAAACTGTCGTGGTAAGATAAAAATTTATATGTATGATAATTGCAAAAGCCATTAGTGGTGCGCAGCTTTTTTCTGAATCCAATGTCGTTTATCTGCTCAAAAAGTACATGTTCGAAGTATTCTTCTCTGCGTTTTTTAATGAGACCACAAACGGGGCATTTGCCATTTTCAAGAAATTCTACAATTGTGTAGTAAAGGATGTGCTTTTTGCCCATAAATTAATTTTCTTGCCGCAGAGCAATTCTAATAGAACAAAATAATAAAGTAAAATGTAATTGCTCTGCCGTTTCAGGATTAAAACTTTATTTATCCTAAGAATCCCTTCTTAAAATCCTTAAATAAAGTTAAAGGAATCTCTTTTAAATCAACGCCTATCGAAATACACTGTTTTACAAGATGAGTAGCCATGTCCTTTGCAGTTTTCATTGAGAGTTTGGCACCTTCCTGAGCACCTTTTAACATGCCCACTGCAACTCCTTTTAAAACATCCTTATTATCTCCTGTTTTTTCTTTTACATCTTTAATTACATCAAAAGAAACTTTCTGCATCTCATCCAACTTCTCTCCACTTTTAGAGAAAAATTCTTTTGCGACTTTTTCTACTTCTTTTTCCACGATTTGCTCAACATCCTGTCCTGAACTAATGGCCGTAGTTACTATTTGCTCCACTTTTGAATAAAGTTCTTTTGCATCCATTCAAATCACCTCCTCTATAATAATAAGCAAAAAGCAAAAATTTAAAATGCATTCAAATTAATTGATTATTTTGTAATTCACTATAAAATATAACACAATGGCCAATATAAATATACAAATTGGATGTAAAAGTTATTCCGTGCAAAATTACTTTAAAAGCATAAGATGCATGGTAAATATTTACAGAAACTTCAAAGCATATTCCAAAAATGTGCCTGAGAAAGCACGGAACAATAGTTTACTGATTATACACGACTTTACTAATGCCGTTGGTTCTTCACCCCGTGAAAAACGCTTTAAAGAAAGATTTGGATCAGGAAATTTCTATGAAACTCCATCATCGCCTCAAAACTATTATCCATTATGCAAAAACGCCGCTTTTGTAAGGTCATTTATAGAAAAGTTCTGGATAATTTCACTACTTATAAACAAAAACAAAATTCTTAATGCAAATCAAAGATAGGAGAAAGTGCTATGTTATACGACTACACAAAAAGGGATTTTGAAGCAAAAGAAGAGCTTGTTGAAGAAAGCGAAAAAATTACAAAAACCAGAGTAACTTATGAAAGTTTTATACAAACGCCTTATCCGGAAGCAAATAATGTGGTAGGATACCTATTTGAACCAAAGGAGAGAAAAACCGACACTGCGCTTGTATTCTTGCACGGTATGGGCGACAGAAATCTCGTACCTTTGAGCTGGTTCCCAAGAGAGTTTGCAAAAAATGGTGTTCCATCATTCTTGATGATTTTGCCATTTCATTTTGAACGCACGCCAAAGGGCATGAAAAGTGGAAAAAAAGTTTTGCTGGACGATATGGACGAAACCATTCAAGACTTCAGGCAATCCGTGATCGATGTAAGAACAAGCATGGACTACCTGGAGAAGAAGGGACTGTCAAGCGGAAAGTTCACCTTAATGGGTGTAAGCTTCGGAGGAATGGTCGGCACCATTGCAATGGGCGTAGACGAGCGTATTGAAAAAGGTATTTTTGTAATCACTGGGGGAAACTTCAGATATATCACCTGGAAAAGCCTTGCAACGAGAATTTTGCGTAAAAAATACGAAATGGAGAGTAATACAGATGTTTATGGATGCACAGAAGAAAAATGCGTCGAAATTCATAAACATTACTTTGATTACATTCATAAATTAAAAACACCAAAAGACATAGATACAGTTCCTTACAAAAAAGAATGCTTTTTGTTCGACCCGTTAACCTTTGCACACTTCATCAAAGGAAGAAAAGTTGTAATGTACAATGCACTATTTGACGAAATAATTCCACGAGAAGCTTCCAGAGAATTATGGGAAGAGATGGGAAAACCAGAGAGACACTGGTTATTCGCAGACCACATTACTGCGATATTTTATAAAAAGCAAATTTTGCAACGCGGGTTAAAACTAATTTTAGAGAATAGTTAAACGAGTACACTCATTCCAGAACGCTTTTCTGCAATTAAAATTGACTTTTTGAAGGCATAAATACCTAAAATTAGCAGGACTACAGCAAATGTCAGGAGAATAATAAATGTAGATCCATAATTTACCGTAGTAGAGAGGCCAAGCAAAGAGCGTGCAATGCGCAATATATAGTAGTGAGGGAACACTTTCCCAATCCACCTTAGATAAATCGGAAACAGAGTAATTGGATAATAAACCCCGGAGAACAGCCGCACAAGCGTGCCCACAGTCCAACTTACAGGTTCTCTGCCCTGTTTTACTTCTAATGTAAAAAATGTAGATGCACTAATCAGAGAAAGTCCGAAAATCCCTATAATAAATACTAAATAGTCCACAGTAAATATCAGTACAGCTCTTAACGAAATGAAAGGTAGTTTTACAAAATTCGCAAGCAAAAGCAAAATGGAAAGTTGTATCAGCCCGTTGAAGATAAATGTAAATAAGAATTCGCCGATTACAAGCCCCCACATCCCAAACGGAGAAGTATCGTAAATTTCAAGCCTCTTTTCCCAGAATGCTTTTGATAACGATAAAAACGGCTGTTTAATCAGTTTATCTGCATTCTGAAAAATAAGAACTCCTATAAACACATATCCCACATAATTGGTAAATGTTTGCTGCACAGATAGCGAAACGCTTTTTATAAACAAAGCAACAAATAGCCAGATGCCTATGTTCACATACTCTCTTACGATATCTAATACGAGTCCAGTGGGATACAAAAGCATAGAGCGCAGGCGTAACTTCATAAATAATAGAACTATTTTAAAGTTTTTCATTCTTTTTATACCTCGCATCTACCACAAAAAAGAAAATCTCTTCCAGACTCGGCGATTTCCCGGAAATTTCTACGATGTTAATATGCTTTTCCACAAAAACTTTTAGAATCTCTTCCATTCCGTCCGTAAAGATCGGGACTTTAAATATAAATATCCCATTTTTATATTGAGGCATAAAACGAGAAAACATAGAAAAGATGCTTTTTACCTGTTCATTACTTGCTTCAGCCTTAATGTAAATTGTTTCAGCACTTGAAAGCTTCGCCTTTAAACTCTGTAAGGTATCTACCGCAAGCACATTGCCCTTATCAATAATCATTATTCTGTCAGATAGCTCTTCTGCTTCGTCGTAATAGTGTGTGGTGAGCAATATAGTAGTACCAAAACGCTCGCGCACATCTTTTATAAAGTTGCGAATTGTAAACTTTGATTCTACATCAAGTTTTACAGTAGGCTCGTCTAAAAATAGGATAGGATGCCTCACGAGGATTGCCCTTCCTATACCTAACTTCTGCCTCATGCCTGCACTAATCTCCATTGCCCAGCGGTCTCTTACTTCATACAGCCCCAAAATTTTAAGAGTTTCCTTAACGCGCTTTTCTGCCTCATATCCTTCCAATCCGTAAACGACCGCCCAGAACATAAGATTTTCGTACACAGTGAGGACGGGATCCACTCCAACATCGACAGTTGGAGCAACGAGGCTTACATTTGCCCTTATTTTTTTATCTTCTTTCAAAAGATCGTATCCTAAAACTGTGCCGCTACCCTTATCGGGAAGAAGAAGAGTACAAATGATTTTGATAAGTGTCGTTTTTCCTGCGCCGTTTTTGCCAAGAACCGTAAATATTTCACCTTTTTTCACTGATATATTCACACTGTTTAAGGCTACTTCAGAACCAAAGCATTTAGTAATGTTCGATAAGTTTATTATATTTTCTGCAAAATTGCTCATTGCCACCTCGTCAGTGTGCCGTTTCTCCTTGCTTTTTCTACACCTTTAATGTACATAAAGAAGCCGAGGTAAATAAACAAAAACGACATTACAGTAAGCATAATAAGGTCAAGAGAAATTGGCGGGACATTCAACACTTTTTGCAATGGAAGAACAGGGACTGTTACATTTGCACCCGGTACCATCAACCTTCTCAACGCGTCAAGTGCATAAGTGTGCGGAAGTGTAAGTGATAAAATTTGAAGAGAATACGGCAAAATTGAAATTGGATAAAAGTAGCCTGCAGCAAGTGCAATAATAATGTCCTGAAAAATAAACTTAATTGGTTCAGTGCCTACCTTTAAATTCAGTAAGAAAAATGAACTTGCGCTGATCATACCTATACCGAATGTAGAAATCCCTAATAGAATTACAACTAAAACGATCGCTACGGGCTGATAAAATGTAAAACGCGCGCCAAAAAATAGCCAGCCAAACAAAAATGCAAGAAGTACACGCGGATAGTCGTCAAGAACCGATCTATACATAATGCCAATTATGGGCGTAATAAGAGATAGAGGACTTAACAAGTATAAATCCATAGTTCCGTTCCAATAGATTCTTGCTACACGGTCGTACGGATCCCCTAAATTCGTATAAGAAATGTAATACGCAGATAGTCCCAGGACGACAAAAGAAACATAGTTGTTGCCATACGGTGCAATATTTGTATTCTTGCCCATAAGTAAACTCAGCATAAAAAACAAAGTGGAGTTTATAAATACATCCAGGATCCAGGTGACGATATTCACTTTGTAAGAGGTCCAGATTATATATTCTCTTTTGGAGAAAGCAATTATGGAGCGCACCTGGTTAATTAAGTACTTCATTGTTCACCCTGTAAAGATACGCATCTTTTAAACTTATGCTTTCTTTTTTTATGTCCAGAATTTTAATTTTTCTTTTAAGAATTTCGTTTATTAAGTCATTTACTCTTTCGCTTCTTACGAGCAGTCGGACATTAAAAACTCTGTCAAGCACGATGAGTTCTTTAGGCACCTTGCAGGCAATTATTCCACTTTCAAAAAGCGCACTCTCTAAATCCGGCAGAAACTCAGAAAGCCTTAACGAATAAGGAATTATGCCCTTTTCTGGAAGAAGTTCTTCGGCAAAGCCATAACCTATAGTCTTTCCTTTGTAAAGCATTACAGAGCGAGGATGAAAAACATCAAGGTCAGTAAATTCGTGGGATGATATAAGGATTGTTTTCCCTTTGTTTGCCAGAGTTTTCACTACCTCCGACAAAGCCATCCTTTTCTCTGGGTCAAGGCTCACAAATGGTTCATCGAGATACAGAATAGGACGATCCACTACGAGGCCTCTTATTACTGAAATAATCTGTCTCATTCCAGCAGAAAGAGCAGGAACTTTTTTGTCAAAGTAATCGATGTGAAAAAATTCTCCGTATTCTTTAATCCTTTTTTTGGCTGTATCTTGCGGCACCCCAAGCATTATTGCGTATTGAAGAATGTTTTCATAGGCAGTAAACTGCCATTCAAGTCCCATCCAGAAAGAAGCAGAGACAAACGAAACTATACTTTTCAACTTCTCGTGATCCTTTATAATGTCAAGCCCTGATACAGTTCCATTGCCTTTTGTAGGATATAGCAAACCAGAAAGTATTTTAATGAGTGTTGTTTTTCCTGCACCATTCGGCCCTATTATTGCAAAAATTTCACCCCGATTAACGAAAAGATTAACTTCTTGCAATGCTACGATTTCGTTTTCTTTTATGCGCCTGAGCCTGACGAGATTCGCGACCCATAAACCCGGGCCGCGCTCTTTTTTCCTCAAAGGAAATGGATTAAATATCTTTGAAATATTCTCAACATTAATTATTTTATCATCCATCGTTTTAGTATATAAATAGAACTTCTATCTGTCAACAAACATTACTTTAATTCCCGTTTCTTTTGCGTATAAAGATTTTATAAATACCAAATCCAAGGAGCAGCCACGGCAGGACAAATATCAGAATAATAAGCATACCCATCACAGAATATATGAACGCAAGTATTGTAACATTCAGGTAATGTTTAAACTCATTCATAATAGGACTCGCAGAGACAATATGTGGATTTTCTGTCAAGGTAATGCGAACATCCGAAAAGTCAACATGGAAAGCAATGTAGTTAAGTCTTCCTTTAATTGTTTCTAACTGCTGCTCAACAGAGGAAAGCTGTGAGCGTATCTTAAGCATATCACTCACTGATTTAGCATTTTTTAGCCAGCTAAGTAGAAGGTCTCTTTGTGCTTCAAGAACTTTCAGCCGCGAGTTTAAATCCACATATTCACCAGTGCGGTCTTCCGATTTTATATCAAGATTTTTAACCTTTCCAAATTCTGAAATTTTATTGATAAAACTATCAAACTGGTTTGAGGGAAGCATTACAGTGATTGTGCCGTTGTAAAACTCTCCTTTTTTTGAATAATTAGAATCTACGACTTTTCCGCCTATTGTTTCGGAGAAAGAAGTAATATTGTTCCATGATTCTATAAAGTGACCTTTTTCCACAGTGATAGAAACGAATCCGTGCTTCTCAATTTTCAAGCCAAGTTCTGGCTCATCTTGTGTATTGGCCGGGCTTCCACTCTCATACGCCCCTTTGAGATTCCGTGTTTCAAGACTAACTGGACTTGTGGCATTATCCGACCATTCTTTCAAAGTGCCTGGACTTTCTGGAAGAAGAGCATCTACCCGTCCAGAATATTCTAAAAATAGTTTTCCAATAAAGAAACCTCCCGATAAAAGAAGTAAGGCAATAATACCCAGGACAATACCCCTTTTAAAAAACTTTTTCATTTCTTAATACCCCCTTTATGTTATTTATAATTAGATAGAAAAGAACGAAAAAGTTCCATTTGAATTTTTTAGATAAAAAGCAATGAACAAAGAACTTCAATAAATAGGGAAAGACTTTCTATATAAGGTATAAAGCACTTTAATAATAAAGCCCGCAAATGCGGGCTTTATTGCCTATTCGTATCCAAGGTTCTTTTTCGCCTCTTCACTCATCATATCTGGACTCCAGGGCGGGTCATAGGTAAGATTAATTTTTACATCTTTAACACCTTCTACAGAACGAGTAACCATATCTACATCGTGCAAAATATAATTTCCCACAGGACATCCCTGTGCGGTAAGCGTCATTGTTATGGTCACAAGCCCCTTTTCCTGGTCAATTTCGATATTGTAGATTAACCCTAAATTTACGACATCAACAGGAATTTCTGGGTCGTAAACATTTTTTAATGCTTCAATAATGTCTTCTTTTTTAATCATATCTCCTCCTATTCTTCAGAATATATTCTTCGCTCTCCCTGCAGATTACGAATCTCCGTAACGTCCTGCGTAACTTCCAGTGTGCCTATGTATTTATTATTTTTATCGCGCACTGCAAAATACCTAATGTACACAAATTTACCCTTCATATTTATCCAGAAGTCAGCATGATCACGCTTTCCGCTTTTAAAATCAGAAAGTATTTTCTCCACTATGTGCACGCTTTTTGGTGGGTGGCAATTTTGCACCGTTCTACCTATAACAGCCTTTGTTCTTGGAAATACTCTATTTTCTGCACGGTTAAAGTATCTTACCACATCTTTGTCATCAATAAAAGTAATTTCGACTGGCAATAAATCCATAATAGCAAGAAGTTGTGAAATTTCTAATTCTCCGTAATCGAACCTGATTTTACCACTGTTTGTTTTACTATTTAGAAGCTCTGTGAGCTCTTTTAACTTCTCCTGAATCTTATTATCTATAGAACTTCTATTCTCAACCATTTTTTCGTGCCATTTCGCTTCATCTGGTGTAAACGACGCATAGCCCATTTCGTCCATTTGCTCCCATATCTCAGCCCACTCCTCTTTCGTTAGCTTGGAAATAGCAGAAGGATATAAAATTTTATTTTCTTTATAGATGTGGTTTGACTTCAAGTCAACAATGTAAAGAATGAGAGAGTCCATGTGTTTTGCAAACTCACTGTAAATTTCTATAGGTTCATTTAGGTTAGCAATGAGTTCTTTAAGTCGTGTGCGCAAAGAATCGTGCTCGGTCCACATAATTTTTGCTGGCTGTATAATCTCGTGTTTTTCAAGATAAGGAAACAAAACATTTTCCTCTCGCAACATATGACTTTCTACGCCGCTCATCTCATTAGCAATTTCTTTTAACTCATTTATTACGCTATTTGCTTCTTCAAAGCTATTAAACTGCAAAAGCTCTTTGGATTTAGACTTTGCTTTCCCAAAAACTTTTAAAAGCGCAATGTGCTCAGCCATTAACAAGTATAACGGATGTCCTTTTTCTACGATAGGTTTTTCATTTTCTATAGACTCTCTAAAAATATCAATGTGCACATCGCACAAATTGTGTATTTTCTCTGCTGGAAAACCATCATTTATGAGTGCATTCTCAATAATTGCAATCTCCACCGGATGCATATTTTCCAGAATCTTTTTAAATCTCGTTTTAATTTCCTCAGGGGTAATGTTTCCTTTATCCATGTCAACTAAAAGTCTCTTCATAAGAGCAATGCGTTCTTCCCTGCTCATATCTTTACTTGATAAAAATTCACTCATTTAAACCTCCCTAAAAACTTTTTTGTAAATTATAACAAGATGAGTCATATTTTACAAGCCTTAATGAAAATTAAATTTATCACAAAGAAAATTGTTCATACGGATAAATGAGCTCTACTCGTTATTAATTTTCACCAGGAAGGCTTACTTGAATATTCATAATGATCAAAGTTAAAACTTTTTACACAAGCAATTTCTACAAAATAAATCTATCCTCTCAAAACAACAACCACATCTTTGAAAAGCACCAAGACTTAGAAGGTTACTCAGTTGTAATAGATCCAGATAAACGAATGTTTTAAATTATATAAGCATCACAATGCAAAATAAAATGAGTTTTATCCTTATAAATACTTATCTCAGTAACACTTCTACCGTATACGAACAACTTTTCGCTTTTCAGCCAAATTTTGCCCATTTTTGACACTTAAGGAGGCCTCTATTTATGCGGATTTCCATTTTCGCCAATTTTATTCAAATTGATAATTTTGAAGTGATTTTTAAGAAATACTGATAAATACAGGCCCTATTGCAATTTTCATATACTCTAAAATAAGGCGTTTTAAGCGGTTTTGCAGGTATATTTACCCGATTTTCCTCAAGATTTGCGTCTACGGACCTTAAATTAGCGACTTTGTAAATAGGACTGATAAATACAGAGTTTGTTAGGAGAAATTTTTCCACTCTGAGCCGTTTTTCGCAAAACCCATCCATAAGCAGTTTTTAATAGCAATTAAGTGCAAGATTGTTAAAGCAGAGACTCTTCGCTACACTCAGAGTGACAAACTCTAAACTATTTAGAAATTTTTTATTTTTATTGTAGAGTTGCATTTGCAAAGAATTTCTTGCTCTTTTCCCTTTCCTCAAGCAAAAATTCCTTATTCCGTCATCCCTGAGCAATCGTCAGCAAGCGAAGGATCTTGCTGAATAGAAAGGATGCAAAGTTTCCTTTCTAACTTTTCTTCCTGTTGCAGTAAAATGTGAATTGGAAAGTTAATTACACCAAAAAGTAATTTTGCACGACAAAATGTAAAATTGTTAACCGTATTTTTTCAAATGTAAGATTGTTAAGACAAATATTCTTCGCTTAATTCAGAATAACAGCGCAAAAAGTTCACAACTAAAACAGAAAACCTCTGCTTTAATTAAAACATAAGAAGAAAAACTCTTAAAAATAAGTACTCATCTTTACCATTTTAAGCCTTCTTATCTCCATATATGAATCAAGTATTCACTTTCTAATTATTTATTATTTTTATTATAAAGCATTTGTTTGACAAAATAGCGAATTGATATAAAATAATGGTAATATGGGGTGCTGAAAGCTCATAGGCAAGTAGGCTGAGAGAGGCATATGTCTCAACTCATTGAACCTGATGTAGGTAATCCTACCGAAGGGAGGCAATATGAAAATTAACAGAAGTTTCCTTGAAGAAGTAAGGAAGCAAGAATTTTTAAGTAAGATTTTAATCTTATCGATACCTTTATTATTTATAGGTTTTTTCTTTTATTATCCCATTGGCTGGATCATTAAACTTGCATTCTTCACAGATAAAAATACACCGACTTTGAAGTACTTTGTAACCATTTTTAAAGATCCCTATACATTTTTTGTTTTGAAATTTACATTCAAAGAAGCATTTATTAGTGCACTTATAACTCTTATTATAGGGTTTCCAGGCGCATTTATAATATCTCACTATAAGTTCAAAGGAAAGTCTCTAATTCTATCTCTAACTACTGTCCCATTCGTTTTGCCATCCGTTTTAGTTGCACTTGGATTTATAGTTTTGTTCGGAAAAAATGGATACCTGAATAACTTTTTAATTAATGTACTTCATTTTAAAACCCCCGTATCAATACTATACACTTTCCCTGCGATAATAATGGTCCACGCATTTTACAACTTTCCGATTATACTTCGCGTCGTAGGTTCTGCCTGGGACGGACTGCCCGACAAACTCACATTTGCAGCAAAGAGTCTTGGAGCAAACAACTTTCAAACCTTCTGGAAGGTCACTTTTCCGATGCTTCTACCTGCAATTGTATCCTCGTTTACCCTCGTATTCATGTTTTGCTTCTTGAGCTTTGTAATTATTCTTGTAATCGGAGGTGCAAGGTTTGCGACCATTGAAGTTTCTATATACACCTATTACAATGTCTTTTCAGACTTCCACATGGGGAGCGCTCTTGCTATCTTACAAGCGCTTTTTTCTATTACATTCGTCTATATATACATGAAAAGTGGGAGTTTAATTCGCAGTGGAGTATTTTCAAGGACACTTTTACCCAAAAAAAATCTATTCCACTACACAAAGGACTTCTCTCTATCTCTTGCATACTTTTTGTTTGTCACCATGCTTATCCTGCTACCAATCGTTATAATTTTCCTCAACGCATTTTACATACCTTTCACTCATAAGTTTACCTTGAGTAATCTTCGCAACCTATTTTTATCAAAATTTAACTATATTACTGGAGTTTCACAAATTCGTGTAATACTAAACAGCTTTATGTTTGCCATCTTAACAATGTTTCTCTCAACCTCGCTTTCTCTTGGAATATCGTATGGAATTAGAAATTTAAAGAAAGGAAAAAACATTTTTCTATCGCTCATAATGCTGCCCATAGCGGTATCCCCTGTAACTATTGCACTATCGTTTTTGATTGCTTTTCAAAAATTCGGATGGGTACTAGATACATTCGTTGCAATAGCAGTCGCACATACGCTTATAGCGTTGCCCTTTGCAGTAAAAATTTTATCTCCTGCAGTAGATTCAATGCCGCTGTCTTATGTATTTGCAGCAGAAAGCCTTGGCATGAGAAGAATAAGAGTCTTTTTTTCCGTTGACTTAAACATACTAAAAAAAATTCTTCTTGCATCGCTCGTTTTTTCGTTTGCAATTTCAATAGGAGAATTTGGAGCAACTCTCATGCTCTATAGAAATGCATACATTACGATGCCAGTCGCTTTATACAGGTTTCTATCTGGAAGACACTTTGGGATAGCATCTGCAATGGGCGCACTGCTTGCGCTTATAAGTATACTTGCATTTATTGCAATGGACCGTATTAACAAGGAGATAACAATTGCCTGATAAACTTACATTAATTAACATTACAAAAACTTTTCCGCACTTTTCGCTAAAGGTTTCACTCGCCGTAAAGGATGGGGAATTCTTTTCGTTGCTTGGGCCTTCAGGTTCTGGTAAAACAACTCTTCTTCACATAATAGGAGGATTTGTAGCTCCAGATAACGGAAGAATTTTGAAAAACGAAATCGACATCACTTACCTTCCTGCAGACAAAAGAAATATTGGCATCGTATTCCAGGACTATGCACTATTCCCCTATCTTACAGTGTATGGAAACATTGCATTTGGTCTTAAGATTAAGAAAGGAATAAGCAAGAAAGAAATAGACAGGAAAGTGCGGGAGGTTGCTGAAACATTTGGAATAGCGAAAATTTTAAATAAATATCCAGATATGATCTCAGGTGGAGAAAAACAACGCACGGCACTTGCAAGGGCAATAATCGTAAAACCAGATGTGCTATTGATGGACGAACCGCTTTCGTCTCTTGATGCAAAAATAAGAGAAAAACTAATGGACGAGCTTAAAAAATTCCATAAAGAATTCGGAGTTACAATTATCTATGTAACGCATGACCAGAACGAAGCTATGTTTTTATCAGATAGAGTTGCACTCATCAACAATGGACAAATTGACCAGATAAGTACACCACTGGAATTATACGAACACCCCAAAACTCCATTTGCTCGCTCGTTCATAGGAAAAATGAATGTCCTCCATATTCAGGGGAAAACTATTTATGTAAGAGAAGAAAATGTAAAAATTAAAAAAAGCGGCAAATACCGAGGAATTGTTGAGAAAATATTTTATCAGGGAAGCACGGCAGAGATATTTATAAATACAGACTTTGGAACAGTTAAAGCATTGGATTTCTTAAGAAATATCAGACAGTTAAAAATAGGCCAGAGTGTTTATTTTGACTTTGAAGAGGTACTTAATGGCAATAGTTGAATTTTCCGTTTTGCCGCTTGTAAACGACAACGAAGTTAATGAATTAGTAGACAGAGCAATTAGCGTTGTAATAAAATTTCGACTGAAGTAAATAAATGGATATTTTCCCTTAAAAAAGAAAGAAGGCTTTAGTATATTTACAACAATTATAAAGATAGGCTATAAAAATGACCTATCCATGGAATTAAAAAATACAGGGAGGTGAAGTGATGAAAAAAATAATTCTTATCCTACTCGTTTTTGTTGTAGCAAGTGCTCTCTTTTTTGGATGTTCCAATTCAACAAAAAAAGGAAGCAAAACAAATCAAAATGCAAACACGCCAACACTCGTAATTTATTCCTACGACAGTTTTGTTTCCTACGGACTGCCCAAAGCAACTAACGCTATTTTTGAAAAGCAGCACAATTGCAAAATTGAGTACAGAACATTTGGCGGCGTAGGCACTACTCTAAACAAATTGATTCTGGAAAAGTCCAATCCTCAGGCCGATCTATTTGTAGGGCTAAATATGAATAACTTACAAAAGGCACTTGACGAAGATCTTTTTATTTCTTATAGGCCCAATAATTACAATGTTATTCCAGAACAATATCGTATAGACGAAGAATGGAGAGTTACCCCATTTGATGGACCTAACTCCCTTGCAATAATTTACGACTCGCAAAAATTAAAAAATCCTCCGAAAAGTTTTGAAGATCTATTGAAACCAGAATACAAAGGCAAATTGATACTGGAAGACCCGCGCACTTCATCCCCGGGAATGGGATTTCTTTTATGGACGGTCGGTGTATTTGGAGAAAACGGCTTTATAGATTACTGGAAAAAACTAAAACCAACGATCTATCACATATATCCTAATTGGGATTCTGCATTTACTGCTTTTACCAAAGGCGAAGCGCCAATGATGATTAGCTACGATGCAGACCCCGCTTACTTCTATAATGAAAACAAATCCACACGCTATAAGGCCATAATTCCTTCTGAGGGAGGCTGGCTTCAACTCGAATTCGTCGGAATAGTAAAAGGAGCAAAACACCAGAAACTTGCCGAAGAGTATGCCAATTTCATGCTGTCAAAAGCATTCCAGAAAGAAATCCCATTGCACCAGTGGACATTCCCTATAGATAAGTCCATTCAGCTTCCAGAGTGTTTCAAGTATGCAGCACGCACAAACAAATATATTTCCATTCCACCAGAAAAAATCCAAACAAAGAGCAAAGAATGGTTGAAAGAGTGGATTAGATTTATTACCGCTGAATAAGGCAATTAAAAAAACATTTAATGTTAAAGCGCGGGAAGAAACTTCCCGCGCTCATTATTACGAATTTTTTATGCCTAAACAATTACCCAAATAACAATAGATAACCAAAGTAAAGCGCAACAATGAGAGAAACTAATGCAAGAAAGTTTAGAATTCTTGAAACTTTTACATAGTGAGATGTAAGCTTCCTCTCACTATGTAAAAAAATACTATTCAAATACCCGGGGCGCGGAACAAACACAAAACCATCGTCCGTTTTTTCAATGCCACCTACAAAAAATACTTTCCTGTCTATCTCCAATGCTTTTTCTACAGCTCTAAATCTCTTCTTAAATACACGCGCCTGGAATTGACTTACAATAGGGAAATCTCTTTCATTAACAGAGCGATTAAATGTTTTAGGTAAAGATATTACAGGTAAAGGTGAAGTATGCATAAAGCGCAATTCTTCATCCGCGTTTAACTGCTTTACGGAGAAGTCAGTGACTTTCTTATCTTTCCATACCGTATTCCAAACTGAATGCGATCCTTCGTCATCTGCATCCACTTCACTGTCTAACCTGTCGAGCCTTGCTTCATACATAACAACCTGCTTTTTACTAAATGGGGCAGTAAGCGGAGAATTGGACTGAACAGTGCCAACGAATTTTCCGTAGACGCGTTTCTTGCCGTTAGGGAAGCGGGATAAAACTACTTTTTTCGCCTGTAAAATGTGGGCAATTTTCCTCTTTGCACTCTTTGAAGCAGCAATAAATATAAGGAATAGTATAAAAAACACAGCAAGTAAAATTGCATTAAAAAGAGAATTGCTCTTTTTTAAACCACCCAGAGAGTTTAATGTAGATGCTGAACCTTTTCCAGAAAGCAATTTCCCACCACCAAAAATGCTCAACGCTTTATTAAATAAATTATTCAGGAAGTTCGAACTTAAACCACTTTTAGAAATCTTAGCTTCATAGATCTTCGCCTTCTTCGTGAAATCTTCGATAGTCATATCTCCGTTTACAAGGGACAGAATATCGTTAGTTTTTGCTTGAACTACAAAATATTTTTCACCGTTATTTTCACGAAACTTTAAAGCGACGGCATCTGCACCTTCGTAGTCGTCAACAGCGGAGAAAAGCATAGGTACCACAACATCTTTAAACTTATCGTTATCCCCCATATACTCCAGGTCAAGTAAAAGTGTATTGTTATTATCAAGAGTAATATTTCTAACCAATGTATTGTAATTATTTAAGAAATCCTGGGAGATTTCCCCCTCAGGAGTACGCAAATCAAAGAAAACAGCACGCTCACCCAAGTCAGTATCCGATAAAGCACCTTTTGTATACGCATATAAATCTTCGCCGCGCAGGAATATGCCTATCACTGGAGCATCATCCTGGTAAAACTCCACATATACTTTCTTAGCATCTGGGTCTTTTTTATATCCTAACAATGCGACTTGAAACAGAAGGTCACCAGCATTCTCCGGCATAATATCAAAACCCACGCGGATTAACAAAGTATCTCCAGTAATTGCCACATAGCTCGTCGTAAAGCCATTCTCCTTTAGTGCATTAAACACATCCATTTCGGCATCTGCAAACGCAGAAACTACAAAAAGCGAGCAGAAAATTGTAACCAAAACAAAGAACACAATTATCTTTTTCATAAGTCACCACGCTTTTTAGCAACTTCAACATAGTACTTAAACCGTTTTACAGGGTCTTTAAAATCACCTTTGCTGCCATTTGAAACAATGTCTGAAACACTCGCTGAAGTCGTAGGATCGTATTCACTATCAATTACGCCATCATTTTCAATATCCCTTTTTACAAGATCTACATTTCCACCATTTTGCTTGACTAAGCTAATCGCTTTTTTATATTCTTTTTCATAATATATGGCTGTTTTTTTCTTAACAGATTTCCCAGCACCATCGATTATAGAAGTAACACCTTTTGCGGCAGAAGACGATAATGTTTTTACAATATTTATTACTGTTGCGTATTTCTTCTCCCTTTCTGGATACACACTCATTGAGTTGTAAAGATCCGCCGCCGTTCTATCGACACCTAAGTCAAGCTGAGTTTTCTTTACATTATCAAGGCCGCTCATCGAGACAGCTTTGTCCTCTACTTTATTACTTACATACTTTACACCGGGAACTTTACCAGCACCCATTCCTATCAATTTACTCCCATAATATTTGACTTTGTCCCAAAAACTGAGATTGTTTTCATCGTGTGTTATTTTCTGCTTTGTGGTAGAGTCACCTTTTTTAACCTTCACAACGGACAATTTATGCTTATCAATTATTTGATTAATCCTGTTTCTATACTTTTGTGCAAGCGGATTCTTTACGGGTTTCTTACGATTATTAAAGATGTGCATGCCTTTCTTCTTCCGCTCCGCATCCTTATTCTTTGCAGAATTTGCAACAGAATCAGGAGTTTCAGAATTTACGATAGCCTCAGCCTTAGACTTTGCATCATCATTGTTCCCTGCGTCAATACCAGAAATTTTCTTCAATATTCCTTGATAGAGAACCTGGTGCTTAAATATAAAGCCTGGCCAGGCCGCAAATGGACCTCCGATAATATGTTCAAGATGGGCACGAATTCTTACAGGACTATCCATAAATTGCTTGTCAATTTTTACTTCAAAATCGTTTTCGTATGTCGAAGGTACTTTAGACGCATCGTAATGAAACCGTCCATCTGATCCCTCACTTGCACCTTTCTGCCAGGCATTTACTTCTGCAGCCCACTTCCAGAGCGAATATGTTTTGCAATTCGTACCATTCGCCTCTGCATCGGTTAGTAGTTTTCCGCCAGCAACATACTTGCCATTGGCAATAGAGTAAGTGTCAGGCATAACCGGGTATACACCATTTTCTCCTTGTAAAACATCCATAAAAATAAAAACTGTATCCCGCTCTGGCAACCCACCCTTATTTACACCAGTTATCACGACATGGCCTTTTATAATATATTCCTTACCGTCAAACTCTATTGACTTAATAGTAGCATTGACTTCCTGCGCAAAAACAATACGAGTTGGAAAAATTAAAAAAATAAATACAGATAGAAGGAAAATCAAAAAAGTTTTTCTCACACTTACCATGCTCATATTTTTATCCCCCATTTAGCAAATTTGCCTTTCAGGCAAAGGCTTATATAAAGTCTCTTAGTCTGAGAATGCAAGATATCCAGGCACAATAAGATTAACGATTGGGACTAATAACAAAAGTCCCCACCAATCAGGTTTATTTCTTGCTTCAGCAATTTTCATCCAGACAATTATTATAATCACAATGTTAACGATAGGAATCAATAAAAGGATAAACCACCACATAGGTTCGTCCGCAATCTGAAGCATTAAAAATGTATTTACTATAGGTATCCATGCCATCCACGCGTTGGATTCATGCCCAGTTTTTTGAGCAATGACATAAAGCGAATAGGAAAAGTAAATGTAAGATGCAATAGAAATAATCCATACTGTAGCACTCGGCATTGTAGAATAATGATTCATATAATTCCCCCTTATAAGATTTTTTTAATTATACCCATTAAGTATACACTTGTCAAATTTACTTCTTGGTAAATTTAAAATTACACATTATAATTGCAGGTGTAAAACTAAATGGAGGTAGTGATGGGTAGAAATAAATTTGGCTTTATAATTTTTTCCTTATATGCAATTGGATTTGTGCTATACTTTGTAGGCCCTTACAGAGATTACGGGGCAGGTATCCTAATTGCAGCAATTGCAGCGCATATTATTTATACATTTTCCCCACCGCAAAGAGCAGCAGTAAGTATGTTAAATGCTCGCAGGCAAACTGAATTAGGAAATATAGAAAAAGCCAAAGAATTCGTGCTAAAGTCAGTAAAATTAAGCAAGAATTACACATTGACCGGTTACTTATTAAGTAATTCAAAACGCGCTTTTCCCTTTTACAAAAAATTAGCCGAAGCCTTGCAAAAAGAGCTTGATACAGTAGAAGACAAGACACACTTAAGATACATAATTGCGAGCATTTACTATAGTATAGGAGACTTAAAAAATGCAGAGAAGGTCCTAAGTGAAGTAAACGAAAAGGAGTATAATTTAGAGGTAGTTAGATTACTTGGAACTGTATTGTTGGAAGAAAGTAAGTTTAACGAGGCAATCAAAGTGTTTAAGAAGAAAGAAAAAAAAGAAGGTGTGCTCTCTTCAAAGGATCTCGCAATTCTCGTAGGATTGGGGCTTTCCTATGCAGGCAAGGGCGACCTTGATACGGCGGAAAAATACTACAAAAAAGCAAAACAATATAATCCAACTTTTCCTGAACTCCAAAAACTAAAAGAAAAGATATACTCAATAGATGATTAAAATAATAGGATTGTTAAATCTCAAACATCTGTTTATTTACGAAGAAGACAACGCTAATTTTGAGAATGCTATTAACGCTTCTTACAAATTAAGCGAAGACGGGGCAAACGGTGTTCTTATCTACGGAAGCACATTCGAAAATCGACTAAAACTCTTTCAATACCTAAAAGATAAAATGGACATCTTCGTCACACCACTCGTAAAAACGGAAAAACAGGCAAAACTAATCACACCCCGTGTACCCATTTTTTCAGAAAATAAATTAGATCACACGATAAAAGCAATTGTCCCGAAAAACTTAAACTTCTTAAATAGTTCCATTTACAAGCGAGATAAGAAAAGCGCAATTTTACTTTCTGACGAGTGTATACTTAGATTATTTCACACAAGTATAGATTTTCTACCAGAATTCAGTGCACTACTAAGCAACAAAATCTGCGAAAAGGGATACTCGTATATTACATTAGAAAGGGTACTCAGTGCCCGAAAAGGCACTGAGTTTTGTAAGAAAATACTATAAATTACTTTAGAATATCTTTGATGCTTTCTTTAAACGGTTTCCTGATTACTCCTTTGTCAGTAATTATTGCGTCGATCAGCCCATTGGGTGTAACATCAAAAGCAGGATTATAAACCTTTATTCCTTCAGGAGCAATTCTCTTTCCACCGCAGTGAGTCACTTCATCAGGGTTTCGTTCCTCAATTGGGATCTCAGCCCCACTTTCAATGTGAGGATCTATAGTTGATATTGGAGCTGCAACATAGAAAGGAATTTTATGATGCATGGCAAGCACTGCAAGTGTATAAGTCCCGATTTTGTTGGCGGTATCTCCATTTGAAGCAATTCTATCCGCACCAACTACTATGCCACTTACTAAGCCCTTGGACATAATAAACCCACTCATATTGTCAGTTATTAAGTGAAATGGAATTCCTGCTTCCTTGAGTTCCAGAGCAGTAAGCCTTGCACCCTGAAGATAAGGACGTGTTTCAAGAGCAATCGCTTTTATATCCTTGTATTTTTCAAAAGAACGCCTGATTACAGAAAAAGCAGTTCCATACGCTACCGTTGCAAGAGCACCAGTATTACAAATGGTCATAATGGTGTCTCCATCCTTAAACAATGCGGAACCAAATTCCCCTATTTTGAAATTTCTCTCAGCATCTTCTTTTTCCATCGCAATTGCTTCTAAAAGAATCGTTTGTTTCAACTCTTCTGACGGTAAATCCTTAAATTTTTCTGCAAGTTTTAGAATACGCTCAGTTGCCCACTTCAAATTTACTGCAGTAGGTCTTGCTGTGTCTAAATATTCTTTAACTTCCTTAAGTCTTTTCAGTAGATTCCCGCTAGTGCCGGTAAAATTCTTGATGCCAAGATACATGCCATAGGCAGCAGCAACACCAATTGCGGGTGCTCCGCGTATCATCATTTTATTAATTGCTTCCCATACATCCTTTTCTGTTTTACACGGAACATTAATAAATTCAAAGGGAAGTTTTCTCTGATCAAGTATGTGCAAAACTTCCCCGTCGAACTTTAAAGACCTGATTTCCATCTTTTTACTCTGCTACCTTATATTTTTTAAGGCAATCCGTGCAGACCCAGGCAACTTTTACTTTTCCATTTATTTTAACTTTTGCTCTATGCAAATTTGGTAAGTATCTCCTCTTTGTCCTTCTGTGGGAGTGGCTAATATTATTGCCAACCATTGGGCCTTTACCACAAATTTCACATTTTCTGCTCATTATGACCTCCTTGTCGAAATTTCAACCTACATATTTTAAACAAATTTTCTTTTCATGCAATACTTTTTTGATATAATACTAACGAGGAGGCTTTGATATGGGTAAAATTATCGTTACAAAAAATGCTATTGCAAAGCTTGCAACACTGACGGCAATGGAATGCTATGGAGTAGTAGGGCTAGTACCCACCACATTTACAGGCAAAGTGCTTTCACTATTAGGAAAAGCAGAACTTACCAAAGCCGCAACGGTAAAGATAAATAACAAAAAAGTTATTATTGACATCTATGTAGTTTTACAAAGCGGCATAAAAGTATCGGAGGTTGCAAATACAATCGTTTCCCAGGTTGAGTACAAAATTAAAAAGTTAACCGGCATTAAAGATCTCGAAGTGAATGTCATCGTAGTAGGAGTCAAACGGGAGGTATAAATGAATATTCTTGGTCTAGCTGAGTTCCAAAAGATGTTTCAGGGTGCACTTACAAATCTTGGAAATAAAAAAGAAATAGTAAACAAGTTAAATGTATTTCCTGTTCCTGACGGAGACACAGGAAGTAACATGTTTCTCACTTTAAAAACTGCAGTCGACGAAGCAAAAAAAAGAAATCCAAAAGACTTAAAAGAATTCGGTAAAGCAATATGCGAGGGTGCATTAATAGGTGGCAGAGGTAACTCGGGAGTATTACTTTCACAAATACTCAAGGGCTTCTTCGATTCTATTGACGGAAAAGAAGAAATCACTATTCCAGAGTTTGCCGAAGCCCTTACAGAAGGTTCGAAAACTGCATACAAAGCCGTTATTAAGCCGGTAGAGGGCACAATTCTCACAGTGATGAGTGCCATTGCTAAAAAAGCAATGCTACTTCGCTTTAAAGAAAACGACTTTGTTCACCTACTTGAAGAACTCTACAAAGAATCAGAAATCGTCTTAAAAAGAACACCTGAACTCCTGCCAGTTTTAAAAGAAGCCGGCGTCGTTGATTCCGGAGGACAGGGGTTAGTATTTATCGTAGAAGGAATGCTAAAGGGACTTAAAGGAGAACTTACATTTGAGAAAACATTTGAAGAGGAGATAGAAGAAATGGACAAAGCGACGCTGGGAGGAAAACTTGAATTCAAGTACGATACAGTACTCCTTTCATCAGCAAAAGATCTGGATCCCGGCAAATTACAAGAAGAATTAAGCAAATTTGGCGATAGTATTGTAGTAGCAAAAGCTGGGGATCTCACTAAAATCCACATACACTCAAACGAGCCATACGAAGTAATGCGCTATGTAATGCAGTTTGGAGACTTAAAAGAAGCGAGAATTGAAAATATGCAGGAAGAACAGGAAGAATTCTTGCAAAAAAACAATGAAGAAATAGTTCAGGGTATTAAAAAACCGTTCTGTATAATCGCTGTTTCGCAGGGAGAAGGTTTCGACAAAATATTCCTCAGCCTTGGCGTTGACTTTATCGTAAGTGGTGGCCAGACGATGAATCCGTCAATAAATGACATCTATTCTGCAATTCAGAAATGTAAAAAAGACGAGGTAGTAATTCTGCCAAACAATTCAAACATTATACTGGCTGCAAAAGAAGCTGCAAAACTCACGAAGAATAAAAAGGTGGTAGTTCTGGAATCTAAAAATATGGTTCAGGCTGTACCGGTAATTCTCTCGTTCAATCCGGAAGAAACTTTCGAAGAGAATATAAACAGAGCAAAAGAAATATTAAAAGAAATTCATTCATTTGCTATCACTTATTCAGTCCGAGACACAACCTTTAAAGGCTTAAATGTAAAAAAAGGCGATATTCTTGGAGCAATGGATGGAGAAATTGTTATAAAAGGACAGGACCCAGACAAAGTTTTGCTAGAGCTTTTAAGAATGAACAAAGAAATGGTGAAAGACTATGAAGTTATGGGAATCTATTACGGCAAAAATGTAAACAAAGAGCACGCAGAAGAGATTGCAAAGAAAATTGAGGAAATGTTCCCTGACTTAGAAATAGATGTTACATACGGGGGACAGCCTTTCTATTATTATCTCGTTTCACTTGAATAAAATAACTCAGGAGGCATTTAAATGGAAAAATACATAGAATTCGTAAAGAGCAAAACAAACTTTGAACCAGAATTTTCAATAATTATTGGTTCAGGCTTAGGCCCAATTCTGGACAAAGTAGAAGTAATAGAAAGATTTGCTTACAGAGAACTGCCTGACTTTCCAGTTTCAACCGTTGTAGGACACAAAGGAGAACTCATACTGGGGCACATTGGGAACAAAAAAGTTGCCGTGTTCAACGGTAGAGTACACTTCTACGAAGGCTACAGCATGAAAGAAGTTACTAAAACGATTCGCCTTGCGGCAGGATTAGGGACAAAAAAACTTATCATAACCAATGCATCTGGTGCAGTAAATAAAACACTCGAAGTAGGAGACATAATGATAATAAACGATCATGTAAACTTTATCTTCGCCGAGAACCCTCTGCGAGGAGAAAAGGGTAACGAGCGTTTCGTTAATCTAACAGACGCATATAACCATAAAATGATAGAAAAATTTAAATCTATCGCAAAAAAAGAAAATGTTTCAGTAAGAGAAGGTGTGTATTGCGCTGTGTCAGGCCCAAACTACGAAACAATTGCCGAACTAAATTTAATGAATAGATTGGGTATTGATGCAGTGGGTATGTCCACGGTTCCTGAAGTAATTGTTGCAAGATACTTAAAGATGGAAGTGTTAGGCATATCCTGCATTACAGACTCCGTATTTTCAAGCGGCGAAGTATCTCATGAAGAAGTAATAGAAGTTGCAGAAAAGTGTGGAAGGAAGATTGCAGTATTAGTTGAAAAATTCATAAGGGAGGGCTAAGATAATGAACATAATAGACATCATAGAAAAAAAGAAACAGGGCAAAGAACTTTCGTCAAAAGAGATAGATTACTTTGTACAGGGATATTCAAAAGGAGAAATTCCTGACTACCAGATTTCTTCACTACTTATGGCAATTTGGTGTAAAGGAATGAACAAGAAAGAAACTGCTGAACTTACACTTTCTATGGTAAGAAGTGGAAAGACAATAGACCTTTCAAAGATTCGCGGCATAAAAGTCGACAAACACAGCTCTGGAGGTGTTGCAGATACTGTATCTATACCGCTCGTTGCACTCGTTGCAGTAAACGGCGTCCCCGTAGCAAAAATGTCTGGCAGGGGCCTGGGGCACACGGGTGGAACAATTGACAAGTTAGAGTCGATTCCAGGTTTCAAAGTGGAAATTCCTATAGAAAAGTTTATAGAAATCGTAAACAATGTTGGCGGTGCTATCATAGCACAGAGCAGCGAACTTGTAATTGCCGACAAAAAAATGTATGCACTGAGGGATGTGACGGGAACAGTGGACAGCATTCCCCTTATCGCATCGAGCATAATGAGTAAAAAAATTGCCGCAGGAGCAGACGCGATCGTACTGGACGTAAAAGTAGGCGGCGGCGCATTTATGAAAGACCTGGAAGATGCAAAAGCACTGGCAAAAACAATGGTTGAAATAGGGGATTCTGTCGGAAGGGATACAGTTGCCTACATTACAGATATGAACCAACCACTGGGGGATGCAATAGGAAATTCCATAGAAATAGAAGAAGCAGTAAGCGTGCTCAAAGGGCAGGGTGGCAAAAGACTTGTAGAAGTTATAAAAACTCTTGGAGGAGAAATGTTATACCTGGGGGGTAAAGCAAAAAGCAGTGAAGAGGGAAAAGAATTAATCCAAAAAGCAATTGACAGTGGAAGTGGATTAGAAAAATTTAAAGAGATCGTAAGAGCCCAAGGCGGAGATCCTTCATTTGTTGACGACTTTTCAAAACTACCACATGCACAATTCAAACTCTTCGTAAAAGCTCCAGAGAGTGGCTATATAAAGAGTATGCAGACCGAAGAGATAGGAAAACTCGCTGCATTCCTGGGAGCAGGCAGGACAAAGAAAGGCGATAAAATTGACCTGGCCGTGGGAATAATGTTCCCTAAGAAAGTAGGGGATTACATCGAAAAAGGAGAAACCATTGCAACAATCCTTGCAAACGATAAAGAAAAAGGTGAACAGGCTGCAAAAGAATTGCTGAAACTTTTAGAGTTCTCAAATAGTAAAGTAGAACCGCTTCCCCTCATTTATTACAAAGTTTCCAGGGAGGGTATCGAAAAACTGTTTTAATGGCTAAGTACACAGTTATATTGACACATGCAGGGGCAGACCTCGATGCCATTAGCTCAATGTATGCCGCCGGGAAACTATACCCCGGCGCTTTTCTTATTCATCCAGGTTCACTCGATGTAAGCGCAAAAAAACTTACAAACTTTTTTGGAGAAATGCTAAACTTTATAAAGCTCAGAGAACTACCAAATAGTATAAAGAATAATATTGGAAGAATTATTATTGTGGACACAAAAATATATGCAAGGCTCGGGGAAGGAAAAGAGTTGCTCAAAAACGGTAATTCAGAAATTATTATTTTTGACCACCATCCACAATCAGAAAACGATATAAAGAATGCAAAAATCATTCACATGGATGTAGGAGCAAACACGACAATTCTTGTAAACCTGCTAAAAAGAAAAAAAACCGTTCTAAATTCCTTTGAAGCAACACTGCTTGCTCTGGGTATATATGAAGACACAGGCAGTTTTATGTTCCCGGGCGTGACACCAGAGGATTTTGAAGCAATAGCATTTCTTTCAATATTTGGAATAAATATGCAGATTATACGGCGCTTTGTTTCACCTTTTCTTTCAAAGCCTCAGGTTGAACTGCTTAAATCTCTGATATCAAATGTTGAAGAAGTCTCTATAAACGGAATGCGCATCTCAATAGCAACTGCAACGATGAAAAGGTATGTTCAGAGCCTTTCAGTCGTAACGCATAGATTGCGAGAAATAATAGACAGCGATTTTCTGTTTGTAATTGTTAGATCCCAGAACGGCATATTTGTTATGGGAAGAAGTAACGCACCAGAATATAATGTAAAAGAAATACTTCTCCCAATAGGCGGAGGTGGCCATTACAATGCAGCGACAGCATTTGTAAAGAGTAAATCTGTAGAAGAAATCAAATCGTATCTCATAAATAAAATTCAGAACTCCAACTACCAGATATTAAAAGCAAAGTACATAATGAGTTATCCAGTAAAAATGATCGACGCAAAAACAGGGATAAAAGAAGCGTTAAACATAATGGTAAAAATGGGTTTTTCTGGACTGCCCGTAACTGAAAACAATAAAGTAATAGGTATTATTTCAAAAAGAGATATCGAAAAGATAATGATGCTTGAAAGCCGCAATAGACCGGTAAAACAATATTTGTCCCCCAATGTTTTCGTAGTAGAGGCAGAAGACGACTTAAGAAAAGTAGAAAACATTATGGCTACAAACAATGTGGGGAGAGTATTAGTAAAAGAAAACGGAGAGATTGTTGGAATTATTTCACGAAGTGATTTACTAAAAGCATACTTTATAAAGAATAACAGAATTAACACAGAGACGCCGAGCAATAATTTACTTTTGCCGTCAAAAGAAGAAGTAAAAAATCTTATAAAGGCAACTTTTCCAAAGGATATAAATGAATTATTACACCTTATAGGAGAAGTAGCAGAACAAACAGGCCAAAGAGTGTATCTCGTCGGAGGCGCAGTAAGAGACTTATTTTTAGGAGTAAAAAGTCTTGACTTTGACTTCGTGCTCACAAAGGATGCAACGACTTTTGGGAAAATACTTGAAGGAAAAGTAGGAGAGAAAATTAAAATATACGAAGAATTTAACACTGCCCATCTGGTTTATAAAGGATACCATCTCGACTTCGTCACAGCAAGGAGGGAGTACTACAATAAAAATTCAGTACTTCCAATCGTAGAAAAAGCATCGCTTAAAGAGGACCTCGGTAGAAGAGACTTTACGATAAATGCTATGGCTATTTCAGTTATGCCAGGTGAACTCGGATTAATAATAGATTTTTACAATGGGTTCTCAGATTTAGAAAGAAAAACAATAAGAACGCTGAGTACAATTTCGTTTATAGAAGATCCGTCCAGATTACTCCGAGCAATAAAATACGAAGTTAAGTTAGGCTTTAAACTAGCCCCCGAAACAGAGTTTTTATTCAACAAAGCAGTAGAATTAGGGGTATTAACCAATAAGCGTTCTTCGCGCATTACAAACGAGCTAATAGAGCTGCTTTCCGCAGATTATACCGCGCAGGCAATAGAGAAGATGGAAAAAAGAGGGATACTAAAAATTTTCTTTAACATTAAACACTTATCTAAAGCAAAGAAAACGGCAATAAAAATTGCAAATAAATACATTAAAGAATTTAGCTCAAATCCTCTATACACCTATTTGTTAATTCTTATGCACAACAAAAAAGAAAGCGTAATAATAAAAAAGTTAGAGCGTATTGATGTAAAAAAGAAAATAATCAATAAAATACTTAAATCGGAAAAAGAAATTAAAAAGATAAAAACAATACTGAAAAAGAAGGATGCTTTTGAACTATTTAAAATCTTAAGACACACAGACAAAAGCCTCATTGCCGGTATTATCGCGCTAATAAGTAATAAATACCGAGAAGAAGTAGCAAAAACCGTCAATAGAGCGTACAATACCAGGAACTTAATTACTGGAAAAGATCTTAAAGAAATAAAACTAAAAGAAGGAAAGCAGTATCAAGAAATTTTTGACGAAATAGCCTATCTACATTCGGAAGGGAAAGTGCACTCCAAAAAAGATGCTATTTCGTATATAATAAAAAACAAAGAAAGGTATGATTGGAATGAACGAACAAATCAAGAAAATCGTAGATAATGTAGAGACAGTTATAAAAGGTAAGAGAGATGTCATTATAATGTCCTTAATCCCTTTAATAACTGAATCTCACCTTATCTTTCAGGATATTCCTGGAGTAGGTAAATCTACTCTTGCAGAAGCAATTGCACGCTCAATTGACGGAGTTTTCAGGCGCATTCAATTTACGGCTGACATGCTCCCTTCGGACATTACTGGTATAACAATTTTTAAAAGAAAAAGTGAAGAGTTCGAATTTAAAAAGGGACCGATTTTCGCAAATGTAGTCCTTGCCGACGAAATAAATAGGACATCTCCAAAAACACAGTCGGCTTTGCTTGAAGCAATGAACGAGCGTACCGTTACAATAGACGGAGTAACTTATAGACTCCCCAGACCATTTTTCGTTATTGCTACAGAAAATCCAATCGAATTTTCCGGTACCTATCATCTACCAGAAAACGAACTTGACAGATTCATGATGTCGCTCACAATGGGATACCCACCAGAAGACATAGAAAAAGATATCATAAAAGAGTCGGAGCAGAAAAAACCATCAGAACTGGCACCCGTGTTAACGAGAAAAGAGATTCTCGAAATCATAAGTGTCGTAAAAAGTATATACACAGAAGATTCTATTATAGAATACATTATGCGAATCGTGAACGAAACGAGAAACAATAGATTTATAAGGATAGGCGTGAGCATCAGAGGAAGTATTGACTTCGTAAAAGCAGCAAAAGGTTACGCATATATAAGCGAGAGGAATTTTGTCGTGCCAGACGATGTAAAAGCAGTTGCGCCTGCTGTACTTTCGCACAGAATAATACTAAGAGAAACCGAGCGAAGGTTTGCAAAAGAAATAATTCAACAAATACTACAAAATGTTCAAGTTCCCCTGTAAACAAACAAACACAAAAATTAAAAGCTCTGGCTTGTTGTTTTTTATTTTTACTGTTTTAGTTGGGGCAATCGCAGTTAACTCCGGAAATAACCTCGTTTATCTAAC
This sequence comes from Caldisericales bacterium, assembly GCA_015489815.1. Lineage (GTDB taxonomy): Bacteria > Caldisericota > Caldisericia > Caldisericales > Caldisericaceae > S143-107. The sequence goes on along the minus strand of WFZA01000050.1, from coordinate 9,346 downwards.
TTTTAGTGTAGTACTTTCGTTTCTCATTCTTTCAGGTTTACTTTCGTACTACAACCAGAGAAACATTGAAGTAATTATTAACTTGCCAGATATGATATTTGCAGGAGAAAACACTACAATTTCAGTACAAATAGTTAACAAGTCTCTAATTCCAAAATTTTTTCTTACTTTGGAAGTTCTGAATAAAAAAGTATACTTCGAAGAAATCAATGAAAAAAGCAGCAGAACTATAGAGGTCGCATTTAAAAAAAGAGGTAAACTAAAGATTAATGCCGTAAAATTGACTTCTACATTTCCATTTAACTTTTTCACAAGGACCAGAGCTATAAAGATTAAAAAAGAAGTTATCGTTTTTCCACACAAAAAGAAAGTATTTCTCAAAGTACGCTACAGAAATAATAAAACGAACAAAGAGTTAAACAAAATATTTAAAAAAGAGCACGAGGATTTTTATTCAATCAGACAATACAAAAGAGGAGATAACAGTAAGCTAATTAACTGGAAAGCTTCTGCGAAACTTGGAAAAATAATGATAACAGAATACGCATCCACGGAAAGTAATGGCATTCTGATAATGTTAGATAACTCAAAATATCTCTACGACAAAGAGAAATATTTCGAAGATGCAGTTACAAGAGTTAACTCCCTCGTTTACGATTGTTACAGAACCGGTACAGAAGTATCACTTATATCCGAAATCACGCTTCCCTTCGCAAAATCTACCGTACACTTTAAAAGTATTTTTAGCTTCTTATCTACCGTGAAATTAAAGGACAGATTACCAATTAAAAAAATAGACTCAGCAATACTGCCAGAGGACATAGAGTATGCGTAAAGATGCCCGCGTATACACAGCATTACTTTTTATTCTTATTTCCGTTATGTTCGTTAGTTTAACCGACAAACACTTTCTTATTGCAGCAGCAATTCTAATACTGTTAATACCTATTGAAGGAAAAATAAAAAGCAATGCGCTTAAAAAGGCGATAGAAGCATTGCCTCTTGTTTACTTTATCCTGGCAATATTGCTAAGCTTCAACTTGTTCTATGTGCTTTCTACGCTACTCATCATCGTAATGACGGCAAAGTTTGTTTTAGAAAAGAAAGCAAAGGATTATTACGAAATATTCATTGTGAGTATTCTGCTAATTCTACTTACTTCCGTTTCCACTATATCAATAAACTTCGTAATTCTTCTATACTTATTCCTCGTGTTAGGTTCACTGATGCTCATTTTTTCTCAGTTCAAAAAAAATATTATTCTCAATCGTAAACTCGTTCTATTCGTATCGGCATTTTCTATACTATCCATGTTATTTGCACTTGCCATATTTTTCTCAATACCTCGTTTGTCATTAGGATATCTGCACGGTATAAACCTCAGAGCCAGCACTCAGAGCGGGTTTTCAAAGCAGATAGTTATAGAAAAAGGTAAAGTAAACTTAAATAACCAAATTGTTATGAGGATAGTAGCAAAAAATTTCAAACCCCCACTTTACTTATCAGGACTTCACTATGCTTACTTTGACGGGAGAAAGTGGAAAGTAGAGAACGGAAAACAAAAATTATTTCCCATATTTCAAACCAATAACTTTGGTATTACCTCTGGAATGTCTAAAAGCACGATCTACCTTGAACCCATAGGTTCAGATACTTTATTTGGACCAGAGAAATTCGTCGGTGTAAGGGGAGATTTTCTTTACCTTAAGACTAATCAATTCCATGACTTTTTCACCGACTTCACCTACTACAAGACGATAAAGTACGATGCGTTTAGTTCAATACATGGTAAAACCCCAATAGTTACATTTAGTATTACAAATGCAGAATACGAGCAATACTTACAGCTTCCAGAACTATCTGAAAAATTTATTAACATTGCAAAAACTGCAGCAAAAGGCAAAACTAAAACAGAAAAAATACACTCTATCGTAAACTACTTAAAAAAGCACTACACATACTCTCTTAATCCCACGGCACAAAACATACAGGACTTCGTGATAAACCGTAAAAGTGGATATTGTGAACACTTTGCAACGGCACTCGTGCTTTTTGCAAGAATTAACAACATACCTGCAAGACTCGTTTCAGGATTTGTAACTTCAGAATTCAATCCTGACGGAGAATACTTTATAGTAAGAGAAAGAGATGCACACGCCTGGGCAGAAGTATACGATCCAAAAAATGGATGGGTAAGAGTCGATCCAACTCCAAATTCAAAAACTCCCGTACCCTCACAATTATCTCTACTCATAGACAGTATAAGAATGTCCTGGTATAGAAATGTCGTAACTTACAACAGCGCAAAACAAATGCAAATACTCACCAGCGTACAAAAAGGAATAACCAGAACAGGACTCACGATAAACAAAAGTTTAGAACTATTCAGAAGTGTAATAAACAAGTGGCGTTTAGCCTCAATAATCGTTACAGGTCTCGTACTGCTCTTTATCTTGCTCAGAAAGGAGCATCCATATCAGAAGAAAGTATATAACAAAATAGTCAGTCTTATAGGAAACGACAAAATGGCTTCCGAAACACTCGTCGAATACGCAAAAAGAAAAGGAAAGTTTAAAGAGCTACGCCCACTAATTACTCAGTACTACAAAATTCGTTTCTCAAAAGATGTTGATTTTAAAAAAAGCGAAAAACAGTTGATAAACCTACTAAAGTCGTATAGTAAATAAATTTGCTTGACCTCAATTTTTAAATTTGATATAATGAAATCCAGAAATTAGGAAAGGAGAACGAGATGAGAAAAAAGATTCTTGTTATAATACTTGCACTGTTGTTAATCGTGCCAATTTTTGTAGGGTGTAGTAATAGTAGCACAAACAACAATACTGGAAATAACACGAGTGCAACTTCTGGAACGAACAATTCTAATAATACGGGTAGTACAGAAAGTAAAAGGCAAATTGCGCCTGACTTTTCATGGCAAAATGCAGACGGAAAGATAGTTCACCTATCGGATTTAAAAGGCAAAGTAGTTTTGATAGACTTCTGGGCAACCTGGTGCGGTCCTTGCAGAATGACTATCCCACATGTAGAGGCAATATATAACAAATTCAAAGACAAGGGAGTTGTTGTAATAGGTGTAAACCTGGATAATCAAGCAAGCAGGCAAAAGGTAGAACAGTTTATAAAAGAGAAAGGCATTACATATCTCGTAATTAGCGACCCAAACGGTGCAGTAGCAAGCCAGTACGGTGCGACAAGTATACCAAGATTTTTCTTTATTGACAAGCACGGAAGGATTGCAAAAGTGGTTGTTGGCTATAATCCAAACATGGAAAAAACATTTAGTGACGAAATAGAAGCACTTCTCAAAGAAAATTAGGAGGAACCATGATAGAGGTAAACGAATCCAACTTCAAAGAAGAAGTATTAAATTCTCCTATCCCCGTTCTCGTAGATTTCTGGGCAGAATGGTGCGTTCCCTGTAAAATGGTAGAGCCAATTGTTGAAGAAATAGAGAAAGAAAAATCAGGAAAACTAAAAGTCGTAAGAATAAATGTTGACGACAATCAAAATATTACGATTCAATACGGTATTATGAGCATTCCTACTCTTATGATTTTTTCAAACGGCAAACTCGTCGATCAGATCGTAGGAGCAGTGCCCAAAAGAGTAATAGAAGCAAAACTCGATAAAGTACTCATACTAAATTAAGGTATTCTTTTATGGTTTATACCCTCTTACTAAAGAGGGTATTTTTATTTAACGCAAAAATATTTACCTTTCTCGTAGAGTAGACAAAAAGTTTTTTACAAACGAAAAATCATTTTTAAAAAAGAAACTTCCCATAACGAGAATGTCAGCACCACTTGATAGTACTCTTTCTGCAGTATCTTGGTTAATTCCTCCGTCTACAGATATCAAAAAATGTAAATTTTGTTCTTTTCTAATTCTATTTGCTTCTTGAATTTTATCAATAGAAAATGGGATGAACTTTTGCCCGGAAAAACCAGGCTCCACACTCATAACAAGCAAAATGTCTATCAACGGAAGCAGATGATACACCATGCTTATAGGAGTCACTGGATTTAAAGAAACGCCTACTTTTAAGCCCAGCGCTTTAATCTCTTTTACTAACCGCAAAGGAAAGTGAGTTTCTTCAATGTGAAAAGTGATTGCATTAACACCTGCATCTGCAAACTCTTCAAGAAAAGAGGACGGATTATCAACCATAAGGTGCGCATCAAAAAATAGGCTCGTCTTTTTTCTTATGCTTTTTATCACACAGGAACCAAATGTTAAATTAGGGACGAAGTGTCCATCCATTACATCTATGTGCACCCAACTATCAGGAATTTGTTCGATTTTTTTAATTTCAGATTCTAAACAAGAGAAATCAGCAGAAAGTATAGAAGGTGCAGTTACAAAGTTCATCGGGAAATTTTCAACCTCACTTCAACGCCTTTTCTCACTTTTAAGCCAGGCATTGGGTATTGATAAAGGACTACCTGTCCGGAGACTTTTACGATGTCCGTCTGATCAATGTGAGAGACCCTGAATCCCTGGGCCGTTAAAAGAGCTTTTGCCTTCTCCACATTCATACCTATAACATTTGGCATAGTAACAAATTGCCCAAGGCTAACCGTGAGCTTTACCGAAGAACCAGGCGCGACCACAGTTCCAGCCGCAGGAAATTGAGTAAGAATTGTCCCTACTTTACTGTTATCTTCCTTTTCCGTGATATCCCCAATGTGAAGCCCAATCGTTCCCAAAACTTCAACCACATCTGAAAAACTCTTTCCAACGAGATCTGGGACGGTTACATTTTTTGAACCATTACTGATTATGGCTTTAATAACAGTTCCTTCTTTTACTACATCTCCTGCACGAGGATTTTGAGAGATTATGCAATCCAAGGGCACCGTTTCAGAATACCTTGATGAAACTACTTGCAATATTAACCCTTCTTTTTCCAGGACTTTTTCTGCCTGCTCTATTTTGAGATTGAGAATCGAAGGAACTTTCACCTGTTTTACAGTTTTAGTCGCACGGCATCCAGGTAATGCTATAAAAACAAAAGCCATTAAAAGAAACAATATTATTATCTTTTTCATAACAGTATTTTACCTAAAACAGTTATTATTTGCAACATTTTTATTATCCACGATAAATTTGCAAACACTTAGCAATCATTGTATAATTTAAACATGGAAAAAATAGCCGTTTACCCGGGGACTTTTGACCCGATAACAAATGGACACCTTGATGTAATAAAGAGAGGGGCCGAAATTTTCGACACTCTTATAATTCTCGTCGCAGAGCGCAAGGAAAAGCACACTTTATTTAATATAAACGAAAGGATAGAATTAGTAAAATGTGCCACAAAAGGTGTCAAAAATGTTATCGTAAAACCACTAAACGGACTACTCGTTGAATTCCTTAAAAAGAACGATGTAAAATTCATTTTACGAGGATTAAGAGCAGTATCAGACTTTGACTACGAATTTCAAATGGCTCTTACAAATAGCATGCTTTACAAAGAAGTAGAAACAGTTTTCGTAATGAGTAGCAGAGAATTTATATTTTTAAGCTCAAGCCTTGTTAGAGAAATTGCTTCTTATGGCGGAGATACTTCAATGTTTGTTCCAGAATGCGCAACAAAAAAATTAGCAGAGAAGGTGGTAAAATGAAAGAAAAATCCGTGTTAAAAGAAATCGACGAACTGAGAAAAATAGTACTTAATGCTAAACGAGTCCCCTTTTCTAAGTATGTAAGCATTGATAGAACTGAAATATTAAGCAAAATCAACACGATAGAGCAACTAATTCCGGACGAGATGAAGAGTGCTTTTTTCGTAGACAAGAAAAAAGAAGAAATTCTGCAAGATGCATTCAGGAAAAGAGACGAAATACTTCAAAAGGCAAAAGAAGAAAAAGAAAGATTAGTTTCTCAGTCTGAAATTACAAAACAAGCAAATGCAGAGAGAGAAAGAATTTTAAAAGAAGCAAGAAAAGAGGCAAACGGCATTATAAAAGATGCAGAAAATTATGCTATAAGAGTTTTAGAACAGGCAAATGGGGTATTAGAAAAAGCAAAAGTAATTATTCAGAAAGGAAAGGATAGTCTTACATATGAAGATTCCGATAGCGAAGATCAGGAATAATAACATACTTAATATAGAAGAACAGATAGATATTAAAGGTATCGGAGAAAATGCAAAACTTGTTAAGCCCGCAATATTAAAAGGTTTGCTCAAATATGCTGGAAGTGAAGAAATTTACTTTGAAGGGACATTATACGCGGAAGTTGAACTCGTATGCGTTCGATGCCTTAACAAATTTGTTCAAAAGTTTAAAATTAATTTTTCTGAAACCTACATACCAAAAAGTTTTGCAACCAGCCAATCTCGAGAAAGGGATGTAGATCTCAAAGAATTAGATGTATTTACTTATAACGGCAATGTAATAGATACGATTAATATAGCCCGAGAGATTCTTATACAATACATACCTCCCTATCCTATATGCCCGGCGTGCAGAGCCGAAAAGAACGATATATAATCCTACAATCATTTGACTTTTTATAGTTATTGTTGTAAAATTTTCCCAAACCATAATTCAAGGAGGTGAACCCTAACCGGGATAGAAATGTATATAAACGAAGCAAAAGAAAATGTAGGAAAAGAAGTAGAAATCAAAGGTTGGGTATATAACATACGCTCAAGTGGAAAAATTCACTTTTTATTAATACGGGATGGAACAGGCATTATGCAATCCGTAGTTTCAAAAAGTGATGTTTCAGAAGATACATTTAATACCGTTAAAAAGCTCACACAAGAGTCTTCAATAATTGTAAAAGGAATAGTTCGGGAGGACAAACGCGCACCAGGCGGGTACGAACTTTTATTAAAAGGCATTAAAGTTATACAACTTACGAAAGACTATCCAATTACGCCCAAGGAACACGGTGTAGGTTTCTTAATGGAACATAGACACCTTTGGCTCAGATCAAAAAGGCAATGGGCTATCTTGAGGATACGACACAGAATAGAAAAATCGCTTAGAGATTTTTTTGATAAACAAGGCTTTACTCTGGTAGATGCACCTATCCTTACCCCAAATGCCTGTGAAGGCTCTACTACTCTATTCGAAACGGACTACTTTGGAAAACCAGCTTTCCTTTCTCAAAGCGGGCAACTTTATATGGAGGCAGCCGCAATGGCATTTGGCAAAGTTTATTGCTTTGGCCCAACATTTAGAGCAGAAAAATCTAAAACAAGAAGGCACTTAATGGAATTCTGGATGCTTGAGCCAGAAATTGCATACATTACATTCGAAGAAAACATGAAGTTGCAGGAAAATATGATAACTTATGTGGTAAAAGAAGTGCTAAATAATTGCAAAGAAGAATTAAAAATTATAGGTAGACCCACTGAGCCACTTGAAAGAATTGAACCTCCCTTCCCAAAAATTCACTACAAAGAGGCCCTCGAAATACTTGAAAAACACGGCAAACACTTAGAATGGGGAGACGACTTTGGAGGGGATGAAGAAACAATCCTTGCAGCAGAATTTGACAAACCCGTATTCGTACACCACTTTCCCGTAGAGTCAAAAGCATTCTACATGAAACCGGACCCAGACGACCCTAAAACAGTTCTTGCTGCAGACTTACTTGCACCGGAAGGATACGGAGAAATTATTGGAGGAAGCCAGAGAATAGACGATTACGATCTCTTATTGCAACGCATAAAAGAAAACAACCTATCAGAAGAGGACTATAAGTGGTATCTTGACTTAAGAAAGTACGGCAGTGTTCCCCACGGAGGATTCGGCATAGGCCTTGAAAGAACGGTTGCATGGATAGCAAAACTACCCCATGTAAGAGAAACTATTCCTTTCCCAAGACTGCTTGATAAGATATATCCGTAGTAGATGAGAAAAAAAGCAATTGACGTCTTAAAGGAGATTAAAAAAGGGGAGGTACACAGGTTGTACCTCCTTACAGGTGAGAATGGAGATTACCTGAAGAAGCAAATTATTCAAAACATAGCAAGCCTAAAAATTACAAAAGGTTTCGAGAGTTTTGACTATATCATAATTACAGGTAACAATACCTCCACAAACGAAGTGTACGATGCGTTAAAATCCCCACCATACGGAAACGGAAAGGTAGTCGTAATTAGAAATGCAGAAAAGATCAAAAAACGCGACTTCAAAAAAATCATCGAAACGAAAATTCCAGAAGACACAGTTTTAATTATTCTTTTTGGCGGAACCACTACCCAATCTCCCTTAGAAAAAGATAGTATTATTGTAGACGATTACTCTATAACAAGTGCCATGTTAAAAAAGTGGATAAGAGATAAAGTTAAAGTGTACGGCAAAAAAATCGAAAATGAAGCGGTTAGTGCCTTACTGGAAAGACTTGACGGCGACTTATTTATAATATCTTCAGAAATTAAAAAACTCGCATTATTTACGGAAGAAAGAAAAGTCATTTCAAAAAAAGATGTAGAAATAGTAGTTAGATATATTCCTGAGATTAAGGTATTTCACTTAGTTGACCTTATAGTAAGCAACAAAAAATCAGAAGCATTAAAAACATTCAACAAATTTACAAAAGACGAGAATGCATCTCCTGAACAAATTCTATCTCTACTGCTTCGCTCATTTATGCACCTTGCAACGATAAAAGAATTGCTTTTAACCAATACTCGCGTTAGCGAAATAGCGCAAAAAGGAGACATACATCCATCTTTTGTCGTTAAAAAACTTCTACCCATAGCAAAGAGTTTAAATTTGAACGACATTATAGAAAAATTTCATACACTAAGAGATATAGATGTGAAAAGTAAAAAAGGGGAAATTGAGATTCCCCTTGCACTAAAACTCTTTATAGAAAATTATTGACTTTAAGCGGCGGAGTTTTTAGCTTTGTTGAAAGCCGCCATAAGTTTAGATTTCTTCCTTGCAGCAGTATTTTTATGCAGAATTCCTTTTGCCTCTAATTTATCAATAACTTTAATTGCTTCCTGCACTTTCTCCTCAGAATAATTACTCTTTTTAGCAAAATCAAGTGCTTTCTTAAGAGCAACCTTATAATATTGGTTTCTTTCTCTTCTTTTCTCACTTTTCCTTGCTGCTTTTTTAGAAGCTTTTAATATCGGCATCCATTTACCTCCTATTAGATAAATTCTGTTATATAATAATTACTTTCGCATTCCTGTCAAGTAAGCGAATTGCCTCATCAAAAATCTATGTGAAATGGTATCGTTGCCTCATGTAAAAATCTATTCAAAACATATAGAATGAAGGAGGTAGAAGAAAATGAAATTAGATACAATTTTGGATGTCTACCAGAGAGGTGATTTCATGAGCTTATCATT
>WFZA01000049.1 GCA_015489815.1 Caldisericales bacterium | reverse complement strand
CTATTAAAGTCAAAATTGTACCGTACACCTTATGACGATGTGCTGTACAAATTACCTAAAAAAGCAGATCTGTGACCGCTTTCCTTATTCACTCCTCGGTCCCCCGCTGAGAAAGCGGGGGATTTATTTTTAACAAGGGAATTTTACAAATGTAGTATTTATCTTTTAACTAAGAATCGTCGGTGAAATATCTATGCCTTAACAAAAAATATTTTAGATTTGTTACTCTGAGCACAGCGAAGAATCTCTGCCTTAATAATCCTACATTTGGGAAAATGCAGCTAACGATTTTACCTTTTTTCCTTGCAAAATTACTTTTTAACAAAATCAACTACCTAATTCACTTTATTCCTCCACAGGAAGAAAAGTTAGAAAGGAAACTTTGTGTCCTTTCTAATGTAAGATCCTTCGCTCGCTGACGCTCACTCGAGGATGAGAGGAAAGAATAAGATTCTTCGCAAAAGTAACTAAAGATTATTAGAAGAAGAGGAGATTTTATTCTGGCAAAAATAATAAAAAACACCTTCCCTAAAGAATACCTTATTGCAGAAAATTAACCTTAACAAACCCTGTATTTATCAAGGCTAATTCAAAATATGCCATTTAAATGCCCGTAGAGGCAAATCTTGAGGAAAATCGGGTAAATATACCTCCAAAACCGCTTAAAATGCCTTATTTTAGGGCATACGAAAATTGCAATATAGCCTGTATTTATCAGTATTTCTTAAAAATCACTTCGAAATTATCAATTTGAGTAAATTATCGAAAATAGAAACCTGCATAAATAAAGGGTTTCTTAAGTGTCAAAAATAGACAAAATTCAACCAAAAAGCGAAAAAATTGTTCGTATGCGTAAGAAAAGGCCAATTTCGAGTGTAAACTTCATATTTACTGCCTTTATTCTACTTTTTACTTCTTTATGTGATTGACATGTTAGAATTTGTGTTTTTACTTTTCTTCTACTATGCTTCAAAGTGCCATATATTTGGATATTTGATAAATAATTTTTGAATTGTGTAAATGGCTGTGCATAGAGTAAACTGTTTACCTAAAAATTTCCTCTCGTTTTTTGCTGTGCAAAAGATTGAGGCGTGAGCAATAAATTATTTTTTATATTTTATATGTAAGATACAACGGTGATTTTTTTGCTATGGAGTGTATGTAAATTTTTTCGATTAGTTCTTTTACGCTTGTTGCAACAGTTTTACAATTTAAAGCTTCGTTGAATGTAAAAAATCTTATATCCAACGCATCACTTCCTGGATGCGGAGTTCCGATAAAATCTTTAAATTCAAAGTCTACAATTTCGTAGTGATACAGGACGCCTGATTTTGCAGAGTAAATTTTATCTATTACTGCAATTATCTGTCCGTTATCTACTTTTATTCCACACTCTTCATTTATCTCTCTTTGAACTGCCTCAGAAAGCGCTTCGCCGAGTTCTACTGCACCACCAGGAATGCTCCACATACTTTTATCTGGCGGGTTTTGCCTTTTTACGAGCAGAACTTTTTCGTTTTTAAGAATTACACCTCCTACCGCTACAATTGGATTATGTGGAAACTCTCTTTTCAATTTCTATACCTCTTTTCTTTAACAAAGAAGTAAACAGTTTAACAGCAGGCTCGAGATCTTCTCTCCCTGTAATTTTTACTTTTACATAATTTTCGCCAATTTCTACTGGAGGATAAGAGGCGGTTTTAACGGAGAATTCCTTTTCTATTTTTTGCAATATGTCTGCAAAGTCTGATTCCCTTCCGTTTACGAGGAATGTTTCAGTTCTCTCTTTGTCTACTTTCTCTATGTATTTCATAACTACACTATTTATAAAGTAACGGAATTCGCTGGGCACTCCTGGTAATACGAAAATAGAACGACTTTGAAATGTAATATGCTGGCAGGGAGCGACGCCTACTTCATTTGGAAACACATCAGCGTTATCTATTCTTCTACTAAATTCTTCTATAATGAATGGCTTAACTTTAACTTTTAATCTTTCAAGACTGTTTGTTATAAGTGTTTTAACTTCTGCATCTTTTGTAATGTCGAGGTTTAGAGCGGAGGCAATTGCTTCAAGCGTCTTGTCGTCTGGTGTAAGCCCCAATCCTCCAGAAGTAATAATAAAGTCGTTTCCTTTTGTTAAGTATAAAATCCCAGATTTGATTTTTTCTATTTCGTCCGGAACGACGAGAAGTTCGGAGAGTTTTTGGTTTTTCTCTCCGAACTTCTTAATAAGGTAATGTGCATTCAGATCTTCTCTTTCACCGTTAAGTATTTCGTCACCTATTAGTAAAAGAGCAATTTGCATTACTTTTTATGCTCCGAATTTTTTGAGTTTCATTGCGTGGGCAAGCATAAGGATAATCTCGTTTTTTGCTTCAAACCTGCCAAGCCCGCCTTTTGTGCCAATTTCTCTTTCGGAGAAGTACTCTGCTCTGTCTGGCCTTGCGTTTTCAGAGTAAAGCACAAACGGTACACCGTGGAAGCTGTGCTGTTTCATTTTTGCAGGAGTAGAGTGGTCACCCGTTATTGCAAACACGGTAGGTTTCAGTTTTAGAATCTCGGGAACGATAGTTTTGTCCACTTCTTCTATTAAGTGCACTTTTGCTTCGAAGTTGCCGTCCTCTCCGTAAGAGTCAGTTTTCTTTACATGGAAGTAGAAAAAGTCGTACTTATCGTAATTTTCTTTAAGGACTTTAAGTTCGTCTGTTATTTCCATTCCTGGCACATCTAAAATGTCCATGCCTACGAGTTTTGCAAGACCTTTGTACATTGGATAAGTTGCAATTGCGGCAGGATGCAATCCATATACCTCTTCCATCGTTGGAATGTCGGGATATTCAGCGAATCCTCTGAGCAGCAAACCGTTTGCAGGGTGTTGGTCTTTTATGATTTCGTGTGCTTTTTCGATAAACTTGTTTAAAATTTCTGCTGTTTTTTCTGCCTCTTTACTTAACGCTTTTGCTGGAAGTGGTTTAACGCCCGTAACCTGTGGATCGGTGTCTGCTATTTTATCTGACAGTCCCTCGCCGCGCAAGATAACTACGAACCTGTAATCCATTACGGGACGAATAAATATTTTTACGCCGTCAATTTCTTTAATTTCGTTCTGGATCATTTCGGTGAGTTTTTTGCACAGTTCGGTGGGAATTCTTCCTGCCCGTCTGTCTACGATTTTCCCGTCTTTATCAAGCGTTGCAAAGTTTCCTCTTGCCGCAACATCCTTCTTTTTTATAGGAAAACCTATACCTAAGGCTGAAAGGACACCTCTACCTATTTCCCACTTTACCGGATCGTATCCAAAAATACCGAGATGCCCCGGTCCTGAACCTGGAGTAATTCCCATAGAAACGGGATCTGCAATACCTGTAATTGCGTGTTTTACTACTTCGTCAAGATTTGGCGTGTAGGCAGACTCTATTTCGGTCTTTTCAAATTCGTTAGGCAATCCGCCAACACCGTCCATTACGAGAAGGACGATTTTGTTGTCGTTCTTTACTACGAGTTTTTTAATAAATTCCTGAGTAACCATACTTCACCTCCTTAATATTCTTCTTCGTTTATTGGGGTATCTCCTCTCATGTTCTGGAGATATCCCTGTTCCATCATCCAGTTAAACAGCTTTGATACTTTAGCATAAGTCCGTTCTTCTTCCAAGTTTTTGTATCCTATTTCTACGAGGTTGTTATCTTCGATTAAGAATAAATACTGGATAATAATATTGCCTCCAAACGGGGCATCTCTATTTTTGTCAATGTACAAGTTTAATATTTCGAAGTGAGGAATCTGCTTTGGATTAATTCTGCCTTCTTTTATAGCGTTATCAATTTTCTCTTCTAGAGCGTGCGTATCTTTAAAGTCCTTTACTATTACCATTGCGACATCAGAGTCGTATTCTATGTCGCCTCCGCCTGTACAGTTAAACATCGTGGGGCGTACTTTGCTTTCTTCGCTGTCTAACTTTACGCCTTCCTTATCAAAGGAAGATATAGCGAATATAGGGCAATTTAGTTCAAGAGAGAGATTTGCAAGTCCGCCGGATACTTCGTCTACCTGCTGTGCGAGGTCCTGATATAGTATCGTCGTAGGCACTTTCTGTAAATAGTCTATGAAAATTGCAACTCTGTCGGTTTCGTTCTCCTGCATTACGGAGAATGCGTGGCTTCGTATTTTATTTACCGTGTCTTCGCGTCCGCCTTCTATGAGATACAAGTAATTCATGTATTCTTCAATTTTTGCATACCCACTGTTAAACTTTTCTGCAAGGACGGGGTCGTTTGCTATGTCAGCAGTCTCTAATTTATAAGGGGGTATCAAAGATTCCTGTGAGAAAATCCTGAGGAATAAAACTCTTGAAGTTTGTTCCCATGAATAGTAAAGCACCGGAATATTTTCGTTTTTTGCAATGTGAGATGCGAGTTTTAGCATAAAATTTGTTTTTCCTCGCCTTGGTGCTCCAGCGAGAGCATAGTAAAATCCTCTTCGTGCGCCAGAAAGAGATTCTGTTAATCGCGTGTAGGGGTCTAGCGAGTATCCCAGAATGTTCGACTGCGTTCCAGTCCTGTTTGCTACCTCGCTTGAAAATATTATAAGCTGTGTCCTTACGGGTTTAATTGTTTTTCTTACGCGTCCTTGAATGATGCTTCTAATTTCGTTAATGATGTTGCCGCTAAATTCAGTAATGTCTATTTTTCGCTTACTTTCGATGTAGTTCTTTATCTTTTCGCTAATTTTCAAAAGTTCTTTTTCTGCTTTTCGTTTTTTTAATATTTCTATAAGACTTATAAGCGTTTCCAGCGAAATTGGTTTTACTTTTTGTGCTTCTTCCAGAAGGAGTTTCATTCTTTCGTTGTATATTCCTTCCTCCTGGAGTGATATGATTAATGTGTCAATGTCTACTGTTCTTTCCGTTTTTGCATAGGTTTTGATGATGTAGTTTACGAGAGCTTTTGCTTCATTTCCTTTAAATAAGTCTTTATTTAGACCGTGTTTTATAGCATTAATCAATAAGAATTTGTCCGTTAAGATAGCACCTATTAATTTTACTTCTACTTCGTCCATACGAGCTTCCCCCCTATTATTGTAGAAATTACACTTATCGTTGAAAAGTTGGTGTATTTTTTAATTGGTTTGTCTAATAGAACAAAGTCGGCATTCATATTTCTTACGATTCTCCCTCCACTTCGTTCGTAAAAGTTTGCCCTTGCCCCATCTTCCGTGTACGCCCTTATAACAGATGTTGCCGATGTCTTCTCTTTGTATCGGTTTATTGCACTATCCATTTCCTTAAATACGGATGGTGAAACCACAGGCGCATCCGATCCAAAAGCAACGATTTTCCCGCTTTCAAAAAGGAACTTCCAGTCGTAAGCGTGCTGGTAACCGTTATCAAAGTATTTTTCAAACAGTTTTTTATCGGCATTAAAATGGGCTGGCTGCATAGAGGCAATAAATTCCGTTTCTTTTGCGAGTGTTTCGTCGTCTTTACTGAGGAATTGAAAGTGCTCTATTCGGTTTCTCATGTTACTTTTTCCAACTTTTTGAAAAACTTTGAGTGCGATGTGTACTGCTTTACTCCCTATTGCGTGGGTTGCTACTTGCAGTCTACTTTCATTTGCTACTTTTACGATGTACTCCAGTTCACTTTCGTTTATCGTCTGTAGTCCGTGAAATTTACTTTCGTATTGTGGCTCTTTCATTAAAAGCGTTTGAGAGCCAAGTGAACCGTCGATAAAACACTTTAATGGGCCGATTTGGAGGTAGTTACTTCCCGAGCCTGTGGTTATTTTATTTTTGATTAAATCGCTTGCTTTATCACAGGGGATTCCCTGAAAGATGTGTAAGTTCAATGCTTTTTCTTTTTCCATTTCGAGTAGTGTGTCGTATATTAAATAATCAAAGTTTGTAATACCGACGATTCCCATTGAGTGAAGATACGACATGGTTTTTTTAATCTCTTCCTTTGATGTGCGTCTGTTTTTAATCGTGCTTACATTGAGGATTGCATTGTCCTTTAAAATACCAATAAATTTACCGTTCTGTTTAACAACTTCCCCGCCTTCGTATTCTTTTACTTCTACTTTATGCTCTTTTATGGCTGCGTTGTTAACAAAAACGGAGTGCTCGTCAATACTCTGGATAAATATCGGTATCGGAATCTCGAATAATTTCTGCCAATCTTCCTTCGTAAGTAAGTTGAAGTCGAAATTCTGGATGTATATTGTATCGCTTTTAGAATGTTCAATAACGAAATTTTTAAGATCGTTAAATGTCTTTAATGTTTCTCCACTATAAGAATGCAGAGACAGTGCAAGTTCATTAAGGTGTATGTGGCTATCTATAAATCCTGGGTACAGTATTCCGTCCAGTTTAACTTCCTTAGTAAAAGGAAACTGTTCTTTTATTGCTTCTCTGTTTCCAGTTTCTATAATTTTTCCGTTTTCTGTATATATGCTGTAGTTTTCTTTAAATGTTTTATTCGTGTAAACAAATTTTGCCGTGTATGTAATTCTTTCCTGTTTTTTTCTATTGAAAAACATTTATCAGCACTCCATTTATTTTTACTTTTACTTCGTTTATATCGGGGAATTCTTTATAAGACAAAACGAGTTCTTTTGCAATATTCTCCGCATCTTTCTCGGATGTATTGCCCGTCGTAATGTTAAGCGTAAGTATTCTACTGTTTTTATTCTGTGAGAACGACGAAAGTTTTGTATTTGCAGAAATGTATGTTCCAAAGCCGTTATCTGGCACTTTTAGTAGATTGAACAGTTTAGTTATTCTATCTTTGCCTTTAATAGTTTTAACGAACGGGCAGAAGAAAGTTTTGCCTCCTATTCTTAGGGTATAGTAAGGTATTACCACATCGTTATCCTGCGTTATGCCTAAAAAGCGTGGGATCGGATTAGATGTATCTACACTCCCGTAAAGCGTATTTATGGGTTTTCCGTCTATAAGGATTTTAACTGCACTTATGTCAGGTAAGTCTGTTAGTGTATTTACCAGTGACATTACGCGGAGTTGTTCGCCACCTGAGCCAAGTGGATGCTTCAAGATTGAGGAACTGATGTCAACTACTCCTATTCCTCCCGATTTTATATAAAAATCGTTTAACTTAGTATCTTTTGGAAAAGTCGAGGAAAGTCCGTCCATAGAGCCGTAGAATAGTTCTCTTAATATTTCCTTTCCCAGTATTACGGGATTCTGGGTGCTTACGACTTCCCTTTCTTCTACTGAAAGATGACTAAAGTCGGGTGTTGCAAAGTATAAGGCGACTGTTTTCCCCGTGGGAAGGGCAGTTGACAGGTGGGTTAAGGGTTCGTCAACTTCTATGTAGTGGTTGAAGTACTTTTGTTTTCTTCCGTCAATCGTTATTTGCACTGCAGTTATACCGTTAATTTTAGTTAGAGTATTGACCAGTCCGTATACAGTGATTGCTTCCATTCGGACGGTAAGAGGTTTAATCTCCGTTGATTTCTCGTTTAGGTCTACCGTGCAAATACCGTTATTGAATCTTACGGAATTTACAGTAGCATCTTTGTTTAATACAGGAAATAAGCCAGAAGATGCCCTGGGAGTTTTTAGCAGGTTTACAACCTTCTCTACTTTTAATGCCGGATTTTCAGGTAGCTCTGCTCTAACCTTTTGAGGTATAAGTTCCATTGAAATTGGTTCGTAGTAATAAACGATAACGGATTCACTTTTAGGGGCCGTGTTTTTTTTATACATTACCCATGCATACATTCCTGCAATTAAAACGAGTATGAATAAAGTGGCAGCGACTACTTGCAGTGCGTTATTTCTTCTTCTCATCTGTCTTTTGAGTGGCTCCTCCGTTGTTAAATATTTCTTTTATTGCTCCGAGAGAACCAAGCAGTGCGGATGATTCATACGGCAGGAAAACTTTTGTTGCTTTACCGTTTGCAATTTTGTTTAATGTGTCCATATATTGTATTGCAATTACATCTTTTGTTGGGTTTCCTTTGTGTATCCCGGTGAAGTATGCTTCGGCTGCGTCGGCCTTTGCTTTTGCAACGGTTACGATTGCCTGTGCTTCTCCTTCTGCTTCAAGAATCTGGGATTGCTTTTTGCCCTCTGCTTTTAAAATTGCCGATTGTTTCTCTCCCTCTGCTTTAAGTATAGCAGATTGCTTTACTCCTTCTGCTTCAAGCACCATTGCGCGCTTATCTCTCTCTGCCTTCATCTGCTTTGTCATTGCTTCCTGAATTTCTGGTGGAGGGTTAATGGCCTTTAGTTCTACGCGTGTTACTTTTACTCCCCATGGGTCTGTTGCTTTGTCGAGATCCTGCCTTAATACTTCGTTCACTCGTTCACGGGAGGTGAGAAGTTCGTCAAGTGTTAAATTTCCACAGATGTTACGAATTGCCGTTTGTGAGAGTTTTAATATTGCCTGGTCTACATTTTGAACCTCGTATGTTGCCTTTACGGGATCGGTTATCATGTAATACATAACATTGTCTATTTTCACCACCACATTATCCTTTGTAATAATTTCTTGTGATGGGTAATCCCACACCTGTTCTCTTAAGTCTACTACTTTTCTTACTGATTCTATAAAAGGAACCAATACATGAAGTCCGGGCCCAAGCTTACGCGAATATTGTCCCAAACGCTCTACTATTGCAGCCGTTGCCTGTTTTACGATAATAACACTTTTAGATGCGATGACCAGTACGACAATTAACAATAGTGTCCAAAGAATTAAAGATCCCATAACTCACCTCCAAATTTTTGCTTTATTCATTTTATACTTATTTTACTTTCTTGCAATAAAGCATTAAATTTGTAGAATATACGCGGTGATAAAAATGTTTCTTATAGTGGGATTGGGTAATGTAGGTGACGAGTATGCAAACACACGCCATAACGCAGGTTTTATGGTGGTGGACATACTTGCAAATAGGTGGAAAATCATTCCTAAGAAAATTAAGTATCAATCGTTTTATAATAAGGGTGTAGTAAAGAGAGACGGCAAAGTAGAAACCGTAGTCCTTGCAAAACCACTTACATACATGAATTTGTCAGGAAGGGCTGTCAAACCTCTTCAGTATGCTTTTGAAGTTCCAACTGACCACATTATAGTTATTCACGACGACCTTGATTTGTCCGTTGGCACTGTTCGTATTAAAAAGGGCGGAGGCGACGGAGGGCATAAAGGATTGCGCTCTATAATATCTTTAATCGGCCCGTCTTTTATACGAGTGCGTATAGGCATTGGTCGTCCTGAGAGCAAGGAAGATGTAATTGACTATGTCCTTTCGCCATTTAAAAAGAGTGAAGTTGACATCGTGAACGAATCTCTGGTGAGAGCTGCAGATGCAGTTGAAGATGTAATCTTTCTGGGTGTGGAAAAGGCCCAATCTATCTATAACGCACCTTCTGCAAAGTAATTATGCTAAATATCCGCTTTAACGATCTTTTTGCTGGCAGGCAAAAAGTACTCCAGGCGATATTAGAAGGAGATGTCCATCTCAATACTCCTTACATTGCAGTGCTTATTGCACTCGTGAATCAATTAAACGACGAGAACATTTTAATAGTTGTAAACTCCGAAAAACAATTATCTACGGTGAGTAATGCACTCGATAAAGTTATTGTAAACCCGGAGCTTGGCGTATTTCCACTGGAAAATAGTCTCGTTGAGAGGGAGCAGGTTGAAAGGAAGTTTAAGTTTTTTGACGAGTTCTATAAAGCGGATAAGAAAATAGTGTTAACTACACTTAAAGGTGCCTTTGATCCTGCAATTTTGCGTGACGATGTGAAAAAAATTCAACTGTTTAGAGAAGAAAATCTAAAGCAATCACACCTCGTGAAAATGCTCGTATCGTTTGGGTATAAAAGAGTGAAAGAAATTGAAGGAAGAGGAGAATTCTCAGTAAAAGGAGATGTGCTGGATGTTTATCCTGCTGCTCTTCAAAATCCTTTAAGGATAGACTTTGAATACGACGAGATAAGCGACATAAAAACTTTTTCAATTGAAAGCAGGCTTTCTTTAAGCAGAGTTGATAAGGTGGAACTATTCCCCGTTTTCTTTTTTGCAGGCCGTGAAAAAGATTTAAGTATCGTAAAGGACAAAATTCGTACTCTTTCGAAAGGTAAAGACGAATACCTTATGGATGTGTTGCAGGCAGATGTTAAAAATCTTGAAAGTGGAGAAAATAACGGTATTTCGTATTATTCAGCTTTTCTTGATAAGGGCATACTTGGTTACGAATCGCTTATTGATTTAACTACGGACTTCAGGAAAGTATTTTTTGGTGACATAAAGTTTGACGAATTTCTGGAAGAAACTCGTGAAGTTTACAGAAAAAGCCTTGAAGCAGACGAAATTCTCGACATAGGCTTTGAAAGAGTAGAAAAGGGTTTGTCTGTTTTACCTGATAAAAAGAGTATTTATCTTGAAAAAGTGAATACTTCAAATGAGGTAATAGACTTAGATATCACTCAGGTGATGGAGAATTTCTCTGCGTTTTCGTCTTTGAAAGAATTTATACTTAGTTATCTAAAAGAAAAAAGTGTTTTAATTGTTACCTCAAAATTCGAGCGCGTAAAGGAACTTTTATCTTTGTACGATCTTTCGCCGCGTTTAAACTATTCGCACGAAAAAGGGTTATACTTGCTTCGGGGCAATCTGGAGCAGGGCATAGAAACGGACAAAGCAATTATAATTACTGATAAGGAACTTTTTCCTCATTACGAACTGCACAAAACAAAGCGTAAAGTGCTCTTTAGTAAAGAAATATCCAGTGTTGAGGAGTTGAACGACGGAGACTATGTGGTTCACAAAAATTTTGGCATAGGTATTTTCAGAGGGCTAAAAACGATAGAGCGAAATGGTATAAAAAAAGAATATCTGCTCATCGAATACCGTAACGGAGAAAAGTTGTATGTGCCAATGGAGCGCATTTCTTCCGTTGAGCGTTACATTGGAGATAGAAGAATCGTCCCGTTGAACAGGCTGCACGGTGACGAGTGGAACAAAACGAAAAAAAAGGCTGCTGAAAATGCACGGCTCCTTGCAAGGAAGCTGCTAAGAATAGAAGCAGAAAGGAAACTTAAAAGGGGTTTTTCTTTTAGACCTTATCCTGAAGAAGAAAAAGTTCTTTCTCTTTCTTTTCCTTACGAACTTACCGAAGACCAGGAAACGGCCTTGAGAGATGTGCTTAATGACATGGAAAAACCAGTCCCTATGGATAGGTTGATCTGCGGTGATGTGGGATACGGCAAAACGGAGATTGCAATAAGGGCTGCATTCAGGACAGTGATGAACGCTAAACAGGTCGCATTTTTGGTTCCCACGACGATACTTGCTATGCAGCACGAGCGCACTTTGAAAGAGCGCTTACATCTGTTTCCCGTAGAAGTTGCGATGCTCTCACGGCTTACGGAAACAAAACGGAAAAAAGAAATTCTTCAAAAACTTAAAAACGGAACGCTCGATATTATCGTAGGCACTCACAGATTACTTTCAAAAGATGTGAAGTTTAAGGATTTAGGACTTTTAATTATCGACGAAGAGCAAAAATTTGGAGTTAAAGACAAAGAAAAAATAAAGGAACTCCGTGCAAACATTGACTTATTGACTCTTACTGCAACGCCGATACCACGAACACTCCACACTGCACTGATAAACTTAAAGTCTATTTCTCTCATAAACACGCCTCCCCCAGGAAGAATTCCCGTTAAAACATTTGTTATGCCTTTTAGCTGGGATATAGTAAAAAAAGCAGTCGAGTTTGAACTTAACAGAAATGGGCAGGTGTTTGTAGTTCACAACAAAATAGAAGATATTTATTCGTTTGCCGAAAAGCTTAAGTATTCTCTTGGAAATAATGTAAAAGTCGGCGTTGCTCACGGAAAGATGAACAAGTATCAATTAGAAGATGCGATGCTTGCTTTTTACAAAGGTGATACCCAGGTGCTCGTTTCTACGACGATTATAGAAAACGGCCTTGACATTCCGTCTGTAAACACTTTGATCGTGGATAGTGCAGAAAATTTTGGGCTTTCACAGATGTACCAGATTCGTGGAAGAATAGGCCGCTCGCACATAAAAGCATTTGCATACTTTTTGTTTACTCCGAAAAAAGGATTGAGGGCTGTTTCAGAGGAGCGGCTTGAAACGATAAAGGAATTTAGCGGGATAGGTGCGGGCATTAAAATTGCAATAAAAGATCTCGAACTGAGAGGTGCAGGAAACCTGCTCGGAAAAGAGCAGCACGGTCACATCGTTTCCGTTGGGTACGGGATGTATGTAAGTTTGCTGGAAGAAGCAGTAGCAGAACTACGCGGCGAAAAGAAACCCGTCAGGAAAGAGGCTATCGTGAGAGTTGCAGAAAAGTACTTTATACCGTCCGACTACATTCCAATAAATGTGGAAAGAATGAGGTATTACAGAGAAATAACGACTGCGCCGGATTTCTCTACAATTGAAAGAATAAGAAACGAATTTGAAGATAGATTCGGAAAGATTCCCACAGAGGTAAAAAATTTGCTTGATGTTGGAAAGTGTGAAATTATT
Organism: Caldisericales bacterium; assembly: GCA_015489815.1. Lineage (GTDB taxonomy): Bacteria > Caldisericota > Caldisericia > Caldisericales > Caldisericaceae > S143-107. The sequence goes on along the minus strand of WFZA01000049.1, from coordinate 111,012 downwards.
ATGCGAGACATAGGAGTAAAGGAAATTTTTCAGGAAGACGATAGAATATTTTTTACGATTGAAAAGAATCATTCCATTTCCACCGAGGGACTTAAAAAACTATTGTCAAACGACAATACCGTAAGAATTGGTAAGGATTACCTTTCTTTTTTAAGAAATAACGAGAAGGTAATCCAGCAGATATACTTTGTGTTAAACATTTTAAGCGGGGAGAAAGCCTATGTTTAGATGGATCGTAGAGAACGAAGTTGCAGTAAGCGGACTTCCTTCAAAATCTGACATCGAAAAGATGAGAAAAATGGGAATTCGTGCTATTATTTCGCTTACTAAAGAACCATTGGACCGGAAAATTATTCCTGACGATATAGAGTACAGGCACTTTCCTGTTGTAGAACTGGATAGTTTTGAGGTAAGGGAGTTTCTATTTTATACATCTTTTTTGAAAAAAGTGAAATTCCCATTTCTTATACACTGTAAAGATGGAGTGCTGCGCTCTCCATTTTATGCTTTGCTGTATTTAATTTATTCTGGGTGCGAAAAGAAGGAAGCGTTAAAAGTCGTTTACGGAGAAAATTATACGGATCTTCCAGCGGATTACTTGCGTTTTCTGGATAACTTCAGTGACGATATCGTGCTGTATTATCTGAATGATACGCTTTCCTCATTTTATTACTTTAACGAATTGATAAGACTTTTAAGGCACCAGTGCCCATGGGACAGGGAACAAACTCACGACTCGTTAATCCCCGAACTTATAGAAGAGCCGCTTGAATTAGCAGAAGCAATTAAAAAAGGCGATTTTGAAGGAATGCGGGAAGAGTTAGGCGATGTCCTGCTTCAGGTAGTATTGCACTCTGTTATTGCAGAACAGGAAGGCAAATTTAGTATAAAAGATGTTACAAGCAGCATATTTGCAAAGATGTATAGAAGGCATCCGCATGTTTTTGGTAAAACGAGCATAAAGGATAGTAGGGCTGTTCTTGACCAGTGGGAGAACATAAAGAGGAAAGAAAAGAAAGAAAGGACTGTAGACATAGCAAAGGTGCTTGCCGCACTTATCGTTGCATTTGACGAACAGGAGGAAGCGCGCAAGGCAGGTTTCGACTTTACCAGTGTCAACCAGATTTTTGACAAGATTTCTGAAGAAACAGAGGAGCTTAAAGCGGCGCTTAAAAGTAACGAAAGTGTTTCTGAGGAACTGGGTGACTTGCTTTTTTCCGTTATCAACCTCGCGCGCTTTTTACGGATAGATCCTGCGCATGCATTATTCTTATCCATTGATAAGTTCAGAAAGCGTTTTGGGTTTGTAAAAGATGCTTCTAACGGGAAACTTGCTGAAATGAGCGAGTCCGAAAAGGATAACCTCTGGAAAGAGGCAAAAAAACGAGAAGTTTAAGCGTGCTTTGATTTTCTGACTTTTTTAGTAAAATATACACTTGTATGATAAGATTTATTGACACTGGAGAAAATAACGGAGCAATGAATATGGCAATTGACGAAGCATTGCTCACTTTAGAAAAAGAGAAAGGACTTCCACCTGCACTGAGAGTTTATCGGTTTGTGCCTCCGACGCTTTCTATCGGATACTTTCAGAGTATGAATAGAGAAGTAGATGTAGAAAGGTGCAGGGAGAAAGGTTACGACTTTGTAAGGAGGCCGACGGGAGGGCGCGCCGTCCTTCACGATAAGGAACTTACTTACAGCGTGACTATTGCTTATCCGCACAGAATACTTGAAATGAACTTGCTTGATTCGTTCCACTACATTTGCAGAGGTATTATCAGGGCGATCGAGTTATTGGGCGGAAAGGCGTACTTTTCTAGTAGGGAAGACAACGAAATTTCTTCTCCGTCCTGTTTTGCTGCACCAACATTTTCCGACATTCTTATAAACGGAAAGAAGGTTGTGGGCTCTGCGCAGATGAGAAATAGCAACGGGCTTTTGCAGCACGGTTCTATTCTGTATAGAGTAGATGTGGACGATATATTTGATTGCTTTAACATGGATGCCGAGAAAAAAAAGAAACTTGCTAAACTTGCTTTGAGAAAAATATCTTCCCTTTCCGACGAAATAGGCAGGGAAATTACTTTTGATATGATAAAGGATACATTAAAAAAGGGAATGGCAGAAGTGCTTGGAGAAGAACTCGTTGAAACTGAACTTTCTGAGGAAGAGAATCTACTTGCAGATAGGCTGTACAAAGAAAAGTATTCTACAGAGCAATGGAATTTTAAAAGATAATACTTTATGATAAAATACATAGAGAGGTGAGTATATGGGAAGAGAAAGTAAAATAAGAAAAATGCGAAGGGAAGGCCTCCTCGAACCCGTAAAGAACGAGAGGAGAGGCACTCCCCTGTGGGTAAAAATCGTTGTTGGAATAGTAATCGTTTCTATTCTTACGCTTACCGGCCTATGGGCATGGGGGCAGGCAGATAAGGATGTAGCAGCCCGGGTTGGTAAGGAAGTAATAAAGAACGAAGAAGTCCAGAATCAGTTTAACTATTATGTGAACATGTATAAGCAGTATGGGGTTGATTTGAACAATCCTAAGTATGCAAGTATGAGGGATAACTTGCGAAAGAGCGTTCTCAACAGTTTAATTAATCAATCCTTACTCGTGCAGTATGCAAAAGCGCATCACTTAAAAATTGACATGGCAAAGTTTAACAAAAATATGGAAGACCAGATTAAGCAAATTATCGAGCAGGGCAAAAAGCAGAATGGAGAGAAGATATTTGAAGATTCTATTGCCGCTCGCTACGGTTCGATGGAAGCGTATGAAAATTACCTAAAGAAAATGCTTACTCCTTATGTAGAAAGGCCACTGCTTGCCCAGGCTGCACTGGATTCCCAGTACAAGAACATAAAGATTACTGATGCGGATGTCAGGAAGTTCTGGAATTCTACTTATCAGGTGGATGCAGAGCACTTCCTTTTAAAAGTGGATAAAAACGCGCCTGAGAGCGTGTGGCAGGAAAAAGAGAAAGAAGCCAAACAGATCTACGAAGAATTCCTTGCAGAGAAAAAGAAAGAAGGTTCAAAGTTTAACTTTGCTGCGTTTGCAAAAAAGAAAGCAGATGAGTTAAATAAAAAAGAAGCTAAAAGCGGAAAAGAAGTTGCAAGATACGAAAATTTAGGATTCTTCTCAAGAGGCCAGATGGTGAAGCCTTTTGAAGATGCGTGCTTTAACCCGAGTGCAAAACCCGGTGACATTATAGGGCCCGTAAAAACGGAGTTTGGATACCACATCATTCACATTATCGCAAAGAAGCCAGAGAGCGCAAAGTACGACGAGCCTGCAAAGGTAAAGGTAAAAATTGCCTGGTTCAAGTACAAGAAGGACGATAAGAGAAGTAAGGAGAATGCAAAAATGAGTGCAGACTCTGTTGCAATTCAACTGAAGAAGGGTATGAGTTTTGATAGAGCAGTAGAACTTTCAGACGACGACCCAATGCTAAAGAAAGCCAAAGGCCTTATGAGCAGATACATTACGGAAAAAACTGACCCAGCGATATTTAAGGTGGCGTACAATTTAAAGGTTGGTGAAACGGCAGGGCCTATTGACACTCCTCAGGGATATGCCGTAATAGAACTCGTTGAGAAAAAGGCACCAGTAAAGGCCTCTCTGGACAATAAAGAAATCTACGAGAAGGTGAAAAACGACTTGCTTTCGCAGAAAAAACAGGAAGTAGAAAAGGAATTCCTGGAAAAACTTAAAAAGGAATACGGCGTCCGAACGACTGACCCGTGGAAGGAACTCGTCATCTTCTTTAAGAAGCACTTCGGTAAGCAGTGGGACAGTTTTGTTGCCTGGTGGAATAAAGCAACCGGGAGAACGAACAATGCCCAGGGCGGCGGTTCGAACAATCCAGCGCCAGTTATTCCTTCCAACAATGGAAAGTCTGGCGGAAGTACGCAGCCACTTAAGCCAATCAGTGGTGGTGGTTAACACATGAAAAAGGGAAAGATAGTTAAAAAAGAAAGTAAAAGTTTTTTCAAAAGAATTGCTGAAAATCCTGCTTTAATCGTTATTCTCGTCGTGGTGATAGTATCTGCTTTTCTGTTTAGTGCATACGGATACATCTATGCAGGCAGGAATGTTTATGCTTATGTAAAAGGAACTCCTATCTACAACTACGAAATGTCGAGTGAAATCGTGGATCAGGCATATAAAAATAATGTAAACCTTGCTAGTATTGGCACTGATCCAAAAGGGGCATTTGTAAGGTATACGCTGACGAACTTTGCGAAAAGGGCAGTAATTGCAAGAAGGCTATACTACCTGATGGGTTTAAAAAATCACTTTACATGCAGTAAAGAGGAACTGGATAAAGCTTTATACGACTTTAAAAAGCAGGTAATAGGTGACTCTACGAATCCAGAGCAGGCATTTAAAACCGAGCTGGAGAATAGAGGAATAACCGAAAAACAACTCTTGCAGATTTTGAGGGAGAAGGTTATTGCACAAAAAGAGAAAGACGCACTAACTAAAAACATTACTATAACGCCTGAAGAAGTTAAAAAGTACTTTAAAGAGTGGTCCTATGCGTATGTAAAAGATGGCCAGAACCCGGAGGAGGTATTCAAGAAAGAATACGACAAAATAAAAAGGGATGCACTTTCGTTTAAAAAACAACAATACCTCGTGAAGTATACGAATAATTTAATAAACAAAAACAAAAAGTACATCGTGATTGACAACAGGTACAAAAAGTTTATGAGGTGGTTTTACAGAAGCCTGCTGAACCTTGCAGTGCCCTCTCAATTCAAGCCCGGAGAAGTATGAGAAGAGTAATAATAGTACTGCTCGTCGTAATTGTTTTATTCTTTGCCGTATTCCAGAAAGTAAGCGTGACTGTGCTTAACGCAGGAGATAATTCTCCCGTTTCATATGCAAAGGTCGCTACTGGATCCGGGTTGTACATTGCGGACCGAAACGGTAATACATCTTTTTTTCACTCTATTTTTCAGGACGGTATTACCGTAAGCCGCCTTGGATTTAAGATGGGAACTTTGAAAGTTCCCATCTCTATCGTTCTTTCAAGGGATACCGTAAAGTTAAAGCAAGCGGACTTTGCTGAAATACAAAAAGATCTTAATACTATGCTAAACAGTGCCTATTCTTACGAGTACAACTATGTTCTTTATTCCAGTGATAACGGAAAGACACAAACGCAAAAAATTAACTCTGCCTTTTACAAAGGTAATTTTGAATTCTCTTACGACAGTGACTTTACTAATGCTCACTATAAGGTGATGTACAAAGACAAGCAGTTCTATACTTTTGATAACGGCAACTGGAAAGAGCTTACTGGCGAAGAAAAAGATAAGTTTGTTAACGAAAACATCGTTTTTATGCCACTTGCAGACCTCATTTCCTCTATATTTCCTGGCTCTAAACCTGACAGCGTAGCGTGCAACTTTGACAGTATTACTTTTAAGTGGCCTAATATGTGTATGGAAATTACGCTTTCACCTGACGGTTTTATTTCTAAATTAACATTTGAAAGTAATGCTGAAGGCCAGAACATCAAAGTTGACCTTAAAGTATCTAATGTGAATAAAAAGGTGAAGATTCCAGATGAGTAAAAACACTGCAGTGACTTCGCTGGGAGAATCGTACTTTGAAGAATACTTTTTTCGTTTTCCCGTAAAGGCAACCAAACGAGGTATCCATAGATATGATTACCGCCTGGGGAGTTTTGAAAAGGAAGACTTTAAAAAGTGGCGTTCTACCCTTGCGGACTTCAGAAAAAAAGCCTTTTCTCTTAAGTTGAAGAAACGCTTTCAGAAAAACACAGAACTCTCAATGTTGGAGCGCCGGGTGGACAACGAATTAAAGTGGCTGGACGAAGAAGAGTTTAAGTCGAGTCCATTTCTATATGTTTCTACGATATACGATGGGTTGCTGTATCCTGCATTTGGCTCTTACGCGCCTTTTTATGTTCGCATAAAAAACTTTTTTGACAGGGCTTCAGAAATAGAAAACATAGTGCGCGCTGCAAAGGAAAACCTTGAATTTTCAGAATCAAACGAAAAGGAGTTTGCCCTTAAACGGATTGCTATTATAAAAGAATTTTTCAACGAGTATATGGACTATCTGTCTGGTAAAGTGGACTCTAACTTTAAAGAGCAACTCAAAACGATAAAACTTCCGGTGCAGGAAGCGCTGGACGACCTTGAGCGCGTGGTGAACATGTTACCTTTATCCAACAATACCAAGAAGATGAACTTCATAAAGAAAATTAAACGAGAATACATGGAAGACTATCCTTTGAAAGAACTCGAGCTTTCTCTAAAGGAAAGAATGGAAAAACTTGCCGCGCTAATAATGCAAAAAGCAAGGGAAATCAAAATATCTTCACCCTACAGGGAAGTTTTACGGGAAGTACTTGAAGACGAAAGAGAAATTACGCTTGAAGAAGTTCTCGACCTATTTGAAAAGATTGTACGCTCTGGTAGGCCTATCTTTGGAGATACCGGGCTTTCCGTTGATTATAGGAGGGTATTACAGGATAACGAAAGGAAGTTTAACTCCCTTGCAAACTTGAGCAGTAACATAATTATTCCTCCAGGTCCGTTTGATTCTCACAACGGAATTCCCGTTTTAATCGTTAAGCCTGTTTCTATTTACAAAACGATCTTAAGGCTCGTTGCCGTAGGCTATCCTGGTAGGGCATATCAGTCTGAGATTCTCAGGAGAAACAAGAACGAACTTCGTAAGATGTTTGACAATGCTCTGTTTAACGAAGGATGGGAACTCTATGCGAAAATTAAAATGAGGGATTACCTGAAGAAAGAATTTGGTTTGAAATTTGAACTCGTTTCTTTGTACGACCAGTATGTAACTCTAATGAAAGCGTTCATAGAAAACGAAATATTAAACAACCTTACTGACCTCTCCAGAATTTATTCAATGATTGAAGAAAATGAAATTATCCAGAATAAGGAGACATTTCTTTACAATATCGTATCTGAGAATGGGAAAAGTTTAAAAAGTGTGGTGGGGCTCAATTCTATAAACTACTTTATTAGTAAGATGAGTAACCGGAGGAAAGGAATGAAACTGTCCGACATCCATAAAAAATTACTCTTTAATTCTACCCTTCCCTTTAAGTTTATCTGGCAGGCGATGAGAAGATGAGTAAGCCTGTTTTTCTCGTTGCAATTGCAGGCAACATTGGTGTTGGTAAGTCAACTCTTACCAGGTATCTTTCTGAACAGTGGGGGTTTGATACTGTCCCTGAGCCAGAATCGAGGAACCCTTTTTTGAAAGACTTTTATAAAAATCCTAAGCGATGGGCTCTCCATTCTCAATTATTCTTTCTCACGGAGCGAGCAAAGATGCAGAGGCGAGCCGAGAAAACTTCGCAATACCTGCTTCTGGATAGGTCTATATATGAAGATGCGGAAGTGTTTGCAAAAACGCTGCTCTCAAAAAACGAGTACAAGGTTTACAAGCGGGTGTACGACTTTCTTCTGGAGGATCTTACTCCGCCTAATTTTGTCGTATATTTAAAGGCATCTGTCCCTACGCTTATGGAGAGAATTAAAGGGCGCGGGCGTTTATACGAAAAAGGTATCAAGCGTTCCTACATAAAGAAACTTAACGAAAGGTACGACGAGTGGATTGCAAACTTTACTATTGCGCCCGTAATCACTATTGATACTGAGAAGTACGAGATTTATAGTTTGTTTGACGACATTAGCGAGGTAAAGGAAAGAATTGAAAAATTTTTCTGGAGTAAAGACATAAAAGATGGAAAGCATAGAAGAGCAAAAGAAATTTGAAAAAGAAGCATTCCTAAGAATCCTGCCCAGAGACATTCAAGAAAAAATAGAAGAAATCGGTAATTTTGATAATCTTATTGAAGTTGTATTGGATCTTGGCAGAGTACCGGAAGCGCGCTTTGCGGATAAAACGGTGTTTTTAAGGGAAGAACCGATTACGAAAAAGGAAATAGACTTCGTCGTTTCTTCCGTTGGTGTGTTTGATAGGGACAATAGAGCAGGAATTGAGCGTACACTTCACAGGATTTCTGCAATCAGAAATAGGCGTGGAGAAATCGTTGGTCTTACCTGCAGGGTAGGTAGGGCAATATACGGAACTATTGACCCGATAAAAGACATCATAGAAAGTGACAAAAGCATTTTGATTCTTGGAAAGCCGGGCGTTGGTAAAACTACGCTTTTGAGGGAGGCAGCGCGTGTTCTTAGTATAGAGCAAAATAAACGCGTAATTATAGTAGACACTTCAAACGAGATTGCTGGTGACGGCGACATCCCTCACCCTGGAATTGGCAGGGCACGGAGAATGCAGGTGCCATTTGGGAAAGCGCAGGAAGATGTAATGATCGAAGCCGTTGAAAACCACTTTCCAGAAGTAATTATTATTGACGAAATAGGGCGCACTGAAGAAGCAAAGGCGTGCAGGACGATTGCTGAGAGAGGTGTGAGGCTTATAGGAACTGCGCACGGAACGAGCATTGAGAATTTACTCGTGAATCCAACTTTGCAGGATTTGATAGGTGGAATAAGTGCCGTAACGCTGGGTGACGAAGAGGCAGCGCGGCGTGGAACACAAAAAACGACTCTTGAGCGTAAGTCTCCACCTACATTCCAGATATTAATCGAAATCAGAGAAAGGGGCGTTTTTGCCATTTATTACGACCTTGCTGAAACGGTGGACGCTTTGCTTAGAGGCTTCCCCGTTAATCCGGAAATACGGACAGCAGAAAATGCTTCTATCAGCCGTGAAAGTATGCAAACTAATTCACTCGTTTCTGAGAATAAAGAAAGAACCGTGGTAAGGGTTTTTCCCTACGGAATAAACACGAGTTACCTTGAGCGCGGCATTCATTCGACGCGTGCCCCTGTAGAAGTAGTAAACGATCTTGGACGAGCAGACATTCTTCTTACCGTGCGCAGAAAACTTGAAAAGGATAGAGACGCTTTAAATGCAGCAAACCGTATTGGCGTGAGTGTAGAACTCATTGAAAAAAATTCGCTAAAGAGTATAAAGGAGTTTTTACGCAAAGTAAAAAGAAATTACTCTCGAGGATATGTACTTGATTACGGTAAACTCGAAGAGTATGTACAAAGAGTATTTGAAAGTGGACGGATGGTTGAGCTTCCACCTGCAAATGCGGAAATCTTAGAAGAAGAAAAGCAGTTTATAAGTAAATACGGGCTTTTTTGCGAAGTAGTGGGACTTGAACCAAACAGAAGAATTGTTATATATCCTACGAGAGGCAAAAAATGAGCAGGGGCATTTTTATTACTGTTGAAGGAATAGATGGATCTGGCAAAACCACGCAGGCACTGAAAATCAAAAAACTTTTTGAAACAAAAGGAAGAAAAGTTACTTTTACGAAAGAACCTGGTGGAACGAAACTTGGTGCAAAGATAAGAGAAATTCTGCTCTACGAAGACATGAATCCTGTTTCTGAGTTTTTGCTGTTTGCTTCTGACAGAAAGGAACACATTCAGAGCCTTATACTGCCTTCTATTGAAAGTGGGCGTGTCGTAATATCAGACCGTTTTCACGACTCTTCAGTGGCTTATCAGGGCTTCGGAAGAGGTGTTTCTCTTGAGTTTATTGAGTATGTTCACGACAAAGTGCTTGGCGGTATCCTTCCTGACCTAACTTTTATTTTTGATTTGCCGCCTTCTAAAGGGCTTGAGCGACTTCACAGTAGAGACAGGATAGAGCGTGCAGGACTTGAATTTCTTACGCGGGTAAGAAATGGATATCTTTCAATTGCAAAGACCTCTGATAGATTTATCGTTATAGATGCAGGTAGGGATAAAGAAAGTGTGTGGAAAGATGTAGAAGAAGAAATTCTCAAACGGGGGTTGATCGTATGAAAAATAAAGGCATTATTTTAGTTGCGGTTCTTGGCGTGATTGCTCTAATTGCCGTCGTAGCTTTCTTCTCTATGAACAATGTGAGTGGAAGTATATTTGTAGATTCATTTCCTCAAAAGTCTGATGTTTATCTTGACGGAGTAAAAAAAGGTGTTACTCCTCTTACGATTAATGGTTTACAACTCGGAGAATACGAAGTACAGGTAAAGCACGACGGCTACCGCACTTTTACGCAAAGTGTTTCTATTACGAAGGATAAACCAAAAGTTACCGTTATTGCAAACCTCGAGCATGTCACTTTTGTTTTGCAGGTTTCTTCTTATCCAACCGAAGCAGAAGTTTATGTTGACGGAATTAAAAAGGGGTTAACTCCCATTACGATAGACGACCTGCCACTTGGGGAACACTTCGTTGAAGTTAAAAAACAGGACTTTGCTATATGGTCGCAAAAGATTGACGCGGAAAGTTACAAAGTAATACAACTCGTTGCAACACTTCAGCCTCAGTCTGTCTCGCTCTCGGTTAATTCTACGCCTCCTGGTGCAACTGTGTACCTAAACGGAAAGAACGAAGGCGTTACTCCGATAGTTATAAATAATCTTGATGCAGGAAAATACGATTTACGATTAACAATGGACGGCTATGCACCTTACGAAGAACAGATTACCGTGAATAAAGGTGAGGAGGTAGAGCGAAACATAACACTCAAAAAAGCATCAACAGTCCTGTCTATAGATTCCAGACCGACTGGTGCCGAAATATTTATAAACGGAAAGGATAGCGGGAAAACGCCTTTTAAACAGATTAATGTAAAGCCTGGAACTTATAAAGTTAAAATCGTAAAGAATGGTTATCTCCCCTTCGTCACGCAAATTACTATAAAGAGAAATCAAACGAAAAACTTCGTGTTTCCACTTTTGAAACTTCCGCAAAATAATCCAAGTAATCCGTGATTTAAATAATTGTCGTTTCTGCTATAATAGTATTGCTGTGCTAAAGCGGGGAGATAGCAGTGCCCTGTAACCCGGAACCTGCTATACCGGGGCTGACAATCTGCAGGCGGCTGTCTCCTTGTCAGGCTGGCGGCAGTTAGGAAATGTTGAAGGTGGGGTCCTATGCAATGGAAGCCTTTGAACCCCGTGAGGTCCGGAAGGAAGCAGCGGTAAGAAGGTGTACCATGTGCCGTAGGGTTGCCTCACTGGAGTTTCCTGCTGCCGTACCGCTGGTAAGGAGCAGTCAACTGCAGACGCACAGCGCTTTACTTTTTGAGCCTGAATAAAATTGCTTTAAGGCTGCTATATTCCAGAAGTCTTATACTTTTTGAATCTAAAGATCGTAAAGGATAAAATTTTGAGCTTTAGTTATTCCTCGCACCGTTATATTGCAACTTTGCGCCCCTTGTTAATACATACGAGCAAGTACTCCAATCGTTGTACTGTAGAAAGACACTTGTTAAATGAACTACAACTTCCTGAAAACTTTTGGATGTATTCTGAAATTCCACACCTTTATAAATAAAATTTAGAAAGAGAGATTTTTAAAAGGTTAATCGGTCACATTTGTAGTTATAACTATAACTTTGTTCTACATACTCGTAGTATTAATAACTTCGGTTGCTATGTTATGGGAGGAAAATCTTTATCAGTATAGTTATAACTCTCAGTGATTTTCGGATGTATTCTGCTTATCACTTATCTTAATTAGCAGCAAACTTGCTCTAAAATGTCTGGAGGCTATTTTGTGCCGTGGAGGAATTTATATTGAATGGCCTTCTCCAAAAAATGCTTCGTTCAATTCCTGAAATAGTGCAAAGTCTGTTTTTCGAGTTGCTTTCCTTTAATAATTATAAGCACAACAATTTACGGTACTTGTGCAAATGTCTTTTTAACATTTTTCTCTGCTGGAAACCATGGACTTCTATAAGTAAAAATAAGGAAAAGTTTTTAGGGGTGATTTGGGACTTGAATGTAATTGTAACTTGCGATGTGGGCAATAGATATAGCAGCCATGCTACGGCAATAAGTGGTTATGAGTATTAGGATTCCCGCTTTACCTCCTAAAAGCACTTACTAAAACGCTGTACTTTAGTGCAGTTATTATTAAACTTTATTGAGGCTAATTTAAGGTAAAAATATCGAATTTTTGTTCGGAAAAGTGAAAAATTGTGACATTAAGAAATGCAGATGAATAAAGGGTTTCTAAGAATTATAACCTGAAAAATCATATTTAATTTTGGTCTGGATCAAAGAAACACTGATAAATACAGGCTTTATTGCCTTCTAAAATAAGGCGTTTTAAGCGTTTTGCAGGTATATTTACCCGATTTTTCTCAAGATTTGCGTCTATGGGCATTTAAATGGCATGTTTTGAATTAGCCTTGATAAATACAGGGTTTTAAAGGTTCAAAATTTTGTGATAATGAGTTTCAATTTCGATTATTGGCGCTTTCAAGATTGATTTTTATTAAAATTTTTTGTGACAGCTCTTTTACTGTGCCGTTCAACAATTTTGTTTAATCTTTCTAAAAAGGATTTAATTTCAGACTTGAAGATTTGAGAAAAGGCTATTCCATAGGATTTAAGTCGTGCAGGTTCTGTATGCAGAAAAGCTCTTTCAGGAAGAACTAATACAGGTATTCGTTCGGGGATCTTCTACGAGTGTAGTTGATTTTTATTTAAATATTGGTATAAATATAAAGGAAAAAGTGGAAACTTAAAGGTCGGGAAGGAGGCCTAATTATGAGAATATACGAAGTGGATAGAGAAGTTGCTGAGGCAATGGAAAGCGAACTAAACAGGCAGAGAAGTAGGCTCGAACTTATTGCGTCAGAAAATTTCGTCACAGAACCAATTCTTGAGGCTCAGGGCTCAGTTTTAACGAACAAGTATGCGGAAGGTTATCCCCACAAAAGATATTACGGTGGGTGTGAATTTATTGATGTAGTGGAAAGTCTTGCAGTAGAGCGTGCAAAACAATTATTTGGAGCAGAAGGTGCAAATGTGCAACCGCATTCTGGCACACAGGCAAACTTTGGTGTTTACTTTGCAACGATGCAGCCAGGCGATACTTTGCTGGGAATGGACTTGAATGCAGGTGGACACCTCAGTCACGGAAGTCCCGTAAACATATCCGGAAAGTACTTCAATGCAATCCACTACGGTGTAGAAAAAGAAAGTGAATTAATAGACTTTAATCAGTTAGAGGACCTTGCACGGAAGTATAAGCCAAAGGTAATCGTTGCAGGTGCAAGTGCGTATCCGCGCGTGATTGACTTCCAGAAGTTTAGAGAAATTGCAGACATGGTAGGTGCGTATCTTATGGTGGACATTGCACACATTGCAGGTCTCGTTGCTGCAAAGGTGCATCCCAGCCCAGTTCCAGTTGCAGACTTCGTAACTACCACTACGCATAAAACGCTTCGCGGCCCAAGGGGTGGAATGATTTTATTTAAAGAGAAGTACGCAAAGATTATCAATAAGGCGATCTTCCCTGGCACCCAGGGCGGTCCTCTTGAGCACATTATTGCTGCAAAAGCGGTTGCGTTAAAACTCGCAATGCAACCTGATTTTGTGGAATATCAGAAACAGGTCGTGAAAAATGCAAAGGCACTTGCAAAGGCACTGTCAGAGCGTGGTTATCGTTTAATTGCTGGAGGAACGGACAACCACCTGCTCATTATTGATCTACGGGCAAAAAACATTACCGGAAGAAAAGCAGAAAAATTGCTCGACTCTGTCGGCATTACGACTAACAAAGAGGCAATTCCATTTGATCCATTACCACCAACGAAAGCAAGCGGTTTAAGACTTGGAACTCCGGCACTTACGACGCGTGGAATGAAAGAGCCCGAAATGGAAATCGTAGCAGAGCTTATCGATCGTGCTATTACTCATAAAGACGACGAAGAAGAACTGGAAAAGGTGAAAGCAGGAGTAAAAGAACTTACATCCAGATTCCCTCTTTACCAGGACATCAGTTACATAAAGTGAGACTGATTATGAGAAAAAATGTACACTTGATTGAACATCCACTTATTCAGCATAAACTTACACTTATGCGGGATAAAAATACTAATACAAAGGAATTCAGGGAACTTGTTAAAGAGGTTTCTGCCTTGATGGTTTACGAAATTTCGCGTGACACGGAGATGAAAACCATAGAAGTAGAAACTCCCATTGGTAAAACGAAAGGCAAGGTAATGAAGGATGAGATAGCCGTCGTTCCAATTTTGCGTGCTGGAATTATTATGGCGGACGGCATTATAGACTTAATACCCACCGCAAAGGTAGGCTATATTGGGTTGTACAGGGATCCGGAAACTCTTGAGCCCGTTGAGTATTACTGCAAACTTCCCAATCACCTTGAGGAGTATAAAGTGTTTGTCGTGGACCCAATGCTTGCAACTGGTGGTTCTGCAATTAAGGCCATCGAAATTTTGAAAGAGCGTGGAGCAAAAAACATTGCTTTTGTTTGTTTGATTTCTGCACCTGAGGGTCTGGAGAAATTGTCTTCTCGTTTTCCGGACATTCCGGTTTATACGATCTCAATTGACGAAAAGTTAAATTCTCACGGCTACATCGTTCCTGGCCTGGGTGATGCGGGAGACAGACTTTTTGGGACAAAATGAACAGGATAATCCAGGCGATCGTAAAACACGCAAATTCTCTTGAACTTTACTTTTTATTTGGTTTTTTTCTTTCCTCATTTTTTACTCCGTTTGCAATAAGTTTTGGCAGGTACTTTAATATTATCGACCAGCCAAAAGACAAAGAAGGGCGGGAAAAAATACATAAGGTTCCTGTGCCAAGAAGCGGAGGACTGGCGATATATCTTTCCTTGCTCGTCGTATTTTTATTTATTCACAACTTCAGTAAGCCAATGTTGGGGTTGATGTTGGGTGCGTCAATTATTTTCTTCGGTATGTCTCTGGACGACAAATTTGACCTTACCGTCGTGCAAAAGTTTCTCATTCAGTTTATTTCAGCAGGGACAGTAATTTTGTTTGGTGTAAAGTTTGACTTCGTTACCAATCCTTTTACCCACAAAATTATATATCTAGGTTTGTGGGGTATTATTCTAACCTTCGTATGGATTGTGGGAATAGCAAATGCGTTGAACTTTATTGACGGCCTCGACGGACTTGCATCAGGCGTTGCAGCAATTTCTTCGGTCACACTTTCGTTTGTTGCTATATACAAGGGTGACTTTGCACTTGCACTGTTACTTCTTGCAATTTCAGGAGCGCTTATTGCATTTCTTATATACAACTTTCATCCTGCTCGCGTGTTTCTTGGAGATTCTGGCGCTGAACTTTTAGGCTTCTTGCTTGGTACAATTTCTGTTATAGGTGCTTACAAAACTGCCACTTTTCTTACTATGGCAGTTCCAATCCTCACTCTTGGCATTCCGATAACGGAAGTGTTTACATCTATTTTAAGGCGTGCGCGCCAGGAGATGTCCCCGTTCCACTACGATACAGACCACATTCACTATAGATTACTCAAAAAAGGTTGGTCACAGCGAAAGATTGCTTTGTTCTATTACCTGCTTACGATTACGCTTTCCACGATTGGTCTTTACATAGCATTTGTAGGAGTAAAATGAAAAAAGTTTTTCTCATATTTGGCACCCGCCCAGAAGCAATTAAGATGTATCCTGTATACAAGGCACTGCAGGACATTAAAGAACTCGAAACAAAAGTTATCGTAACGAGCCAGCACCAGGAAATGCTTAAACAGGTGTTGGAACTTACCGGAATGAAGGCCGATTACGACTTAAGCGTGATGGAAGACAGGCAAACACTTACGAAGATTACGGTGAAGGTGTTGAATGGGTTGAAAAAGATTTTTGAAAAAGACAGACCCGACCTCGTGCTCGTACACGGAGACACGACGACGACTTTTTCCTCTGCTCTTGCTGCTTTTTACGAAAAAGTGCCAGTTGGGCATGTTGAAGCAGGCTTAAGAACCTTTAATAAGTACTTGCCGTATCCTGAGGAAGTAAACAGAGTTCTTACGGACGCAATTTCTGATTTGCACTTTGCTCCCACGGAAAAGGCAAGAGAGAATCTGCTGAGGAGCGGCGTTTCGAAGAATTCCGTTTTTATTACGGGCAATACCGTCGTTGATGCAGTGAAAGAAATCGTTCGTATTAATGCTCGCAAGGGGATAAAGTTACCGTTCAAACAACCGTTCGTCGTGATTACTGCACACAGAAGAGAGAATTGGGGCAAGCCAATGGAGGCAATTTGTAATGCAATTAACAATGTAAGTAAGAAACACAGTGGCAAGGTGCACTTTGTCTTTTCCGTCCACAAGAATCCCGTCGTAAGAGAAACGGTGAATAAAGTGCTTGGCAATAATCCAGATGTATCTTTAATGGAGCCTATGCGTTACGACGAATTTGTGTATCTACTGTCAAAAAGTTTGTTTATATTAACGGATTCTGGAGGCATACAGGAGGAGGCGCCTTCTCTTGGAAAGCCTGTTCTTCTTCTAAGGGATGTTACGGAGCGTCCAGAGGCCGTGGAAGCAGGTGTCGTAAAAATTGTTGGAACAGACCAGGAGCGTATAGAGAAGTATACTGAGACATTACTTAGCGATAAACGATTGTATGCATCAATGGCGGAGGCAAGAAATCCGTTTGGAGACGGAAAAGCAGGTGAGCGTATTGCATCTGTTGTAAAAGAATATCTGTTGAAAGGAGTATGACATGGAATATCTCGAAATAGAAGGAGGCGTACCCCTAAAAGGGAAAGTAACTATCTCTGGTGCAAAGAATGCAAGTTTCCCAGTGCTTTCTGCTGCACTTTTGATCAAAGGCAAAATGCACATAAAAAATGTGCCTGACATACTTGACATCAGGCACTTTCTCGAGGTTCTCAAGGAGATAGGCGTGGGCGTCGAGAGAACTGAAAGTGGAGTAATGCTCGACACGAGAAGCGAGATTTCTTCAAAAGTGAAGCAGAACGAAAAACACAGTTTAAGAGGAACGCAAACTTTACTCGGTGCATTGCTTGGGAGGAATGGGAGTGCAATGCTTCCTTCTCTTGGCGGCTGCAACATTGGAGCGCGTCCTATAGACCTCCACTTAAAAGGGTTAAAGTTGCTTGGGGTAAGCGTTGACTGGGACTCCGGATACCTTATAGGAAAAACCAATAAACTGAAAGGTAACTCTATTTACCTCGACTTTCCCAGTGTAGGTGCAACTGAAAACATCATTATTGCTGCGGCAGTAAGTGACGGTGAAACGGTAATAGAAAATGCAGCAAAGGAACCAGAAGTTAAGAATCTCGTTGACTTTTTAAACGCTGCTGGGGCTGATATAAAAATGAACGGTTCCGGGATTATTAAAATAAGAGGTGTAAAGGAATTGCATCCTGTTGACTTTGGTATAATACCCGATAGAATTGAGGCTGCAACATTCCTCGTTATGGGAGCTGCAACTCATGGCGACCTTACTCTTGAGAATGTTCATCCGCACGACTTTGAGCCAGTTACTATGAAGTTAAAGGAGGCGGGTGCGTTTGCAGAATTTCCGTCTGATAATTCCGTAAGGATTTACGCTCCCAATCCGCTTAATGCCGTTAACATAAAAACTATGCCGTACCCTGGTTTCCCCACTGATGCACAGCCACAAATGATGGCTTTGCTTACTACTGCAAACGGTAGCAGCGTGATTAGAGAGACGATTTTTGAAAATCGCTTCAGTGCAGCAAGCGAACTCGTAAAAATGGGTGCTGACATAAAAGTAGAGAATAATGTTGCATTTGTAAAAGGGGTGGATTCTTTACAGGGTGCAGATGTGGCTGCCGTTGATTTGAGAGGTGGTGCTGCACTCGTTACTGCAGGACTTACTGCAAAAGGTATAACGCGCGTCAGAAATGTCTACCACATCGACAGAGGTTACGAGAGTATAGAAAACAAACTCCAGAAGGTAGGTGGTAGAATTGTCCGAAAAGAAGACGATACAGTTTGACAAGTACGAAGCGGCTGGCAATGACTTCGTCGTCGTTGACGGCAGGAAGTTTCCACTTGAAGATCCGTTGAATTTCGCAAAGGAAGTATGCAGAAGAAGGTTTTCTGTTGGTGCAGATGACCTTTTATATCTGGAAAGCTCTGAAGTTGCAGATGTAAAGATGAGAGTATGTGAACCTGACGGAAGCGAGGCCTCGATGTGTGGCAACGGAATTCGCTGTGTTGCAGCACATCTGTACAAAAACGAAGGGAAGGATCTGGTAAAAATCGAAACACTTGCGGGTATTTACACTGTTTCAAAGGAGGAATCACTTTATAAAGTTAAATTTGGTCCCATGCACTCTATCGGTGAATTTGTATATCCTCCTACAGAAAAGAGAATTTTAAAGTTGAAATTAAAAGGTATGGACTTTACGATCGTTTCTCCCGGTGAGCCTCATGCAGTAACGATCGTTGACGATGTTAATAAAGTGCAGATTGCCCGTTCCATTGAAATCGCAAAAAATTTAGAGGTATTTCCTCACGGAATTAATGTGGACTATGTACAACTCTGTGGAGACCACATATGCGTCCGGACATTTGAACGCGGAGTCTGGGGAGAAACACTTGCCTGTGGCACAGGGGCAGTTTCCTCTGCGTTTGTTGCAAAAGAGTTGATGGGTAGAAATTCTTTACTCGTAAAAATGAAAGGAGGAGACCTTGTAGTTGAATTTAGAGATAACGAGATTTTTCTTTTGGGAAAAGCAAGATTGGTATATAATGGAAAGCTTGACACGATAGGAGGTGGTATAAGGTGAAAAAGAAGTTTTTAGTACTATTTGTTGTTCTTGCACTGGTTGTTATGCCTTTATTCTTTTTTGGTCACATTGCTAAGGCTGACGACGAAGTCCACTGGAGAAATCCTGCATCAATAAACGGTGGCTTTATAACTTCAATTCAAAAAATGTCTGGTGGAGCGCTTATTGCCTCTACTGATGCAGCGATTTTTGAAAGCACTGACTCTGGAAAGAAGTGGGAAAAGCTCCCATTTACTTTTTCTGAAGGTGCGAATGCAGTTCTTATATCTAAAAATTACTGTAAGGATGGTTTATTTCTCGGGACGAAAGATGGTGTATTTTTAAGCAGGGACAAAGGGCAGCACTTCCAGTTCTTTAACATGGGCCTTGAATCAAGTTACATTATAGGCCTTGCGGAAGATTCTGAAGGTGACATTTTTGCACTGTCGTTTGACGGCCTGCTGATGAAATGGAATAAGCAGGAACAGCTCTGGAAAACAATTGCAAGGTTTACTAAACCTACGGCAACTGCAATTTACGCAACTTCCGATTATGTTTATGTAGGTTGTGAGGATGGAACTGTTTATAAAGTAAGCCTTGACGGAAAAGATTCCGAAAAAATCGTAGACAGTGTAACGGAAAGTCCGGTATCAAAAATTATTTACCAGGACGGCACTTTTTATATTTCTACTTTTTACGATGGTATGTTTATGGGCAGTGCAGATAATTTAGATCACATGCTTAAAGGTTACAAAATAAATGACTTCGTGCTGGATAACGGTAAAGTGTATGCGGCAACTGTTTCAAACGGTGTAATGGAATACGATGGGGAAAATTGGAAAAGCGTTGCAAAGGACGGCAACCTTATTCTTTCTGCGATCTGTGTCGATAATGGCACAATTTTTGTCGGTACGCAGGGAAGAGGTGTGTATAAAGTAGAAAACGGTAACTTTACGAAGTCAAGTTACGGAATTACCTGCACTGACATTACGGCAATCAACTTTTCTACGGATTACGCAAACGACGGCACAGTATTTGTAAGTACTAAGTGGAATGGACTTTACGAGTCTACAGATAAAGGCAAGACATTCACAAATGTTTCCGCGCTTCCCGAAGGCGACATCGTAACGAGTGTTTGCGGAAATTCGAAGACATACTTCGTAGGAACTGAAGGTGACGGTTTATACGAAACAACCGATGGTGGAAGTACTTTTAGTAAAGTAAACATCGACACGAATTACATCTCCGTACTATTTGAGGACGAAAAGGGTGTAATATATGTAGGCAGTGGAGATAAGGGAATGTTCGTTTCAACCGACGGTGGAAGTACATTTGTTCAGAGAAACAAGGGTATGTTACCGTACGATACTGACATTACGGCAGTTGACGGCGTGGGTAACGCAATCTTTATAGGCACGAATGGTGGCACTGTATACGAAACCTTAAATCAGGGCAAAATGTGGACATCCATTGGGTTTAATAAAATCCCTCACTATACGATTGCAGATATTTCACTTTCAAGAAACTTTGAAAACGATCAGACGCTGATCGTAGGGACGATGGGTGCAGGATTATATCTCTCAAAAGACGGTGGAGATAGTTTCACCAATATATCTGATGCGTTGTTAAAGTACCACATGTGGGACGACGGCGTAAAACTTTCCCCAAACTTTGCAAATGACCACATTATTCTTGCAGGTTCCTGGGATGGGGTTTACCTGAGTTTCGACGAGGGAAATATGTGGACGAACATTAACGGGGACAAAGATAATAGATATGTTTTCAGAACGGTGTTTAGCCCGGACTTTGTATACAAAAAGAGTGGAGCAATTTTCGTTGGTACGGAATCAGGTGGATTATACATTTACGACCAGAAAAAGAGCAGTAAAGTGGTAGTAAAAATGGTTATTGACCAGAAGGGAATGACGGTAAATGGAAAGTTCGTCCCAACAGATGTTCCTCCTATTATTGAAAATAACAGAACACTTGTTCCGATAAGGTTTGTAACTGAAGCAGTTGGTGCGGATGTAGAATGGGATCCCGTTCAGCGCAAAGTAACGATTACGCTAAACAACGATAAAGTTGAACTATACATTGGAAAGAACACGGCGTATGTAAACGGCGTCCCCAAACAGATAGATCCAAACAATCCTAAAGTTGTGCCGATTATTATTCATAACAGGACCTATGTGCCAATTCGCTTTATTATGGAAGCATTTGGTGCGCAGGTCGAGTGGGATGGAACGACGCGTACCGTGACGATTATTTACGGCGGATAGGAGGGATAAAAAATGAAAAAGAAAATTTTAATTTCTATATTACTTTGCGTTGCGTTTTTAAGTCTTTCGTTTACGCCTATACTGGGAAAGACGATTCCTGCTGCCATATCTCCAGAACTCATCGTGGAGAACTATTCTGGAATGGTTCCTGTGCTCAAAGCAATCCAGAATGCAAAGAAGTCTGTATATCTTGAGATATACGGTTTTACACAATACGATCTTGCGCGGGTAATTGGCAGAGCATCTGCAAGAGGAATTGAAACAAAAGTAATGTTTGAAAAGAGCCCCGTTGGGGGAGATACGGAGAATTGGGCGATAAGGAACATGTTGCGCCACTACGGTGTGCAGATGAAGTGGGCAAATCCTGCATACTTCCTAACACATGCAAAATTCTTAATTATCGACGGCGAAAAGGCATACATCTTTACTGGTAACTTCACGTACAGTACTTTCCATAAGAATAGGGAGTTTGGTGTAGAGGTAACAGATAAAGATGCAATAAACGAACTCGTAAAAATATTCAATAGCGACTGGAACAGACAACCAGTAAAAGAGATAAAGGATCCGAACCTCGTGGTAAGTCCCGTAAACTCAAGAGAAAAAATAGAAGACCTCATAAAGAGTGCAAAAACAAGTATTGACATCTGGCAGCAAGAAGTTGAGGACAGCGAAATAAACGACCTGCTTGAAAAAGAGATTAAAAAAGGAATAAAAGTAAGGATTATTATTCCGCCTCTTTACAGAGTATCAGGAAATTCCTATGCGGTAGATCAATTAGGGGTAGAACACATAAAGTCACTTCCAGATCCGTATGTGCACGCAAAGGTGATTATCGTAGACGGAAAGCGTGCTTACATAGGTTCAAATAACTTCTCGAGTGCTTCTCTGGACATGAACAGGGAAATGGGATACATTACTTCTGACTCTACCATTATCTCAGAACTTCTCGACCTGTTTAAAATTGATTGGAGCAGAAGCGTCGATCCAAATAGTCTAGACTAAAACGACACGATACACTTGATTACAAAAGGGCAGTACTTTAAAAGCACTGCCCTGAATTTTTTTCTTTTAAAAAGCCTGAGAATTTTCTAATTTTAAGTTTCCTTATTCTACTTTCTTTCTTTTTTCGTTCGTTAAGTTTTTCTACGATTTCTTTCGGAATAGGCACTTTCTTTGCAACGAGATATGTTATTCTCTCGCCTATGAACAAAATTACCGCACCTATCAAAAATGTAAGATAGTATCCTATGCGAAGTGCCAGCATCCCTGACAAAAATGATGCAAGTATTACTGCAAAGCTAATTACGACATTAAATAATCCAAGTACTCTCCCTTTGTTTTCGTCTTTTGCAAGTTTCGTTGCCTGGACTGTGGATGTAATGTAAAGAAATGGCCATGTAAAGTTTATCAGAACAAATGTGATAAGGGTCCATTCTATTGAGTGTAACATACCAAATACGACGATTCCAAAGAAACTAAAGATGCGCGCCCATAAAACGGCGCGCATAATCGAAAAGTCTCTAAAGCGTTCCATTGCATGCCGTGTGAACAGATAAGCAAGTGTCGCTGCTATGTTTCCCAGTCCATACATAAGGAAAATTGTCGATGCAGGTATGCTGAGGCCTTCTTTTAGATATACGGGAAACGGGGAGAAGAATAGGTTAGCACCAAAAAATATCGTAAATACTCCAGCAAGGTAGAGCTTAATCTCTTTGCTGAATGCAGAAAGATCGATTTTCTTTGGAAATGTACGGGGAATAAGCCTTAGACTTGCAAAAATAGGCCTAACACTTACCGTAAACTTTCTTTCTTTTCGTACCCTTTTAATTCTTTTTATCTTAGGGATGTCAGCGCTGATTACAGCACTAATTGCAAAAAGCAGAGACGAAACGAGAAACAATATTCTCATCCTATCTGCTTCTGCGAGCATTGGCAATACAGAAAGAATATATCCTCCTGCGAATGTACCGAGCGTTATGCCGATGCTATTCCCAAGATAGAAGTTATTAATGTACTTCCTATACTTTTCGTCGTCAAAATGGCGTGAAAGGTAAAGCGTAATAGCTGGATTTATCATAGATATTGAGAAGCCAAGCAGAATTGCGGATACCATATATGCTTTTAAGTTAAAAGAGAACGGCATAACTGCAGTTATTATACTACTTGCCATAAAACCAGAGAAAACGACTCTCCCGTAAAGCGGCTTTCTATCCAGCAGGTTGCCCACGAATAATGAGCCTACGAGTGTGCCCGTTGAGTATAAAGCCGCTGCTGCAGTTGCTTGTTGCACATTACCGTGCAGTGCAACCGCTGCAAATAGTGTTATAACTATCATTAAACTGCTCAACCCTATGCCTTGTAATCCGTATGAAACAAACCATTTTTTAATCATTTTACACCTCAAGTTTTTAAAAATTACTGTTATTTTAGCAAGGCGGTATTATAGCAAAATTTAAAAATTACACAATACTTATTTTTGAGGAAGTCACCGTATTTTTGCAGGTTAAGGCGTTGTAAAGGTATTGCAATTTTTTAGTTTTTTAGTATCATATTTATGAGAATAATAATCAATTTCAAAGGAGATGATAGCATGAAAGTAAAAAATAGTTTCAGAATGACAAAACCACGCGAAGTAGTACTTGCCGTATTAAATAATAGCAAAAAACACTTAACGGCGGAAGAAGTGTTTGAAGTAGCAAGAAAACTTTATCCAGGTATTGGCTTTGCTTCTGTTTATAGAAGTCTAAAGTTGTTCGAAAAGAATGGAGTTGTAGAATCTATTTCTATTTCTGGGAAAAAGAAAAAGCACTATCAGTTAAAAAAGAAGCCACACATTGCTAAGATTCATCTGGTTTGCACGAATTGCGGCGACATAATGGATTTTTCAGAGGATAGCAAGGAAGTCAGAAAGTTCCTTAAAGAAATTAAAGAATTGTTGAAAAATAAGTATAACTTTAGTTTATCTTCTTTTGAAATGCAAATATTTGGTGAGTGTGGAAATTGTAAGGACGGAGGTGACAAGTAATGCCTTTTGGTGATGGAACAGGACCACGGGGAGAAGGGCCATTTACCGGTAGAAGAGGCGGTGGAATTGGAAAAGGCCGCGGTTTTGGCAGAGGGCTGGGTAGAGGATTTGGCCGGAGAGTTGGTAGAGGCGTTGCTTATGGCAGGAGCAGTAAAGGGGTATTTGTTACTGATACTACTGTGAGAAGTTCGTTAGAAAATATTGACGAAAAAACAAAAAAATTGGCTGATGAAATTTACGAAGTTTTACCTAAAATTAATTGCAAGGCGTGCGGGTATCCTACCTGTATGGATTGTGCACTTGCAATTGCACAGGGCAAAGCATCGTACGATGCTTGCAGAGTTTTAAAAGCAGATGGGCATGTAAAAATTAAAAACATTTTAAATAAAGAAGGGAGGTGACAATATGTTCAGATACGGTTATGGTTTTGGCGGTGGTTTTGGTTATGGCAGACGCTTTGGCTATGGCTTTGGTAGGGCATATGGATTTGGCAATCCTACCCCTTATTGTAGGGCTTATCCATGGCTTCCACGCGGATGGTGGAAGTGGGGGTACTATCCAAATGGTGTTGAATATACGCCATATGCCTCATACGGATATAGCAAAAAAGACGAGGTTCTTGCAATCCACGATGTTTTGAAAAACATTTCCGATACACTAACGGAAATTGAAAAAAGACTTTCGGAATTGGAAAAGTAGAGGAGGTTAGATATGATTATTTGTTTACCGTCAGATGGCAGTGATGAAAACGCAATGGTAAGTAGTTCCTTCGGTAGGTGTCCGTATTATGCCTTTTACGATACGGACACAGATAGGTTTGAAATTGTACCGAACCCGGCTGCGAGCGCAATGAGTGGCGCGGGTATACAGGCTGCGCAGTTCATAGTAAATAAAGGAGCAAATGTCGTTTTAACTGTAAATATGGGACCGAATTCTGGAGAGGTATTACAGGAGGCTGGTGTAAAAATTATTACGGGAGTTACAGGAACCTTAAGGGAAGCAGTGGAACGCTATAAGAAAGGTGAATTTGCAAATGCACCAGAAAATGTCGTTTTTTCTGAGCCTAAACACGAACACGAGCACTCTGGTGAACACGAACCACATCGTGCTTCTCGTTCTGAAAATTTTGACTTGAGTGCTGAAATTAAAGGTTTAAAAGAGGCCGTGGAAGTATTAAAAAAGAGAACACAGAACCTGATTAACCGTATAGAAAAAATTGAATCTGAAAGATAACAACTATCCCCCCGTTTCAAAAATGAACGGGGGGTTCAGGGAGGTGAAAAAAAATGGAATACAAACACATATACGGTCCTGTTCCTTCAAGAAGGTTGGGTGTTTCTCTTGGTATAGATCCTGTGCCTCTAAAAGTTTGCAGCTTTAATTGTGTTTACTGTGAAGTTGCAAAAACTACACAGCTTACGCTTGAAAGAAAAGAGTATATTCCTGCAGAAGAGATACTTAGCGAACTAAGCGAATATCTAAAAACATATCCCGGGAAAATAGATTACATTACATTTTCTGGTTCTGGCGAGCCAACTCTTAATTCTAAAATCGGTTACATGATCCGTGAGATTAAAAAAATGACGTCAATTCCTGTTGCCGTTTTAACGAATTCTACACTTTTGCATTTGCCGGAGGTAAGAGAGGAACTTCTACCAGCTGATCTTGTGAAGTGTACTCTGGATGCAGCAGACGATAAGTACCTTAGAAGAGTAAATCAGCCTGCAAAAGGCGTAACTGCAGAAAAAATCATCTCTGGAATTATCGACTTCAGGAAAGCATACAAAGGAACTTTGCTTATTGAGATAATGCTCGTTAAAGGGGTAAACGATACTGAGGAAAACTATCGTGCACTTTCGAAAGTGCTTCCAGAAATAAAGGCTGACAAGGTACAGATAAATACGGTCGTAAGGCCGCCTGCTTTTGGTTTTGCAAAGCCACTGGACGACGAAGAATTAAAGTTTGCGCAGAAAATTATAGGCAATGGTGCAGAAATTATAAAGCCTTTCAACAGAGAGACGAATGCTGCTTACAAACCGGATCTTGAAAAGGCAATTATTAGCAGTATACGCATCAGGCCTCAGACACTTGAAGACCTTGCAGAAGGCCTCGGTGTACATCGTGACGAAGTTTTAAAGTACATTGAGCTCCTGGAGAGTGAACATAAGATAGTTGAATTGGGACTAAAAGGGCAAAAATTTTACAAATACATCGAAAAATAAATTACTCGTAAGTGTAATTTTCTATTTTGGTCAGTATTTATCCTTGTTTGTTGGGTGTGGAACTTTTTTGGTAGTTTTCCGTCTATATAAGTAGAGGTATAATATTCCATAGGAGGTGGTAAAAATGAAGAGAGTACTTTCAGTTTTTCTCGTGCTCTTGCTTGTAATGGTGGTATTACCGCATTCTGCGTTTGCGCTTACGGTAAATAGTGTAGTTGCAAATCCAGACACGCCCAATACGGTTTCAAACTACACAATTTCTATTACGATAGCAGCGGCACTTTCAAGAAACGCGAATTACATTTCAGTGCAGTTTGCAAATGAGTTTTATGTCCCTACGACGATTAATAAAAATGCTGTAAGGGTGAACGGAGTCTTGCCCTATAATGTTACTGTAAGCGGGAAGACGGTAAGAATCTATCCTGGACAGGATCTTGCAGCAAACGGAAGTGTAAACATTCAAATCTACAGTTCTGCTGGTATCAAGAATCCGCCTGTTGGAGGGAGAAGTTACGATATTTCGGTTTCTACTTCAAAGGAAGCAGCGCAGACATATCCGTTGTACATACAACAGACGGTAAGGAGTTTGACCGTAATCGTAAGCCCGCTTTCAAGTGGAAGTATTGCTGACTATGCAATCTCTTTTGTTCCCAATGTTTCACTTTACACCAATGACCACATATATGTGAAATTTCCTTCGGGTACTGTCCTTCCTTCTACGATTAATGCTTCTTATGTACTGGTAAATGGATATCACTGTTCAAGTGTTACGAGAGTGGGCAATCTTGAACTCGACATAAAGACGCCTGTGAATTGTCCTGCGAACTATACGGCTTCTATTGACATAACTACAGACTTTGGAGTGCAGAACCCACCTGCTGGCACATATACAATTCAACTTGCTACGAACAAGGAGCCTGCATTTGCAACTTCTAATTCGTATACGATCGTGCAAAGTAACATAAAGAATCTTACAGTTTCTGTTTCTCCCAACACGGCGTATGCTGCAGCAACTTATTCTATCTGGTTTGTTACGGGTCCTAACGGGGCACTCACGGGTGGTGACTACATTAAAATTACTTTCCCTCAGGGAACGCAAATTCCTAACGGAAGCCCAAATTACATTACGATAAACGGCGTAAGCGTGGCGAGCAGGTATGTTAACGGGGAAACTTTAACCATATACCTGCCAAATAATCTTTCGGTGGGCAATAACTCATCCTGCAATGTCCTTATCTCTTCTAATTACGGGATTAAAAATCCGCCTCCGGGATTGTATACTTTAACGCTCTCTACGAATAGAGATGTAATTCCAGCGACTTCTAACAAGTACAATATCGTTGGAACTTCAATATCAAATTTGAATGTTACATTGAAACCTAATACTCAAAATGCAAATTCTGAATGCACCATTGCGTTTGTTACTTCCTCAGGTGGTGCACTGTCTGCTTCTTCCGGTAAAATCTTTGTGGAATTTCCACAGGGATTTAAACTACCTTCTTACTTTAACTCTTCGTATGTTCTGGTAAACGGTAGTAAAGCGTACAATGTTACGATCTCAAATAGAAAAGTTACGATAATTACTCCTGTTTATGTAGGCAATAATTCAAATGTTACCGTGGTGTTTAAAAAAGAGGCTGGCATCAGAAATCCAGATAATGCTGGAACTTATAGCTTTTCAGTGTATACCTCTGCAGATTCTGTATCCGTAAGTTACGAGGTGCATATCGTAAAATCTCATATATTGAATCCCACAGTAAAACTAAGCAGTAATGGCGTTGGTAAAAATATTTCTATTACAGTTTCTTTCGTAACGGGTGCCTCAGGCGCACTTCAAGCAGGAGTGGACAAAATTTTAATAAAATTCCCAGTCGGTTTTTATCTGCCACACAATATTCCGATAACTTCCGTAAAGATAAATAATATGCCTGTTAGTTATGTAAGAGTTCGTTCAGGAAGTGTCGTAGAAGTAAGAACACCTGTGTACATTTATCCTAATTCAACCGTAACTGCGGTAATTGACAAAAGTGCAGGTATTAAAAATCCGAAGACTACAGGTGACTATTACTTTGAAATCTCTACCACGGCAGAGCCTACCTGGATAAAGGCAGAAAAGGTTACTATTGTTGCTTTGCCTACCGTGTCTATGAGCGTTAACCCTGAAAATCCAGACGGACTAAATGGCTACTACAAGACGCATCCGATCGTAATACTTACTGCGAGTAGCCCGATTGACCCTCATCCGGTAATTTACTATTACTTTGATAACGGAAGTCCTACTATTTATACTTCTCCGATCTCTGTGCCTGATGGAGTGCACACGCTTTACTGCTATGCAGTTGATAACGAAAACAACAAAAGTGATGTAGTTAGTAAGAAGTTTAAAGTAGATACTATTCCTCCTAAACTTACTATTCTTTCACCTAAAAATAACGAAGTATTAAACACACATAATTGCGTAATAAAGGGGAAAACTGAAAAAAGTGCGACGGTAACGGTGAACGGAAAGTCGGTAGATGTCCTTCCTGACGGTTCGTTTACTTACTCCCAAAATATCTCAGAGAAAACGGCATTTGTTATTAAGGCAACGGATCAGGCGGGTAATGTCACAACTGTAAACCTTACCGTAAGTGTAGATACTACGCCACCAAAACTTACCGTGTTTGCTCCTGTTGCATTCCAGGTAATCCACTCTCAATTTGTAACTGTAAAGGGAAAGACTGAAAAGAATGCAAAGGTAACAGTTAACGGTATTTCAGTACCTGTAAATCCGGAGGATTATTCGTTCTCCTGCACCTTAACGCTTTCAAAAGAAGGCCTTAACACGATTAGTGTCGTTGCAACAGACCTTGCAGGGAATAAAACTAAAGTATCAATTCCCGTAAAACTTATTCTTAAAACTACTATAATACTTCAAATTGGAAACAAGTATGTGATAGTAAATGGCGAAAAGAAATTGCTTGATGCGCCGCCGCTGATAGTAAAAAACAGAACGCTCGTTCCAATAAGATTTATATCGGAAGCATTTGGTGCAAAGATTCAGTGGTATCCTGTATTTAAACTCGTATTTATTACTCTAAATAACAGGACGATTATCCTTCAAATAGGAAAAAGTTTTGCTTCAATTAACGACAAAAAAGTAATGCTTGATGCACCGCCTCTCATTATAAAGAATCACACTATGGTGCCTTTAAGGTTTATAGCAGAGGCATTTGGTGCAAAAATCGTATGGGATAATGCAACGCGTAGTATAACTATTACTTATCCATAAGTAAGATTAAAAGTAGAGCGTATTAAGTTAATTTGCGCTCTACTTTTTTCTTTTGTGTACATATTTGAGAATTTTGACCTCTTCCATCGTAATTAATCCGTTGTCAACTACTTCGTTGAGAAACGGCAGAATTTGTTCTATTCTTTCTTTTTTGTCTACTATCTCTATTACCACTGGTTCGTCTTCAGAGAGCCTTAGAAACTTTGCTGCGTGAATTCTACTCTGTGCCCCGAAACCAAGAATACCTCTAAATACTGTGGCTCCAGCAAGGTTTAGTTCTTTTGCTTTGCTTACAATTGCTTCATAAAGAAGCTTCCCGTTGTGTTTATCCGTTTCCCCTATAAAAATTCTGAGTAGTGTCCCATTTTCTGGTAATTCCATTTAATCACCCCTTTTTGTTAAATAAAAAAGTACTTATAAGAGAGAATGCCCAATATCGTTCCTCCTATTGCAAGAACATTGTTCAGAAGAATGTTTGCAGTTGCGAGCATTATTTCTCCATCTCTAAATAAGTTTACCGTTTCAAGGCTAAAGCTCGAGAATGTAGTAAATGCGCCAAATATACCTACGAATATCAGCAAACGCATGTCAGAAGATATCGTAGTTTGCTCTAAAAGTTCGAAAAAAAATCCTATAAGTAGAGAACCTATAACATTTACTGAGAGCGTCCCGTACGGGAAGTTTGTTCCCATTAAAGCGTAAAACAAACCTGAAGTTGCATACCTGAGTACTGCACCTATTGCACCACCTGTTGCTATGTATATCAGTTTAATCATAGCGGTATTTTAGCAAAAAATGTGGTTATAGAAAAATACTCGTCGTTATGGCAATCGTTAGACGAACTCGCTTTCAATAATAGAAATGCCATTTTTCCTAAGGTTTTCTGCTGCTTTTGTTAATTCCTTCTGATTCTTAAACAGAATAAAAAATGCGCTTCCGCTGCCGCTGAGGTGTACTTTTCTTTTTGTAATCGTCTCGATCCTTTTTTGAAAGTCTATCAGCTTCTTGAAGTTGGGTTCCTTCTGATAAATCACTTCAAAGTGGTTATACAGATATCCTTCTATTGGAAGTTTTTTTCTAATTGCAGAAAGTAATTTTTGTGTATGCTTTCCTTCGTCGTAAAGTTTGTATTTATCTGACAGCGTATATGCAAGTTTTGTGGGTACTCCAGACTCTGGTAAACACAAAACGACATAATAATGCAGGTTTCCAAGTATCTGTTTTACTTTTTCGCCCTTGCCGGAAACGAGTGCCGTATGTCCAGTAAAAAAGTATGGGACATCTGCACCTATAAGTGTAGCTATTTTTTTTAACTCCACCACTTCTATAGGATTCCCGTACATCGTATTTAACATTTTCAGTACTGTTGCAGCGTCACTGCTTCCCCCGCCAAGTCCTGACTGCATTGGAATCCTTTTTGTTAACTTTACGGAAACTTTTACGGAAGTGCGTGTCTTCTTCTCAAATGCATTTATTGCCTTTGTTACTGTATTTTCTTCACCGATATCCCAATTTGACTGAATTTTAGTTTCTCCATTAGTTTTTTCGATTACGATCGAATCGTGTAAACTGATTTGTTGAAATACAGATGAGATTCCGTGATATCCGTTAATGTATCTTCCTAAAACTTCAAGAGTAAGATTTATTTTTGCATAGGCATTTTCTTTCATACTTAATTATACGGTTATAGTTATTTTTCGCAATTTACATTTTGTAAAAAGAGAATCAGTTGAAAATAAAAAACAACCTCATTGACAATTTATTTCTTATGCATACAATTTATTTAAATACGACGAATCGGAGGATTTTTAATGAAAGATAAAATCTCTCAGTTAAAGGAAGAATTTTACGAGAAAGTAAAGGGTAAGACCTTGAGCGAGTTAAAAGATCTTGAGAAGTACTTTCTTGGTAGAAAAGGCAAGGTTGCAGAACTTTTTAAGGAAATGAAATCTACTCCGAAAGAACAGCGTAAAATCTTTGGGGAGAAGATTAACGAATTAAAGTCCTTAATGGAAAATGTTCTCAGGGAGTCAATAAAAGAGCAGGAAAACATCGAAAGAGAAAAGAAGCTACTTCAGGAAAAAATTGATGTTACGGTTCCGGGGTTAAAACTTCAACAGGGTGGCCTCCACATCCTTACGAAAACGATGCTGGAGGTTGAAAAAATATTCCTTTCGATGGGATTTGACATAATGACCGGGCCAGAAGTAGAAAATGAGTATTACAACTTTGAAGCATTAAACATACCTGAATTTCACCCTGCGCGTGACATGCAGGATACATTTTATTTGTTGAATGAATTTCTTCTTCGTACGCAGACTTCGCCCATACAGGTAAGGACAATGGAAAAGTACAAACCACCGATTAGAATTATCGCAATTGGAAGGTGCTATCGTAAAGATCCACCTGATGCACACCATTTTCCTATATTTCATCAAGTGGAGGGACTCGTCGTAGATAAAAATGTTTCCTTTGCCAATTTGAAAGGCACACTTTCAGAGTTTACCAGAAGGATGTTTGGTGAAAGTGTAGAAGTAAGATTTAACCCTTCGTACTTTCCATTCGTAGAACCCGGGGCGGAAACTTCGATAAACTTTGGTGGTTGGCTTGAAATGGGTGGTTCTGGTATGGTGCATCCAAATGTTTTAAAAAACGCAGGAATAGACCCTGAAGAGTACCAGGGCTTTGCATTTGGTTGGGGCATAGAGAGAATAGCCATGGTCAAGCATAATATACCAGATATCAGATTCTTTTATAGAAATGATCTGCGTTTTCTGGAACAGTTTAAGTAAGGAGGCATTTTCCAATGTTAATTTCAACGAAACTATTAAGGGAGACAATACCTTTTGAATATACGAGCGAAGAACTTGCAAATGAATTAACTTTGTTGGGATTGGAAGTCGAAGAAGTTGTAAAGGTAAAACACGATTTTGAGAATGTCGTAACTGCGCGTGTAGAAAATCTTGAGAAAATTCCTCAAAGCAAACTGTTCAAACTCCTGGTGAATACGGGAAGAGAGAAGTTGCAGGTTGTAACTGCTGCAACGAATTTGCACAGTGGAGATGTCGTTCCGTTGGCGTTGCCTAACAGTAAGATTTCGGGTGGCAGAAAAATTGAGACGAGATTTTTTAGCAAAGTTAACCTCTGTTCTTACGGCATGCTTTGCTCGTACGAAGAGTTAGGGCTTAACAAAGAGCTTTTGAGTAACAAAGAAAGGGAAGGTATTTTTGTTTTTCCTGAGGGTACTCCAGTTGGAGATCCGGTAGAGGATGTATTACCAATAGACGACGAGTTTATTGACCTTTCTCTTTTGCCTGATAGGGCTGATGCTTTTTATCTCGTTGGTGTTGCAAGGTGGGTTGAAATCCTAAAAGCAAAAAAGGAAAACAGAAAAGCAGACTTTTCTCAGTTTAAAATAGATACTGCACTGGAACTTTCTGGCAATACTCCTCTTCCACTCGTCGTAGAAGCTAAAGAACTTGCACCATTTTACTCTGGCAGATTAATAAAGGGTGTAAAAGTAAAAGAGTCTTCGTATGAACTAAGGAAAAAATTGTTTATGCTTAGAGTGCGGCCTATTAATAATGTAGTGGACATTACTAACTTTGTATTGAAGTTTTACGGCCAACCATTGCACGCATTTGACTACGATAAAATTAAAGAAGAGGTTCGTATAAGGCTTGCTAAAGAAGGCGAAAAGTTAAAGACGCTTGATGGCGTAGAGAGAAATTTGAATAAGTGGAATCTCGTTATTTCTGATAAGTATAGGCCTATTGCACTTGCTGGAGTAATGGGTGGAGAAGAAACGGAAGTAAGTGAGAACACGGAGAATGTATTTTTAGAAAGTGCGTACTTTTTACCTTCCTGTATATCGAGAAGTGCACGCAGCCTGAAACTAATTACAGATGCGTCAATATTGTTTGAAAAAGGTACAGATCCGTTGTTTCCCGAAAAAGCCTCTTTATTTGCTTCAAAACTTATTACGAAAGAGGCAGGTGGAACGGCAGCGAAAAGTAATGCGTTTGACGATGTTAAACCTCCCACGCCTGTTACCGTCAGAATAGAGCGTATAAATAGGATTTTAGGACGCAGTGTTCCTAAAGACGAAGTGAAGAGATGTTTTGACTTCGAAGGTTTTAAATACGAAGATGCTGGAGATTCTATTAAAGTATATCCTCCCTCGTTCAGGCGAGACATAAACATAGAAGTAGACCTTATCGAGGAAGTTTTAAGGATGAAAGGATATAATTCTTTTGGGGAAGAACTTCTGAGCGGCAAACTCAAGAGTGCTGTGCGCACGAAAGAAGAAGAGTTTTTGTGGAAAGTAAGAGAAACTCTTTCTATTCTTGGCCTTACCGAAGCAGTAACCGTATCCCTTATTAACGAGGACCTCGTGAGGAAAGCAAACATTAGTGTTAAAGACATAGCTAAAGTTACTAACCCGTTCAGCAAAGACTTCGAAGTACTGAGACCTTCGCTGTTTCCCGTATTAATGGACATTGCCGAGTTAAATAGTAGCAGAGGCGTAAAAAGTATGGCAGTTTTTGAGTTAGGCACTGTCTTTCACTATAACGGGAAAAGGTACGACGAAGAGACCGCTCTCGGTATTCTCGTTTACGGAGATAGAGTTTTGCTAAATCCGTTTAAAAGAAGTTTACCTTACGACTTTTACTACTTGAAGGGCTTGTTGGAGCAATTTTTTGAGAAAGTAGGCATCAATCCTCAGTTTGAGGAATACAAAGTTGCTTTTTTGCATCCGTATCAAACGGCTGGGATAATTCTTAACGGGGAAAGTGTAGGATTTATAGGTAAAGTACGGGACGAAGTTACGAAGTCATTTGGCGTCAAAAAGTCCGTATTTTATGCGGAGGTTTCTATTAGCCGTATTATGTCGGAATCAATCCCAGAAAAAGAGTATGTCCCGGTTTCTCAGTTCCCACCGTTAAAAATGGATGTTGCTATCGTAGTAGACAAAAGTATCCCCGAATATAAGGTAAGGAGCGTTATTAAAGATTCTGCGCCTGCTGAGTTAAAAGAGGTTGAATTATTCGACATATATACTGGAGAACCTCTTTCTGAAAACGAGAAAAATCTTGCTTACTCGCTTGCGTTTTATTCTGAAAACAGAACTATGAAGAGAGAGGAACTTGAATCGTTTATTGAAACTCTTGAAAAGAATGTAAAACTTACTTTGAACGGAAAATTGAGAAAAGAATGACGAATTGGGAAATAGCGCTTAATCTTATGGATGTAAAGACTCTTCTTTCCTTACAGGGAAACAGGAGGCTTGCATCCATGTACGAAAAAAGTGCTTTTTCTGTTGCTGCGCTCGAGAGAAACATAAGTAGTGTAGAAGATATTCTGTTTTTGCCAGAGAGAGTTCGTGCAGATGTAGACGAACTGGTTCGCACTGGTAAACTTTCTTTCAAAAAAGAGCTGGAAGATTTAATACCAAAAGGTCTCAGGATGATAGGCAGTTTACCGGAAATGCGTCCGGACAATGCTATCAAAATATACGAGGCACTTGGAGTAGGTTCTATATCTGACTTAAGGCGCATTATAACAAACGGTAAAATGCGTAGTACTAACGGATTTGGTATTCGTATTGAGGAACAGGTACGGAAAAGTTTACTTGCTTACGAAAAAGGAAAAAAGACTCTTACTTTATTTGAGGGATTTTCCTACGGTAATTCCATTAAGAGTCTTTTAAGAGAAAACGGAATTGAAAAAGTGGAAGTTGCAGGGAGCGTGCGCAGAGGTAAGGAAGTCGCAAGTAATGTAAATGTCGTGATCGGAATAAAGGGAGATGTGGAATTTGCAAAGTCGGTGATTAAAAAGAATATTCGTTTTAAACGAGTCAGTAAAGAAAGTGGAGAAAAGTTGTATTTAACTGACAGACGAAATACAGAATTAAAATTTCTTATCGTTAAAGAACCTTATTTTTATTCTGCTCTTGCATATTATACTGGTTCAAAGGTTCATAATAATAAAATTAAACACATTGCTAAAGTAAAAGGATTTAAAGTCTCGCGAGAAGGATACATAGACTTTCCGTTTAGAAGCGAAGAAGAACTATACAAAAGTTTATCTCTTCAATACATACCTCCCGAACTCAGGGAAGGAGGTGGGGAGGTAGAAGCAGCTTCTAAAAATCTTCTTCCAGAGCTTATAACTTACGACGATATTAATGGGGATCTTCATACGCATACAGACTTTAGTGACGGAACTAACTCTCTTTACGATATGGTTGAAGAAGCAATTTTTCACGGTTACGAATACCTTGCTATAACGGATCACTCAGAAAGTGCAAGAGTAGCTAATGGATTGAATAGTCATAGGTTGTTGAAACAAATTAAAATTATTGATAAAATGAACAAGAGTGGAGAGATTACACTATTAAAAGGAAGTGAATTGGAAATTGGAAAAAATGGAGATATTGATTATGGAGACAGTTTATTGAATTCTCTGGATATACGCATTGGGGGGATGCATACGGGTTTTGAAGACGACAAAATGGAAAGTACCAGGCGCATTACAAATGCACTTTCCTCGGGTTTTATAGACATACTCGCCCATCCTACAGGTAGGCTCGTCCCAATTCGCGAGGGGTTTAAACTCGATATGGAAAAGGTATTTGATTGTGCTGTGAAGTATAATGTTGCGCTCGAAGTAGATGTTTTCCCAAATAGGATGGATTTGTCGTCTAATTTGATAAAACAGGCACGCAATTTTGGCGTGCAGTATTTTTCCGTGGACACAGACTCTCATAATGCGGGACACTTAAATTTTATGAAGTATGGGGTGAAGATTTTGAGACGAGCAGGTCTTAAGAAGGAGAATGTCGTAAATACTTTTGAGAAAAGCGAGCTTAAAAAATGGTTATTAACAAGGAAACACTTAAAACATTAAATTTTGACCTTATTTTGCAGCAACTTTCCAACTTTGCCGTTACTGACCACGGTAAGGAACTTGCACTGGAACTTTTGCCGTTTGATGACTACGAAACAGCACGCAATGCCCTAAAAGAAACTACGGAAGCAAAGGGGTTTTACGAGCAATATGGGACACTTCCCTTTTTAGAGTTTGTCGGTGCAGAGTCTCTTTTTGAAAGCGTAAAAGTTTTAAAGGTTCTTTCTGGCGACGAACTCTTAAGAATTGCATCAATTCTGAATGCAGTATCGGAAACAAAAGAGATTCTGCGTACGCATGCTCTTGAGTATCCTTTACTTGGCAGGTACGCAGAAAAACTTTCGGCATTTAAACATCTGGTAAGAAAAATAAACGATACAGTGGAGCCTGATGGTACGATTTCAGAAAAAGCTTCTCCACTTTTAGGTATAATTAGAAGAGAGATTCATGCCACATATGTGAGGATCCAAACATTACTTCAGCACATTATATATTCTAAAACTTACGAGGGGATCGTTCAGGACCAGATTATAACGAAAAGGAACGGCAGATATGTAATTCCCATTAAACAAAGCGGAAAGAATGCATTTCCCTGTGTAGTTCAGGATGAATCAAGTAGCAGGCTGACGCTTTTTGTAGAGCCACTTTCAGTCGTGGACTTAAATAATAAACTCGTTGAACTTACTGCAAAAGAAAAACAGGAAACTGAGCGGATTATTCTGGAACTTGAAGAGGAGATTAATAAATACTCTGAACAAATTTATGCCTCGCTTAATACGATTTATAATCTTGATTTTATCTTTGCAAAAGCGAAGTTATCACTCAACATGGAAGGTGCCGAAGTTCAGTTCACCAATACGCGTAAAATTAACATTATTCAAGGGAGGCACCCTTTTATTGGCCGTGATAGGGTCGTCCCCATAGATGTGTCCGTTGGAGAAGATTACTACATGCTTATCATAACGGGACCCAATACTGGTGGAAAAACCGTAACTTTAAAAACGATTGGGCTTTTTACTTTAATGATGCAGTCTGGTCTGCACATTCCTGCTTACTCTAATTCTGAAATGGGTTTTTTTGACGGGGTTTTTGCTGACATAGGAGACGAACAAAGTATAGAACAAAATTTATCTACTTTCTCCGCACACCTTAAAAAAATTGTAGACATCCTTGAGAATGCAGATAGAAATTCGCTCGTGCTTATAGACGAGTTAGGTGCAGGCACGGATCCCGAGGAAGGTTCAGCGCTTGGTTTTGCAGTGCTAAAAGAATTATACGAGAAAAGATGTATTACTGTAGTTTCTACACATCATAGCAGGTTAAAGGAATTTCCATTTGAATTCCCTTTTGCTCAGAATGCTTCTGTAGGCTTTAATGTGGATACATTGAAACCTACTTATAAGCTGTACATAGGTGTTCCTGGAGAAAGCCATGCTTTTGTAATAGCAAAAAGGCTTGGTCTGGATCATAGTGTTATTGACGCTGCGAGGAAGGAGCTTTCTGAAGAACACTTGCGAGCCGAAGAATATCTTTCTAAAATTTCGCAGGACCAGAAGGCGATTAGCTCTTCTCGTGAAGAAATAGAAAAACGGAGACATGAAATAGAAGAGTTGCAGAAAAATTACGAAGATAAGCTTTCCTATATTGATGCACGGAAAAAACGGGAAATCAGGAAGGCATACGAGGAAGCAAGAAGGATCGTCCGTGAAACGAAAAATAAAATGAACGAATTGTTGAACACGCTTGAAAACGAGATAAAGAGCCAGAAAAAAATCCAGGAATTAAAAAAGCAAATAGAAGCCGAAACGCAAAAGATCGAAGAGAAAGTGAGGTCTAATAAGTCAGATCAAAATGCTGAAAAACACTTGGAAATGAACGATTTTGACGAGGGAGACATCGTTTACATTAGCAGCTTCAAACAGCAAGGTATCGTAATTCAGAAGTTTCCTGAAAAACGCAAGGTAGTCGTCCAGATGGGTGCAATCCGCGCAACGCTTCCCATAGAAGATGTTTTTGAACCACCAGAGGAAGAAGTTAAAAATAAAAATCAAGACAGAGAGAGCCAATTTAACATACCTGACCTTCAGGTACCTATGAAGTTGGACCTTCATGGATATACTGTAGAAGAAGCGTTGGAAAAGTTGGATAAGTATCTGGATACGGCTTATCTCGTAGGGCTTCCCTTTGTTTATATCGTGCACGGAAAAGGCAGCGGAACACTGAGGCATGCCGTTATAGAATACTTAAGAAAACGAACTCATGTTGCACACTTTCGAACAGGTGACATCCACGAAGGTGGCACAGGCGTCACAATTGTTTATTTAAAATAGAAAGGAAAAAACAAATTTATGGATGAGAAAGAACTTGCCTTAATCTTTTTTGACCTTGAAACTACCGGTCTCAATCCTGATTCCGACGAGGTGATAGAAATTGGTGCAATAAAAGTAAGAGGTGGCAGAGTAGTAGAACACTTTCATTCTTTTGTAAGGCCTCACAGAAATATTCCTTCGCTTGTAACCAATCTAACGGGCATTACATTTGACGATGTTAAAGATGCTCCGGAAGCAGGAGTCATTAAAGATAAGTTGAAGCGCTTTATAGGAAATTATCCTCTTATAGCGCACAATGTATCTTTTGATCGGATCTTTCTTGAAAAATTTTTAGGTGAGCATTTACCCAACGAATTCTTTGACACTCTTGAACTATCCAGAATTTTTTTTCCATCCCTTCAGTCGCACAGTTTACAGAATCTCGTAAAAACACTTTCTCTTAAAAAAGAAGAAGCGCATAGGGCATTATCCGATACGATGATGCTTTTTTCTTTATTTAATAAAATTGTAGAAGAAATGAAAAATTCCCCGCCTTATCTGCTACATAGGCTATACGATGTCTCTAATGGTATCAGACATTATGACCTGATATTTGGCAAAGGTTGGGAAAAACCAGAGGAAGCTGAACTGGAATTTTCTTGGAGTGTAAAGAGGCAACCTGAACAGATGACACTTCCATTCAATGGAATAACACCTCCACATTCTCTGATTGACGAGTATTTTGGCTCTGAAGTTTCGTACATAGAAGGTGAGCCGGATAAAACACTTCTAAAAGACATTGTAAATTATTCTTTTTCTCACCCGGTTTCTATCGTTGTTTACAATCAGGAAACCGAGGAGCTAATATTTAAAACTGCACTTGAGAAGGGGTTGAAAGTTACACGACTTGATAATATTAATCGTTTTATATGCCCTAAAAGAATTGACGAAATATTGGAGAACCCAGATCTACTGCCGGATAACTTCAAAATGTACTTTGCCACGCTTTTCTCTTACCTTTACAAAACACGAGATTTTTCGTTGAAGAATGTACCTACACATATTATAAAAAATCCCCTTTTGAGGTTATTATCCTTTTGTGACAATGCAAGTGAATGCCCCTATGAAGAAGTTTGTCCTTTTAAAAAGCAGATAAGGGAAGCGCTTTATAGTGATATCGTACTGCTAAGACCTTCTTTTCTTTTTAATAGAATGAATATTTCTCTTGGAGTTTTAAACAGAAAGCTTATCGTTTTAAACTCATATCGAGTAATCAAGACCTTTTATTTATCTAAAATGGGCTTCTCACTTGAAGATTTTTTGTTCTTTTCGAAGTATCACGGAATAAACGATATAACCGCTAAGTATTTAAGTGACATCTTTCAACACCTTGAAACAAAACACATCGGTGAGGATGCAACTACTGAGGCTGGTGCGATAAAGTCTCTTTTTGAAGGTGTAAGTAATCCATTGTTAGAGCACTTTTTTGAGTCAAACAAATTTTGGGTTGAAAAAAGAAATAACCGTATCGTTATATTTGCTTACAATGGTACTCCAAAATCTTTATTTAGAGATATTAAAGAACATTCTAAAAGTATTCTTTTCTTTAGTGAATCTTTGAGTGTAGATAATCACAAAAATGTTCTATCTGATTTTACGGGATTGAGCGGGACAGAATTAAAAATTGAAAGACAAAAAGGCGACTTCATTTCGTTTATTCCAAATTTTATGCATTCGCCAAATAGAGACGAATTTGTAAATGAATTTGCAGACTTCTTTTTAAAAGTTCATCAAGAAGGCACTTCCTCAGTTATGTTTTTTTCTTCACAGGAGATGCTTAAAAAAGTGTACTTTTTGCTAAAAAGAAAAGGTATGTCAGCAAAGGCACGCGGAATCGATTTAAAAGGCGAAAGAGGGGAAGTGGAACTATACTTGTACGATGTCTCGGTCGAATCCTTTCCGTATAAAGAAGTATATTTTGTAAAACTTCCATCTATACCCATTGTATCTAATAACGGGAATAGTCTTTTTGTGCTTTATTCGTTTTTTACATTGAAGAATGTGTCGATAGAAGTATTAAAAAATACCAATGAAGCCGTCGTTTTTTACTTTGACGGAAGATTTAAGAACAGAAACTTCAGGACCAAGTTTGAGAATGACTTTATATCGTTCCCTCTTTTTATAGACAGAGAACAATCTTTGTTCTCCATGTTAGAAAGGCACAGAAACAAAAATATTTGAATTTGCATTGTTTTATACTATAATACTAATAGGCGCCCATAGCTCAATTGGATAGAGCGACGGTCTACGGAACCGTAGGTTACAGGTTCGACTCCTGCTGGGCGCGCCATTTTTTTAAAGGAGGGAGTATGTACAGCAAAACAGAGGTTTTGAGGAGTATATATCTTTATCTCGTAAGTCTCGTTGGTGTGATTATGCTTATTTTTTCTTTTATTGCAGCCTCGCAACATAGTATTAGTTTTGTTTTTCGTGGAAGCGGCAAAGATCTTTACTTTGTTTCAGAAGTAGCTCGTGATATTGCGGCAATTCTTGCTGGTCTTTTACTGTTTTTATCCCATTGGAACATTATAAAAAAAGAAGGGAGATTCGGTCCAGGTACTCTTAGTAAAACTCAAAACGATGTTAACTTCTGGGGAAATTTGTTTTTTTACATCGTTTCTTTTATAGGTTTAATGATTTTCGTTTTTTCATTTATAACGATTATTGGTTCTTTTTTTTCGGTAAATTATGTAGATGTTCCTATCACTCCTAACCAGAAAATCCCCGGAGCGCCAAAACCAAATATACCTGATTCTTACTTGAGTGTAAATGTTAAAAGTCTATTGCAGAGTGTAATGTCTTTCGTTG
Source organism: Caldisericales bacterium (assembly GCA_015489815.1). GTDB lineage: Bacteria > Caldisericota > Caldisericia > Caldisericales > Caldisericaceae > S143-107. The sequence continues at coordinate 69,507 of WFZA01000049.1, read as the reverse complement.
TGGGATTTGTCGTCTGGTTGTTTTCCTGGGGTACTTTGCAAAAGTTAAGAACGAGTGAGCTGAAGAACTTATGAAGGTTAAAGATCTTTTAGGTGTAATTGACAAATTTGCTCCGTTTTTTCTTCAGGAGAGCTACGATAATAGTGGCTTGCAGATAGGAGATCTGGAAGCAGAAGTTACAAAAATAGCACTTGCCCTTGAAGTGACGGACGAATCTATTGAATTTGCTATTCATAGCGGAGCAAATGTGCTCCTTACTCATCATCCTATACTTTTCTTTTCTACTAAAACCGTGATTAAACAGGAAAAACCCTTTCTTTATAAAGCTTTAACGAATGAATTGAATCTTATTGCAGCGCATACAAACTTTGATGTTGCAGAAAACGGACTCAATGATTATGTAAGTAATTTGTTGAGTATGAATAAGAAAGGACCTATTCAGCCTGCAAACGAAAAAATATTTAAGTTCTCTTTTTATGTTCCGGTAGAATATGCGGATAAGGTGAAGGATGCTGTCTTTTCGGCAGGCGCTGGTGTTATAGGAAATTACGATCGCGCTTCGTTTAATGTAGAGGGTATTGGGACATTTAGGCCTCTTGAGGGTACGCACCCTTTTATTGGGGAAAAAGGCAAAGTCGCGTATACAAAAGAGGTAAAGGTAGAAACCGTAGTAAAAGAAAGGTATTTACAGGATGCAGTTAGTGCATTGCTTAAAACACATCCTTACGAAGAACCCGCATATGACATCTACGAGTTACGGCTTACTAACAAGTTTGGCATTGGGACTTTAGGAAGCGTGAAATCGTTTGCCACGCTTGAGAATTTTGCCAACTTCGTTAAAAGCAAGTTAGACGCAGAATATGTGAGGATTGTGAGATCTTTAAATGCTCCTATAAATACTGTGGCTTTCTGTAGTGGTGCTGGTGGAACATTACTCGAAACTGTTGCGAGGCTTGGTGTAGATGTTTTTGTAAGTGGAGATATTTCTTACCATACTGCAGTAAGGGCAAAAGAGCTTGGATTAAATTTGATAGATGTAGAGCACTTTGATAGTGAAAAGTTTTTTAAACACGCAATGTTTGCACAATTAGTCAGGTACGGTATTAGTAAAAGTATAATAACTTTGTATAATGAAGAAGGTTCACCTTTTAAAATAATAAAATAGAAATTTGCATTTAATGGAAATTTTGTTTGACAGAAATATTTGATTTGGTTATAATAATATGCTGTAAGAAAGGAGAAAAATATGAGCGAGCTGGAAAGGTATGATGCTGAAACTTCTAAAAGAAGAAAAAGGATTAAACGCCTAAAGGAAGCGCTTACAGGTTATTTATTTATTTCGCCTGCTACATTAATTTTGCTTACTTTTTCAATATTCCCATCAATCTTTGTCTTTTACATTAGCACGCTGGACTGGAATATGATTGGTCCAAAGCACTTTGTAGGATTGCAGAACTACGAAAACTTATTGTTCCGTTCTCCTTATGCTCCAGAATTCTGGCACTCTGTACTCGTTACAATTGAGTATGTGGCTATGAGTGTTCCTTTGCAAATTACAATTTCTCTTATATTAGCCGTTCTTCTTATGAAACCTATTAGGTTTAAGAGCTTTTTCAGGCTCGGAATCTTTATCGCGTATGTTACACCACTCGTTGCGACTTCGATCGTCTGGATGTGGATGTTCGAAGGCTCAAAGTACGGTATTATTAACGCTTTTCTGAATATGCTTCACTTACCGACGGTTAACTGGCTTTTAAGCTTCCCGCCGGCACTTATTGCTATTGTGATATATGTATCCTGGCACGAAATTGGCTTTGATACGATTATCTTTATGGCGGGTTTGTCTGGTGTTTCTCCCGAACTTAAAGAAGCTGCAGAAATTGACGGAGCAAACGGAAACGGCGTATTCTGGAATGTAGTATGGCCTCTTCTTTCTCCAACTACATTCTTTATTTTAATAATTTCTATGATAGGTGCATTTAAGATGTTTACTCCTGTGTTTGTTATGACGAGCGGTGGTCCGTATAATTCTACGACCACTATGGGGTATTATCTATATGTAAAGGCATTTGATGATTGGCAGGCGGGCTATGCGAGTGCAGTTGCGGTTATGCTATTCGTGTTTATATTTGCTTTGACACTACTCAATATGAAATTTACGGGTAGAAAAGTATTTTACTCTGGAGAGCAAAGAACGGAGGCCAAAAATGAAGCGGCATAAAAAATTTCAGTGGTCTGTTTTCTTTACATATCTAATACTTTCCATTGCAGTTGTAATTATGGCGTTCCCATTTTATTGGATGGTGATCTCATCACTTGACAAAGCGTCTACCTTGTTTAGGTATCCACCAAAACTTATTCCGGATTTTTATTTTGGCAATTACAAACAGATGTGGACCAACCCACCATTCGGTATTTCCTGGTGGAGGTTTATATGGAACACAGTTTTCATTGCTACTACTACCACACTTTTGTCTGTATTTAATTCTACTATTGCTGGGTTTGCATTTGCAAAAATACGCTTCCCAGGAAGGAACAAAATATTTATGCTTTTATTAGGACTTATGATGATACCCGGGGAAATGTTGCTTATTCCTAACTATGTAATTTTAAAAAACCTGCATTGGCTTAATACTTACCAGGCAATGATCATTCCATGGGGTGCAAGTGTTTTTGGTATATTTCTTATGAGGCAGTTCTTTAAGACTCTTCCTAACGAATTGTGGGAAGCTGCGCAGGTAGACGGTTGTTCCATAGGTCGCTACTTCTTTTCTATTGCAGTTCCTATGGCTACGCCGATGCTGCTTACATTATCGTTATTTGTGTTTCTTGGCAGCTGGAATTCGTTCCTCTGGCCTTTAATTGTTGCAAGAGACCCGCACATCTGGCCTCTTGAGGTGGCATTGAATTCCTATTTAGGAGAAGAAAGCCAGCAATGGGGGTTGCTTACTGCGGGTGCAACTATGGCAATGACGCCCGTTTTGATTCTGTTCCTTATTTTCCAGAAACAATTTATAGAAGGCCTTTCAAGAGGTGCATTAAAAGGTTAGTAAAAAGTATTTAAAAATAAATTAAACGAGGAGGTGTGTAGTATGAAAAAGTATCTTGCATTGATTCTTGCTCTTTTACTTGCTGTAACAGTTATTGTACCTTTCTCTAAAACTGCTGCTGAAAATGTAACTACTGTTAAGATCTACATTGGTAAACCGGTGGCGTATGTGAATGGAGTAGAAAAGCCTCTTGATCAACCGCCAGTAATAATGAACAACAGAACTATGGTGCCTATTAGATTTGTATCTGAGGCAATGGGGGCAAATGTTCAGTGGAATCCTAAGGATAGGACTGTTACTATTACTCTTGGAAAGAATATCGCTATTTTGAAGATCGATGATGTAAAAGCACAGGCAAATGGGTATGATGTTTATCTTGATGCGCCACCTACAATTATTGTAAAGACTTCAAGAACGGTTGTTCCTGTAAGATTTGTTGCTGAAACTCTTGGAATGGAAGTTACCTGGAATGGTACTGAGCGTTCCGTAACGATTAAGTATTCTCCTGACTGGAAACCGGTGAAAGTATCCTTCTGGAATGCAATGAACTACAAGCAGGGCGATACGCTAAAGGCTCTCGTAAAAGAGTTTAATGCTACCCATCCAAGAATTGAAATTGACAGTACCTCTTTCTCAAGTTACAGGCCGCTTCAGCAGAAAACTATTGCAGCAATTGCAGCTGGTAATCCACCTGTGCTTACTCAGGCATACGAAAACTGGGTAGCGCAGTACATTACTGGTGGTTACTTAATTCCTATGCAGAAGTTTGTTTATGGTCCAGAAGGCCTTCTTAAAAAAGATAGAGAAGACTTCTTTGAAAACATGTGGAAAGACGGTTATCTTCCTGACGGGAAACTCTGGATGCTCCCGTTCAACAAGAGTGACATTGTGATGTACTATAACATCGATATGCTTAAAAAGAACGGACTTTCTGTTCCAAAGACATGGGACGAGTTTGAAAAAGATTGTAAAGCACTTACCAAGTCTGACGGTAGTCAGTGGGGTGTGTCTTATACTCCATCTGTAGATGTATGGTATGCAAGAGTTTACGAATATGGAGGACAGGTGCTCTCTAATGACTACAGAAAGGTCCTCTTCGATAAAACTCCCAACACTAGCGAACCAGCAGGGCTCATTGCAATGCAAAAGTTTAACGACCTCGTGAAGAGTGGAGCAATGCATATTACGACAAGGTATGCGTATCAGACTGACTTTGGAAACCAGAGATGTGCATTCATCTTTGCAAGCGTTGCAAGTTACTACTACATTAATAAAGCAGTGGGTGGAAAGTTTAAATTTGCTGAAGCAGAACTTCCAGCAGGTCCTGCAGGTCAGCATTCCGTAATGTATGGTACAAATGTCGTAATCTTTGGAACGAACTCTACTGCTGAACAGCAAATGGGTGCATGGAAGTTTGTTAAGTGGTTTGATTCACCGAGACAGACTGCTCGTTGGGCTGTTGGATCTGGTTACCTTCCTGTAAGAAAGTCTGCTCTTAAGCTTCCTATCCTTCAGAACTTCCTTAATGAGCATCCTGACCTCAGGGCGGGTTACGATCAACTTGCAAATTGTTTGACTGAGCCTCCAACTGCTGCATGGAATACTGCAAGGAGGGATATTTCTGCTGAACTACAAAAAGTGTATCTTGGAAAGACGACTCCTGAAAATGGGCTTAAAGAACTTGCAGCAAAGATTCGTGCAGATATAGGTGAACACTAATTAGTTAACATAAGTTCTTTGAAAACCCCTCCAATTTGTGGAGGGGTTTTCTTTTTAATCTAAATCCGTAAAATACTTGACAGGAATTTGTTTTTCAGTATAAATAATAAGAGAGTGGGCGGTTAGTTCAGAGGTAGAACGCTTCGTTGACACCGAAGAGGTCAGTGGTTCGATTCCACTATCGCCCACCATAACTTTATCTACTGGTAGGAGGAATCGAATGTCAGAGAATATTAAAATAAAGGCAGGAGATAAAGAACTTCTTTTTAAAAAAGGTATATCAGTGAAAGAGGCTCTCGAATCTCTTGGTCTATATAAGAAAGATATTATTGCTGTAAGGTGTGGAGATAAATTATTGGATCTGTCAGATAGTTTAGAAAGTGACTGTGAAATTGTTCCTATATACATAAATTCTAAAGAGGGCGAAGAGATCTTGCGACATAGTGCATCTCACATTATGGCACAGGCGGTGTTACACTTCTTTCCGGACGCTAAGTACACTATAGGACCTGCAATAGAAAACGGCTTTTACTACGATTTTGATCTTGACCATACTTTTACGCCTGAAGACCTCGAAAAGATAGAATCAGAAATGAAGAAAATCGTAAAAGAAAATTATCCATTCGAAAGGAGAGTCCTATCAAAAAAGGAAGCAGAAAACTTTTTTAGAAGTAAAGGTCAAACATATAAACTTGAAATTTTGTCTGAAATTCCTGACGATACGGTGAGTATTTATACTCAAGGGGATTTTACAGATTTGTGTCGAGGTCCTCACATTCCTTCCACGGGGTACTTGAAAAATTTTAAACTTCTTTCTGTTGCAGGTGCTTATTGGCGTGGAGACGAAAAAAATAAAATGCTTCAGCGTATATATGGTACTGCCTTTGCAACTAAAAATAGCCTTAAGAAATACCTTCACTTCCTGGACGAAGCGAAAAAACGCGACCATAGGAAGCTTGGGAAAGAATTAGACTTGTTTAGTATTAACGAAAATGTGGGCCCAGGGCTTATTTTATGGCATCCTAAAGGTGCTGTGATAAGAATGGTTATTGAGGACTTCTGGAAAAAGGAACACATAAAGCGTGGTTATCAATTTTTGTACACGCCGCACATTGCTCGCGTGGATTTGTGGAAAATCTCAGGCCACTGGGATTTTTACAGAGAAAACATGTTCTCTCCTATGGAGGTGGACAAAGGGCAATACATGGTAAAACCAATGAACTGCCCTTTCCATATTATGGTCTATAAGTCAAGGATGCGGAGTTATAGAGATTTACCAATTAGGTATGCGGAACTTGGGACAGTTTATAGATACGAAAAATCCGGAGTACTACACGGGCTACTAAGAGTTAGGGGCTTTACTCAGGATGACGCCCACCTGTTTGTTACTCCGGAACAGTTGGAGGACGAAATTATAGGTGTTTTGGATTTTACTAAGTTTATGATTGAAACATTTGGGTTTGATAAGTACAACATCTATCTGTCTACTCGTCCCGAAAAGTATGTGGGTTCACTTGAACACTGGGAACTTGCTACTAATGCGCTAAAAGTCGCAGTGGAGAAGTTAGGGCTGCCTTACAAAATAGATCCAGGTGAAGGCGTATTTTACGGTCCAAAAATTGATGTAAAGTTGGTCGACGCATTGGGAAGAGAGTGGCAGGGTCCTACTGTCCAGGTAGACTTTAACCTTCCCGAAAGATTTGATGTAACTTACATAGGAAAAGACGGAAATCCACACAGACCAATTATGCTTCATAGGGTCGTACTTGGTTCTATGGAACGATTCTTTGGAACATTAATTGAGCAATATGCTGGTGCTTTTCCAACATGGCTTGCACCTGTTCAGGTAAAGATTGTGCCAATTTCTGAAAATCAGTTGGAATATGCTAAAAAGGTTTACGATGAGTTATTTAGCAATGATATAAGAGTAGAACTCGATTCGAGAAACGAAAAGATGAATGCTAAAGTTCGTGATGCAGAAAAGGAAAAAATTCCTTATGTTCTCGTAATAGGACAGAGGGAAGTAGAAAATGGAACTGTTTCTGTGCGTAAAAGACATAAGGGAAATCTAGGGCCGGTTAAATTTAATGAGTTTGTTGACATGATTAAAGAAGAAGTTAAAAATAAAACTATTGATTAAAAGTAATAAACCTGTATAATAAGTCAGAAAATTAAAGAAAAAGGGTTTTTACCCTACCTTAAGCGGCTCGAGGCTTGCGAAAAGGTTTTTTATAATAAAATACTTTATAAATTAGGTAGCCTCGTGCTACCTAATTTTTTTATGGAGGTGAAAATATTAAAGAAAAAGATGTTATTGCGAACGAAAGAATTAGGTGGAAAGAAGTACGATTAATTGACGAAAATGGAAATCAAGTGGGAATTGTTAGTTCTCGTGAGGCGCTTAATATTGCACGCGACAAAAATCTCGATCTCGTGGCAATTGCTCCAAGTGCAAATCCCCCTGTTTGCAAAATTGTTGATTTAGGCAAGTACTTATACGAGAAAAATAAGAAAGAAAAAGAAGCCAAGAAGAAGCAGATGAAAGTTGAAATGAAGCAGATGCGTTATAGACTTAAGATTGATAAGAATGACCTGGATACAAAGAATAAAAAAGTAAGGAAGTTTCTTGAATCCGGAAATCGTGTTAAACTTGAAATCTGGTTTAGAGGTAGGGAAATGGCGCATACTGAAAAAGGATTTGAACTTGCTCATAAGATTATTGATGCACTTTCCGATGTTGCAACTGTTTCAAGTGAGCCAAAACTGTCAGGAAGGAATCTCATTTTCTATATGGAGCCAACAAAGGAAACATTGAAAAAATTGAAGGAAAGGAGAGATAAAAATGAAAAAAAAGATGCGAACGACAAAATCAGCAGCTAAAAGATTTAAAGTAACGGGTAGTGGAAAAATAGTTGCTTATGGTGCCGGGCATAGTCACCATCTTGAGAAAAAGACAATGAAAAGAAAGAAAAGACAACTCAAAAAAAGGGTCGTAACAAAAGAAGACATGAAGAACATAAAGGCGCTTCTTCCTTATTTAAAGTGAAAGGAGAGTGAGTTAAATGAGAGTAAAAGCCGGCGTTGTAAATAGGAGAAAGCATAAGAAAATTCTTAAAATGGCAAAGGGTTATAGAGGGGCTGCGTCTAAACGCTTTAAAGTAGCTAACGAAGCTGTTATGCATGCCTTGAAAAATTCTTATGTTCATAGAAGAGAAAGGAAGAGAGAGTTCAGGAATCTCTGGATTATAAGGATAAATGCGCTCTCAAGACAGTTTGGGCTTTCCTATAGTAAATTTATGAACGGATTAAAGAAAGCTAACATTCAAATTGACAGAAAGATGCTTGCAGATCTTGCAGTTAACGACCAGAAAACTTTTGAAGAATTAGTTAGTAAAGCAAAGGAAGCACTTGGAAAAGAAGTTAAAAATTAATACAGAAACAAATATATCTTTGGAATTTAATATGGGAGGTATTAGGCCTCCCATATTTGTTTTATACTCTTTGCCTCTTTTTTAATGCAGCATAAAGTAGAAGCGTAAAAATAGTGTCGAGTGCACCTTTTAATAAATTGAAAGGGAGGTTTACAGTGTATAGGTAAGTCATAAGTGCTTTATGTGTTATTCCAGGTGACCAGAAAGTGGGAACCGCCCACATATTTACGAAAAACATTAAAACTGTCATTGTGATTGTTCCAGTAATAAAGCCAATAGTGATACTAATATAGTTTTTCGCTTTTTGAGTAAATAGTCCCAATACAAAGGCAAGTGTACCTACGGCAATAAAGTTAATGAATGCACCTAAAATACCGCCTCCACCTCCTCCACTTAAGAGATAAAGCAAATCTTTTGTAAATACCATTCCTATTCCGTACCATGGCCCAAGGAATATGGTTCCAAGTAGTACTGGAAGGTCTCCAAGGTCTGTTTTGAGGAAAGCAGCTGAGGGAATTAAAGGGAATTCCGTAAACCTCATTAATACGAATCCAAGTGCTGCAAGAATACCTGCAAAGAGTACTGCTCTCAGTTTTGATTGTTGCATAAATAGCTGTCCAGGGTCAGCGTTCACCTCCTTCCGTCCAGACTATACTGTCGGCTTCGGATTCTCACCGAATCGGCCTTTTTGGCTCGTGGGCTTAAGGCATAAACCTATCACCACCGATCAGGAATTGCGGATTGTTTGTCCGCTCACCTTGCCCTGGAGGCTGAAATCTATTATATCATATTTGAATATTCATTGAAATAGTGTATTATAGAAAAATGAACTTAGTAAGATATGTGGCATTAAACAGTATGCGGTTTAAAGAAAGAAGGCGCTTTTCTAAAGTATATAGATATTTTTTAGAAAATAATACCATTTCTACTAAGGAATTTTTTAGCGATACTGATCTAAAATTTGCTGAAGCAGAAATCAAAAAAGCAAAAAGCCTTGATGTAAAAATCGTAACAATGGAAGACGAAGATTACCCATTTTTACTGAAAGAGATTAGTGACCCCCCACTCGTTCTTTATGTAAAGGGGGATTTATCATCTTCTGGTAAATATTTGATTAGTATTGTTGGTTCAAGAAAGTGTACGAAGTACGGCCAGACTGTTGCGCAAAAGTTTGCCGCATCTTTTGCGAGGTTTGGTATTATTATGGTAAGCGGGCTTGCTCTGGGAATAGATAGCGCTGCTCATAGCGGTGCAATTACTGCTGGTGGAAAGACTTTTGCCGTTATAGGAAGCGGTCTTGATAGGATTTATCCTGCATCGAACAAATTTCTGGCTGAGAAAATTTATAGTGATTATGGTGCGGTGATTTCTGAATTTCCATTTGGAACCGAACCGAAACCTTTTAACTTTCCATTCAGAAATAGGATCATCAGCGGTCTCAGTTATGCTACAATTGTCGTGGAGGCTGCGAAGAAAAGCGGCTCCCTCATTACTGCCCGTCTTGCTGCCGAGCAGGGGCGCGATGTATTCGCAGTGCCAGGGAACATTACGAGTAAAATGAGCGAAGGTACGAATATGCTAATAAAGGACGGCGCTATTCCCATTACTGAGCCTAACGATGTACTTACTTATGTTTCTGTGTTTAAGGGCTTGTTTGTTGAAAAAGCAAAAAGCAAGAAGTTCTCAGCCGATGAGGAAAAAGTCATTTCTGTTCTGGACAATAGCATGGAAACTCTTATGGGAATCTCTGAAAAAACTGGTATAAGTGAGCAAAAGTTAATTTCACTTCTTACATACATGGAGGTAAAGGGATTGATCAAGAGAAACGGAGGTAGATACTTTAAAGTATGACAGTTAATGTAATTGGCGGTGGGCTTGCCGGATCTGAAGCTGCACTTCAGATTGCACGAAGTGGTATTAAAGTTAATCTTTACGAAATGAGGCCGTATAAACTAACTGAGGCTCATAAAAGTGGGCTCTTTGGCGAAATTGTGTGCAGCAATTCCTTCGGTTCTGTAAACCTGGAAAATGGTAGGGGGCTTCTAAAGAACGAGGCAAAAGCCCTTGGCTCTATATTGCTTGAAGTTGCAGAGATTTGCAGAGTACCTGCCGGGAAGGCCATTGCCGTAGACAGAGACTGTTTTGCTCAAAAAGTTACGAATCTTATTAAAGAAAATCCTTTTATTAATGTAATTAGAGAAGAAGTTACAGAAATTCCCGAGGGAATTACTATTATTGCCACAGGCCCTCTTACGAGTGAGGGTTTATTAAATTATCTTAAAGATTCTCTTGGTATTAAGGATCTTTATTTTTACGATGCGCTTTCCCCGGTGGTTACTTTCGAATCACTTAATTTGGAAAAGTTGTTTTTTGGAGGAAGGTATGACCAGCCTGCAGATTACTTGAATGCGCCGTTTACAAAAGAAGAATACGAGAATTTCTATAATGCATTAATAACAGCGGAGAGACACCTTCCGCACGACTTCGATAAAAAATTTTTTGAGGCCTGTCTTCCGGTAGAGGAAATTGCACTGCGTGGCAGGGACGCTTTACGTTTCGGTCCGCTTAGACCGAAGGGATTTTCTAAGAGTTATTACGCGGTTGTGCAACTCAGAAAGGAAAACATAGAAGGCACCCTCTATGAACTCGTTGGTTTCCAGACAGCCCTTAAGTATTCTGAGCAAAAGAGAGTATTCAGGCTTATACCAGGGCTTGAGAAGGCGGAATTTGTGCGTTTTGGCTCTATTCATAAAAATGCGTACATAAAATCATCTGCTCTATTGAACGAATTTTTGCAGCTTAAGTCTCGTCCGGAAATTTTCTTTGCAGGCCAAATAAGCGGGGTCGAAGGGTATGTTGAAGCGATTTCTACAGGCCTTTTTACGGGTATAAATGCTGCAAGGCTCTTCAAGGGTTTAAATCCAGTAAAAATGCCGGACGAAACTATGTTAGGCAGCCTGATTCGCTTTATTGTGAGAAATTCTCTTGAAACACCTCAGCCGATGCGTGCAAATTTTGGTATTATTCCAGAACGATTCTTTAAAGTTAAAAAGGCGTTAAGAAAAAAAGAATTTGTAAAGGCGAGTGAGAGAGCTATAGATGAGTTTAAAACCAGAGCAAGAATTACACCAGATTAAAAAATTATATGAATTATTATCTCCTTGCTTTTTGTGTCCATTGAATTGTGGGGCTAGAAGGCTTGAAGGTGAGCGTGGTATATGTAATGCTTCGCAAAGGGTTAAAATTTCTTCTTATACATTGTATAAAGGCGAAGAGCCGCCTCTTAGTGGAGTGAATGGCTCTGGTGCTATTTTTTTTAGCCACTGTAATTTGAAGTGTGTGTATTGCCAGAACTTTAATTTTAGCCAGTATGGAAAAGGACATTTCGTTAGCGTGCGTGAACTGTCAAATATAATGCTTGACCTACAAAGTAAAAGAGCTGCAAATATAAATCTGATTACTGCAACGCATTATCTGCCGCAGGTAACTGCTGCGATAAAAATAGCAAGGGATAAAGGGCTCGCTATTCCTATTGTTTACAATACGAGTGGATACGAATCTGTTAGGGTATTGCGATTACTAAACGGTTTTGTGGATGTATATTTAACAGACTTCAGATATGCTTTTAATGAGCATGCGGTAAAGTATTCTTCTGCACCCTTTTACAAGGAAATCGCAAAAGAAGCATTGATAGAGATGTATAAGCAAGTAGGTAATCTTAAAATTGGAAAAGACGGTACGGCAGTTAAAGGGCTTATTATACGGCTACTTTTGTTTCCTAATGGACTTAAGGAGTTAGAGAAAATTCTCGAAATTATATCAGAATGCGTTGGAAATAGAGTGCACATAAGTTTAATGAGTCAATATGTACCAGTCCATCGTGCAAAGGAATATCCTGAGATAAGTCGGAAGGTTACAAAAGAAGAATTTTTGCGTGCATCACACTTGCTAAGGAAGTTTGGTTTTACGAATGGTTGGTTGCAGTACGGTTAATGTTTCTTATACTCATTTAGTAAAGAAGTAATTTTAGCCATTATGATGTCCATTGCAATCTCATTTTTTCCACCTCGTGGAATAATGATGTCTGCAAACCGCTTGGTAGGCTCCACAAATTGTATGTGCATGGGTCGAACGGTATCGAGATATTGTTTCGTTACAGAACCAAGGTCTCTACCCCTTTTAAGCACATCTCTTCTTATTCTCCTTATAATGCGGACATCTGCATCTGCATCAATAAATATTTTTATATCAAACAGATCTCTAATGTCTTCAAAGTAGAAAAGTAAGATGCCCTCTACTATTACTATAGGGGCCGGACATACTTTTTTGAATTTTCCACTTCTTGCGTACTGAGCAAAGGAATACTCTGGTACTTCTATACACTTTCCCTCTTTTAGCTTTAACAGATGTGATTTGAACAGCCTGATGTCAAATGCGGATGGGTGGTCGTAATTGATTTTTTTTCTCTTTGACAACGGTAGGTTAGGGAAGTCTTTGTAATAGGAATCCATAGATATAATGCAAGTTTTATCATTCCCTAACTTTTGCTGAATGATTTTTGCAACTGTTGTTTTCCCGGAACCAGTACCGCCTGCTATTCCTATAAATTTTGGCCAGCTCATTCTATATTTTTGAAACGACGAGTTTTGTCATCATTTTTAGGGCTTCTAATACACCAATACCTTGTAGTGCAACAGTCTCAAAGTACGGATATTTATTTTCCTTGTTAAGCATCTCCTGCATCTCTTCTACACTCATAATGTCTTCCATATCTCTTTTGTTGTATTGGAATACAAGTGGAATTTTATCGAGAGACTCTCCGAAATCGTCCAGGTTCTCCAGCATGTCATTGTAACTGTAAATGTTTTCCTCTTTTTTTCTCCTTTGAGAATCTGCTACAAATATTATTCCATCAGTAGAACGCAAAACAGACTTTCTCGTTAGTTTATAGATAAACTGTCCTGGTACTGTGTACAGGCTGAGCCTGATTTTGAATCCTTTAATGGAGCCAAGCTCTAGTGGTAAGAAGTCAAAAAATAGTGTGCGTTCTGTTTCGGTTGCAATACTCGTAAAACCACCTTTTACTTTCTCAGGTAATTTGCCATAAATGAACCGTAAACTCGTAGTCTTGCCGCTAAGTGCCGGACCGTAATATACTATCTTAAAGGAAATTTCTTTCCTTGCGAAGTTAAAAGTGCTCAACTTGGCCTCCGATTAAAAAAGGTTGTCTATTTCGTTGCCGATGTCTTGACCAATGCCTTTAGGGGCTTCTTGCTTTTTACTTCTTGTCTCTGCTTTTTTAATAATTTCTTTAACGCTATTCCCTATCTTTTTGGCCCAGAATCTTATTGCACCTATGGGTGCTCTGTTATCGAATATAATAGCAAGTAGTACAGTAGGTGTGATTAAAGATATGTGAATGTTTGTTTCCTGTCCCTGGTGGAATGTGATCGTAAATTCTTTTTCGCCAAGAAGCCTTGCAAGTTCATTTGTTGCGGAGAATACGCCTGCTGCAAGCGCAGAAACCATTACTGCGGCATCGGAGGTAATGTCTCCACTTTTTGCTATTAATTCCCCACTCTTATTTAACAAAATGATGTCCTTTGCCTCGGAATCTGCCAGATATTCCCCAAACATTTCGTTAATTGCGTTACTTTCTTCTTCAGTAAGGACGATTTGTACCTTTGAGAGCCTTTCGTCTTCCTGCATTATTGCGCCACCTCCTATGTTATTTTCAGCAATCCCTTTTTAAGTATGTTTGATAATATTTTACATGCTTCATAATAAGATAAACTTTCTTTTTCCAGAATTTCATTTATGTTTTTCCCTTCGGTTATACTTTTAACAAGTTTCCATTCTACTTCGTTTAAGGAAACCTTCTCGGCATCGCTTGATATTGTAATTTTTGCTTTACCGCTAAAAACATCTCTTATTTTACTACACTCTTCACGCACACTTATGCCCTGAAAAATGATGTTCATATTGTCCTTTCTAATCGTTTTAGGTGGAAGTATGATGTTTTGTATGAATTCAAATCTACCACTTTCTTCAAGAAATACATCCTTTATTGCATCCTCTCCTGTAGAATACGGAGCAGATGCATGTACAATTTCACCATTCTTGAAGTAAATCCTATATCTTCTATTTCCGGCATTTATTTCCAATTTTCCACTTTTTTTGCCTGCAGTAATCATCTGAAGGACTTCTTCTAATTTAAAATCTTGTAAGTTACCTTTCATTGGCATAAGCCTTTTCTCCTTTGCCTTATTTTATAGTAAATTGATTTTTATGCAAATGTTTTTATAATAAACTGGAGGTGAAAAATGGAAAATTTAGAATATAAAAACAAAAATGCTTGGTTTAGGTTACAAAAACCCGAGGTGATGGATTTTGCTGAGGGCTACAAAGAATTTATTTCTAAAAATAAGACCGAGCGTGAAGTCGTAAACTTTGCTATAGGTGAAGCAGAGAAGGCAGGCTTTAAGGATCTCTTTTTGGAAAGTTACTCAGGTGAAGATTTTTTTGCCGTAAACGATCTGAAAAGTGTTTTAATTTTTAAAAACGGAAAAGCGGACATCACTCAGGGTATTAATATCGTCGTTGCACACATTGATTCTCCACGAATTGACATTAAGCAAAATCCTTTGTATGAGAAGTTTGATGTAGCATTGCTAAAAACGCATTATTATGGTGGAATTAAGAAGTATCAATGGGCTACCATTCCTCTTGCAATTCACGGTGTTGTTATACTAAAAAGTGGAGAAAAGGTGGAACTCTCATTGGGGGAGTCTCCTGAGGACCCAGTTTTTGTTATTTCGGATCTTTTACCGCATCTTGGTAGAAAACAAATGGAAAAACCTGCCCGTGAAGTAATAGAAGGCGAAGCCCTTGACCCAATTATTGGTTCTATACCTGAAAAAGGAAAAGATGGCAAGGAAAGTGTTAAAAAAGCGGTATTGGAAATTCTTCATAGAGAATACGGTCTGGTAGAAGAAGATTTTATCTCAGCAGAAATTACTCTTGTTCCTGCTGGTGTCGCACGGGATGTCGGGTTTGACAAAGGAGCAATACTGAGTTACGGGCACGACGATAAGATTTGTGCATATGCTGCTTTTAGGGGATTGCTCGATACAAATATTCCTGAAAGAGCTGCCTTAGTGATGCTAATGGATAAAGAGGAAATAGGAAGCGAAGGAACAACCGGGTCACAAAGCGATTTTCTTGAATATGCATTGGAAAAATACATGAAAGCCTCCGGTATTAGTGGTATTTCGGTAAGGGAAGTTCTTCACAGGTCGTTTGCACTTTCTGCAGATGTAAACGCAGCTATTGATCCGCTTTACCCTGAAGTCTTTGAAGAACAAAATGCGGCAAAGTTTGGACATGGAATTGTGGTGACTAAGTTTACTGGCTCTGGCGGGAAGTATAATTCCAGTGATGCTTCTGCTGAACTTGTTTATGCAATAAGAAAGTTATTTAACGATAACGAAGTACCGTGGCAAATTGGAGAACTCGGAAAAGTTGATGTGGGTGGAGGCGGAACCATTGCAAAATTTCTTGCAAGAAGAGGTATAGAAACTATTGATGCTGGTCCTGCCCTTCTGTCTATGCACGCACCGCACGAGATTGCTTCAAAGGCAGATCTTTATGCTTCGTACGAGGCTTATAGGGTGTTCTTATCTAAAAAGATTGAATTAATAAAATGAGAAAATTTGTCCCTTTTGTGGCGCTGAGCATAATCTTTGGTGTATTGATATCATGGGGAGAGGGTGTGCTTCCTCTCCTCAATTGGGGGCATTTTAATGCGATAAGTTTTACCTTTCTTTCGCTATTATTATCCTTACTCGTAGTTCTTCTACTCGTTACTTTTTCGGGTAATTTCATTAATGCTTTATTCTCGCTTGTTTGTTATATAATTGCGTATCTGGGGACGAAGCTTTATTTTGGCTATCCAATAAATCTTGAGGTTTATGTGCTTAGTGGGATACTGCTCGTTTCAGGCATATTGGCAAGTTTACTCTTGTACATTGGCAGGCATCTTTTGAGTAGGTCTTCCAATGAAAAGTGGCGCATAAAAAAAGACATTGCTATGCCCGTTATATTCTTTTTGGTTTCAATACTTTTCTCCGCGTTTGTAGTCCTGGCAGAACAAAAGGCGATGTATCCTGTACTTTTGAATTATTTTTACAGTTATTTGTACTTTCTCGTAGGTGTAACTCTTATTATAGCAGTTTTGTCGTTTAGTGAAGTTTCTGGTTTTCTAATAGGTTTCTTTTCTATACCTATTTATTTTTTAATGAATCGTATGATAGCCAATAACTTTGATGTGTTATTTTTCATCTATAACGAGAAGAATTTTTTTATCTTAGTAGGGCTCTATTCTTTATTGTTTGCGATTTCTACTTTAATTATGGGTCACGCAGGAAAAGTTTTTACGAACGGTATTGCAATAAGTCGAATGTTGCGATTTAACAGTGATACGGCTAAAAAACCTCTTTCAGGAAAAAGCAAAGATTTCACAAAGGGTAGTAGTCGGATTCCTAATAAAAGCATTGTGGAGGAAAAGAGGGCGACTAATGGTAAAAATGGTAATGGTGCAATTGCAAATGTCAAGAAAGAAACGGAGAATGAAAACATTCTGAAAGTAAGAGAAACAGAACGGATAGACGAGAAGGTTAGTAAAAAGTTAGGTAGTAAAAGCAATTAATGCAATTTAATTTTTTATTTGAAATTTATATTAGTATTGATTAAATTTTTAATATTCGTATAATTCACTGAAGATTAAAAAACTCTTTCTTTACGGCTATGTAAAGTCGTAAAGCAAAAATAGACCGCAAGGAGGTATATATGAATTATTATGAAATTTTGTACATTCTCTCTCCTGCTTTATCTGAAGCAGAAAGGGAAGAATTGGTGAAAAAGTTAAATGCTTTTATCGAGCAAAAAGGTGGAGAGGTGATTAGTGAAAATAGGTGGGGTACTAGGACACTGGCGTACCCTATAAAGAAGTACACCAGTGGTTACTACATTCTTACCTATATAAAGTTTCCACCGGAGAACCTATCTGAACTGAAGTATTTTATGCGAATTAACGATGGCTTCCTAAGAGAAATGATCTTGAAGAAAAAGAGTGCACCCGTTGTCCAAAAGCAGACTGTAAGTAGCAAGCCAACAGACGAGAAGAATAAGCCAGCCGAATCTGTCAGTGAAGAAGTTAAAACCAAGGAAGGATAGCCATGGCTTCCGATTATAATAAAGTTATTTTGACGGGAAGGCTCGTTGCAGACCCTGATATAAGATATACACCTAATGGTGCAGAAGTAGCACAATTCAGGATTGCCGTGAATCGTAGTTATAAAATAAAAGACCAGCCCGATTGGCAACAGGAAACATTTTTTATAACGATAATAGCTTGGAATAGATTAGCCGAAAAGGTGGAAAATAATTTTAAGAAGGGAGACCTCGTCCTTGTTGAAGGAAGGTTAAATATTCGTAGTTACGAAACTGACGGTGTTAAAAAGTGGGTAACTGAAATTATTGCAAACGATGCCAAGTTTCTGCCGAGAAATAAAGCCAAAGGTGAAGTTTCTACCAATGAAGGCGAAAACGAAGAGGGTTCTGAACCCGATGTTCCATTCACATAAAGTAAGGAGGTTTACAGATGGATAACAATACAAGAAAACCAAGAAAGAAGTCGTATTTTTATAGGCCAAGAAAGAAAGTTTGTATGTTTTGTGCAAAAGGTATAGAAGAGATAGACTATAAAGATATTGCTAAACTCTCAAGATTTATTAGTGAGAAAGGCAAGATACTTCCTCGCAGAGTAACCGGGCTTTGTGCTAAACATCAGAGGCAGCTTTCTGTGGCAATTAAACGAGCGAGAGAAATGGCGCTCCTTCCGTATGTTAAAAGATGAAAGTAAAAGTTCTACTGCTTAAGAATGTAAAAGGTTTGGGGAAAGCAAGAAGCGTGGTCTCTGTTTCCAGAGGCTACGCTTTGAATTATCTGATTCCTAAAGGTCTTGCTAAAGAAATAAGCGAGAAGGGTGCAAAAACTGTCGTTGATAAGATTAAAAACGAGGAAGAAGCAAAGAAGCTAAGAGCAGAAAGCGACAAAAAGTTGCTCGAATCAAAACCACTAAAGTTTATCGTAAAATCAGGTGAAAATGATAAATTGTTTGGTTCTATTACATCATCGGACATCGAAGAGAAAATTAAGAAAGTATTTAACATTCCAATTACGAAGAAGCAGGTCAAGTTGGAAAAACCAATTAAAAAACTTGGTAGATATGTCGTACCTGTAAAACTATACAAAGACATCAGTGCGTCTCTTACAATACTGGTAGAAAAGGGTGAATAATATGCCGCAGGATAAGGAGAATCTAAAGCTTCCTCCTTATAATGCTGAGGCTGAACAGTCCGTAATAGGAGCCTTGCTCATAGATCGTGATGCTGCTTATCGTGTAGCTGATGTTGTAGACCCGTCTGACTTCTACTTTGACGAACACAGAGAAATTATAAAGGCAATATTTGATCTGGCCCTCGAACAAAAACCTATTGACATTATTTCTGTTTCTGACGAATTAAAGTCCAGGAAGAAACTCGAAAGTGTGGGCGGTATTACCTATCTTGCTAAGCTTGCTGACGCGGTGCCGAATTCTGCAAACGCAGATTACTATGCGCGTATTGTAAAAGAAAAGTCGCTTTTGAGGCAGCTTATTAAAATTGGCAGTGAAATTTCAGAGATGGGTTTTGATGAAGCTACGGATATCGATGTTCTTATAGATCGTGCTGAGAAAAAAATCTTTTCTTTGTCTCAGAAAAGGACTGGTTCGTATTTTGTTCAGCTAAGGGACTTTATTCCTCAGAGTTTTAACGAAATTGAAGAAAGGTTTAAAAAGAAAAGTGGTATATCAGGTCTTTCTACAGGTTACGAAGATATTGATAAAATCACCGGTGGTTTTCAGAAGTCAGATTTGATTATTATTGCAGCGCGTCCTAGCGTTGGTAAAACATCGCTTGCAATAAATATAGCAGAAAATATGGCTATAAGAAATGGTCTTAGTGTAGCCATTTTTAGTCTTGAAATGTCAAAGGAACAGCTTATAGAGCGAATGTTGTGTTCTGAAGCAAAAGTAAATTTATACCGACTTAAAACGGGGTATCTGTCAGACAGAGATTGGCCGAAACTTACTGAAGCATATAGTAATTTATTTGAGTCGAGAATTTTTATAGACGACAGTACTGACATTACGCTTACAGACATCAGGGCAAAAGCAAGAAGACTAAAAATAGAACAGGACATCGATCTTTTGATAATTGATTATCTTCAGCTTATTAGGAGTAAAGGTCGTGTAGAAAATCGCGTCATAGAAATTTCGAATATAACGAGGGGGCTAAAGAACCTTGCACGCGAACTTGACATACCGGTTGTAGTACTTTCACAGCTTAGTCGTGCAATTGACAGGAGAGATGATAAACGCCCTATGCTTTCCGACCTAAGAGAATCTGGATCAATTGAGCAGGACGCTGATATAGTAATGTTCCTTTACAGGCCCAACCCTGAAGAGAAAAATCTTATAGAGCTGTATGTTGCTAAACACAGGAATGGACCTACTGGGTCTGTGTCTCTGGTATTTGTGAGTGAGTATACGCGATTCGAACAGATGGCAAACTCTTAATTTTTATAAAGCTCTTGACATGAAAAAGAATATTCGTATTATAGTAAAGGCAATGGGCCGTTAGCTCAGCAGGTAGAGCATCTGCCTTTTAAGCAGAGGGTCACAGGTTCGAATCCTGTACGGCTCACCAATGCCCTCGTGGTCTAGCGGTTAGGACATCGCCCTTTCAAGGCGGCGGCAGGAGTTCGACTCTCCTCGAGGGCACCAATGTTGTGGGCGGATGGCTCAGTGGTAGAGCACTTCCCTCACACGGAAGGGGTCACAGGTTCGAATCCTGTTTCGCCCACCACCTGTAAGGCTTGCAATATTGGATAAATTTTATATAATATCGCAAAGAGTGGGGTCGTGGTGTAGCGGTTCAACACGCCGGCCTGTCACGCCGGAGACCGTGGGTTCAAATCCCATCGATCCCGCCACTTTTAGAGCGGGAGTAGCTCAGGGGTAGAGCACTGCCTTGCCAAGGCAGCTGTCGCGGGTTCGAATCCCGTCTTCCGCTCCATTTTTATTTAAAGATTTTACTTTTAGTGGGTGCCGGCGTAGCTCAGTTGGTAGAGCAGCTGATTCGTAATCAGCAGGTCGTCTGTTCAAGTCAGATCGCCGGCTCCATAATAATTTGTGAGGGAGGTTAAGATGGAGAGTTTTGGTATTGTTTTTGTATTTGGTCTTTTATCCTTGATTGTCGCTCTATTTCTCGGTATTATCGTAATAAAGAAAAGTTCTGGGAATGAAGTAATGGTTAAAATCTCTCGTGCTATTCAACATGGTGCATCTGCTTTCCTTATAGAAGAATATAAAACTATGTCGATCTGGGTTATAATTTTTGCTGCTATTATATGGTTTATTATATCTCCCTATGTTGCAATAAGTTTTGTTCTGGGAACTATACTTTCTGTCTTGTCTGGATATCTTGGAATGGCTATCGCAACTCGTGCAAACGGAAGAACTGCACAGGCTGCGCGTACGAGCCTTGGTGAAGCACTAAAAGTCGCATTTTCTGGTGGCTCTGTTATGGGTTTGACTGTTACAGGACTTGGCATTCTGGGTTCTATTTCTACATATCTTTTTGCTCTTCACTTCTTATCCAAAACTATTAACCCCCTTATCGTAATTACGGGTTACTCGATGGGTGCCAGTTTTGTTGCTTTATTTGCACGCGTTGGTGGTGGTATATATACGAAAGCAGCTGATGTAGGAGCGGACCTCGTAGGTAAAATAGAGGCCGGGATTCCCGAAGATGACCCGAGAAATCCTGCAGTAATCGCAGACAATGTAGGCGACGATGTTGGAGATACAGCGGGGATGGGTGCAGACCTGTACGAATCTTATGTAGGCTCTATTTTAAGTGGTGTAATTCTTGGAAGTTTTGCTTTTGGTATTTCAGGTGTAAAGTTTGTTTATCTTATTGCAGGTTATGGTATTCTTGCTTCTATAATAGGAGTGTTATCTGTGCTTTTAATCGCACATGGTAATGTAAATCCTCAGAAGGCATTAAATATAGGCACAGTTGTTGCAAATGTTGTTGCAGTTTTGTTTATGTGGTACTTATCGGTTTCTGTTATTCACAATATTGGCACTTTCTTTGCGATTTTATCAGGCCTCGTAGTAGGACTTGCGATTGGATTTATTACACAGTACTATACGAGTGGTAACCCAATAAAAATTATAGCAAAGTCGTCTTCAGAAGGAGGTGCTGCTACGACAATTCTTTCTGGCATGGCTGTAGGTTTGCAGAGTACATTTTTGCCACTGATATTCATTGCAGTAGGTGTAGTAGTAGCCTATCTTACGGCAGGTTTGTTTGGTATTGCTCTTGCTGGAATAGGAATGCTGGCTACGCTGGGTATAAACTTAAGTGTGGATGCATATGGTCCTATTGCGGATAATGCGGGTGGAATTGCAGAGATGTCTGGATTGCCTGAGGAAGTAAGAGAAAGAACTGACATACTGGATGCACTTGGAAACACGACTGCTGCAATGGGTAAAGGATTTGCGATTGGTTCTGCGGCGCTTACCGCACTTGCACTATTTTCTTCGTACGCAAAAGCGGTAAATCTTTCATCAATTAACATGCTTTCTCCATATGTCGTTGCAGGTGCTTTAATTGGTGGTGCTTTGCCATACCTATTCTCTTCGTTCTCTATTATGGCCGTAAGTGATACTGCTAATCTTATGGTTGAAGAAGTCAGAAGACAGTTCCACGAAATTCCTGGGCTTATGCTGGGAAAAGCAGATCCAGATTACAAGCGTTGCGTCGCAATTAGCACAAAAGGTGCTTTAAAAAATATGATTTTACCGTCTGCGATTGCGGTTATTGCTCCATTTGCAACATTTTTTGCTTTCTGGAAGTACGGAAAGAATGCACTGGGAGGTTTACTTGTAGGTGCTCTTATTTCTGGTGTTCTCCTTGCTATTTACATGGCAAATGCTGGTGCAAGCTGGGATAATTCTAAAAAATTTATTGAGCAAGGAAATTTTGGAGGCAAGGGTTCTGAAGCACATAGAGCAAGTGTCGTGGGGGATACTGTAGGTGACCCATTAAAGGATACAGCAGGGCCTTCGCTTAACATACTTATAAAGCTCATGGTTACTGTATCTCTTTTATTTATTCCTTATTTGGTTAAACTTTTATAGTATGAAAGTTCTTAAAGCTATAACTGTTTTAGTAATCATAGCAGCGATTCTCGTTGTAGGTGTCTATGTATTTCTTACGGCGAAGAATTTTAGTGGTATTAACGAAAACGGTAGGAGTGCAAACAACAATAAACCTAAAGTTAGTACTGTGCCTCTTGACTTCACAAAGACGATAAATATCCTTATATTAGGAAGTGATCAGAGATCTTGGGATGCTTCTGGTCGTTCAGATGTAATTATACTCGTTAACATTAATCCAAAAACTAAAAAAATCAATTTAATGTCTATTCCTCGTGATTCACGCGTAGAAATCCCGGGGCACGGGTTTAATAAGGTCAACGCTGCATATAATTCCCTCTTTTATAGTGACGGTGGTATAAAACTCTCTATCAAAACAATAGAAAATTTGCTTGGGCTTCCTGACGGAAGCATCCCGTATTTTGTCGTTTTTAACTTTAATGGTTTTAAAAAGGTTATTGATGCATTGGGAGGCGTTACTATAGATGTTACCGAGCCTATGCACTACCATTCTAAGCTGGGGGATGTGAATATAGATTTAAGTCCCGGACTTCAGCACCTTGATGGTGAAAAGGCATTGGAATACGCTCGTTTTCGCTATGACCGATACGGAGACTTTACGAGGACGCCTGACGGTAAAATACACGGTCGCGTAGCGCGACAGGAAAAACTGATAGAAGCGCTAATTAACCAAACAAAAAATTTAAGGACGATCTGGAAGTTACCGCAAATATCTAAAGCAATAAGCGAGGCAATTTATACAAACATCACTCCTGCGCAGTTTACGAAACTTGCGCTGCTTCTAAAAAACGATACTTCAAAAGACTTAAATATTATCCCATTTCCTGGGGAAGACAAGTATATAGATGGTATCTCTTATGTAGTGCCTGACTATGACAAGCTGAAGGAAATAGGTAAAAAATATTTTTGGCCTAAAAGTGTTGAATAATAGCGAATGTTTTTTGTGAAAGATTAGAGGTCACCGGTAAATAAGCCGGTGTTTTTTATTTATGACTCAAAACCTGTTATAATTAAATAAGGAGGTATTAGTGAAGAGCTTATTTGATAAAGTGAAAGATATTGTGGAAAAAGAACTTTCGTCTTCCGCACACGACCTTGACCACACATTCAGAGTTTTGCAGAATGCGAAGTTGATTGCGCGGAGAATGAAAGGCGTGGATGTGGAAGTGCTTGAACTTTCAGTGCTTTTACACGACATAGCTCGTATGAAAGAGGACGAAGATAAAACTGGCAGTATAGACCATGCATTGCTTGGTGCTGAAATAGCAGCAAACATCCTGAGAAGTTTTAACTACCCAGAGAAGAAAATTGAAGTAATCGTAGATTCTATTCGCTCACATAGGTTTCGTGCTGATAGAAAACCAAAGTACATTGAAGGTCGTATCCTTTTCGATGCAGACAAATTAGATGCAATAGGTGCAGTTGGTATCGCCAGGGCGTATATGATTGCAGGGCAGATGGGGGAAAAGCTCTATATGCCTATAGAAGATCTTGATAAGTACGAAAAAGAAAACCTTGTAAATGGTAAAGCAACAGGTAGGATAAAGGATATTAGTAAACATTCCGTGAATATTGAGTACGAGACTAAATTTAAAAAGATACCTGAAAGGCTTTTTACGGAAGAAGCAAAACAGATTGCAAAAGAAAGACTTCACTTTATGGAAGTTTACTTTGATAGGTTAGAAAAAGAAGTAAAAGGAGATGTATAGTTTATGCGTAATAAAGAGGTTGCCGAAAAATTTTATGAGCTTGCAAAACTTGCAGAAATTGCAGGTGAAAATCCTTTCAAGGTTCGTGCATACCTTGAAGCAGCGCGTAGAATAGAGAACTTGACCGTTCCGATAGAGGACCTTGCAAAAGAAAACAAGCTTACTGAAATAAAAGGCATTGGCAAGAGTATAGCGGAAAAAATTGAACAGTACTTAAATACAGGTAAAATTGAAAAACTTGAAATGCTTAAAGAAAAAGTACCGCCTTCTCTTCTAGAACTCGAAAAGGTACCTGGGCTTGGTGCCAAACGCGCAAAAATACTTTACGAAACATTGGGTATAAAAACTGTGGATGAACTAAGAAAGGCTGCTGAGTCTGGCAAAATAAGAAATCTTCCTGGTTTTGGAGAAAAAACTGAGAAAAAAATATTAGAAGGCCTGAAAAGTATGAGAGATAAGACAGTGGATAGAGTGCTTTTAGGTATCGCGTATCCACTTGCACAAAGCATAGTGCAGGAACTGAAAGAAAATTCCCCGGTAGATAAAATTCAGGTATGTGGCAGCATTAGAAGAATGAAAGAAACAATTGGAGACATTGACATACTCGTTACATCTGAAAAACCTGATAAAGTAATGGATGAGTTTGTAAAACTTCCTCAAGTGAAGGAAGTCATCGTAAAAGGTGATACTAAAACTTCAATTCTTACGCACGAAAATCTCCAGGTAGATTTGCGTGTAGTTGAACCTTCTTCGTTTGGTGCTGCTATACAGTACTTTACTGGCTCAAGGCAGCATAACATACACTTAAGGGAGCTTGCGATTAAGAAAGGATTAAAAATAAATGAATACGGAGTGTTTGATTTATCAACTAACAAAAAAATTGCAGGTGAAAGAGAAGAAGATGTTTACGAAGCATTAGGGCTTCAGTGGATACCACCTGAGATGCGAGAGGATCGTGGGGAAATTGAACTTGCAGAAGAACACAGGATTCCAGTACTTATAGAACTAAAAGATATAAAAGGTGACTTGCATATGCATACTACATATTCAGATGGTACTGCTTCCATTGAGGATATGGCAAAAGAAGCAATGAAATTAGGGTATGAGTATATAGTAATTTCTGATCATGCAAAAGCACTTGGCATTGCAAATGGCCTATCTATGGAGCGATATTTGGAAGAGAAAAAAGAAATAGAGACTTTGAATAAAAAGTATGCGCCGTTTAAAATTTTCCTCGGCACAGAGCTTAACATTCTTACAGATGGAGAGCTTGATTTTTCTGACGAACAGTTAGGTATTTTTGACATTTGCCTTGCAGGTATTCATACTGCTTTTAATCAGAGCAAAGAACAAATGACAAAAAGGATGATCCTTTCCGCAATTAGAAATCCGTATGTTAGGATTATTGTACATCCTACAGGAAGGATTCTGAATGGGAGAGGTGGTTTTGACCTTGACCTGGATAAATTATTTTCAGAAGCAAAAAAACGGGGGACTGTTTTTGAAATTAATTCGTCGCCAGAAAGGCTTGACCTGAACGATTTAAATGCGAAAAAGGCAAAAGAAGAGTATGGTTTAAGGCTTTCGATAGATACTGATGCACATTCTATAGATTCGCTTCATAATATGTTTTACGGCGTAGGAGTTGCGCGTAGGGCGTGGCTCACCAAGGATGATGTGATAAACGCAAAGTCGTTAAAAGAGTTTGAAACATTTCTAAAAGAAAGGAAAAGCAGGAGAAAGTGATAATACAAATTTATGCAATAACTAATGAGCCTGATGCTCTGGCGCTATGTGAAATGGGAGTTGACCACATAGGAATTGTTGCAAGCGAAAAGGGGAACCCTCAGCGTGGCATCGTCTCACGCAAAAAAGCAATGCGGCTTACTTCAATTATTAAAGACTACGGTAAAATTGCTTCACTTATTGTGGATACCGTTGAATTTAACGAGATAATGTTATGGATAAAGAGTGTTCGTCCCAATATATTTCACCTGTGCAGGGAACTTCCAATTGAAAAGCTCTCTATACTTAAAGAGATGCTAAACGACGAAGGGGTAAGCCTTATGTATGCCGTTCCAGTGCAAGATGCTTCTTCTATCAAATACGCAGAAAGCATTCAGGAGTATGTAGACTTTATAATGCTTGATTCCCCTTTTGAAAGCAAACAGATGCTAGGTTTTGTTGGAGCAAGTGGAAGAACTCACGATTGGACGATTAGTGCCAAAATTGTGCAGACAGTTTATAAACCTGTTATACTAGGCGGTGGTCTTTCCCCTGACAATGTTCAAGATGCAATAAGAATCGTTCGTCCTTTTGGGGTGGACGCAAAAACCTCGCTCGATCTCCTAAATGGGCATGGTAAAAAAGACCTTTCAAAGGTAAGAGAATTTGTCAAAAAGGTGAGAAGTGTTGAAAACGCGTAGTGTGCTCGTAATAGGAGATAATTGTTTTGACATTACAGTAAAGGGCTCCCTGAGCCTTAAAGAGGATAGAAACTTTATTCCAGAATCCTTTCATACGACCCCAGCAGGAACCGGTGTAAATTTTGCGGTGGCATTTGCCAGGCTTGGAGGTGCGGTTAAGTATGTAACGCCTATTTCAGAAGATAGTTTTGGAACAGAAATCAGGCGGTTTTTACCTAAAGAAAATGTGCCTTTTGCTGACTTTAAAACTAATAAAAGAACAGCTATTATTATTGCATTTGTTGGTGATGAAGGTAAGAGGACAACTTTTGCACTTATTAAAGACAGTGCTTATACAGACATAAAGTTTGAGACATTTAAGAAATATTTTTCAAAAGAAAAAGATTTAATCTCAGGCGTTTACATCAGTGGTGGAATACTTACTGAGCATTATGTACAAGAAGAACTGCTTAAAGTAGTTGACTTTGTAAGAAAATCAAATATTAAAGTGTTTTTTGATCCACAGATCCGAATTGGAATGGAAAGTCCTGACTTTATCAGGACTTCTAATGAAATTGCAAAGTTAAGCGATGTAGTGCTCGGGAATAAAGAAGAGTTGAAGTACATTGACTTGCCCAAGGATTCTTTGATCGTTGAAAAACAGGGTAAAAATGGGGCATTGATTATAAAAAATAGGAAAGAGATGTATCGTGTTTTTGGTATAAAAGTAAATGCCGTTGATACTACAGGAGCAGGCGATGTTTTTAATGCTGCATTTTTGTACGCTTATTTAAAAAACACTGCTTTAGCAAAGGCGTTGGAATTCGCAAATTTAGCAGCTGCCTTTTCTGTAACAAAGTTAGGTACATATTTTCCAACTATTTCTGAAATTCGAAAATTCGCCTTATCAAACGGAATTTCTACGATATTTTGAGCGATAGGGTATTTTTAACGAAGGATTAAAATATGGATAAGAAATTCAAATTATTTTCAGACTTTAAGCCTACTGGTGACCAGCCTGAAGCAATAGAAAAATTAGTAGAAGGAGTTAAAAAAGGATATAAATTTCAGACGCTTCTGGGTGTTACTGGCTCTGGGAAGACTTTTACTATGGCAAATGTAATAGAAAAAGTTCAAAAACCTACTTTGATTATATCCCATAATAAGACACTTGCGGCTCAATTGTATTCGGAGTTTAAGCACTTTTTTCCGGAAAACGCGGTAAGATATTTTGTTAGCTACTACGATTTTTATAGGCCTGAGGCGTATGTTCCACAACTTGATTTGCACATTGATAAGACTGCTGATGTAAACGAAGATATTGCAAGGTTGAGGCACGCAACTGTACGCGCGTTACTTGAGCGAAGAGATGTAATCGTCGTTGCTTCTGTCTCGTGTATATATGGATGGGATTCTCCGGAAGAGTACAAAGAACAACTGCTTACAGTAAAAGTTGGCGAGAAGATAAAAAGAGCAACAATAGCGATAGGACTTGCTCGTTTACAGTACGAACGCAATGACTTTGATCTGCGTCCCGGTAGATTTAGGATGCGCGGCGATGTGATTGATGTATTTCCTAAAGAATCAGAAACTGCAATTAGAATTGAACTTTTTGGCGACGAACTTGATTCTATTATTGAATTCGACCCACTTACGGGAAAAATGATTAAAAGCTATTCTTCTTTTACTTTTTTCCCTGCTTCACAGTTTTTGACGACGATGGAAAGAATAAAGCGGTATGCTGACCAGATAAGAGAAGAACTGAAAATGAGGATAGAGTTTTTTAGAAGTAAAGGTCTCTTCCTGGAAGCACAAAGAATAGAAGAAAGAACAAACTACGATCTTGAAATGCTGGAACATACAGGTTACTGCCCTGGGATAGAAAATTACTCAAGGTATTTTTCCGGTCGAAAACCAGGCGAAGAACCTTACACATTGCTAAACTTTTTTCCGGATGATTTTTTGATGTTTATAGACGAATCTCATATTACTGTTCCTCAAATACGCGCAATGTATCACGGAGACCACCAACGAAAGCTTACGCTTGTAAAATATGGATTTAGACTTCCGTCTGCTTTTGACAACAGGCCATTAAGGTTTGGCGAGTTCTTGAAGCATATTAATCAGTGTGTTTTTGTATCTGCAACTCCTGCTGATTTTGAAAAAAAAGTAAGTAGCCAGATAGTAGAACAGATTATTCGTCCTACTGGACTTGTGGATCCAGAAGTTGAAGTTCGGCCGGCCGAAAATCAGGTTGAAGATTTAATGAACGAAATTAAAAAACGGGCTAAGAAAAATGAACGGGTGTTGGTAACCACACTAACTAAAAAACTTGCAGAGGATTTCGCTATATTCTTAACCGAGCATGGAATAAAAGCCAAATATCTTCATTCAGAAATTAAAACATTAGAGCGTGTAAAAATACTCAAAGCATTGAGAGAAGGAAGGTTTGATGTACTTGTTGGAGTTAATCTTTTGAGGGAGGGGCTTGATTTACCAGAAGTCTCGCTCGTTGCCATATTGGATGCGGACAAAGAAGGATTCTTGCGTTCTGAGGTTTCTCTTATCCAAACGATGGGACGTGCTGCAAGAAATGTATCTGGTAAAGTTATTATGTACGCCTCTACGATAACAGATTCAATGAAGCGAGCAATAGAAGAAACAGAGCGAAGGCGCAGGAAGCAAATTGCCTACAACAAAGCGCATAATATAAAGCCGCAAACGATTAGAAAAGCAATTTCTGATTTAATCGATCTTCCGTGGAAGAAGGAAGAAGAATTAGAAGAAACTGACCTGAGCAATCTTACTGAAGAGCAATTCAAAGCGCTTATTATGGAGCTTACTGAAGAAATGTATTCAAAAGCTGACTTACTGGAATTCGAAGAGGCAGCAAGAATCCGTGATAAGATAGAAAGCCTAAAAGAATTCTATAAGAGGAGAAAAAGATGAAAAAAGTTTGTGTTGCATTAGGAAGTGGCGGCCCACGAGGCCTTGCACATATAGGAGTTTTAAAAGTTCTTAATCGTTATGGAATTACTATAGAGATGGTTGCTGGCTCAAGTATTGGTGCGCTGGTTGGCGGTGCTTATGTAGTATTTAATTCTGTAGAAAAAGTAGAAAAACTCACTCTTTCTACAGATATGAGGATGGTACTTGGAGTTTTGTTTGATCCTACTCTAAACCTTGGATTTGTAAAAGGGAAGAAAGTTAAAAAGTTTATTGAAGAAAAAATAGGGGACCCGTTGATAGAAGACTTGCCAAAGCCGTTTTTTCCCGTTGCAACAAATTTTTCTACTGGCGACCCAGTCGTTTTTACAAATGGCAGACTTTCTGACCTTATAAGGGCAAGTATCTCAATTCCTTTCGTTTTTCAACCTATAAGATATAAGGGCATGCTTCTTACTGATGGTGGACTTTCCATGCAAGTTCCAGTTATGCCGCTAAAGGAACAGGGATGCAAGATCGTGATTGCAGTAAACCTTGCAGAAAACGCATTTGACAAGAAAGATTACTTTGTCAATGGTTTAGTGCGTTCTCCTGTAGGAATTTACAAAGTTGCATTCGACTCTATAGGTATACTTGAGATAAACCTGGCTCGTGAAAATTGTAGAAGTGCAGATGTCGTAATATCCCCGGATGTGAGAAATGTAGGATTGGATAGTTTCTGGAAACCTAAAGATGTAATTAAACATGGTGAGGTTGCAGCTGAAAAAAGCATTGAAAAAATTCTATCTCTTATTGAGTGATTTTGCAGAGTTTGATTTTAAGTATACTTGATTTTTTCAGAATATTTCGTTACAATACAAAAGATAACACACTCTCTGGATTCTACGGATGGTGCACTAATGTGTCTCCGGGAAGTTGAAAGAGAGGAGGTAAAAAACTATACAGGAGGTATAACATGGCAGTAGTGACTATGAAAGAACTGCTTGAAGCAGGAGCCCATTTTGGGCATCAAACGAGAAGATGGGATCCGCGCATGAAAGAATACATTTATGCGGAAAGAAACGGAATCCACATTTTTGATCTCAGGATTACAGTAAAAAAAGTAGAAGAAGCATACAATTTTGTCTCCAATCTTTCTAGACAGGGTGGCAAAATTATTTTTGTAGGTACAAAAAAGGCGGCTCAGGATATTATTAGAGAAGAAGCAGAGCGCTGTGGTATGTATTATGTCAACCAGCGTTGGGTAGGCGGATTACTTACAAACTTTGCTACTATTAGGACACGCATTAACAAGCTAAAAGAACTTGAGAAGCTTGAAGAGGAAGGCTATCTTGAAACTATTCCCGTAAAGGAAAAAGTAAAGATCCAGAGAGAACTTTCTAAATTAAGAAAGTTATTTGAGGGCGTAAAGGATATGACTTCTATTCCGGATGCCGTCTACATTACTGACACTCATAAGGATAGAAGTGCTTTACTGGAAGCAAGAAAACTCCACATACCTGTGATTGCTATAGTGGATTCGAATTCTAACCCGGAAGAAGTTGACTATCCGATGCCAGGAAACGACGATGCGATCCGCTCTATTCGTTTGTTTACATCAATCATTGCGAATGCTGTGATTGAAGGAAGAGAAGGAAGCATTGAAAACGAAAAGGAAAAGAAATCTGAAGAAAACACAGAGGAAGTTCTTAAAGAAGAGCTTAAAGGCAGTTTAAAAGAAAAATTTCAAGGTTAGAGAGGTGAAATATGGATTTAGAACTTATTAAAGAATTAAGGGCAAAAACGGGTGCTGGAATTGTTGATTGCAAAAAGGCACTTGCGGAAGCAAATGGAAATATTGACAAGGCGATTGAGATATTACGGGAAAAAGGGATTGCAAAAGCAGTTAAAAAAGCAGGCAGAGCAACGAACCAGGGAATAGTTTCTGCTTACATCCATCCTGGTGCCCAACTGGGAGTACTGATAGAACTCGATTGTGAAACTGACTTTGTTGCAAGGACGGACGAGTTCAAAAAACTTGCTAACGAAATTGCATTACAAATAGCAGCAACTGACCCTGATTATGTGGATAGAGAAGAAGTGCCAGAAGAAGTGATCGAAAAAGAAAAGGAAATTTACAGGAAGCAACTCGAGGAACAAAAAAAACCAGCTCACATTATTGACAAAATTATTCAGGGTAAAATAGAAACTTTTTATAAAGAGCATTGCTTGCTGGACCTTCCTTATATAAGAGATGAAAAAATTACGATAAAAGACCTTATAAAAGAATACATTGCTAAATTTGGTGAAAACATTACCGTAAGGCGTTTTGCACGCTTCAAGGTAGGTGAATAATATTTGAATTCTTACAAACGAGTGCTGTTAAAACTCAGCGGAGAGGCACTGTTAGGCAAAAAAGAATTCGGAATAGATGTTGATGTATTAAAAGATATCGCTCGCCAGATAAAAGTTTTGCGTGAAAATGGTATCGAAATTGGTATCGTAATTGGCGGAGGTAATATTTTTAGGGGGAATGAAAGCAAAGAGTTAAAAATTGACAGAGCGACAGCAGACTATATGGGCATGCTTGCTACTGTAATAAATGGTCTTGCTCTGCAAAGTATGCTAATGAGTTACGGTATAGATGCAAGGGTGATGTCTTCTTTAAGCCTTACCCAGGTTGCAGAGCCATACATATTAGCAAAGGCTATTACTCATCTTCAGAAAGGTAGAGTAATTATTTTTGCGGGAGGTACAGGCCTCCCGTTTTTTACAACAGACACGACAGCTGCTTTAAGGGCAATAGAAATTAAAGCGGATGCCCTGTTTAAAGCAACTAAGGTAGATGCAATTTATTCGGCAGACCCTACAAAGGTCAAAAATGCCAAGAAGTATAGTACTATCACTTATACGGAGTTCCTTGCAAAAAATTTAAAAGCTATGGATTCAACTGCTGTTTCTCTTTGCAGGGATTTTAAAATGCCTATAATTCTTTTCAACATGACGAAAAAAGATAATTTAATTAAAGCGGTTTTAGAAGGCGGAATAGGAACTTTTATAAAGGAGGGATAGTTATGGAAATCGAGAAGAAACTTTACAGTGAAGTAGAAGAAGAAATGAAAAAAGCAATTGAGGCATTAGAAAGAGATTTCGCCAAGGTGCGTGCAACGCGTATTACTCCAGAGATTCTTGACCCTGTAAGGGTTGAGGCTTATGGTACGCTTATGCCTTTAAAACAAGTTGCAAATATAACGGCTTCAAAGGGGAGAACGCTTACTGTAGAGCCGTGGGATAAGTCACTTCTTAAAGAAGTAG
This sequence comes from Caldisericales bacterium, assembly GCA_015489815.1. Classification (GTDB taxonomy): domain Bacteria; phylum Caldisericota; class Caldisericia; order Caldisericales; family Caldisericaceae; genus S143-107. Next base: position 36,603 of record WFZA01000049.1, on the reverse strand, counting down.
AGAGGGGGATCCTTAAAGCTAATTTAGGTGTTACTCCGCAAAACGATGGAAGTGCCATCAGACTTAACTTTCCGAAGTTAGATGAAGAAGAAAGAGAACGCATAGTTAATCAGGTAAAGAAAATGGCAGAAGAATTCAGAGAGGAAATAAGAAGTATTAGAAGAAGGGCTATTGATAAAGTAAAAGAGTGGGAGAAAAATAAAGAGATTTCTGAGGACGACAAGTTCAGAATGCAGGATAAAATTCAGGAGATTACTGATAAGTACATTAAGATTGTAAACGAACACCTTGAAAGAAAAACTAAAGAAATCCTTGAGAGTAATGGAAGATAGTGATGCCGTTCCTGTCCATGTGGCTATTATTATGGACGGGAACGGAAGGTGGGCAAAACAGCGTGGTCTTCCCAGGACTGCAGGGCACAAAGAAGGTGTAAAAACCGTAAAACGCATTACAAAATGTGCTGCGAATGCTGGAGTAAGGTACCTTACGCTGTATGCTTTCTCTACTGAAAATTGGAAGAGAAGCAGAGAAGAGGTTGATTTTTTGTTTCATCTTTTTGTCGAGGCAATTAATGGTTACATTGGAGAATTAAAAGAGAATGGCGTAAGATTAAATTTCATAGGCGATTTTGGTCCTTTGCCTTATTTTTTAAAAAAGGCAATGGAAATCTCTAAACGCGAAACAAAGAATGGAAAAAAAATGATGTTGAATATAGCACTTAATTACGGAGGAAGAAGGGAAATTATTCAGGCTGTAAAAGAGATTTGTAAAGAAAAAAATAGTTCAAAGGACATAAACGAGGAAATGCTCAAACAATTTTTATATACAAAAGATATGCCAGACCCGGATATGATTGTAAGAACCAGTGGAGAAAAAAGGTTAAGCAATTTTCTGCTTTATCAATCTTCATATTCTGAATTGTTCTTTACTGATACACTATGGCCAGACTTTTCTGAGGAAGAGTTTCTTGCTATACTAAAAGAATTTTCTTCAAGAAAAAGAAGGTTTGGAAAGGCTTAATGAAGAAGCGCATTTTTATTTCCGGCGCAACAGGAACACTCGGCATTGAATCTATAAAAGTAGTTCGGGATTATTCCGATCGTCTTGAACTCGTGGGATTTAGTGGATATAAGAATATTCAGAGAATTTTAGATTTGTGTAGGGAATTTCATCCTCGATTTGTAGGTGTGCATCCAGATTTTGTGAAGTATGTTTCTGAAAGATGTAACGACGAAAACATTCAGATATTTGATGTATCGACTGAATTAAGAAAAGCTGTTCTTAGTACAAATCCTGATCTTGCCCTATTTCTTGCCTCTGGAATAACTTCTCTGTCTGCAATCTACGCAGCACTCAAGTACGGAATACGCGTTGGTATTGGAAACAAAGAATCCATTATTGCAGGCGGGCACATCATATTTTCTTCAAATTTTCTAGATAAAATTATTCCTGTGGATAGTGAGCCTTCCGCAATATTTCAATGCCTGACAGGCGAGAAAAAATCTACCGTAAGGAAGCTCATTATTACTGCTTCTGGTGGCCCTTTTTTAAATACAGAAAGTTCAAAGTTGCAATTTGTAACGCCAGAAGAAGCACTAAAACATCCAAACTGGAAAATGGGCAAAAAGATTACGATAGATTCCGCTACTTTGGCTAATAAAGCATTTGAAGTGATTGAGGCACATTTTTTATTTGGATTGCCTTATGAAAAGATTACTGCGCTTGTACATAGGGAGAGTATAATACATTCTATGGTAGAATTTAGCGACGGTAACATAAAGGCACTTTTAAGCCCTACCAGAATGTATTATCCTTTGCAGTTTGCAATGTTTTACCCTGATAGGGCTGAGAATACAATGAAATCATTAGATTTAGCAACTATTGGAAAATTTACATTTGAGGAATTGGATACAAAAAAATTTCCTTTATTCTCTTTTATTCTGCAAATTGCGAAAAGTGAAAACTATTTGCCTGCTCTTGTTGCTGCTGACGAAGTTGCGGTGAAAGCGTTTCTGGATAAAAAAATACGCTTTACGGAAATATACACTGTAATGTCTGAAGTTTTTGAAGTACATACTCCAATGCCTGTTAGTTCCTTAAGAGAAATAGAAGAAGAATATAAGCGGTCGTTACAGATAACGAGTGATGTGGTTAAAAGGAGAGCTTTATGAATATATTTTGGGAAATTGTAATTGGTACTTTTGCTATTGGTATACTTGCTTTAGTGCACGAATTAGGTCACTTTGGTGCTGCAAAACTTTCTGGTATTGCGGTAGAAGAACTCAGCGTGGGCTTTGGTCCCATAATTTATAAGAAAAAAATTGGAGAAACCGTCTACAAAATTGGTGCACTCCCAATATTAGGATATGCTAAAATAAAAGGGATGGAAGACAACTTCGATGCTCCGGATGGATATTACAGTAAGGGTTTTTGGGCGCGATTCTTTACTATTTTTATGGGGCCTGGAATGAACTTTATTTTAGCAATTCTTATTTTTGCATTTGTATTTTCGATATTTGGGAACCCATTTGTTCCAAGCACGCGAATAGGTGGAGTAATCGAGAATTATCCTGCGTATGAAGCGGGAATAAAGACTGGAGACAAAGTTATCTCTATAAACAATCAGGAAATTAGACAATGGAGCGATATCCTCAATATAGTACATTCAAGCAACGGCAGTCCTTTAAAAATTGTTGTTGAGAGAAATGGGAAAGACCTTACTTTTACCGTTAAGCCTAAAAAGGATCCAAATAGCGGGTCGTGGGTTGTTGGCATATATCCTTCGGGTAAGAAGTATCCATTTATAACTGCGATGTGGGAAGGTACTGTTTGGACCGGAAAACTTCTTTATAAAATGACTGTATCTCTTCCAGTATTGTTTACTAGAAAAGGAGTTTCTTCCGTAGTTGGTCCTGTAGGTATTATTGCAATGACAGGTCAGGCAGCATCAGGAGGATTTCTTAATTTACTCTGGTTTGTTGCTTTTATAAGTATTGCATTAGGATTTACTAATTTATTACCTATTCCTGCTTTAGATGGAAGCTGGATAGTCCTTTTATTGTGGGAGGCAATTACTCGCAAAAAGATTCCTCCTGAAAAACAGATGTCCATACAGGGTACGGGATTTCTAATACTTTTGGGACTTATGGCTGTGTTTACGGTTCACGATATTTTGAGGCTGATGGGCAAGTGAGAAGAAAATCTCGTCCAATTCGGATTGGAACGGTCACAATTGGAGGCGAGTATCCTATTGTCGTTCAATCTATGACTAAAACAGATACGCGTGATGTATCTGATACTGTGAATCAAATTCTTGAGTTAGAGGATGCAGGTTGTGAGGTTATTCGTGTCGCTGTTCCTGATATAGAAGCTGCGAGAAGTATTTCCGAGATTAAAAAGAGAATACACATACCGCTCGTTGCAGACATCCACTTTGATCCAAGACTCGCAGTAGAGTCAATTTTGCATGGTGCAGATAAAATCAGACTAAATCCCTCCAATATAAGTGATCAAGAGTGGATAAGAAAAATTGCTCGCCTCGCAAAAGAGCGTGAGGTGCCAATTCGAGTTGGTGCAAACTTAGGTTCATTTCGCAATCGTCCCAACAATGTAGTAGAAGCGTTAGTAAATACTGCTCTAAGTGAAGTAAAAGTTTTAAATGATGTAGGTTTTGATAACATCGTTATTTCTATAAAGACTTCAGATGTTCTTACTACAATACAGGCAAATGAAAGAATTGCTTCCATGACCGATTATCCAATACACCTTGGAGTAACTGAGGCTGGCCCTCTTGAAGAGTCTTTGATCAAAAGTAGTGCAGGAATAGGTTACTTACTGATGAAAGGCATCGGCGATACAATACGCTATTCTATTAGTGATGTGCCCGTAAAAGAGGTAGAGGCAGGATTCACCCTGTTGAAGAGTTTGCACTTGAGGGAAAGTGGACTTACAATCGTTTCGTGTCCTACCTGTGGACGGTGCGAAATTGATTTATTTTCTTTAATTAAACGAGTGAAGGCTGATTTTGGAAGAGTTAAAGTGCCGGTGAAGGTTGCCATAATGGGTTGTGTGGTAAACGGTCCGGGTGAAGCACAGGATGCAGACATTGGGCTTGCAGGCGGCCGTAAGATGGGTGTTATTTTCAAGAAAGGAAAGGTTATAAAGACTGTTAGCGAGGATAAACTTTACGAAGAGTTTAAAATTGAACTTCAAAAAATAATCGCGGAAAAAGAAAAATTCTAATTAGCTTTGCTTACCTTTTATATATTTTTTTCTAATTTCTCTCGGCTCTTTCAATGTGAATGCGACCATAACGCCGATTAGAACAAAAATAAATGTAATTTCAAATATAGTTCTATAAGAAATTACTTTTGCAAGCAGTCCACCTATGAGGGAGTAAGTAAGTACTGGAAATGTAAGTGTGCCATTTAAACCTATGTAGGTGGGTCTTTCTTTAGGTATTGCCTGGTCCAGCATAAAATTCTGGAAACCTACGCTCATACCAGAAAACATAAAGCCTATGAATAAGAAAGTCATTGAAAACATAGCAAAGTTATTTTTACTTAAAAGTGCTATGAGAGGGATAAATAACCCAGTAATTGCAGTAAGTATGACGACGAGTCTGTTTCCTTTATAATCTGATATGTATGCCCAGAGCAGATTCGATAGAACAAAACCGATCATTTGGATTGTAAGGAAAGTTCCTACTGCTGCATTTGAAAAGTGCAAGACATTTTTTGCGTAAATGACATAGAAAGGTAAAGAGAGTGAGCTTGCACCTACAAATATTTGCATAATTAAGAAGTTTCTAAAGTTTCTATCTTGCTGTAGGATTTTGTAAGCTTTTTTGAGAAATACGCTAAATGGTAAAGTCTTTTTGTGAACTTCCTCCTCTGGCTCTTTAACCATTGATAAGAAAATATAAGACGCGGTGACAAAAACAAACGAGAGAAAAAATATCAACGCAAAGTTTTTAGGAAAGGATATTCTACTTGTCTGAAGTATTTTTTTAACTATAATTCCGGCTATGATTGCCAGTATTCCTCCCAGAAGCCCTCTTAATCCGAAAAACCTTCCTCTCAGTTCTGATGGAATTGCTTTACCAAAAATATCCGAAAATGGTATTGCTGCAACACCGCCCATGAAGGTAAATAGTCCTAAAAGGGAAATTAAGATCCATACCATTAGTGCAGGGTGTGTTTTTGCGAACAAAGCGGTGGATAAAGCAAGAAGTCCCCAGCTTAACGCACGCACCGTAATCGCTTTTATCAATAACGGCTTCTTATATTTGCTTGCCTCAAGCTTGTTTGCTACGAAAAGCTGGGGGATTACGCCTAAAATGCCTCTACCTTTTCCCATAATCATGTAAGAGAAGCCTATGACGATGCTAGATGGGGTAAGCATATTCAAGAATGCAGGTATTACGGTTGTAGTGCTGCTAAATGCAACACCGCCGTTGAATAGGATTCCATGCATTACGCCTACGAAAAAGTTCCACTTCAGGTCTTTTTTGTTCATAGGGTATTATACAAAAAATATTGTTTTGCTCAATTTATTTTAATAATCCTAATGCAATGCGTGTATGCATCTCAACGCCTATTGGCAAAGCGTCTTCGTCAAAATTAAAATATGCAGAGTGGTGAGGTTTATCCAGCCCCTTTTCTTTGTTCATAGAACCAAGCCAGTAAAATGCACCTTTTGCTTTTTCTAAGAAGTATGCCATATCTTCCCCGCCCATAGATACGGAAACTGTAACAATGTGTTTTTCTCCTACTACCTGTTTTGCGATTTTTATTACATACTGGGTTTCCTCTTTACTGTTTATAAGTGGAGGGTATCCAAAGTGGTATTCAAGTTTTGCCTTTCCTCTGTAGGCTTCTGCAATGTGCGTTGAAATTCTTTCCATTTTTTCTGGTACAGACCTTGCTATATTCTTATCAAGTGTGCGTACGGTGCCCAATAGTTCTGCAGTTTCTGGTATTACATTGAAAGCATCGCCAGAGTGAATTTTACCTACAGTTAATACAATGGGTTGGACGGGGTCTATTTCTCTTGATACAATTTGCTGCAGTGCAAGTACTGTATGTGAGGCAATTACCACCGGATCTACCGAAGTATGTGGATACGCTCCATGTCCTCCTTTTCCTGTAATGGTTATTTTGAAACGATCTGCTTCTGCGGTGAGTACTCCTTCCTTAATACCAATTATTCCTACTGGTATCATATTTCCAAGGTGGAGTCCAAACGCTTTATCTACATGAGGATTTTCCATTACTCCTTCCTCAATCATTTTTATTGCGCCACCTGGATCCTTTTCCTCAGACGGCTGGAATACAAACTTTACATTTCCCTTTATTTCTTCCCTATGGTGGGATAGTACTTTTGCTGCAACAAGGAGCATAGCTGTGTGTCCGTCATGTCCACAGGCATGCATTACGCCTTTATTTACCGACCTATAAGGAATGTCGTTTAATTCTTCTATAGGGAGTGCATCCATGTCAGCCCTTAGGAGAATTGTAGGCCCTCCATCTTTCCCTCTTAAAAGTCCGACCACTCCTGTTTTTGAAATATGAGTTTTTACCTCTAAATTAAGTTCTTTGAGATAATTTTCTACGATTTGAGAAGTTCTTTCTTCTTCAAATGCAAGTTCTGGATGCATGTGGAAATCTCTTCTTAAACGGACTACTTCGTCTTTTAACTCTTTTACTTCATCTTTTATATTCATTAATAATCCACCTCCTGTCGTATTGTAATAGATTTTACGGTTTTAAAAATCCCATATTGAATGTATAATTTAAAAAAATGTAAGGAGGGAAGTATGAAAAAGTTATTAATCTTTTTCCTAATGCTAGTACTATTGTTTGGTTTTGTCTTTCCGGTAAACAGTTATGCAGTAAATAATTTTACTATAGTTGCTTTTGTTCCTTCTCCACCTTCTGTTGATTCTTTTGCAAGTTATCTTTTAGACTTGAATCTATCGGCTGACTTTAAAACGAATGATTTTATATCTATAATATTTCCGTCAGGTTTTGCTTTACCTTCTGTAATTCCTACAGATCTCGTAAGATTAAATGGTTCTAACGCTTCTAAGGTAGAGGTTAATGGTCGCGTTGTTAGAGTATATCCTGCCTCAACGGTTCCAAGTGGTAGTGAAGTAATATTAAAAATAGACAGGCGGGCTAAGATTAAGAATCCATCAAATTCAGGAAATTATAACTTTACCGTAGGAATTTCCAGTGAAACAGGCACCCAGAGTGTTTCGGTAACGATTACCAAAGGTGTTTCCCACCTTTCTGTTCTCGTTACTCCCGATATAACTTCTACCAATGCAATGTATATAATTTCTTTTTATACATCAGAGAATGGAGGACTAAGTGGAGCGAATGGCGACAATATTACAGTTATTTTCCCACAGGAAACAGTTTTTACTAAAAAAAGCATACCAAATTCTGCTATTACCGTAAATGGGTATGTTATATCTGGTTTAGTACTTACAGAAAATGTTTTAAAGATTCTACTTCCACAGAGTCTTAATATTCCTAATAATGGGTTTGTGTCTATTCAGATTTCTAAAAGCGCAGGCATTAAGAACCCCGGGGATCCAGGTGATTACTTCATGTCTGTTTTTACGGATAAGGATCCTGTAGTGACGAATACAATGTTTACCATTAAAGGAACTACTGTAAGTGATTTTTATGTGTCCGTTGTACCAAATACACAAAATGCCAATTCTGAAATCAGACTCCACTTTGTAACTTCTGGAAACGGAAGCTTGAAAAAGGATAAAGATGAAATTCTGATCAAGTTCCCTGGAGGTTTCGTACTTCCGCAGCATCCAGACTTTTCTTCTGTGTCTATAAATAGTATCAAAGTAAAAAATGGTTCTATTTTAAAAAATGGCCTTATCTCACTTTTCGTTCCGCTTGACATTGCCTCGAACAGTTCTGTAAATGTGTTAATACAAAAGTCTTTTGGAATTAAAAACCCAAACCAAAAAGGTAGCTACGAGTTTGTACTTCACACAACTAAAGATGTAATGCCGGTATCGTCAAATGTTCAAATTAATCCTTCTCACATATCTGCACCGCTCTTTACCATTTCTGTTCCGCAGATTTCAGCAAGTTCAGACTATAGGGTAATATTTTTTACCGGACCCGGTGGGGCATTAGCGCAAAATATCGGTAAGATTTATATCGTTTTTCCTGAAGAATTCTCACTGCCTTCTGCGATAAATCCTTCTGATATTTCTATAAATAAGCAATCTGTGCAGAAACCAATAACTATTCAGCAAAACAAAATTATTATAACAGTTCCGTTAAACATATCTGGAAATTCGGGTGTAATAATAGAACTTTCTAAAAAATGCGGTATTAGAAACCCTGCAATTAGCGGCGTATACACATTAACGGTTTATACGAGTGCGGAACAACTGCCTGTTGTTTCTACGGGTATTTATGTTAACGATTTTCCTATTTCGAACGCTGTTGTTACGCCAGAGAAACCTGATGGCAAAAATGGTTTTTACAAAACTCACCCTAAGATAACTCTTTCCGTTATTAGCCCGTATAGTGACACGCAAATTTATTACTACTTTGACAACAGTGAGAAAGTTTTGTATAACGGAACTCCCGTGGTTGTCCCGGACGGCATTCATAAATTTTATTTCTATGCGAAAAACAAAAATGGTGAAATAGAAGAGAGGATTCACGAAATAGACTTTAAAGTGGATACGGTTTCCCCCTTTATAACGATTACTTCTCCAAAGAGTGGTCAAGTAAATAATAGTTATACAGTGCTGGCTGGAAATACTGAAACAGGTGCTATTATTACTATAAATGGTGATTATGTTCCTGTCGATAAGAACGGTAATTTCTCTGTTGTCGTAAGTGGTAATGGAAGCAAAACATTTAAAATAGTTGCTGTTGACCCTGCTGGTAATAGTGCTTCAAAAACGATAGTGTTGAATTTTAATACAGTACCTCAAAATCCCCCCAATCTTAATGTTATATCCCCTCAAGATGGAACGACCGTTTATATGGCGGACCTTGTGGTAAGTGGAAAAACGGATCCGGGCGCAACTGTAACTGTTAACGGGGAGAGTGCGGATGTTGATTCTAATGGTTCATTTACTGTGAGTTTAAGTTTACAGCCAGGCCAGAATAAGATTCTCGTCGTAGCGGAGAAAAACGGTGCAAGGTCTGAAAAGGTAATTTATATAAAATACATCAAAAGCATTGTTATGAAACTGCAGATTGGCAATAGTAATGCAATTGTTAACGGAGTCGTGGTGTCACTTGATGCGCCTCCTATTATAATTAACAACAGGACATTAGTGCCGTTGCGATTTATAAGTGAGTCTTTTGGTGCTAATGTAGAGTGGGATCCTGTTCTCAGAATTGTAGAAGTTTCCTTTAATGGCACTATCATAAAACTTCAGATAGATAATAAGTTTGCTTCCGTAAACGGAAAGAAAGTCGTTCTGGATTCTCCTCCTAAAATCATAAAAGGAAGGACTATGGTGCCGTTAAGATTTATAGTAGAATCATTTAATGCTCATGTAGAATGGGATGAGGATACTCAAACAATAACTATTACTTACCCTTAATAGGGTTTAATGGCTGTTTTGGGGTTAAGTAAAATAGGGGGTGCAAGTCACCCCCTAAAAATAAGAGCTAACTTATTAGAGTATTTTATCGAGGTCTATTTTGTAGTCTCTTATTTTATTAAATAACGACTTTCTTGATATGCCTAATATTTTGGCTGCTTTAGTTTTATTCCCTCCGCATTTTTTAAGAGCTTTTATTATCATGTCTTTTTCTATCCTTGCAATCACTGTGGGTAGCGGTTCTATTTTCCCTGTTTCTTCGGAGTGTGTGGAACTATTACCGTTTAGAGTATTTGAGTCCTTACCAGTAGTCTCTTCTTCGTGTTGTTCGCTTTTGTACCTGGTTAAAAGTTCGGGAGGTAAGTGCTCTTTCATTATTAAAGGAACAGATGTAATAATAACTCCTCTTGCAATAGCATTTTCTAGTTCTCTTACATTTCCGGGCCAGTTGTAGTCCATAAATATCTTCATCACTTCTTCTGAAACTCCCTGAACGACTTTTCCATACTTTCTTGAGTATTTTGAAATAAAGTATACAACGAGTTCTGGAATGTCTTCCTTTCTTTCTCTGAGAGGTGGTATGGAAATTGTCACTACATTTAACCTGTAGTAAAGGTCTTCTCTAAATTTTCCTTCCGTTACGAGTTTTTCTAGGTTTCTGTTTGTAGCAGCAATAATCCTGGCGTTTGAAACGAGCGTTTCGTGTCCGCCCACGCGTTCAAAAGTTTTCTCTTGGAGTACTCTTAAGATTTTTGCCTGTAAAGGCAAGCTCATATCACCAATTTCGTCCAGGAATATCGTTCCGTCTTTTGCCTGTTCAAATTTGCCTATGTGTTTTGAAACTGCATCTGTAAAGGCACCTTTTTCGTGTCCAAATAATTCTGATTCAAGCAAATTTTCTGGTATTGCAGCGCAGTTAACTGCAATGAAAGGTTTATTTCTTCTATTACTGTGTAAGTAGATGGCTCGTGCCACGAGTTCTTTACCCGTACCACTTTCGCCTCTTATCAGAACTGTTGCATCTGAATCTGCTACTCTGCCTATCGACTTGTAAACTTCCTGCATTTTTGGAGAATCGCCTATTATTTCGTCTTGTTTATATTGCTTTCCAAAATTGGAGGATGTGAGGCTTAACGATAATTCTTTAAGTTCTATTGCCTTCTTAATTTTTATTTTTATTTCGTCTATGTCGAATGGTTTTGTTAAATAGTCGTATGCACCTTTCTTCATTGCTTTTATTGCGATGTCAGAACTTCCATATGCAGTAATAAATATCACAGGTAGGTCTGGTGCGATGTCGCGAATTTTTAAAAATGCTTCCATTCCGTCCATAATGGGCATGCGGACATCTAACAATACGCAATCAGGATATTTTTCATTTACTGCTTTTACTGCTTCAAGTCCGTTCTGTGCCTCTACTACATTGTAGTCTTCCTCTTCCAGAATTTCGTGCAGCAAGCTCCTTACATTTTCCTCGTCATCTGCTACAAGTATAGTATACTTTTTAAGTTTCATTTTTTCACCTCTTATGTAGGCAAGTAAATTTCAAATGTCGTACCTTCACCCTTTTTGCTCTGGACATCTATTCTTCCACCGTGTTCCTTTACAATTCTATAGACTATTGCAAGACCAAGTCCTGTGCCCTCTGCTTTCGTCGTGTAAAATGGAACGAATATGTGGTCTAATTGGTTTTTACTCATTCCTTTTCCTGTATCTGAAAGTACTATTTTTGTATATTCTCCTTCCTTTTTGCATCGTATTTTAATATCGCCGTCTTTTTCAATTGCTTGAATGCTATTTATAAGTAAGTTTAAGAAGAGTTCTTCACACTTCTTTTCGTCTGCGTAGAGTTCAATATCGTCACACTTTACATCGAAGTTAATATTTTTGTTTGTTGCAAATTGTTTTGCCAATCCTACTACGATACCAAAAAATTTGTTTATGTTGAATTTAGTTTTATTTAGCGGGGTTGGCTTTCCGTAATTTAATAAGTCTTTTACGATTCTGCTTAGCCTGTCTGTTTCTCTGAGAATTGGCTTTATGTACTTTTCTTCTGGTTTACCGCTAAGCTTTTTTTCCAGTATTTGCGCAAACCCTTTGATTGAAGTAAGTGGATTCCTTACTTCGTGAACTACACCTGCCGTAAATAATCCAAGTGTTCTTAGTGCTTCGTTTCGTTGAGATTCTTCTATGTTCTTTTTCAGGCTTTCTGCCATTGCATTTATGGATATTGCGATGTCCCCAATTTCTCCTGAAAAACGAGGCAATCTATAATCAAGGTCTTTTTCCAGTACTTTTAGTCCCTTCTTGATTTTAACTATTTTAAAAGTGAATATTGAAGTTACTATCAATACAAACAAGGCAGCAAGTAATGCGGAATATACAGTAACTCGGTTAGACTCTTCTCTTATTTCGTTTACGGGCCTCATGATTATTGGGTATGGTTCGTCTACGAACACATACCCTTTTTGCATCTTTTTTGTATAGATAGGTTTTATTATGGTAAGTTTTTTACTGAGTTTATATCTGGGATTACTAAGATATACTACCTGATTGTCGATAGGTGGTATGTAGTACCCCATTTCCAACTCTGGAAAACTTTTTTTAAGATTTTTGAAGTATTCGTCAAAGGCAGGTTTTAAAAATTTTTGTAAGTAAAACTTTTGCTTGTCCAGTGTAAGGTGCCCAAAGTCCCACTGAAGCGCATTCCCTTCATATAGTTTCTGATACTTGTCAACGAGTTGGTCTGCCACCACCTCTATGCGTTTTGTTTCCACGGAAAAAATTTCGTTTCTTACACTATTAATTACCACAGAAGTAACGAATACCATCGTTAAAACGACGAATAATACGAGTACCGTAGTGAGCTGGAACCTTATTGACTGGAAAAAGCGCTTCATCTATACGGATACTTCCTCCGCAAGCTTGTACAGTGATTTATCGATTGTTTTCTGTTTTGTTATGGCATCTTTTAATGGGATTAGTGTAATTTTGTTATCTTTTATTCCAACGAGTTTCCCTTTTTCTCCAGATAGTAGTGCGTCTACTGCGTGTTGGCCGAATTCTGACGCAATAATCCTGTCGAATCTTGTAGGTGCTCCTCCTCTCTGTATGTAACCAAGCACCGAAACCCTTGTTTCTACATTTGGCATGTATTCTTTTATTTTCTTTTCTAAGTCTCTTGCATGAATTGCGCCTTCTGCACATACGATAAGGTGATGCATTTTTCTTTTCTTAAATGCTTCTCTCATGTTATCTGTTATTTTTTTAATGTCGAACTTAACTTCGGGGACGAGAATGAAGTCTGCGCCTCCTGCAAGTCCTGCATCAAGTGCAATAAATCCTGCCTCGCGTCCCATGACTTCTACAATAAATGTGCGTCCGTGTGAAACTGCAGCGTCTCTTATTTTGTCAATTGCATTAATTGCCGTATTTACTGCTGTGTCGAATCCAATTGTATAGTCTGTTCCCCAGAGGTCATTGTCTATTGTGGAAGCAATTCCTATAGTTGGAAAACCTTTTTCAAATAATGCAAGGTTTCCACTTTGAGATCCATTCCCACCGATTACTATAAGGCCTTCAATTCCTTCTTCTTTCATGTTCTTAATTGCTTTTTCTTGGTTTTCCGTTAACTTAAAGTCTGGTACTCTGCTTGTTCTGAGTATTGTACCTCCTCTTTCCAAAATACCACTTACATCTCTTGGAAGTAATGGATGGAAGTCTTTCGTAAGAAGCCCTCTGTATCCGTAATAAACACCAATAATTTCTACTCCTCTTACATATCCCACTCTTACTACACTTCTGATTGCTGCGTTCATTCCGGAGGCATCGCCTCCGGAAGTAAGTACGGCTATTCTTTTCATTTTAAAAACACCTCTAATAAGTCAATCCATTCTTTAGTAACGAGTTTTAATTTTCCTGTGGCATCCTTAAGAGGTACAGAAACAATTTCATTTCCTTTTAGTGCAGCCATTTTACCAAAGTCTCCATCGTGAATCATGTCTACAGCTTTTACGCCCACTCTTGAACCAAGCATTCTGTCAAATACGGTTGGCGAACCGCCTCTTTGCATGTGTCCGATCACGGCAGAACGAGTTGGTATTCCTGTTTTCTCTTTTATAAGGTTTGCTACATAGTCTGCTACGCCTCTCTTTTGTAGCAACTTGTGGCCGAATTGATCTATTTCGCTTTCTGCATCAATGGGAAGCTCAGTGCCTTCGGAAACTACAACCAGTGCATATCCTTTTCTGTCAAAGTCTTTTTCAAGATGTTTACACATTCTTTCAAAGTCTGGTTTTACTTCTGGTATCAAAACCCAGTCTGCGCCTCCTGCGATACCTGTATAGAGTGCTACCCATCCTGCTTCTCTTCCCATAACCTCGAGTACAATTATTCTTTTGTGGGAACGGGCCGTGTCTCTTAATCTATTTAATGCATCTACTGCTACATTTACTGATGTGTCAAATCCAAATGTAAAGTCAGTACCTGAAAGGTCGTTGTCCATTGTCTTTGGCACACCTACTACTTTTACGCCTTTTTCGTAAAGTTTAGAAGCTACTCCAAGTGTGTCATCTCCTCCGATTGCAACGAGTGCGTCGAGCCCTAATTCTTTCATATTTTCTATCGCTCTTTCAGCACCGCCCTCTATGGAAAAAGGATTCGTTCTGGAGGTGAAAAGTATCGTTCCTCCAAAGTTGATAATTTCGTCTACTTCATTTAAAGAAAGTGGCCTGGTGATTTTTTCTAAAAGGCCTTTCCATCCCTGTTCAATACCTATTACTTCGTCACCAAAATCCATTGCTCTAAATACTACGCCTCTAATAGCAGGGTTTAATCCGGGGCAGTCTCCGCCCCCAGTAAGTACACCTATTTTCATCTTTAACCTCCTAATAGTTTTATTATTTTTTTAATACCGAAATTGGCTGCTTCTTCTCTTATTTTTTTTCTGCTGCCCTGAAAGTGTTTCTCTTCAACTTCTTTTGTATCGTTAACAATAGTAGCTATAAATACTGTGCCAACATCTTTATTCTCTTGCTTTTCTGGTCCAGCAACTCCAGTAAAACTTATTGCAATATCCGAATTGAAAAGCAATTTTACATTTTCAGCCATGGCAAGTGCCGTTTCTTTACTTACTGCGCCAAATTTATTTATTATACTGTTTGGCACTTTTAGGATACGCTCTTTTGCGAAATAACTATAAGAAATTATTCCGCCTAAAAAGTACTTTGAACTTCCGGGAACATCTGTTATTAGTTTGCAAAACAATCCCCCGGTAAGTGACTCTGCAGCAGCAATTGTTAACTTCTTTTCTCTGAGTATTTTACCCAATTTTTCTTCATTTTTCATTTTACCTGAAACCTTCTGTGAAAATTTTACACATTTTTTTATTAAATGCAACATTTTATTCTCTCGTTGCCGTTTCTTAAATTACTGCTGATGTGATATAATGTAAAGAACAAATACATTAAGGGGGGATTATGCAAGAAGAAAAAGTTTTAGGTGTTATACCTAATGCGAGTCTAAGTACGGGTTTTTTGCGATCAAAGCTTTACACACTAGTCGTTACCAACAGGCGTATTATTGCAGCAAGAGTAACAAAGGATCTTATAAAGAAAGAAAAGTTGAAGAGAAAAGCTGAGGCATCAAAGGAAGGCCATGGAAGATTTAGGCAAATGTTAAGAAGTTTTATGGCAAATTTTACTTTTTCGGATAGATATTTAGATATGATACCAGAGGAAATCTTATCTGAAACACCAGATAATTTCTTCGTTGCTCCAGAAGATATAATTGAAACAAAACTCACCGAAGGTATCGTTACTGAGGACGAGGATGGCAACACGAGTCAGTATCCTCACTCTTTATACATTAAAACGAATAAAAACAGGTACAAGTTCTCGTTTAACGGCAACTTTGCAGAAATTAAAAATTTGTTAAATCGTATAGAGGCGTAATTGTTATGCAAGGGATTAAGTAGAAGAATTGACAAATTTTACGATTATATACTCTAAAAGAAAAACAGTCTCCCTCGAAGTGACAGTTAAGGGAGACCTTATTGTAAGAGCGCCATTTTTTATGAATTATAATGAGATTCAGCATGTTGTCTTGAGGCATAGAAGATGGATCATAAATAAACTCAAATATATAAGAAGCCTTCCATATATACCTGAAAAACAATTTGTTTCGGGTGAATACTTTTGGTATCTGGGTAACACTCATAAGTTAAATATCGTAGACAAGCAAAAGGAAAAATTAACTTTTAAGAACGGCGAATTCTATCTGCGGAGTGATGTAAGGAATCAAGCAAAAAGTGTTTTTACTAATTGGTATAAAGAAAAAACGCTAAAAATGGTTCAGGAAAAAGCCAACTTTTACTCAGCTCAGTGTAGTGCATCTTTTAAAAGTGTAAAAGTTACATCTGCAGAAAAGAGGTGGGGTTCCTGTTCTGGAAACAATAGTATTAACTTTTCTTACAGAGTAGCAATGATACCTATTTTTGCGATTGATTACATTGTTGTTCACGAACTTTGCCACACTCTGGAACATAACCATTCTCAAAGCTTCTGGAATTGCGTGATTGGTGTTATAGCATACTATAAGAATGCAAAAGAGTGGCTTAAGCGCAATGGTTATAAGATGCATATATAACTGTTATTTCGAGGTTTTTATTTTTAGTTGATTGTGTATAATTTGAAAAAATGTAGAATGTAAAGGAGTGTGATTATGCGATTAACCGAAACTTTTGTGCCTACACTTAGAGAAGCCCCGCAGGATGCGGAAATTATAAGCCATAAACTCTTACTTAAAGCAGGGATGATCAGAAAGGTGGCTTCTGGTATCTATTCTTTCCTGCCACTTGGGCTTCGTTCTCTGGAAAAAGTTAAGAAGATTATTAGAGGGGAAATGGACAAAACTGGTGCCCTGGAGGTTCTGTTTCCTGCTATTTTACCGAAAGAAATCTGGGAAGAAACTGGGCGTTGGGATATATATGGAAACGAAATGTTTAAATTGAAGGATAGAAAAGGAAGAGAGTTTTGCCTGGGTCCAACCCACGAAGAAGCCGTGGTAGATCTCGCCCGGGGTGAACTGCGTTCTTATAAAGAGCTTCCTAAAACTTTTTATCAAATTCAAACGAAGTATAGAGACGAATTGCGTCCCCGTTTTGGACTTATGCGTGCAAGGGAATTTATAATGAAAGACGCATACTCTTTCGATGCCTCTATGAGAGGTTTAGATAAAAGCTACGAAAAAATGTTTAATGCATATAAGCGCATTTTTAAGCGTTGTGGTCTTACCACTATTCCTATTGAAGCAGATTCCGGAGCAATAGGCGGTAAAGTTTCACACGAGTTTGTAGTGATTTCCGAGAAAGCAGGTGAGAGCGAGTTTGTTTATTGCCCAAAGTGTGGTTACGCAGCAAATATTGAAGCAGCAAAATCTGCAAAAGAAAAAGAAGCAGAAAAGGAGGAATTCAAGCCCATTAATAAGGTTTCTACGCCTGATGCAAAAACGATAAGCGAGGTTTCAGAGCTTTTAAATATTCCAAAGGAGAAATTGGTTAAATCTTTACTGTATAAAATTGATGGAGAATTCGTGCTTGCGCTCGTACGAGGAGATGACGAATTGAACGAAGTTAAGTTGAAGAATCTTTTAAACGGTAAGTTTATTTTTCCTGCAACTACTGAGGAAGTTAGGTCTGTTATAGGTGCTTCTGTTGGTTCTGTAGGACCTGTAGGCGTAAAAAAAGTAAAGATTGTTGCTGACTATAGGATTAAAAATATGTTCAATTTTGTGACTGGAGCTAACGAAGACGGCTATCACTTTGTTAATGTAAACTTAAATAGAGATTTTTCTGTTGATGCCTTTGGAGATATTCGTACGGTAAAGGCTGGAGACTCCTGTCCAAAGTGTGGTGCAAAGCTTGAAGTTTACGAAGGTATAGAAGTAGGACAGACTTTTAAGTTAGGAACAAAGTATTCTGAGAAGATGAATGCAAAATTTCTTGATAAAGACGGTAAAGAAAAGTATTTTATAATGGGTTGTTACGGCATAGGAGTTGGGAGAACTCTTGCCGCAATTATAGAGGAGCATAACGACAATTACGGTATTAAGTGGCCTATAAGCGTTGCTCCATTTGAGGTAGAAGTTGTTCCATTAAATATGTCTGATAAAACAATTGTAGATGTGTCGGAAAAAATTTATAACGACCTTACGAGTTCAGGAATAGAAGTACTAATAGACGATAGAAATGATGTAAGCGCAGGCGTAAAGTTTAATGATGCCGACCTTATAGGTATTCCTGTTCAGATTATCGTAGGTAGAGCGTTAAAAAAAGAAGGCAAGCTGGAAATAAAAGATAGAGATAGCGGAGAGAAAGTGCTTATTGAGGCTGA
Organism: Caldisericales bacterium; assembly: GCA_015489815.1. Lineage (GTDB taxonomy): Bacteria > Caldisericota > Caldisericia > Caldisericales > Caldisericaceae > S143-107. The sequence continues at coordinate 18,609 of WFZA01000049.1, read as the reverse complement.
AAGTACCGTAAAGTATGTGAGAGGTGTAATAGAGGCAAAGTATAATGCTCTTGATGAGTAATATTCTTTTCTCTTTGTTTAATTTTATTCTTGGTGCGGTCGTTGGAAGCTTTCTTAATGTCGTAATTTACAGAGTTCCACGGAATGAGTCAATTATAAGACCTCCTTCTCATTGCCCAGTGTGCGGTCATACACTGAAGTGGTACGACATGATCCCTATCGTAAGTTACATTTTGTTAAAGGGAAAGTGTAGATATTGTGGGGCAAAGGTTTCTATTAAGTATCCTTTAATAGAGGCGCTTACCGGTTTTGCTTTCGTAGGTGTAGGACTCCGGTTTGGATGGTCACTTCAATTTTTTGAATATATTACATTTTCTGCCCTGCTTATAGCCGTTGGGTTTATAGATCTATTCGACGGAGTTGTACCTGATGTTATTGTTATTCCGGGTGCTATTGTGGGATTAGTCTTTTCGGCATTACAGGGAAAAGCAGTTCTGTTTAGTTCTATATTTGGTTTACTGTTTCTTTTTGGTGTTTTTGCACTTATCGTTATCATTACTCGTGGCGGGATGGGCCAGGGAGACGCTACATTTGGTGCAATGATTGGAAGTTTTGTAGGATTTAAGTTCTCTGTTGTCGTGCTCGTTTTGTCTTTTATCCTGGGTGCAACAATAGGAGTGATCCTTCTCTCTACTTCTCGCAAGAGTGGAAAGGATGCAATACCATTTGGCCCTTATCTTGCGATTGCAGCTTATATTGTGGTGCTTTACGGATATACGATCTTGCTGTGGTATACGAGAATATTTGCATTTTAAGGTGACTATGATATACTTTGTAAATGATAAGGAGGAATTATTGTGTGTGCACTTTTTGGCAGTAGCAAAAAAACTCCAGTAATAGGTATTGATTTGGGTTCTGGCTTTATAAAAATGGCTCAGTTTAAGAACAGTCCCAAAGGCTTGGAGTTACTAAACTTTGGCCTGCTTCCCATAAGCGAAGGACTAATTCAGGAAGGTAAAATTCTCCGTCAGAAGGAAGTTGCGGATGGTGTCAAGGAACTTTTAAAATTCCATAATTTTTTAGGCAACCGGGTTGTAGCAGCAGTTTCAGGGCAACTCGTGCTGGTTAAAGAACTCTTAATGGAAGATCTACCAGAAAACGAAATGGAAGAAGCAATAAAGTGGGAAATGGAAAAATTCCTACCTTTTCCTATTGATCAGGCAATTTTTGACTTTCAAATTTTAAAGAAAATAGTCGTTGAAGAGGATAACACTGAAAAGTTAGATGTTCTTGCCGTTGCTGCTCCACTTGATGCGGTGCAATCTATAGTGAATGTTTTAAAGAGTGCGGAATTGGAGCCTGTTGCAATTGAGGTAGAAGCTTTTTCAGAATTGCGTCTGCTTCGTTTTATTCCTAATTTTAACTTGGAGGAAAACGACATTTTGCTCGTCGTAGTAAACGCTGGTCATACTTATACATCTCTAAATATGATTGATAAGGGATTTGTGAGGTTTTCAAGAACACTCCCTATGGGAGGTAAAAAAATTACCGAGGCAATCGCGCAATTTACTGGAAAAGACTTAGACTCAGCGGAAGAATATAAAAAGAATGAACTTAGCCTATTAAATAAAAATGACCCCATTGTTCAGGTAGTAGAACCTCTTGCAAACTCACTTGCTATTGAAATACAGCGTTCAGTAAATTATTATTTTAAAAAATTTAACGATGGTAAAGTTATGAAGACGATTTTATTGCTCGAAGGCGGGACTGCAAACTTGAAAGGACTGAAAGAATACCTTGAGGAGAAAACTTCGCTTCCTACGGGTATCAATCGTCTATTTACTGATATTGCTCATTACGATCCTAACTTATTTACAAAAGAATATCTCGAGGAGATGGCACCTATTTTCTCTGTTGCTACCGGACTTGCTTTGAGGGAACATCCTGAAAGTTCTATTGAAAAAGCGCGTAAGTCGAAGGCTATAAAGACGCCAAAAAAAGAAAGTAAGAACATATTTAGGTATAAAAAGGGGTAAGTATGGAAATTATCGACATTAATTTACTACCAGGGAGAAAGAGAAAAAAACACTTAAGAAAAGAGGATAAGCAAATTATTTTTATTGGTTTTTCCATTTTCTTTCTACTTATGGCTATGTATGGTGGGGTGTGGTATATAAAGAAGCAAAAAACAGATCTTTTGAATAGACTGAATAATCAAATTGCTGCCCTTAAAAGCGTCCAGGACTTACTCAACAAAAGAAGCGCTCTGGACTCAAAACTTCTATACTACGAAACGAACATTAAAAATTACACATTAAAACAAACTGATTGGAACGAATTGATTAAACAATTAGCAATTTCGTTACCGAAAGAAACCACTCTTTCGTCTATTTCTGCTGATAAGAAAGCTATGACTATTACGCTGGAAGGTAAGACAAAAAATGTTCAGACTCTTGCCTGGACGGTTTACGCTCTGCAGAACAATAAGAACTTTTCGAATGTTACTGTTGCTAGTTATTCGGTTCCTTATGCTAAAAAGGCTGCAAATAATAAAGGTCTTCAATACACTACTTTTACTATTACTCTTAAGTGGAAAGGGATGAAGAGATGAATGATCTTAGTATGAGTAATCCGAAAACAAAAATTACTGTTTGGAGTCTCGTATTTGTTCTTATTGCTGGAGCATTTTACTGGTACTTAATAAAACCACAGTTTAATGGGGTGAAAGAACTGGAAAGCCAGATTCAGAAACAGCAACAAAAACTTGCAACTTTGCAACTTGCCCTTCAAAGGGAAAAAGTTCTTTTAGCTGAGAATGAACAGATGGAAAATAGAATTAAGCAACTCGAAAAAATTCTACCACCGGAGCGAAATGAATTTCTGTTTAGTGAAGAATTCCAAGCAGTTGCTAAACTGTGTGGCGTTACAATTGATAATTTACAGTTTAGTTCGAGAAGGCCTAAGGGAGTCCCTGCAAATACAGTTCCTTTCACCATACAGATCTCTTCCAGTAGAATTGATAATATTTACTACTTTTTTACGCATTTAGCAGAGTTTCCTCAAATAGTTAATGTGAGTAAACTTTCCATATCAAAAGGAGGGAATGCAGGTGGTGGTTTTTCGCCTGTTTCGAATAAGTTGAAAAACTATAGTGTGAATGTGAGCGGTATAATTTACCTTTCGCAGAGAAAGTAAGGAGATGATATAATGCCAGAAAATAATAAAAAGAGCATGCAAAAAAAGAAAACTAAAAAACCGCGTAAAATTAAAGTTTCAAAATTTACAATAGTCACACTTATCATGGTGATTTTGCTGTTTATAATATGGCAGTTGCTCTTCGTTCCTTATATGGTAGGTCATATTACTATTCCTCCAGTAGGGCAAATTCCTCAAATAAAGAGGGGGGATGTAAAGTTTGTTGATGAACAACTAACAAAAAGAACTCTTAAAAATGTTCCATCTCTAGTTCCACCGCCAGGTGAAATTGGCAAGAAAAATCCTTTTGAGTAGGAAATAATAACTATGGATAAAATTAGAAGATTTTTAAAAGAGATAAGTTCAAATAATGTAGATGCTTTTCTCGTTACTGCTGTTTCTAATATTCGCTATCTTACGAACTTTACTGGAGAGGATGCTTTTCTTATTGCTGCAAATGAAAAGTTATTTCTCATTGTTGACTCTCGTTTTACAACTCAGGCAAAAGGTGAGGTATATAAGGAGGTTGAAGTCCTTGAGTATAGCGGAGGTATCGTTGAGTTTATAAAAAGTATCTTAATTAAGTATCATATCCATTGGCTTGGCGTAGAAAGGAATAGATTGAATCTTAACTTATATTTATCTTTAAAAGAAATTCCTTTTATTAATTTAGTGCCCCTGACTAATGTAATTGAGCTTATGCGAATTATTAAAGACGAAAAAGAGGCTGATACCATAAGAAAAGCGTGTGAAATTTCTTCTAAGTCCTTCCTTGAAATACTGCCGTTTATTAAAGAGGGTGTGACAGAGAAGGATATTGCTGCAGAGCTGGAGTATCGCTTCAAAAAGAATGGCGCAGATAAGTTATCCTTTGATACTATTGTTGCTGCGGGGGAGAGAGGTGCACTTCCGCACGGAACACCCAGCGAAAGAAAAATTAAAGCACACGAATTAATCGTAATGGACTTTGGAGTATTTTATAATGGTTATGCTTCCGATACGACTCGGACTGTTTGCGTTGGCGAGCCTGACAAGAAAAGTTTAAAAGTTTATAACATAGTTGAAGAAGCGCAAAGAATTGGTAGAGAAGCAGTAAAAGAAGACATATATTGTAGAGAATTGGATAATAGGGTTAGAAATTTTATAAAAGAAAAGGGCTATGGCGAATACTTTATACATGGGCTTGGGCATGGAGTAGGACTTGAAATCCACGAACTTCCATTCGTTAACAGTAGATCTCCGTTTGAACTTAAAGAAAACATGGTCATTACTGTAGAACCTGGTATATACATTCCCAACAAGTTCGGTGTCCGGATAGAAGACACTATCCTCGTTAAAAAGGATAAAGGTGAGATTTTAACGAATTTGCCTCACGATTTAATTAAATTGTAAAGAACACTTCAATAACGAATAATAAAATAAGAACGCCCGTAACATCTCCTATACTCGTTATAAGTGGTATTACGATGTTGCTGGGATCTAAGTTTAATTTAAACGAGACGAATGCAATGTAAATTGAAATAATGCTCGTAAAAAGTGATAACAAAAATAAAGAGATTGTAGATATCATAAATATTTTTGTAAATGATACAATAGGCGTTTTAGTTATTATTGCAGCAAGCAGCGTAATAATTGCTATTGCTGGTCCTACGATAATCCCCATAATTATTCCAGATAGGAAGTTTTTTGAAACTTCATTATTCCACACAAGTGGTCTTGCAGTACCTAAGTATAGAGCAGTTGAAACCCTTGACCCGATGATACCTCCTATCGCACCGCCCTGGGCAATCACTTGAGGCACGATTGATAGTAGAATAGGAAATAGCTTAAAGGTCGATTCTGCATTTTGCAAGAACATTCCAGATGCAATCCCTATCGAAATGCATATAAGAAGTACTGGTGTGCTTTGAATCACTATGTATAAATAATGGTATCGCTGTGGGAATTTAGCGTATTTCCTTTTTGCACCTATCAGAAATATTATTACAGCAAATAATGGGGTAAGAGATATTAAACCGCGCAATTTGACTGCTATCATAGCACTGAGGTATATTGCCGTTATAGTAACGATGTCGCCTACTACCGGGAGTGCAGGTGCGATTATATTATCAGGGTCTATGTGATATTTAAAAGAATAAAACACCATTAAAAATACGAGTGGAATAAGAATTACTGACGAAATAATACCTGCAGATTCTGATATAAAAGACAGCATTAGAGGACTGTCACTTTTTATCTTGAATAGAAGTGCAAATAATGGAGAAATAATTCCTATGATGAATGCTATTCCCGCAGTTAGAGAAAATGATGCGTATATATTGGATTTTATTATTGGACTAAACTCTAATTTAGGCTTTACTATACCAAGGTGTAATAATGTGCTTAATCTTTCTCCGAATGCAGCACCTACATTTCCACGCAAGTCTGTTAGAGCAGGTATTATGAGCAGTATACCGGCTATGTCTACGAGTTTTGCTTTCATACTTACAAGAATGCTTCCTGTTATACTTTCGCCTATTATTGAAATAAACAGAATAGTGAGTGACTGTTTAAGAATTGCGAGGATTGTATCTTTATTGTGAGAATACCTTTTTGATTTCTTCTTCTTTCTCTTCACTCGTTTTAATTAAAACTACATCTTCTGGGCCAAGTGTTTGTCGTTCCGCTTTTTTGCTAAGAATGTATTTGTCTGATTTTCTTATAAAGAGTATCTGGAAAGGTGGCGTTTCTTCCTTAAAAGTGCTTATTATTTTATGAAGATTCGACCCTATAATTTTGCTGTTTTTGTTTACAGTTAACTTTATAATTAACTCATTATTTCCGTATATATCCCTCAAAAGTGGGTGGGCACCGCCGCCTCGCAGAACAATCTCCACAAGGTCGTCAACCCCGTCGCTTATTTCTTTAGATGCAACACCTACCTGTAAAAGTGACGCTAATTGCGTAACTTCTTTTGCTGAATTTCTTGAACTCCTTACTGCATATATTGTTGCTATGCGCATTTCGTAGCTTAGTGTGCGTATTTTGTTTTTGATGTTTTGTGCTTCCAGTGCAAGTTCTGGGTCGTTTTGAAGTATTGCTGCATATCCAATGATGACGACAAGCTCTGAAAAAGACTTTAGTTCAGTTAAAACTTCTTTTATGCTTTTCATTTATCTTATTACCTTTTTATGTCTATGTCCCACTGAGAAATTCTCTTGAGCATGTCGTAGTCGGTCATGTCAATTTTCATTGGTGTAATAGATATATATCCTTTGTGCACGACGCCGTTATCCGTTTCGTCATTTTCACTATCTACGGGCTTCCCTCCGATCCAGTAGTATACCTTACCAAAGGGGTCCTTCCCGATCATTACTCTATCAACATATCTTCTCTTTCCCTGTCTTACGAACTTTACGCCTTTTATTGATTTCCATTGTAAGTTTGGTACATTGACATTGAAGTAGATTTCACCCTTTATTTTTTCTTCAATTATCTTTTTTACGAATATTTTTGCAAATAGTGCGGCACTTTCGTAGCGTGGATTTTCAAACGCATCTATAGAGAAAGCGATAGAAGTTATCCCATTCAACGCTCCTTCCCGTGCGCCTGCTACCGTTCCTGAATATATTACATCGTCTCCTAAATTTGGCCCCTGGTTTATTCCAGATAAAACTAAATCTATTTTTCCTTTTACGAGCACATCTACTGCGAGTAAAACGCAGTCTGCTGGCGTACCTGAAACCCTATAGGCTTTTTTCTCCCCAACATTTAACGGAAATTCGTCTGCCCTCAAAGGTTTATGAAGAGTCGTTGAGTGGCTGCCAGCACTTTGTTGTTCCCACGGTGCAACTACATATACATCTGCCATATCTGATAAAGCTGCAGTTAGTGCTTTAATGCCTTTTGCTTCAATTCCGTCGTCGTTTGTTATTACTATTCTCATTAGATCACCTCTTTTTAATACACTTTTTTAATGATATACTTAATTAACATTTTTTCAAGGAGGGCACATGAATCTGATTCGCCCTACATGGGTAGAAATAAATTTGGACGATGTTATCTATAACTTTTTAAAGATCAAAAAAGCAGTGGGGAATAAAAAAGTTATAGGTGTAGTAAAGGCAGATGCTTATGGCCACGGAGCTATAGAGATTTCTAAAATTCTTGAACATTACGGTGCTTATGCACTTGCAACGGCTTCCCTGGAAGAAGCGCTCAACTTGCGTGAGGCAGGAATTTCCCTTCCAATACTCGTCCTTGGATATGTGGATCCTTCTGCACTGGAAGTTGCTTCAAGCCAGAATATTGCAGTAACGCTATTTGACAGGAATTTTATTAAAAGATTAAAAATTTACGATAGTAAGGCAAAATCTGTGTTAAATGTCCATGTAAATGTGGACACAGGAATGGGCAGGATAGGTATTTCTCCTAAAGAACTTCTTTTTGTGGTTAAATCTATTGAGAATTTAAATAATGTTCACTTTCAGGGTTTGTATACGCACTTTGCAACTGCTGATAGTGACATTCAATTTGCAGAAGAACAATTGGATATATTCAATAGGCTAATAAAAGATTTATACCTCCATAAAATTAGCCCCGATTTTATACATTGTGCAAATAGCGCTGCGATATTAACACTTGGAAAGAAAAGCCATTTTAATTCGGTGCGTCCCGGAATAATTTTATATGGACTTCCTCCATCTCCTGTTTTGAAGAGTTTTACTTTGAAACCTGTTTTGTCGTTTAAAACGCGCATAATATACATTAAGAAAATTAGTCCTGGCAGGAGTATAAGCTACGGAAGAACTTTTGTTGCTAAAAAGGAGATGCTCGTTGCAACAATTCCTGTTGGGTATGCCGACGGGCTGCCGAGAAAATTGTCCAATATAGGAGAAGTACTCGTTAAAGGAAGGAGGGCAAAAATAGTTGGAAATGTAACAATGGACCAAACCATAATTGATGTAACTGGTTTTCCAAACATTCATCCAGGTAATGAGGTCATTCTAATTGGTAAGCAAGGTAATGAAGAAATTACTGCAACAGAAATAGCCGACAAAGTTGACACAATAAACTATGAAATTGTCTCGAGAATAGGAAAACGCGTTAAAAGAATATTTATTAAAGGAGGACAAAGTGGAAAAAAAGTTTAAGCTTGGCAAAACATTTGTATTGGGTTTCGGCTTTTTAGGTGTTTCAATAATCTGGGCATTGTACAATGCGTATGTGCCTATATTTCTGAAAAGTGGATTTCATCTTTCTTCTTTCGTAATAGGCTTGATAATGACTATTGATAATGTGTTCGCAATTCTTTTATTGCCTTATCTTGGTGCAATGAGTGATAGAACTCGCACGAGATTGGGTAGGCGTAGGCCTTACATTTTGGGAGGTGCGCCCTTTGCGGCACTTTTCTTTATACTTATACCTTATGCAACGCTTACAAAAAGTCTTTCTCTTATGATGACGACTATTATCTTGATGAATCTTGCAATGGCATTCTTCAGAACACCAGTAATTGCTCTGATGCCCGACATTATACCGTCTAAGTTTAGAAGCCAGGCAAACGGTATAATAAACTTTATGGGCGGTCTGGGTGCGTTGCTCGTTTACTTTGGAGGCAAGAAATTATACGACGCAAATATTGCCTACCCTTTTATCGTGGGTGGGCTTACGATGCTTGCAGCAAGCCTTATCGTTGTAATTTTTATACGAGAAGACAGACCAGTTGATGTTGGTGAATCAAACGATAATCCACCAATTTCTTTAAAAGAATCCTTTATTGCATTAATGGAGAATTTAAAAGATGTGGCTTTAGGCGAAAAAAGTTTAATGTTCATTTTACTTGCAATTTTTTCTTGGTTTGTAGGGTTTAACGCACTTGAAACATTCTTTACGAGTTATGCAAAGTTTTACCTACATGTGAAGGCAAGTACCGGTGCGCTTATCTTGGGGATGTTTGTTTTATCCTTTATGGTATTTTCACTATTTGCAGGCTTTATAGGAGCAAAACACGGTAGAAGAAAAACGATTCAAGAAGGACTTTTGCTTGTTTCGGTCATTATGTTTATTAGTCTGTTTGTTCATAGTTTTTGGACTCTATCGCTACTGTTTCTCGTAGGAGGTATTGGTTGGGCGTTGGTGAATGTAAATTCCCTTCCAATGGTAGTAGACATGACGACACTTAAAAAAGTTGGCGGATATACGGGTCTTTACTACTTTGCTTCTCAGGCTGCGAACATCGTTGCTCCACCCCTTGCAGGTATAGCAATTGATCGTTTCGGCTATCCTGCTTTACTTACTTTCTCAGTTGTTTTCTTCGTCACCGCTTTTGTATTTATGATGTTCGTGAAAAGAGGAGAGATAGTAGAAGATCAAGAAGTTCTTGCGTAAATTTTGACAAAAAGGTTTTAAATCTTATACTATAAAAAAGCGAACAGGAGGCGAATACTATGGAAATCAGTATTACCCTGAAGGGAATTGAAAGTATTCCTGGAGTAGTTGAAGATGCAATAAAGAACAAGATTTCGAAAGTTGAAAAATACTTTAATAATGTGCAGAAAGCAGATGTAGTGGTAAGCAAGCAGAGAGGACGCTATTCTGTCGAAACAACTATGCACATTGCGGGGCGAGTTTTGAGGGCTGAGGGAAAAGGAAATTTGATAGACCAGGCATTGAAAAATGCTACAGATAAGCTCGATAGGCAGGTAAGAAAGTATAAAGAAAAAATTAAAGATTCTTATAAAGGTGTAAAAGAAAAAGAATTGACTGAAGAACAGGTTGAAGACTCTCCAGCTATCGTAAAAGTTAAGAGTTTCCCTATAAAACCTATGAGTGTCGAGGAAGCAATTCTTCAACTTGAACTTCTGGACCACGACTTTTTTGTATTCAGAGACGAAAAAACTGGGGAATATAATGTTTTATATAGAAGGAAGGACGGTAATTACGGCTTAATAAAACCGAAAGGATAACGATGATATTCGACATTTTCGATCCTACTAAAAAGAAAATTAAACAGTATTGGGCAATTGTTAACAGGATCAACGAGTTAGAGAAAACAATTGCCCCTCTTTCTGATGATAAACTAAAACATAAGACGATAGAGTTTAAAGAAAGAATGGCAAAAGGGGAGTCAGATAGTAGTATACTTCCGGAAGCGTTTGCTGTGGTGCGTGAAGTTGCAAAACGCACTCTTAATATGCGCCACTTTGATGTGCAGCTTCTTGGCGGTATCGTACTTTACTACGGTGCAATTGCAGAAATGAAAACAGGCGAAGGAAAAACTCTTGTTGCTACTTTGTCTTTATACTTGAACGCACTTCACGGAAAAGGCGGCCACCTCGTGACGGTAAACGATTATCTTGCAAAAAGGGATAGCGAATGGATGGGTCCTATATATCGTTTTTTAGGCCTTAAAGTAGGTCTTATACAACACGATTCAGACTATGCAGATAGAAGAAAGGCTTACGCTGCAGATGTTACATACGGCACGAATAATGAATTTGGATTTGATTATCTAAGGGACCATATGGCTATATCCCCAGAACAACTCGTCCAGAGAGAACTCTATTACGCAATCGTCGACGAAGTGGATAGTATATTAATAGACGAAGCGAGAACACCTTTGATTATATCTGGTCCATCTGAAGAGTCCACGGATATGTATTATACTGCAGCGAAGGTGGCGAGACGCCTTGAAGAGGGTGTGGACTTTGAAGGTGACGAGAAGTTAAAAACTGTTACACTTACACCTGAAGGTGTTCATAAAGTAGAACGGATGTTACACATTGATAACTTGTTTGACGAAAGATTTGTTGATGTAGTAAAGCATATTAACCAGGCGCTCAGGGCAAAGATGTACTTTAATAGAGATGTAGACTACATCGTGAAAGACGGAGAAGTAATTATAGTAGACGAATTTACCGGCAGATTGATGTTTGGTAGGCGATACAGTGATGGGCTGCACCAGGCAATAGAAGCAAAGGAGGGGCTTGTCGTAAAGAGCGAGAGCCAGACCCTCGCTACGATCACTTTCCAGAATTACTTTAGAATGTATAAAAAACTTGCTGGTATGACAGGCACTGCATATACGGAAAAGGATGAATTCAAGGAAATATACAACCTTGATGTTTTTGTTATTCCAACGAATAAGCCTGTTATAAGAATAGACCATCCGGATGTTATTTATAAAACAGAAGATGCGAAGTTCCGTGCTATAGTTGAGAAAATAAAGGAACTCTACAAAAAAGGACAACCCGTACTCGTAGGGACGCGTTCTATTGAAAAGTCAGAGCGCCTTTCTAAAATGCTCCAAAAGGAGAAAATTCCTCACAATGTATTGAATGCAAAGTATCACGAGAAAGAAGCAATGATTATAAAAGATGCAGGTCAATACAAGTCAGTTACTATTGCAACGAACATGGCTGGTAGAGGTGTGGATATAAAACTTGGTAAAGGAGTAAAAGATCTGGGAGGACTGTTTATACTTGGCACAGAAAGACACGAAGCACGCCGTATAGATAACCAGTTGAGAGGGCGTTCTGGGAGACAGGGCGATCCTGGAGAATCGCAATTTTACCTTTCTCTGGAAGACGAACTACTCAGGATTTTTGGCGGGGATTCCATAAAAAGAATTCTTTCTACACTAAAAATCCCAGATGATGAGCCCATTCAACACGGGCTTCTGAGTAAACAGATCGAAAATGCGCAGAAGAAGGTTGAAGCATATAACTTTAGTATAAGAAAAAATCTTTTAGACTACGATAATGTTTTAGATAAACAAAGAGAAGTAATTTATAATGAAAGAGACCGAATACTGAAAGGAGATTCTATTCACGACGAAATCTTACAGATGATACGGGATGTAGTGGACAAGATCGTGTCGAGTTACTATAACGAAGATGTGGGTATGGACGAAGAGCAAACTAAAGCTCTCGAAAAGGCCCTTTCCCAACTCTTTAATAGAAAAATAACGCTTGATTACGATGCAGTAATAAATATGCGTAAGGAAGAGCTACTCCAGGAAATGGAGGATCTCGCAATTAACCTTTACGAAGAAAAGATAAAATCATTTGGTGAAGAACTTGCAAACGATCTGGAAAAGTATATTCTTTTAAAAACTATTGATTCAAACTGGAAAGATCATTTGTATGCGATGGACGACCTTAAAGAAGGCGTTGGACTCAGGGCGTATGGACAGCAGGACCCATTAATGGCCTATCAGATCGAAGGGCATCAATTGTTTGACGCGATGATTGAGCGTGTAAAAGAGGATACAGTCCGGACACTATTTATGGTAGAGGTAAGGAAAGAATCTGCACCTGCCCCGACTGTTTCTGTCTCCGGAAGTAGTAATTCCTCTGCTTCTCACTCTCTTGGTGGTGAAAGTGGTAACACTTCGCACGAGGATAAACTTTCCAGAGAGGAGCGCAAGAAGCGTCGTGCGCTAAAGAAAAAATTAAAGAAAAAGAGGAAGAGATAATGATAAGTGAGGATGTTAAAAAAAGAGCAATTATTTTAATAGACAGAATTCAGAAAGGCCTTGATTACTCCTGACTAAAAAGTATACAGGAGAAACTCTCTGAATTGGAGCTACTTTCCACACAAAAAGACTTCTGGAACAGAACAGATGCAAGATCTAAATTGAGAGAAATTTCCTTGCTTAGAAAAGAAGTCAATAAATTTTCCTCTATAGAAAAGTTAAAAGAAGATCTGGAAACTATGCTTACTCTCGTACTTGATGAAGAGGAGATACTTGATCACGAAATTCTTCCGCTAATAAAACGCGGCGAAAAGTTATTTAATGAATGGGAAGTAGAGCGCTATCTTTCAGGAGAGTACGATGCTTTAAATGCGTTTGTTTCTTTTTCCTCTGGTGCTGGAGGGACAGATGCCCAGGATTGGACTCAAATGTTGCTAAAGATGTACATAAGGTGGGCAGAGAGACACGACTTTGATGTAGAAATCCTGGAAGAGATGTCTGGAGATGAAGCGGGTATAAAAAGTGCTCTGTTGCATGTAAAGGGTGATTTTGCTTATGGTTTGCTTAAAGGAGAAGCAGGAGTTCACAGGCTTGTACGCATTTCACCATTTGACGCAAATAAAAGAAGGCACACCTCGTTTGCGTTGGTTGAGGTTACTCCGGAAATTGAGGATGCCGATGTAGAAATAAACGAAAAAGACTTAAAAATAGACATTTTTAGAGCAAGTGGACACGGCGGACAGAATGTGCAAAAGGTTGAAACTGCCGTAAGAATTGTGCACCTTCCTACAGGAATAAAAGCAGAATGCCAGAATGAGCGTTCTCAGCTTCAAAATAAAATTATGGCTATGAAAGTCCTTAAGTCGAGGCTTATGCTGTATGAAAAAAAGAAACGGGAGGAGAAACTCAGGGAAATTAAGGGTGTACACAAGTCTGCTGAATGGGGTAACGAAATTCGTTCGTATGTGCTACAACCTTACAAGATGGTAAAGGATCACAGAATCGGTGTCGAAACTGGGAGGGTGGACGATGTACTTGATGGAGATTTAGATGAATTTATTTGGGCGTATCTTAAATCGCAGAAAAAGACGGCGTAGTTTTATCCGAAAAAAAGAAAGTATAAAGTTTATTGTACTCAATACGATTGGTATATTCGTGGGTTCCGTTATCTATGCAATTTCAGTAGATATATTTATAGATCCAAATCACATAGCGCCTGGTGGATTTATAGGTATTGCTATAATTGTGAATCATTACTTTCCCATAATAAAAATTGGACTCCTCGTTCTTATTATGAATATCCCTCTGTTTATAATTGGCTTGAGGCGAATAGGGTGGCACTTCCTTTACGGAACAATTATCGGTACAGTGCTTTCGTCAATTTTAATAGACATTTTTGCGCCGTACCTTCCATCTATTCATACTGACATGATTCTTGCCTCTATTTACGGTGGGTTTATTATGGGGGTAGGCATTGGAATAATATTTCGTTCTTTTGGCTCTACCGGTGGCTCTGACTTACTTGCTCAGATTATATACGATTATACGGGATTACCTTTCAGTCAGGCAATGATGATTATAGATGTAATTATTATCATTGCTGCAGGTTTCGTGTTTAAGAGTATAGATATTTCGCTGTATTCGATAATTGCAGAACTTATTGGGAATAAGACTATAGACATTGTGCAAAGTGGTTTTACTTTTTCCAAAGCCGTTTATATAATTACTGAAAATCCAGAACCTATAAAAGAAGCAGTACTATCTGAAATAGAAAGAGGGGTCACAGAAATTAATGCGCGCGGCGGATATACGGGAAGGTCCAAGAAGATGCTGCTCGTCGTAGTACCTCATACACAAATTTCAAAAATTAAAAAAGTAGTAAGGGATGTTGATCCTAATAGCTTCATTATAATTGCTGAACTTACTGAAGTAATAGGCAATGGATTTAAATCAATGAAGGAAAGGATCTGATTCTTTATGCTTGAGTTAAAGAATGTGACTAAAGTTTTTCCTAATGGCACTGTAGCACTGGAGCGCGTGAATATTAAGGTAGAACGGGGTGATTTTATCTACATAGTAGGTGAATCTGGTGCGGGTAAAACTACTCTTCTTCGTCTGATTCATCGCGACGAGAAACCCACTAAGGGCGTGTTTTTATACGAGAACGATGTAGTGGAAAAGCGTTTTAAAGATTACATCTGGAAGAGGCGTGTGCAGCTATCTTACCAGGACTTTATGCTAATGGAGGAACGCACCGTATTTGAAAATGTTTCTCTTCCATTACAGATTACAGGAAAAAGTTTTTCGGAAATCCATAATAAGGTGGAATCTATTCTATTGCCCCTGAAGTTACAACACAAAATGTTCGTTCTAGTTAGAGAATTGTCTGGTGGAGAGAAACAACGAATCTCCCTTGCGCGTGCAGTAATAGGCGAGCCTGAAATATTACTATTGGACGAGCCACTTGGTAATCTTGATAAAAATACTGCTGAAATCATAATGGACTTCATAGACGCAATCAATGAGAAGGGCACGACTGTTATAATGTCTACTCATCACATGGTCGAAAGGAGCACTACGCCAAAAAAAATTATAAAACTGCACAATGGGAGGGTAATTTTTAAGGGATATGTATAAATTCTTTTATATATTAAAGCAGTCGTTTGTTTTATTGAACAGAATGAAAAAGGGAGTAATCATAGCAGTCATTTTTATGAGCATAGGATTTGTAACAATAGGAAGCAGCTACATATTTGGCAGGAGTTTTTTCGAATCGTCTTTAAGTTTGAGAAACAAAGTAGACATAACGGTATTTTTCAAAAAAGGTATTTCGTATAACGATGTTCTGAAAAGTGTAGACGAAATAAAGGCAATAAATGGAGTGTCAAGTGTAAATGTTATAACGAGCGAAGAAGCAAAAGAAATGTTTATAAAAATGTTTCCACAATATAAAGGATTATTGAGTTCGTTAGATCAGAATCCTTTCCCTTATACTGCGAAAGTTCAGATGAAAGACCTCGAGCTGGGTAGCAATGTAAAGTCTCTTATAGAATCTTTTCCCACTGTGGACATGGTGGTGTTCTCACAAGAAGTTGCAAAAAAAGTAAACAATCTTGCAAAAGTAGCGTGGATGTTGTTTGTATTTGTATTTATCGTGGTTATTGCTGAATTTATTTTTATATCGCAAAGTATTATCTCTTTTCTCGTAGATCTGAGGAAAGACGAGTTGAAAGTATTGCACCTGATTGGTGCTGACCCTCTTTTTGTTAATCTTCCTTTTATAATTGTAGTTTTGTTTATCGTTTTGGTTTCGTGGGGATTAAGTATGTTTATACTTCAAAAGGTTGACATTTGGAGCGTTAGTATTACCAGAGGGATCATACCTTTTTCAACTTATAGTCCTTCCGTAAATGTTACAGTATTGGGTAGTTACTTGTTACTGTTTGGTATCTTTATTTCGCTTCTTGGTGGTATAATACCACTAAGGAAGGTGAGGGCGCAGTGAAGAAGTTTGTAATAGCTATGGTTATTTTGTCAATCTTATTTTTAAGCACTTCTCCTGCATATTCTGGACTTACGGAAGAAGAACAAAAACTTGCGAAGTATAAAGCTGAGCTTGAACAGGTAAAGCGTTCTTTAAACAGTGTAAACCAGAATGTAGCGAGTGTAATTTCTCTATTGGACAGTCTTGATGCAGAAACGAGAAGTATTCAGGAAAATATAAGTGTAATCGAAGCAAAGATTTCGAACTTGCAGGCAGAGATTTCCCAGAAAGAAAAACTAATCGAAAAAGATAAAACGCTTATAGTAGAAAACAAAAAAACGATTGCCGAAATGCTCAATCTCGCTTATAAAATTTCCCAGATTTCTCCATTGGAATTATTATTCTCTGGGGGTAGCACTTCAACACCGGATGACAAAATTGTGTATTTGTCTTATGTGGTATCGAGTGATAAGTTAGCCCTCGATAGTTTGAATTCTAAAGTTGCCGAATTAAAGTTTGAGGAAAAGTCTCTTATTGCTGCCCAAAAGAATCTCTCGGCATTTCTTTACGAAAAAAAACAGCAGGAGCAGGTACTTTCTGAGGAGATTAATCTAAAAAATCAGTTGCTTGTAAGCCTGAAGGAGAAGAAGCTTTCTTACATTACGCAGAAAAATATGCTTGAAGCGGAAATTAAACTTGAGCAGAAGAAAATACAAAAACTTATAGAGGAAGCGCGCAATAGGAGTATCACGCTCAAAGGCGGACTGTCCTGGCCGGTGCGAGGGCCTATTACTTCCCCTTTTGGTTGGAGAGTGAATCCAATATGGCACTCCAGAGAATTTCATCCAGGTATTGATATCGCAGTTGCAACTGGGACGCCAGTCCATGCAGCTGCAGACGGCATAGTCACTTATGCAGGTTGGTTAACGGGGTATGGCAATGTCGTGATTATTTATCACGGTTCTGACATTTCTACGCTTTATGCTCATCTTCAGAGGTACATTGTGAGAAAAGGAGAAAAAGTCAAGCGTGGGCAAATTATAGCTTACTCGGATAATACTGGCTGGTCTACGGGACCGCACCTTCACTTTGGAGTATATCTGGGAGACAAACCTGTAAATCCTATGAAGTACTTACCGTAGTTATTCTCCGTATTTTAAGGTAATAGTTTAATGCTTCAGAGTTTTTTTAATGACAATGTAGGTATTTGGCAGCATTC
Source organism: Caldisericales bacterium (assembly GCA_015489815.1). Lineage (GTDB taxonomy): Bacteria > Caldisericota > Caldisericia > Caldisericales > Caldisericaceae > S143-107. The sequence goes on along the minus strand of WFZA01000049.1, from coordinate 1,254 downwards.
TATTTTCTAATTGTGTAATAATTTTATTTGTTTCCTGAGTGCAAGTTCAAGGGACTGTAGGGTTTTGTTTATAAATAGTAGTAATTTTGCAAAGTATGTATAAATTTAGCCAGTATTTTTAGTCTTTAAGTATTAGAAGTAGCATTTTGAGCCTTGTAAGGTGTAATATAGGCTTAAAAAAATTCATATTTAAAATTGCAAGTTTTTATAAGTTGGATTTTATCTTTATTATTATTAAATATATTGACCTGTACGATTTAGAATTATTCTCAATTACTGTTTTGTGAGGCTGACAAATTTTTTGTTCGGAAAAAGTATAAAATGGGGATATTAAGGAAGTCTGATAAACAAAAGGTTTCTAAAAATATATCTTAATAAATTATATTTTGTTTTTGATTAAAAGTGAAGAAATGCTGGGATTTATTATCTTCTAAAATAAGGCCGTTTGCGCGTTTTGCGGTTATAATTTACCTGATTTTTATCCAATTTCTATTCTAATGATTTAAATTAGCGGATTTAAAAGGATTACTGATAAACAGGGTTTGTTCGCGGTTAGGTTTTTATAATTTATAATTTGCAATCTTAGTTTTACAAAATATACTTTTTTCTAAAAGTTTGATGGAGAATAGAAAGATTTTTTAATGGATTTTTTAAAAACGGTTTTGCGCTACAGGAATCTAAATCTTACTTTTAGTAGTTGAGGTAGAAATTTTTGTTTTGTTTGCAGCGTTATATAGTAGATGTCATGCAGAAAAACGAAATTTTATTACTCTTGTTCAAAAGGCGATTTTGATACATTCTTGTTTTATTGAGGACGATATAGAGCCTTATTTTCCTTTTTGAATTATAATTTTAAAATAGAGTAATTAAAGCAAATTCTGTAAGATGTGACAAAATTCGGTAGATTTTTACCTGATAAACAATTGGATTCTTCTCCATAAAGATTTTTATATTATTTAGTGTATGTTAAAGTTAGTTGTTAATTTTGACTTCTTTGCGAAGAACTTTATTCTTATAGTATTTAACAATTGGTTGTCATGGCGTATAGCGATCGCGAACATATAAAAGATTTTATGGTCTGGAACAAGTATCAATTTGTTTTAAGCTGTATATTTATTGTTTGAGCTTTGGAATAATGAAATGTAACTGAGTATGCACTTGAAAAGATTTAATTAACACTATAAGAGTTACTTTAGTTTTTCAGTCCTGAGGAATTATACCCACTATTTGTTCTTTGTTGATTAAAATAAATTG
>WFZA01000048.1 GCA_015489815.1 Caldisericales bacterium | reverse complement strand
CTCTTCTGCATTCTGGACGAAAATTAGGAAGTTACGCCTGCCTCTTTTGTTATGGACATAATCTGATATTTGCTTAACGAATTTTACCATTTCTGCTTCTGCTTTTTCTCTCGTTTTTTTGTCACTTGCGTGTTCCTCCCAGTATTCGTAAGTATCTACTGTGTCGAGGTATACACCGTCAAATCCTGTATCTATAACTTTATCCAGATAGTTATATACTATCTTTTTCCAGCCTTCATCCCAGTATTTAACTCTGTAATTTCCTTCCCAATCAGGATTTTCCGGGCCAAGCCAGTTTGGAGCGCCTTTGTCTGGAATTCCGTCTTTATTTTCGTCCCATGTCTTCTTCCAGTACCATCTGTAATCTTCAGCTTCGCCGATGCTCAAATAAGATAGCACAACTTTCTGACCGCCGCTACTGTGCTTTAATTTATATATTTCTTCCGGAGTAAATCGCTCTTTGTCAGAGCCCTCCTTTGAATAGTCGATAATAACAAGGTCAAATTTAGTTTTGCCGATTTTCTCAAGATCTATATCCTGAAGCTGGTAAAGAAAATCGTTAACATTGTTCATCGAGTATATTTTATTTGCGTCCCAGTTAGTAAAAACGGGCTCAGTTATAAATATGGGACTGCTTATGCTTTTCCGGTAGGCATTTAGCGTTTCTTTTGAGGAATTAATTCTTAAGTCAGAATACGTTTCATCTTCGTTTTGCCACTTTTCGTCCCAATAACTTATAGCTTTTACTCGGGGATATCGCCCGGACTTTATCGTATTAAATGCTTCTGCTATCCATCTGGCTTTGCGCAGTTTATCTTTACTATCTTCAATTACTCCAAACTCGAGGACGGCAAGAGGTTTTTTGCTGGATATCTTTGAAAGCTCTGGGTATGCTTCGTCCATAACATCTTTAAACGAAACCCAGTCGTCACCGGGCTGAAGTGCACCATATGCACTGACGCCTATCCAATCTATGTAATTATCTCCGGGATAGTATGTTTTAATACTATTCCACTTCTCGGCCGGCATAGAATGTGCATCTATGTGGAACACCCAGGTGATGTTTTTTACACCTTCGCTTCTAAATATGTTGATAATGTGTCTATAAGCATCTCTGTATCGCTCCGGGCCGTCGGGAAGCAAGGGATCTGCGTATCCAGTTGTTTTTCCTCCTCCGTTGAATATGCCACTCCACGGGAACCAGTTGCCATTTGGCTCTGGTGCAAATTCCACTATAATCGGATAGCCCAGATTTTTTGCTTCTTGTGCCCATTCGATTAGTTCTCTGTCGAATTTGCCGTCGATAATTTTTTGCATAGAATAAGTAGGATCCCGTTTGCCTTCCTCAAAGTTTGTGCGGGGCATCAGCCTTACATACGGAGTAGCTCCGCTTAAATGTATGATATTAATGCGTTCTTTTGGAAACTTAATGCCGTCGTTCCAATTGTTTGAGAAGTACGCCCAGGCTATTTTTCTTCCGGACAATTTGTAAAAGTCAAAAATCTTTTCTGCACTTATAACATCTTCGCTTCCTCCAAAATTTGGAAAAGCGGCAAGATACATTCCATTTTCAGGTGGCACTAATTTGAGTTGTCCATTTGGATATGGAGAAAATACGGAGGAAATAAACATTAATATTGTGAAAATGCCGAATATTAAGTGCTTTGCATATAATATCATCTAAATTTATTTACTTGCTCTGTTAAAAAATTCCGCAAGTGCTTCCTTTTGTGTAGGCTTCGTAGTAATAAATACATTAAGCCCGTAGTGTTTTTCCAACTTTTCTTTGAATTCTGGCGAAATATTTTTGCATATAAGAGTTTTAATATCGGCAAGCAAGTTTACAAGCTTTATAATGTTATCCGTTAAGCCGTCTTTTATAAGTGTGTTCTCCCTTGCTGATAAGAAATTTCCATACTTTGTGTAGGTCATAAAGAATTCTGCTTTGTTGCATTCTTTTGTCCAGACGTTTCCGTCTTTGTCCGTTGCAATTGCGATGTGTTCTCCCTGTTCTTCTTCTTTTTCTATTTCTTCAAGGTAGGTATTTAGCTGGTCCTGATAAATAAATTGCTCCACCCTCATTTGCACTTTATTTACTCCGGGCACTTCTTTTACTGCGCCCCTGATCATCAGAGCGAGCTGAACACCCACGGGGCAGTCAGGTGTCGTTGGCATAAACTTAAATTTAACTATTCCTTTTTCTTCGTCAATGTCAAAATCATACACGAGTTTTAGGGAGATTACGTCCTGTTTTAATTCCGGATCTTCTACTTTTTTTAATGCTTCTATAATTTTATCTTTTAAATTCATCTTTCGCCTCCATTTTGCCAATGTAAAATCCTTAATATTATAATAGCGTTACAGGTAAAACGGAAATGTGTTTGTGAGAAACGGTTTTTGGTTTACTATGTTAAAATAGAATTGGAGGCGCATTTCGGTGATATACAAAACGATAAAGAAGAAGGCTGTAGTTGAGCAAACGATTAAAAAGTCAAAGTTTATTGGCATTGCTATGCCCTCGAGAAGTAAAGAAGAGGCATTAGCCTTTATTGAGGGATTAAAAGGCGAGTATAAAGATGCAAGCCACATCGTGTATGCTTACAGGTTTGGGCCTGAAAAGGAAGAATTTTACTTTACTGATAACGGCGAACCTTCGGGGAGCGCAGGCAAGCCTGTGTTTACGGCAATCACCGGTGCTGATGTATTTAACTGTGTCGTTGCCGTGGTGAGATACTTTGGCGGGATAAAGCTGGGGGTGGGTGGGCTGATACGCGCATACTTCTCTACCGCAAAAGCTGCAATTGAAAGCGCAGGTATTATTGAAGTTACCCCTACAAAGATTTTAACACTGGAGTTTCCTTACGAAGCTTCGCGCCTTGTTATGTACTATGTGCACGAATTTTCTGCTGAAGCCATCGAAACTCACTACGAAGAAGTCGTAAAAATGAAACTACGTATTAACGAAGATAAGTATCAGGAATTTATGAATGTGCTTTCAAAGAAATCTCATCTTGTTCGGTTTTCTTGAATGCCGGGCAGATATCTCTGAATTCGCAGGTTGAACAGTTTTTCCCTACTTTTGGTTCAAAGTTGTTTGCCAGGATTTGCTCGCCCGTTCGGATAATTTTTTCTTTGCCTTTTTCCACTAATCTGTCGTTCAGGTCGAAAGAAATTTCTTTGTTGTATCTTACAAACAGAAGTGAAACGGTTTCAATTTTCGGAAGATGGAGCGCTTCCTTGCCTGCGATGTAGTAGATTATAGGCTGCAGCAGGTCTATTTCCCTGAAAAACTTAGGAAGAACTCTGTTTGTTTTGTAGTCTATAATTTTGTAGACATCTCCTACTTTATCTATTCTGTCGATGCGGCCTATTACTTTGAATTTGTCCAGATTAAACGAAAAGTTCTTTTCTACTTCGTATGCTGGAGAAAAGCCGAATATATTTTCCCTGTAGATTTTTTTCAGTAGATCTATTGCTTCTTTTCTTGCGCGCTCTTCTTCCCCTCCTTTGTACCCTTCAGATATCCAGTGCTCGTCAAGAAGTTCCATTAGGTACTCAAGAGGCGGGCGTTTTTGTTTTATAAAGTTTTTATCCGGATGATAAAATATCTCCAGCACTTTGTGGATTGTGCTGCCAAAACTAAAGTAGCCACGCGGCATAGTGCTTAATTTATCTACATATATGAATTTGTAGCGCATTGGACAATTATCATAAATTGCAATGCGTGAAAAACTTAAATGGAATTCATTACTCTCTGCCATAGTTTCATTACCTGTTCTTTTACTGCATCAAGGCTATCAGTATTATTAATTACGTAGTCAGCCATTTTTATTTTTTTGTTTATGTCCATCTGTGCGTTAATCCTTGCAAGTGCCTGAGGTTCTGAAATGTTTTCTCTTTCCATTAACCGTTTTAGTTGCAGGTCTTTTGGAGTATAAACAACCCACACTTCGTCGGCAAATTTGTCCCATCCTGCTTCAAACAGAATTGCCGCATCTATTATAACCACTTTCGCATTTTTTTTGCTGTATTCTTTAATTTTTTCTCTTAAAAGTTTTGTCATTACAGGAATCATTATATCGTTGAGTTTTTTTAGTGCCTCTCTATTCCTGAACACATAATCCCCGAGAAGTTTTCTGTCTATTTTTCCATTTTTTATGTACTTGTCTCCAAATGCTCTTCTTATTTTCTCTACTACATTGTCTATGTTTTTTTCCTGTACTTCTTTGCCGATTTCGTCCATATCTATAACTGTTGCGCCGAGGCTTTTCAGAATTTTTGAGATTTCGCTTTTTCCAGAGGCAATATTCCCCGTAAGCCCGATAATTCTCATGCTTTTGCTTCCTTCAAATTTTTGCCCCAGGCAATGTTTACTTTTAGCGGAACAATGAGTTTATACGCAGATTCCATTTTTGTTTTTACCGTATTTACGGCTTCGCTTAATTCTGACTCTTTTGTTTCAACTACCAATTCGTCGTGGATTTGCAGTAAGATGTGTGTGTCTGTTTCTTTTATTTTCTGGTACAACTTCACCATTGCAAGTTTTATTATGTCTGCTGCGCTCCCCTGGATAGGCGTGTTTATTGCAACTCTTCTTGCTTCTTCACGCTTTCGCTGGTTTGGGTCCGTTAGCCCTACAACTCTTCTCCTTCTTCCAAGGAGTGTCCGTGTCTCGCCGTTTTTCTTTGCTTCCTCTACAAGATACTCTATAAATTCTCTTACGGTGGGGAATCTGTTGAAGTATGCATCTATGTACTCTTTCGCTTCCTCCGGGGAGCAGTTCAGCTGTCTTGCTGCGCCGTACGGTGACATTCCGTAGATAATCCCAAAGTTCAGGATTTTTGCCCTTCTACGCATTTCTTTTGTTACTTCTTCCTCTTTTACATTAAATACCAGCGCAGCAGTCCTTGTGTGGATGTCCACATCGTTTAAGAATGAGTCCACTAAATTCTTATCTTTCGACATGTGTGCAAGAACTCTTAGTTCTATTTGTGAATAGTCTGAACTGATTAGTATATGCTCTTCGTCGCTTGAAACAAAACCTGCGCGGATTTTTTCTCCCCATTCCGTGCGCGCCGGGATGTTCTGGAGGTTCGGGTTTGAACTGCGCAGCCTCCCCGTAATCGTGCCCAACTGGTGGAAGGTCGTGTGCAGCTTTAAGTCTTCTTTGGATACAAGTTTTGGAAGGGATTCTATGTAGGAAGACTTTAATTTAGATAGATGCCTGTAGTCCAGTACCAGCGGCACTATAGGGTGCTCGTCTATCATTTCGCTGAGCACTGCACTGCTTGTGGAAAAGCCTGTTTTACCGCGTTTAGTCGGCGTTAATCCAAGCCCGTCGTAAAGTATTGCAGCAAGTTGCCTGGAAGAGAGAATGTTAAAGGAAATACCTGCAAGTTCAAAGATTTTCTTTTCTAATTTTTCAAGTTCTGCATTTATTTCTTTTTCGAGCCGCTTAAAGTAATCTGTATCTATCCGTATTCCTGTTAACTCCATATCGGCAAGCACTTCTGAAAGGGGCTTTTCTATTGCTTCGTATAGAGGCGTGAGGTTTTTTTCTTTTAGCATTTCTTCCTCTGCATAAGACAATTTCAGGATGCATTTTGCCTGGCCTTCTAAACTGTCTGTGCTGCAGTTAATCCCGAAGTTGTTTGCAAGCGTTTCGATTTTAAAATTTTTCATATCGGGGTTAATCAGGTATCCCGCAAGCGCTACATCCAGCACGACATTGTTTACTTCAAATCCGTATGTCCGAGAGAGTTTTAAGAGTTCTTTTAAGCTAACGGTATCTTTTCTGTGTTTATTTTTCAGGGTTTTCTTTAGCGTATCCAGTGCTTCGTGGTTCAGGAAAAGCTCTTCTCCTACTACATATCGTTTTGATGCACTTTTATCTGCTATTGCAAACTCTTCTATTTTCCCTTTTTTTGACTTTACCAGCACTGCAATCCGCTCGTCTTCTTCGTAGTTTGCTTCCTCATTTAATCCTAATTCTCTAATAAGGCTTTTAAATTCAAAGCGCTCTAACTGTTTTTTAAGTTCCTCTTTGTCAAATGGCTTTAATTTTAGTTCGTTCAGGGAGAATTCTATGGGTACATCGTAATAAAGAGTGCAGAGGTTTTTGTTTGCAAGGAGCAGTTCTTTGTTTTTCTGTATTTTTTTGGATGTTTCTTTTTCTATAAGGTTCTCTATTGTTCCGTACTTGTTCAAAAGCTTTGCTGCTGTTTTTGGCCCTATTCCCTGGATGCCTTTAATGTTATCTGACGGGTCGCCTCTCAATGCTTTGTAGTCAGGTATTTGCTCGGGATAAATTCCAAGAGATTCTTTGAGTTTTTCCCTTGTGTATTCTTCGAGTTTTGTTACGCCTTTTCTCGTTACTTTTACATGGATGTTGTCTTTTATAAGCTGTGTGAGGTCCATATCTCCGGTGATAATCACCACTTCAATGCCGTTTTGCGAGGCTTTTTGTGCAATTGTTGCAATTACATCGTCTGCTTCGTACCCGTCTATTTCAAATACGGGTATGTTAAATGCAGAAAGCAGTTCGTGAATCGTCTTGAACTGTTCTGAGAGCTCGTCGGGCATTTTGGGCCTCTGTGCTTTGTATTCTTTGAATTGCTCGTGTCGTATCGTGGGCGCTTTTTTGTCGAATGCGATTGCAAGATGAGTGGGGTTTTCCTCTTTTATTACATGAAGCAGCATCCTGAGGAAACCGTATAGCGCGCCTGTTGGCTCGCCGCTTTTGGTAATAAAGTGCGGCAAAGCAAAGAATGCCCTGTATAATATGCTGCTTCCGTCTATTAAGACAAGTTTCTCCATATTGCTTTATATAATACTAATATTTAATAACTTTGCCAAATGTAATTTCCTTGACTGCGGAACCTTCTGGAATAAAAACGATGTCTGCATGAGGAAGATTGCGTAAAGGCTGTGCAAACTTTCCAACGAGTAAGTATTTTCTTTGTTTGTTTTCTATGAGGACGGTATGCGCGCGTCCCTGCGGCATAACTGTAACTTTAATTCCGTTAATGCTTATTACAGAGTTTTGGGATACGATTTTTATGTCCGACATATTTGAGTTCGTTCTGGCAAATGCATCAGTGAGGCCCGTTTGTCCTTTAACAAGTATGATGTGTTTTATGGGCATTGTTCCTATGAGTTTTGTACTGCTTGATTCCTTTTCTTCCATAGGAGAGTCAAAAATCATTAGCGTTATGTGGTTTATTCCCTGTTTTCTCAAAGCCGACTGAATTTCGTAGAGGTCGCTGCTTTCGCTGGAAAGAATTGTAGGAGAGGTAATGTAGATAACGGTGTTCTTTTTCTGTACGATAAATCCGTCTTCTCCCTTTAAGTTTAGCGGATAAATTGCAAACTGCGGTTTGCTAATAAGTGTTACCGCAATTACGACTACTATCAGCGCAGATGCAATAATCTGGAGGTACTTCTTTTTATTTTTAAATGCAAATATAAGCAAACTGAATGCAGCAAAGTATTCTATGAGATTTATCGCACCAAACTTTATATTCAGGCTGCTTGCAGGCATTTTTGAGAAAAACAGAGTTATTGCGTACAAAATGTGGAATACGAAGTTTGAAATAGGTGCAAACACTTTTGCAGCCTGAAGGCTGATAGCTGAAAGTACGGACTGGATTAAGCCAACGGGCAATGCAATGTACATATACGGAATTACGATAAGGTTTGTCAGGAAAGCGCTTATTGAAAGTGTATGAAAGTAGTGTGCAATAAGAGGAAATAGTAAAAGCTGGACGGATACAACCTGTGCAGCTGTTTTGTATATTACGTTCTCCGGTAGAGAGTTTGAAAGAAGCGGTGCAACAATTAAAATAGCAAATACTGCCGAGAAGGATAATATAAAACTAATTTTGAATAGAACTACTGGATTAAAAACTGTAACGAGTATTGCCGTTACGGCAAGTGTGTTTATAGGAATTTCTTCTTCACCTCTTTTTATTGCAATTGCTGAAATTCCGTACATAACGAAAGCCCTCAGTGCAGAAACCCTGAACCCCACTATCAGAAGGAAAATAAACAATATGATTAAAGATATGTCTGGTGCACGGTTTCCTGTAAAAGAAAACATCTTTTGAGCGCTTTCCCCAAGGATGCTTGTGTGCAGCCCGGAAACTGCAAAGATGTGTGCTGTGCCTGTCTTGTAGAAAGGCATTTTCTCCTGATGCATAAGGGTAGAAATTCCCGCTGTTGACGATAAAAGTAGAAACGCTTCGCTACTTTTCATAGATAACGCTGTGTTTTCTGTTATTCTTTTTCTTACTCTAAGCAAAGTGTCGAATACTTTGTTTTTCTTTAGAACAGTTACACTATCTGCGTATGTGACGAATTCCGTTCTGTTTATTTTGTCAATTATTCCGAATTTATTTTCCCCTTTTATTTCTCCCTGTATTTTGACGGTTGAGTAAGGAGGCGGAACCTGCCAGCGCGCGTAAACCTTACAATTTGTATAGTAAGTTTTGCCATCTATAGTTATTTGTGTAATCTTGAAAGTATCTGGCTTGAAGGTTTGTGCGGACAGGTCGCCCACTTTTGCTGTAAAAGTAATTTTTTTGTTGAGGTATTGCTCTGGAATTGTGCTTGTACTTATCTTTGAGATTTTTGCATAGGAAATTAAGAGTATAAAAATGACGAGCAATATAGTTGCAATTTTTATTACTGCTTTTTTCTGAAAGCTTACGAAAAGCATTGAAAAGAATATACCTGCAAGAAATCCAGGCAGGTTGTTTGTAACTAAAAATAGAGCAGCAAAAACTGCTCCTATTTCAGAAAGAAAAGCGTATACTCCAGGCATTTACTTAATTAACCTCAGCCAGCCTCAATTGACCGATATGAGGTCTTTTATTTTTTCAAAAGTTTTTTCTCCTATTCCTGAAACGCGGGTAATGTCGTGGATTGTTTTGAATCTGCCATAACTTTTCCTATATTGGATAATTGCTTCGGCTTTTACCTCTCCAATGCCTGGAAGTTTTTCAAGTTCGGTTGCATCAGCGGTATTTATGTTTATTTTGCTATTTTTGTTTGTGCTTGAAGTGCTGCTGCCTGCTATGGAAGTATTTTCTCCCTTTTTGGGAACTACCACTTCTTCTCCGTCGCTTAGTTTTTCAGCAAGGTTTATGGAGATAAGATCTGCCTCTTTCGTTACTCCTCCTGCCTTTTCTATTGCGTCTTTCACTCTACTGTCTTCGGGGAGTTCGTATACATCCGGTTTATTAACAGCACCGGTCACATACACGACGATCTTTTTGCTTTCAGTATCTTTTGGAGTGTTGTCCTGTATGCTATTAACAGTATTGCTTTCCTGTATTGTTAAATTGTCTACCTTATCTGTACTTTTATTTGCATAGCGTCTTACGCCGTAAAAATTTCCTGCTCCAAAAGCAATTGATGCAATAAGGAGCAACGCAATTATCCACTGTTTTGGGGAAATTTCGCCCATTAGTTCATATACCGCCCTGCATTAATGTTTACCGTTTCCCCCGAAATGTAATCGTTCTCGATAAGGCAGACGATTGCGTGTGCAATTTCTTCTGGCTTTGCAAACCTTCCGTTTGGAGAAAGGGCCTCCAGTTTTTTTCGCTGCTCAGGGGAAAGATCTTTAAACAGGTCTGTGTCGACAGGGCCGGGTGCAACTGCGTTTACATATATGCCTTTTGGAGTAAATTCCGAAGCAAGCGCATTTGTTATCCCCACTATCCCTGCTTTTGATGCAGCATACGGTACTCCTACGGTTCCGCCGTTCCTTCCTGCTAT
>WFZA01000047.1 GCA_015489815.1 Caldisericales bacterium | reverse complement strand
CTTCCGTTCTTTTCTGTTACAGTCACACTACACCTCCTGAAAATTTTTTAATTGCTCTGGAAGCGCTTCCACCCACCTTATATACGAGTGCGGAAACTAAAGTGACGAAATTTCTCAGCAGAAACTCCGATGAATACTTTAGAAAATGCGAGTCAATTTTTATACAGATTTGAAAGATATGTAAAAACAGGCGCAAGTTGTTAGGGCAGAGATTCTTCGCTCACAGGCTCCTTTAGAATGACAGAAAAATGCAAGTAACTCAGAAATTTATGGTAGAGATTCTTCACTTTACTCAGAGTGACGGCGGAGTAGCCATCCTCGAGCGAGTGTTCCCCCCATTCCTGTCGTCCTGTGCCGTTTTTGCGAAGGACCTCACTTTGGAAAGGACACGGAGTTTCCTTTCCAACTTTTCTTCCTATGGGGGTGGAAAGTGAATTGGAAGAAGGTTAAGAAAAAAATGATTTTGTATAAAAACGCTAAATTTCTTTAATGTTAACAAAAAGTGAAATGGTTAGAGCAGAGACTCTTCACTACGCTCAGAGTGACAAAAGAAGATATACTCCCAAAATATGAAATTCTTCCTCGCAAGCTCCTTCAATATGACTCATAGGGATAACGCTCGTTACTAAGCAGAGACTTCCGCCACAAACCGCAAGCAGCAAGTGAAAAATTTAATAACTCAAGATAAAAATCACCAAAAAAATAATTCTTTAATATCCGTAACTAAACTTTTTATATCTCAAACAATTCCTCGTATATACTCATTACATCTGGTTTTCTTATAATCTCTTCAAATTTCTCGCGCTCAGTCTCTAACATTTCTATAAACAGGTCAGTAAGTTTTGGATCAAAGTGTGTGCCTCTTCCTTTACGCAGATATTCGATCGCATCGTCTATCGAATAAGCCTTTTTATACGGCCGCTCGGTTATCATCGCATCAAATGCGTCAACGATTGAAATAATTCGAGATAACAGAGGAATCTGGTCTCCTTTCAGATGCGCAGGATACCCGCTTCCGTCGTAGTGCTCGTGGTGAAATAAGACGACATAAGCAGACTCCTTAAGAAATGTAACATCCATAATCATGTTAGCGCCTATCTGTGGATGCCGTTTTATCACGGCGAACTCTTCTTCGCTGAGGCTACCCTGCTTCTTCAAAATTTCGTCAGGTATGCCAACCTTTCCTATGTCGTGCAACATTGCCGCATAATAAAGCGTGCGGAGCTCTCGCATGGAAAGTCCGTAACGCTTACCGAGCAAATAGGCAAACACCGTAACACGCTCTGAGTGGTTACGCGTGTAAGGGTCTTTCAGTTCTATAGAGTGAATCATCGAAATGAGAAGTTCTATGTATACACGAGAAAGTTCTTTTGAGAGTTCCACATTCGAAACGAGGTCGTGCACCGATGGAAGCAGTACATTCAAAAGTTCAAGCACATCTTTTGAAACTTTCTCTACAGGTTTCGAGAATCCAACACACATCCCTTCACCGGTAAGTTTTTTGTCAGGGACGAAGTAGACACTTTTTACATTGTTTGCCCAGAACACATCGTCCAGGTCGTTAGGATTTACAAATGCAGGTTTTGCTGTGTTTATTTTGAGTTTTTCTACGGGTACTTCACTGTGAACCTTTTCAGTTGCACAGAGTTTTAGAAGCCCGGTAACGGAATGCGTAATAACGCCTGCTCCAACGATGTCTGCAGAAATCTCTCCGCGCAAAGACTTAAAAACAGGAAGAATAATCGAATCGTGCACCTTCTTGTTTCTTAGCTCTCCCATTAAAGAAATAACTATTGCATCCGCCTTCAATGTTTGCTTTATTCTGTTTATGTAGTGCTTGCCCTGGACGAACATCGACGCCACATTCGACATTGCTTCTGCTATTTTTATGTCATCTGCAGTAAATGCATTTTCTTTTTCCATGTTGTCAATAAAAATACTTCCTACATACTCTCCCTCAGAGTAAATAGCTGCACTCAAAGTAGACTTAATCTCACCAAGATGCCCTGCTTCTGCTATATCTTTGAGCTCACTATATGAGTATATTTTTTTATCTAATTTCCGAATTTCGTTTATCACGGTAATTTTGTTTCTCATGAAGAACTTTTGTTTTTCAAACGGAAGGCGAACCTGTTTTAGCCTATTCAGAGGAAAACCGTGAGAAGCAACAAACTCCAGATAATCGCCTCTCTTAATCGCAATACTTCCCTTCTGGGCAGAAGGAATTACTTTTATAGCAACATCCAGCAAGTTATCGTAGAAAGTTTTGTCCGGCTGGTCAAACGATACGGTATTAACAAATTCAGTAAGTTTCATTAAGCGCTGAGATACATCTACCGCAGACTTTCTTGCCTCTTCTTCGCGGTGGATTGCGTGCTCAACCGCCTCCCCGAGGTGAAAGTCTACGCTTCTCAGCATCGACATTACGAGATACATAACATAAAACAAAGCAAAAAGTACTAAAAACAAAGCAATGCCAGTGTGCCATATTACTCTATTCGTAAAGTGGACGAGTGCATCCTTTGGAGCATAAGAAATTACTCCAAACTTTCCATTAAGATACTCAAATGAAACTTTTTTATAAAATACCTGTTTACCCGACAGTAACTTTATGTAGAAGTTCGAAACCCGTGAAAGGGGCGGAACTTCGCCAGAACTGCTCAGGACGATACCGTTTTCGTAAAGTATCGTGTTTATGTGAGAAATTATACCTTCTTCTCCAAGCATTACGAATGCTCTCTTAAAAACATTTATGTTTACTGCACCCTCCACAAAGCCAGAAAACTCCCCGTTAACATATATGGGGTAACACAAAAAAATAGTATTAAATCCGTGCTGCGTGGAAATGGGTTTACTAATTGTAGGCAGATGTGTAAGCAATATGTGTTCTGCATACCCGTAGTTCAATATAAAGTCACCTATCGAAGACTTCCACGGATACGCCTCAATAACTATTCCTTTTGTATTTACCACATCAAAGTAGTAAAAGTCATTTTGATATAAGTTAAATACAGAACTCATTGCTTTCTCTAGTGCATCTGGGTTGTTTGGAGAAGCAATTTTCAAAGAAGCAAGTTTTACTGCACTACCCAGGTTCATCAGTATGTTTTTTGAATTGTCCATTACCATATTACTTTCCTGGAAAATATTCTGAAGAAGATCAGACTTTGCTTTATTGTGAACTGCAACTATGTACACAGTGCTCGACGCAACTGCTACAACGGAAAGCACAGATACGACAATTGCCACAGTAAGAGCTTTGAGCATAGTTTTTAAATGCCATCTGTGCACTTCTTCCGGAATTTCAACAGGTGCAATGTTATCCTGAGTAAATAAGTTAGCTTCCCTGATTACGATGGCTAAAACCACCATACCGGAGAGGGACAAAAAAATCGTCCCGTAGTAAGATCGAACGAGATTCGCGCCAAGGATAGCAAACGCAAATGCATTAAAGTATACTATAATAACTGCAAAAACGGCATACATCCTAAAACGACGGCTAAACTTTGCAAAGAACAATCCAATGAATACGACGACCACGCCTATTGCGCAGTATGTAAAAAAGTCAAACCAGTTTGGAAAACTCCTGTGCCAGAAAGTGGGGATAAGAGATACGAGTGGTACTGCAAAATCCGTAAGCGTAAGACTTACTTTCTCGTCAGGCACACGCCTAATAATATCTTTTACGAGAATGTAAGCAAACGCTATGAGGAAAAAGATTAGGACCAGGTCAATCGCGTATAGAAAAATATTCTCCGACAAATTTTTGAATGTTAATACACCTTTAATACTGAGGGCTATCACGACAATAGGCAGTACATACAGTGTTAAGTAGTATTGTGCCTGTGCAACACGCTTTATCTTATAAATGTAATAAAAGTCCCTGAGTAAAATAATAATAGGGATAAGGTAAAGCAATAACTCACTAACAATAGCAATAGCCTGCAGCATTTTCCTCCACTCTCTGCTAAAAATTATTCGCGTTGTATTTTACCACATATGTCGAAAAATAAAAATAATAAAAGTTTATAAAGTTACCAAAGATTACCATAATAATAACAAAAGCGGACAATTCTACAGGGTTCAACACGGAATTAAGTTTATCTAATACGCTTGAATGCAAGAAATTTTTTATCAAAACAATTTGCAAAAATTTGCGAAGAAAATATAATATTAAACTGTGAACCAAAATCTGTAAATTATGGAGGGTAGAATATGGACTATACAAAAGCAATTGAAGTTGCAAAAAATGTGTTTTGGGTGGGCGTAACCGACGAGAAGTCGTTCTTTCGTTCAAACTCGTATCTTATTAAAGGTGAAAATGAAGCAGTGTTAATTGACCCAGGCTCACTCGTACAGTACGAGCAAATAAGAGACAAAGTGCTTTCAATTGCGCCAAAAGAGCAGTTAAAGTATGTAGTTTGTCAGCATCAGGACCCGGATGTTTCGTCTGCACTGTACTTTTTCGTAAAAGAGGGGTTCAAGTTCAAAACAATCGCGCACAGCAGAGTATCCGCTTTGCTCGTATTTTATTCAAAAGACCTTGACCTTTACAACATTGACTACCACGACTTTTCACTTGAATGGGACAACGGGAAAAAGTTAGAGTTTATTTTCACCCCTTACTTCCACTCGCCAGGCGCATTTGCTACATACGAACCTGAAAAGAAGCTTCTGTTCTCTTCCGACATCTTCGGTGCATTCCAGAAAGATTGGGATTTATACGCTGACGAGCACTACTTTGACGCAATGAAGGCATTTAACGAACTCTATGTTCCGTCAAGCGAAATTGCAAACTTCACGATTAAAAAGTTTGAGCAAAAAGAGATTAATATGATTTTGCCGCAGCACGGCTCAATTATAAAAAAAGAATTAGTAAAATCAGCAATGGATACACTTAAAGAAATGAAAGCAGGAATATTCCTGGAAAACGCCACTGCAAAAATTGCCGATATGGAAACTACGAGCGAAATCCCACAGGAAATGCTAAACGAAATGCTGGACATAGTGGCAAAGCGTGCAGCAGAAGTACTCGGCAAAGAAGAAGCAGAAAAGATAAAACAGGAAGTACTAAACGGAAAGCCAGCAACTTCAGACTCGATAAAAGAATTTATGCTGAAGCTCCGCGAGAAAAACCGCATCGCATCAGCAGTAGTAAAAATGCCTTTAATTAACTATGCAATGGACAACGCAGACAAACTCAAAGGAAAAATACCGTCACTGGTAAAGGAGATTATTTATCTGTAAACCCCTCAATTATCCAGAGAATTTAAAAGCCCTGCTTCACACATCATAACGAGCAGGGCTTTTGCGTTTCATAGAAGATTTTGAACTACATTATTTATTATACTTTTTTCCCAACTCTATGTGCCTTTTAAGAAGATTTCCAGATATACCGAGGGATTTTAGTAGTGCTTCTTTTCTTCTTTCCTGTTCCTCATTGTAAGAAGTAATCATTGCAGATAACGCAACTGCAAATAATTTCACGACGGCAAAGTAGAGTTCTTTGCTCACTTCCATGTGTGCAGAAAGTGTTTCAAGCGTTTTTAGCATAAATAAACTCATTGCCTCTATTACGAGTTCTTCGTTTACTTCTTTATCCACATGCACCACGCCAATTTCAAACATTCTTTTAATCATTTTGTCGTTCATAGGCTCAGAAAAAAGCATTTCAAGTGCACCCATCCACGCCCTTTTTGCGTCTGCTGCAGTTATTCCATTTTTTTCGAGAATATTCAAAACGCGTTCGTCCTTTGCAACTACCGATATTACTTCGTCAATAATTTTTCCAGAATTCTCTTTAATAAAAGGAGACAAAGAAAGCACCCGCTCTCTATCTGCATCAGAAAATTCTACATTCCCCATTGCTTTTACCAAATCCATAATTACCTCCTACACTTATAAGTTTTCAAATTTATATATGACAAATTATATCAGCGTTGTGCAACTTGTCAAATCAGAAAGGATACTGATCGCCTGACAAAAATACACTTATCAGTTAATAACGCTTTAAAGACGCCCAGGCAAGGAAAGGTTTATTTATTAGGATAGCACTACTCAGGTACTCTCACAATTTTTGCAATTACAAAACGCAAACTTTAAATAAGGTGTATATAAACCAAGATTACTGTTTGCATAATTCACAGTTTCTCACAAGATGCCAAACTCATCGGCAGTTTTGTAAGTCCATAATTTTTCAAATCATTAAGTTAAATAACGACTCAGGGAGATTTTTACAAGTTATTTAATTCCGTAATTTTTCTACATCGTCGTCTGCAATTTACTCGTTTTCCTTAGCCTGCTTTGCTTTTTCTAATTCTTTTACAAGTTCCTCTTTACCACTCACGAGATACGCAGGAAGTCCCGCCCTATCTAAAAGCACTTTTAAATAAGCAGTCGCTTTTGCTTTTCTGTCAGAATTTTTGCGTAAAAGCACGGCAAATACAGGCTTAAAATCACCTACACATACAAGGAAGTCAACACTCCTTTGTGAGATCTTAGAGACAGATTCCTTTTTGTCCGCTTTGTACATAAAATCTGCAACCCGCACTTTCGGACATGGAATGTAACCTTCGTTTACGAGATAAATAAAAATTTCCTTTTCTTTTCTGGAGAGGAATGTCTTCTTTAGTTTGAATGCAAACTTTTCCTTCTTAGGGGAAAGCAAGGCAGCAAGAATAACAACGGCAATTACTGCCGCAACTACTACGACAGCCAGTAAAAAAGTTTTTGCGTCAAGCACCATAAAAACCTCCCTTTCAAAACATCAGCCAAACTGTTCTATTTTATTATAACAAGAGATTTTTGCCAAATCACTAAGAATATACGCTTTTAAAGTATTTTTAGGCAGGACGGAAAGCATTTCCAGACAGGATGTAACATCACTGTAAAGACTATTACACCTACTTTATCTGTATTTAAAAAAGTTTTATTCCACTATTTGACTTTAATTTATATATCGCCATAATTTAAACATGCAAAAATTTAAAACACATATAGAAAAACGCAAAAATATTGTAAAAGCAGCTATCATATTGTTTCTGCTTATTACAATTGCTTATGCAGTTTTAATTTCTGCAAATAAAAAAGCTGTAGCGCATCACAGTGCATCGCTTTCACATAAAAAAATCGTCCGCATTTTACAGAGAAGCGCGTCCAGAACTTTAAGCAAGGCACCACACGAACTACATACACATCTCACCTATCCAACAAAAAGGGGAGACCTTGCTTCTTCCTATACATCACCCCCAGAAGACATACTAAAGTGGCTTGCCCGCTTCAACATCGTAGAGATAGGAGGCGTAGGCGACAGTGCTCGCCCGGAAACGATTAGTTTTCTTAAGGAAAATGGCGTTGGCGAAGTTTTATGTTACGACTGGATGCCTGCCGTTTACTACTACCTCAGCGGAGACAACTACCAATTTACGGATTGGGTTTACAAAAATAGAAATGAAACCACACTTAATCCGGACGGGCCATTTCCGCACACGAAAAGTATGGGGTACGACTTTGCACGCGAATACTATCTGGACCTCGGGAATCCTTCCGTAATAAGCAAGAGGGTTGCATTTACGGAAAGCTTTTTAAAAGAGCACTTCTACACGGGTGTATTCTGGGATTGGGCACCCGGCGTTTTTATAGAGGATCCAGAATATACACAAATTAAAAGCAATTTCGAGCGCAGACACCCAGGTGCAGATTATAAAAATACAGTGGGTACTTTCTATGCTTCACTCAAAAAGGAACTTTTTGCAAATGGTTATGTTATCTTCACAAACCAGGGATACAGAAATGCTAAAAATGTACTGCCTTATACCAATTATGATATGGCGGAGTCTTACATTACGGGAACTTCCGATGCAACAAAAAGAATAGAGACGGAGAATTACGGAACGATAGATGTGCCTTACACTATGTACTTTCCCGTAAGTGAAGAAGGCAAAGAAACATTTAACGACACATTGTACTATTTAAATTATGTCGAAAATCTCGTTAAACGCTACGGAAGCAAAAACTTCAAAAAGTTCGTCTTTATGAACTATGCTGCACCCGAGTTCGTATTTGACCGCTCAATCGGAAAGTACATTGCAGAGCCACCCAGAAAGGCAATATACCTGTCCTTTGCTGCGGCAAAACTCGTAGGAGAAACGGCATACCTTGGAGTGCCGTTCGACGGCAGGCTGGAAAAAGACGAGGTGTACTTTGCAGACCTGGGGAAACCTCTCGGAAAAACTTTTACGAAAAACGAAAAAGAAAAGTACGCCGCGCGCTTTTACGAAAACGGGTTCGTGCTCGTGTACTTCGGAAAAAACACAGAGCAAAAAATACACCTTTCCAGCAAATTTCTTCCAGAAAATAAGTTTTGCTATGACATGTTTAGCGGAGACCTGTTTAAAGCCCGCAGCTACCACGCTGAAATTGTAGTTCACACAGAAAAAGACACTTATTCTGGAAAAACAATCCCCGCAGGCAGAGTAGTAATGTACTGTAACATTTTCAATGTCCCTGACGCGTCCACGAAAAGATAGATAATTCCACATTTTCTTTCAAATGCTTTGCATTACACTGAATGATTTAAAAACACTGTATCACAAAAGGCTCAATCGTTTATACTTTATCTATTTGTAAGTTTTACTCGCTTACAACCCAAAATCCCACACTTTTATAACTAAGAATCAGAAAACGAATCCTGCACATTTCTCAAATGCGTGAGACCCTTCGCAAAAACGCCTCAGGACGACGGAAAAAGGGAAGATGCTTACTCGAGAAGAACCACCTTTTGTCACTCTGAGTGCAGCGAAGAGTCTCTGCCTTAATCATTTCGCCTTTTGTTAACATTAAAAACCTCAAACTACACATCCAATTCTTATGAGGTCCTTCGCTCGCTTACGCTCACTCGAGGACGACCGCCACCTGTCACTCTGAGTGCAG
>WFZA01000046.1 GCA_015489815.1 Caldisericales bacterium | reverse complement strand
ATGTATTCAATTTCACGCTTCCCAGGGGGAAAACATCCGCTCGCCCTTTAAGAGCAGTGTTTTTTTGCGGACGACATAGTCAAATTCTATTCTGGTGCCGTGCTCGTTTATGATTTTTTCCAGTTCGTCGATTTTTATGCTGCCGTGCTTTGTAAATAAAATTGATGCAAGTATTACCGCTTCGCCACTCTTTTCAAATTTTAGCACTTTAAGTTCTTTGATAAACTCGCGGACATCTTTTTCTTTTATTTTTCCTTTGCTTTTGCGCTTTATCACGATGCTGTCTTTTTTTAGAATGCTGCCGAGTACATCCTCAAGGTGCTCTTCGCTCTCGTTTTTTCCTGCAGTGCCGTAAACAAAGTGTACGAGGATTGCATCCATTGATGTAATAGACGGTGCGTTAAATGGAACTTCGCGCACTCTTTTGATGTGGATTATGTTTTTGAATGCTTTGTTTAGCGCTTCGAGCACCTGGGCAGTATCTGCCTGCCCTTCTATGTAAAAGTCGAAGTATTCGTCTTCGCCTATCATCCCTACGCTTAAAGGAAAACCCATTTCCACTTTTACGCGCTCGTTAAACCCTTCTGTAAACTGAAGAGGCAAGCCACTTCTTCTCAGTCCGCGCGAAATTGCACGCGTTAAGTCCACATGCCCTATGTAGCACACCTCTTCTGGTCGCTCAAAATTCACTCTTATTCTCATAACTTTTATAATAGCAAATTTATCGGTAAAACAAAACTTTATAAATTGTAAAAAAGTAGTATTATATTTTTGCGTAAAGTTGAGTTCTGGTATTTATAAGAAAGGAGAGGTGGAAGATGGATGTAAAAGAGTTTCTGAAGAAAACGAATGAAGAACTTAAAGAAATGGAAAAAGCCGTTGCAACTGCCTACTGGAATCTTGCAACGACGGGCAAAAAAGAATTTGGCGAAGAGGTGGAAAAATCTGAAATTAAGTTAAGGTTGTACCTGTCCGTTAAGGAGCGCTTTGAATTTGTCAAAAAGGCAAAAGAGGAAGAAGGCCTCGACGAAGTCGAGAAAAGAGAACTTACTTTGCTTTACAATAATATGCTTCCCAACCAACTGCCGAAAGAGAGAATTGAAGCGGTTGTAAAAAAAGAAGTGGAAATGGAATCTATTTTTGCAAACTTCAGGGCAAAGATAGACGGAAAAGAGGTTTCCAACAATGAGATAGACGAAATCCTGAAAAGCAGCAAGGATGTGGAGCTTCGCAAAAAGGCGTGGATTGCGGGCAAAGAAATAGGAAAAGAGATTGCCCCTCGCCTTATAGAAGTTGTTAAACTAAGAAATGAGAATGCGAAAATTTTAGGATACGACAACTATTACGACATGATGATGGACCTGCAGGAACTCAGTACAGAGCAGATTCACAATATGTTCCATGATTTCAAAGATCAGACTGACGACCTGTTTGTCGAGATAAAAAACGAAATAGACGGAATACTTGCAAAGAGGTTTTCCATTAAAAAGAGTGAACTGATGCCGTGGCACTATGCAGACCTCTGGTTCCAGGAAGTCCCTGAAATCGACGATTTTGACTTTGACGGGTTGCTGAAGGACAAAGACCTCGTAAAACTTACGATTAATACTTACGATTCAATAGGGCTGGACATAAGGGATATTATCGATAGGTCGGACCTGTTTGAAAGAAAAGGTAAAAACCAACACGCATTTACTATCACAATCGACAAGGATAAAAAAGATGTAAGAGTGCTTGCAAATGTGCGCCCGAATGTGCGCTGGGCAGAGACGATGCTCCACGAGTTTGGGCACGCTTCTTACGATAAATACATTGATAGAAGCCTTCCTGCGATTTTGCAGGAACCTGCTCACATCTTTACCACTGAGGCGGTTGCAATGTTCTTTGGGAGAAGGGCGCGCGATGCGGAGTGGTACAAAAAAATTGTTGGAGTGGACGAAAAAACTTACGAAGAGATTTTGCCGCGCCTCAAGAAGATTTTACGTACTCAACTTGCAATAACTGCACGCTGGGTAATGGCGTTTGTTTTCTTTGAGAAGGAACTTTACCGCTCGCCTGACGGAGACCTAAACAACCTCTGGTACGATACGGTGCACGAACTCCAGTACATAAATGTGCCAAACGAAAGAAGAGAGTATCCCGATTGGGCTGCAAAAATCCACTTTGGAACTGCGCCTGTTTATTATCACAACTATCTATTAGGGGAAATGATGGCGTCTCAAATGAGGGATTACATCCACGAAAACATTTCGGAAGACATTTTGAATAAAAATGTGGGTACATTCTTTATCGACAAAATCTTTAAGCCAGGTGCGCTGTACAGGTGGGACCACCTTTTAGAGAAAGCAACCGGCGAAACGCTGAACCCAGTGCACATGGCAAACCAATTAAAGGAGAAGTAAAAAGTAATTTTATAAAAAGCACCCCCCTGTTAAGGCGGTTAAAGCATTTTTAAAAAAAAGGAAATTACTTTGATACAGTTTAAACTGCAAACAAAAAGGCTGGCCTTT
>WFZA01000045.1 GCA_015489815.1 Caldisericales bacterium | reverse complement strand
TTGTTAGCCACTTGACATCTCTCCTTTTATCTATAAAATATATCAGCATTTGGGGCGTAGCCAAGCGGTAAGGCAACGGACTTTGGATCCGTCACCGAAGGTTCGAATCCTTCCGCCCCAGCCAGAATTTCTTCCCTCTGCTGAAAAACAACTTCAAAATACATTCTCAATAAATTCAATTTTCTCTTTTTCTCCCTTCATTAAAATAGAAATTACATCTATTTCAACATCAAAATTTTTATTCTCCGCACCTTCTTTCTGTAGGTAGTACTCGGCAGACTTTTTTATGTGCGTTAGTTTTCTCTTGTCCACCGCTTCAAACGGTTTTCCAAACTTCTCGCTTCTTCGCGTTTTCACCTCAACAAAGTGCAGCACACTTCCTTTTCTTGCTATAATGTCTATCTCCCCAAAAGGCGTGCGGTAGTTCCTCTGGAGAATTTTCATTCTTCTCTTCTGCAAAAACTTTACGGCAATGTCTTCGCCCAACTTACCAACCGAAAGTTTGCTCACCGACGCCTCTGAAGCTCTTCCTGTGCAAAGGGCAGGGGCCAAACTTTGCAATCAGCATTTTGTGTTCCTTCGTTGGGTACCCTTTGTGCTTACAAAAATTATACTGCGGATACCGTTTATCGAAAACGCACATCATCCTGTCACGCACGACCTTTGCAATAATTGACGCAGCACTGATTTCGTACACTTTGCTGTCGCCTTTTACAACAGTTTCCTGCTGAAATTTTAGGCCTTTTATGCACCTGTTCCCGTCAACGAGCACAAGGATGTCCTCGCCCTGCACTTGCATCCCTTTGTTTTCAAGGTTTCTAAAAAGCGCATCTATCGCACGCTTCATCGAGAGGAGCGCAGCATTCAGTATATTTATTTCGTCAATTTCACTGCTACTTGCAATACCTACGCCGAATGCAACGCTTTCCTCCCTTATAATATCAAATAAAGCCTCCCTTTGCTTTTGTGAGAGGCTCTTTGAATCTTTCACTCCGTCAATTTTTTCGTTTATTATTACGGCACCAGATACAACCGGACCTGCAAGCGGACCTCTGCCCGCTTCGTCAACTCCTATGATAATTCTATGGTTTCTCTCCGCTGTACGCATCCAGATTTTCTATGTGGGAGAATGGCCAGTAAACGATAATTGCCTTACCCACAATGTTTTTAATGGGAACGGGGCCAAAATATCGTGAGTCGAGGCTCACGCTTCTGTTATCTCCCATTACCCAGACATACCCCTTTGGAATTTTGGTAGGCGGCAAATTATTTGGCATAGGAGAGTGAATGTAAGGCTCCTTCAGCGGTTTGCCGTTTATGTAAACCGTATTGTCCTTTATAGAAATTGTCTCTCCCGGAAGGCCTATTACACGCTTTATATACTTGCTGTGTTTATCCGTAGGGGGAATAAGGATCACCACATCGCCCCTGCGCGGAGGGTGCAACCTGTACGAAAGTTTATCCACCAGCACGAGGTCGTTGGGGTGCAAAGTTGCCTCCATAGAGGTCATTTCTATACGGTACGGCTGAATAACATAAGCCCTGAGAAGAAATGCAGTAAGGAAAGCAAGGATTATTAAAATAACCCAGCTTTTAAGCTCCTTCATATACTACTTGCTTGCCTTCTTCTCCTTAACGATTTGCGCTTTACCTACTCTGTCTCTCAAGTAGTAGAGTTTTGCCCTTCTCACATCGCCTCTCCTCTTTACTTCAATCTTTTTTACAAGCGGCGAGTGAAGCGGGAATACTCTTTCTACGCCAACGCCGTAGGAATTTTTCCTTACGGTGAATGTTTCGTTAATTCCGCCGTGTTTTCTTGCGATGACTGTGCCTTCAAACACCTGAATCCTCTCTTTGTTTCCTTCCTTAATTCTCACATGGACTCTTACCGTGTCGCCCACATGGAAGTCCGGAATATCTTTTTTGAAGTACTCCTGCTCTATTGCCCTAATTTCATCCATTTCTATTCAACCCCTTTCAATTATATTTCAATTTTAATCCAAACTATTATAATGAATTTGTATATTTTATCAATACGCTACTAATATTTTACGCACTTTTGTGAATAAATTGTGAAAATTAAATGGAGGAAAGATGAAAACATTAAAAACTATGAAGCGTTCCTTTGCATCGGATAACAACGCAGGTGTCCACCCCAAAATTCTGGATGCAATTATAAAAGCAAATAACGGCGACTGCATCGCATACGGGGAGGACCCGTACACAAAAGAAGCTGAGAAAAAATTCAAAGAAGTTTTCGGGGAAAACGCAGAGGCATTTTTTACGCCTACAGGAACGGGCACAAATGTAATAGGGCTTTCGGCAATGTTAAAACCTTACGAAGCAGTTGTTTCCGCTGAAACTGCCCACATATACGCAGACGAGTGCGGAGCACTTGAAAGAGTTGCAGGAAACAAAATTCTGCCCCTGAAAACGACAGACGGGAAGCTTACGCCAGAAATGGTCGCACCACTCCTTAAAGAAGGGCACGGAGAGCACGCCGTTATCCCAAAAGTTATTTCCATTACGCAGCCCACAGAGCTTGGCACAGTTTACACAGTTTCCGAAGTGAAAACCCTTGCGGAATTTGCAAAGAAAAATAATATGCTCGTGCACATGGACGGTGCACGCATCGCAAATGCAGCGGCACACCTTGGAGTTCCTCTGCGTGCTTTTACAAGTGATGCAGGCGTGGATGTCCTTTCATTCGGCGGGACAAAAAACGGGATGATGGAGGGGGAAGCAGTGGTGTTTTTCGATAATACGCTTTCAAAAAACTTCAAGTTCATAAGAAAACAGAGCGGGCAGCTTATCTCGAAAATGCGTTTTGTATCCGCACAATTTCTTGCATACTTCGAAAACGACCTGTGGCTTAGAAATGCAAAGCACGCAAACGAAATGGCACAGCTTCTTGCAAGTGAGGCAAAAAAGATAAAAGGCATAGAGATAGTTTACCCGGTCGAAGCAAACGCAGTCTTCGTAAAACTGCCTAAAGAGAAAATAAAAGCACTGCAAGAAAAATCCTTCTTTTATATGTGGAGCGAGGATTCGGGCATCGCACGCTGGATGACCCACTTTGCAACGACTGAAGAAGATGTGTTTGAATTTATCCCGAATGTGCGGAAAGTACTGGAGGGATAGAAAAGTTTTAATTACTTAAATTTTGCCGCAGTATTTGCCAGAACCCACACAGAACCGAAAATTCCCCTGAATTATAACTATTTTGATAGGCACTTTTCCTTCTATAGTATCTACAGTTATTGTCTCTATAAGTATGTAGAGTAAAGTTGCAATTATAACCACACATAGAATGACTTATTTAGAATGACTTATTTTCTCCTGCCATCCTCGAGCGAGCGTTCTTCCTTTTCGTCCTTCTGAACCATTTTTGTGAAGGACCACATAAGAATTTGGCGTTCACTTTGATGCTTTTAAAGTTAACAAAATGTAAGGTTGTTAAGGCAGAGATTCTTCACTCGCTATCTACTTTAGAATGACCAGGCAAAAGCGAAGTTGTTATTTTGGAAACGCATCTATATGCCAGGTATGAGAATCCAAAATAGTTCGTCGTTAAGGCAGAGATGTTTCGCTCCGCTCAGAGTGACAGAATTGTTTTGTCATTTTAAACACATTCTCTTACTCATTAATCTTGAGCCGATTTTGCAAAGGAGCTAGGTTTCTGTTTTCCCATAGCTTCGTTGTTAAAGCAGAGATTCTCCGCTGCGCTCAGTGACACACCAGAAAGTTTTGTTTTTAAGGCAGGGACTCTTCGCTGCGCTCAGAGTGACAAAAAAGCCAGAAAGACAAAAAACAAAAATGAGATTCTTCGTCACCCACTTCTTTCGTTCCTCAAGAATGATAATGTAAAAACACAACGACAAAACAAAAGGTGAAATTCTTCGGTTGATTCACTCCCACCAAAATGACGGAATGCAGCCATCCTTGAGCGAGCGCCTTTCTCTCCTGCCATCCTCGAGCGAACACCAGCAATCGAAGGATCTTACTCCATTTGAAAAAGGTACAGAATTCGCTTTCTAAATTTTAGTCATAAAAGTGTGGGGTTTCAGAGAATTTACAGAAAAACTTCCTAACCGTCGTAACCGTAAGGAAAAATTTTTGCTCGAAGCAGTTACAACAATTGCGTCGCTACAACCTCACTATAGTCTACAATAACCGGACGCAAATTTGTAATAGGTTCACTTTGCACCGTAAACGCCGCCATACTTGCCCAATATTTCAAGGCATAAAACTCCGGGTTTTCCGATCTATAAACTTCCGCTTAAAAACATTAATTATTTAAGTTCGGTTGTAAATCTGTTTCTAACAAACGCTATCAAATCTGACTAAAGTACACTTTTAATCAACTCAAATAAATTACTCTCCTGAGGGCTGTATCTGCACTTCTATCTTTCCCGTTGCTCCCTGGAAAACAAGTGTCAAATTGCCCGCACTTTCAGGAACATTGAACCCAAGGAACCCTGAAAGCGTTTTGCCGGGAAGCACATTTGCGGTAAGTATTGGGTTGGGCACCTTTGCAATAGCAGGCGTGTAAGTATTGCCGTTTTCATCTCTTAGCACAAAGTTCTGAGTGCCGTATACTTTTGGCACATTACTTTCGTTTTTTATCTCTACGGCTATAAGGAGCATTTTGCTATCTTCTGGATTCTTAAGCACCCTCTTTACGGTGATTGCCGTATCACCTGGAAGAGTAACAGTTTCGTTTACGCTGCCTTTTACAACCTTCTGAGAGGCATTTTGAGAACTACCTCCACTTGTTTTGCTGCTGCCGCCACAGCCTGCAAAGATCAGTACCCCCATCGTAAGAACGAGAAACAACACAAAGAACTTTTTCATATTGCCCTACCTCCTTTCGTATTTTTATACACTTTGAGTTTCCTTCAATACTTCTACGCTTGTTATCTGCCCGTCCAGCATGTGTATAATCTTTTCTGCCCGTTCTGCTATGTGCCTTTCGTGCGTTACGACTACGAGTGTAATGTTTTCCTTTTCGTATATCTCTTCAAAGAGTTTCATTATCTCTTCCGAGCTTTTAGAGTCGAGGTTGCCTGTGGGTTCGTCTGCAAGTATCAGCCTGGGGTGGTTTACCAGTGCTCTTGCTATTGCAACTCTCTGCTCCTCTCCTCCCGAGAGTTCTGAGGGGTAGTGCTCAGCGCGTTTTTCAAGGCCTACCCTTTTTAGCAGTTCCATTGCCCTCTGTTTCCTCTGGGCTTTATCTTTTACTCCGTTGTAATACATAGGAAGTGCGACATTCTCCCAGGCAGTAAGGTCTGATATGAGGTTGTATGCCTGGAACACAAACCCCACATGAGTTCTCCTGAACTTAGATATTTCAAAGTCGTTCATCTTTGTGATGTCTTTTCCGTCAAAGAGCACTTTACCTTTTGTGGGAAAGTCAAGAGAGCCTATCACATTAAGCAGCGTCGTTTTCCCTGCACCTGAGGGAGCCATAATGGAAATGTATTCTCTTTCCGCTATGTTGAGGTTTACCCCTCTCAAAGCCTGGACTTCTACTCCTCTTTTTTCGTAGACCTTCCACACATCTTTCAGTTCAAACATAAGCTACCTCCTTCTAATCTATTTACATTGTACTACCAATAAAAATTTTGTTAACAATTTTCTTATTTTTTAATAATTTCATCTTTCAATCGCTCTTTATTGCCTCAACAGGATTTGTTTTTGATGCAAAGAGGGCAGGGAGGTATGAGAAGAGAAAGCCTAAGAG
>WFZA01000044.1 GCA_015489815.1 Caldisericales bacterium | reverse complement strand
TGCCTGCATTTTCAGACGGCGCAATTTACGCGCAGGATGCATTTTACATAGAAAAACTTAGGTGACGGTTTAAAATAACGAAACTCTTACTGCAGGTTCTCTGTGTAATATATATACGAGCGGAAGCGAAGTGATGGACATTATCGAAAGTTTGAAGTACGGCTGGAAAAAGTTAGTTGAAACCTGGTGGTGGATTACCCTTGCATCATCTTATATGCCAATTGGCAGTGCTCTGTACTTTATCGTTTGGCTTGCCGTATCGCGCTGGGCAAACAATCCAAACATACTGGATATGTTAAACTACAATACACTTTGTTCTTTTCCTAAAAGTCCTGCAAACTTAAAGTCGTTCGTTAGTTATGTAATCACTGCACTCGTGATGTTCCTTATAATTTACTTTTTTGCAGGATACATCCCTTCAAAAAGGGCAACAAACAAACGGCACAATCGCGTAATGCTTCAAACGGCCTTGATGCTTTTCGTCCTTAATGTGACATTTGCTCTGGTTACCTCCCTTATATCCGTTCTCTCTTTAAAACATTCACAACTATATTATTTTAGCATACCATTTTCTAAATACTTCTCACAAACTTCAAATAGCTTTTTTGGCGTTATTGCATTCGTTTTGATTGCCATAACCTCTTACATCTACGAAAAATTTACAATGAAAAACGCACTCCACCTCGTCGTAATTTACTTCATTACTGTAACGCTTGAATTTGTGTTTTTACGGCCCATCGTATTAAGAATAATAATCTCAACTTTCAACACAGATGCAGTAATCCCCTTAATCGGAATCATTATGTCGTATGTGTACTTTGTATTTACCACGACAGTAACATTTATCTCCGTTGAAACGGTTTTACAGAACAGTCTGGGCAAAGGCATGAAAAAGGGGTTGCGCCTCCTCGTTTTACGGAGCAGTATTTTGTTGGTTTACCTTTTAGTATGGAT
Organism: Caldisericales bacterium; assembly: GCA_015489815.1. Lineage (GTDB taxonomy): Bacteria > Caldisericota > Caldisericia > Caldisericales > Caldisericaceae > S143-107. The sequence continues at coordinate 4,104 of WFZA01000044.1, read as the reverse complement.
AATCGCCTTTGTTTTCCCGTTTGTTATCGAACCCTTTGTAAATATTATCTTGTTTCTTGTGCACGCCCCCTCTTTTCTGTTCTTATCCGTAATGCTTGCGACTGTGTTAACTGCAATGCTGCTTGGTGAAGCCTACCTTGTCTTTATCACATTCAAACTTGCACGTATCTTTGAAAGCAAAGAAAGTGAAAAGGAAGTTCAGGGCAGCAGCGAACCCGCAGACGGATTAAATTTAGATGGAAAAGCTATAGAAGAGTAAAACTCAAGTATAAAGGACAATAACTGGTGCGAAGAAATAGTTTGCTAATGGAGCGTGAACTTAGAATTTCTTCTATAACATTTTGTAACTTGCAACTTTGGACAAAACTCTGTCACTCTTCGCTGTGCAAAGAATTTCTGGATTAACAGTCTTCTCCAGGCGAGTCATTCTGAATGAAGTGAAGCATCTATGCCTTAACCATTTCACATTTTGTTAACATTAAAAAACATCAAACTGCACAAATAATTCTTATGGGATCCTTCGCTCGCTAAGCTCGCTCGAGGATGACGAAAGAAGAAAGCTTTCGCACGCTCGGAAATGACATAAGAAAAGATAAATTTTGATGGACTAATGAAGGCACAGAAAGAAGTATTTTGTAAAAATACCTTGCAAAGGTGAAAATCACCCTTAACAAACCCTGTATTTATCAGTGCTCGTTTCAAAATCGCTAATTTAAGGCCCGTAGAGCGCGATCTTGAGAGAAATCGGGTAAATATACCTACAAAATGCAACAGAGGGCCTTATTTTAGGGCATACGAAAATCACAATAAAGCCTGTATTCATCAGTATTCCTTAAAAATTGCTTCAAAATTATCAATTTGGATAAAATTGCTCAAAATAGAAACCCGTATAAATAAAGGCTTTCTTAAAGGTCAAAAATAGGCAAAATTCGGCGGAAAAGCGAAAAATTGTTCGTATGAGGTAAAAATAGCAACAAAGCCAGTATTCATAAAGGTTATAAGCAATTTCTGCTGTAGTACAAAGTAAAAAGAGAAATCTTTCATGAGCTTTTAGAAAATAGAGGGTAGATTTTATAGCTTACATTTTTCTAAGAGCCTGAATTTCTACAATCAAGATCAGGGCTTCCCACATTAGTCAAACACAATCACAATTAACACATCCTGTTTTGCGGTAATATAGGAAATACAGATATAGAAAAACTATTGAAATTGTTACACACAAAGCGCAAAAATATTTGTCTGGAACAAAATATTAACTTGATATAAATATTAAACAAGGATTATGCAGTTTAAAGCAACAAACAAAAGCAATCACTACATTACCGGAAACAACCCCCTCAGAATTTAAGTTCGGTTTTACGCGTAATGGGACAAATCAATTTTCAAAAAATCTGAAATATCTCGCTTGCACTCTATTTAGTTTCTATCTAACATCGCTTTCAGCAGTACACATAAACGCTAAATTCAAAAATATAAACTAATACTTACCCAAAATTTTATAACTAAGAATTAGAAAGAGAATTCTGTACCTTTTTCAAATGTAGTAAGATCCTTCGCTTGCTAACGCTTGCTCGAGGATGACGGAAGAAAATAAGTCATTCTATATAGTTATAATTGTAACCCTGCTCTACATACTTATAGAGACGATAACTGCAGATACTATAGAAAGAAAAGTGTCTATCAAAATAGTTATAACCAGGGTGGTTTTCGGATACTTACATTTCACTAATAGAAAACTACATCGGGAAAATTAAATCGGGAAAATTAAACGGACGCAAACAAATAAATAAAAATTCTTTTTAGAAAATTTACACTTAAAAACACGAAGAATAAAAAAGCGAAAGGCTTCTGCCTTTCGCTTCCCTTTAAATGATCAGAGACAATGTTTTCCCCAAAAGCATTCCCCTTGAAAACATTGACACATTATTATAACAAACTAAAATAGCTTTGTCAAATTGATAACCCACAACGAAAGATAGAGGCAAATAAAAACGGGCGCTTTTGCGCCCGTAAAATTTTACATCCGAACAGTTTAAAGTTACCCAGTAAATCAATACGCCTTCTGGAAAATTCCGCTGATAATTGCATTACCTGTTTCAGTAAGTAAACCGTAAACAGAAAGGTGTTGCTTTGTTTCCTTTTCAACACTTACGATTTTTTCAAACTTCCCTTCAGGGTTGTCTACTTCTTTTCCGGTCTTCACAAATACGAGGTCCCCTGCCTTGAGATTGTCCGCACGCACAAGTACTTCTTCTTCGTCCCGCAAAACAGGGATCTGGTGACTTGCACTTACGACAGTCCTTTTGCCAGATTCCGTTTTAACGACAAAAAGCGGCTCGTAAACCCTGCGCCTTATAATGTTGTGCACTTTTACAAAACCCGTTTTTCCTAAAACTTCCATAGGTTTCTCTTTGGGAATATCTTTCAGCCAGATGTCTTCTTCTTTTGCAACGAGGCGTTCTGCAGGATCGGTAAGCGTAAACATATTCCTGATTGTAAAAACGCCTACTTTGCCGTCAAACTTAAGCACCACCGTTTCGTTTTCAGAAAACCCGTTGTAGAAACGGTCCATTACAGGTTCCTGGAAATAAATCTTATCTTTCAAGTTCATTTTTCCCTCCTGCTTTTTTCCTGCAAGTATCTGTCAATACCAATTGCCGCCCTGTGGCCGTTTGCTATTGCAGAAATTGCGTTGCCCTTTGAAGTAGGCACAAGGTCTCCGCCTGCAAATACGCCAGGAATGGATGTTTCACCGTACTCATCCACCTGGACTCTACGCCTTGGAGTGAACTTCAGTTTCTCAAATATATCTTTCGGTATGAACGAGAAGTCGTACATCTGCCCGACGGCTTCAATGATAAATTCTCCTTCCAGCACTTTTACCTGATCCTCAAAGAATGTCGGGTGGAATCTGTGATTTTCGTCGAATACTGACTTTACTTTAACGACTTCAAGCCCTTTAATTTTACCATTCTCGTCAAAGATTACCTGCTTTGGGCCCCAACCCGGGTTAAAGATTACGCCCTCTTCAAGTGCACCTTCTACTTCTTCCTTTGACGCAGGCATAATGTCCCAATCCTCAAGGCTCACCGTTTGCACCATCGTGTCAACACCGCCGTGTGAAATCTGCTGCAGCCTTACGACCGTCCTTGCAACATCCATTGCCACATTTCCACCACCAATAACGATAACGCGTTTTGCAATGTCTCTGCGGCCTTCTACTTTTACCTGCCTGAGGAAGTCAATTGCCTGGATAACATCTGGATGTTCCTCACCTTTCAGATGGATAGACCTTCCGTAAGAAAGCCCTATGCCAAGGTAAACTGCATCGTAATCTTTCAGCAGGTCTTCAAACTTCACATCTTTTCCGACTTCTGTATTTAGTTTAATCTCTACGCCCATAGATTTAATGTGGTCAATTTCCTTGTCGAGTTCGTAAATAGGCAACCTGTAAAGAGGTATTCCAAGGCCAAGCGCACCACCTGCACGCGATCGTTTTTCAAATATCGTTACAGAATGCCCCATCGTTGCAAGGTAGTATGCGGCAGAAAGTCCGCTTGGGCCTGAGCCTATAATTGCAACTCTCTTTCCCGTAGGCGGCATTTTTTCAACTTCAACATCTTTGTAATCCTTTAACTGGTCTGTTGCAAAACGCTTCAGCCACATAATTTGCAGAGCGTCACCGCGGTAGTTATACACACAGTCATCCTGACACTTGTGCGTACAAATTCTTCCGCAGATACCCGGAAGTGCGTTATCTTCAAGCATATACTTTACTGAAAGTTTATTATCGCCGTCAAAAATTGCCTGTATGTATTCAGGAATTTTCATGTGGGCAGGACAGCCCTGCATACAAACGCCGCACCCAAGACAGCGCATTGCTTCTTTCTTTGCCTGCTCTTCGTTAAATCCGAGAATAATTTCTTCAAATGTCTTTTTACGGACATCTGGCTCAAGTTCTGGCATCTCAACTTTTTCAAGCATAAGAGGTGTAATTTCGTCCGTCTGGGTAAATCCCGGCTCCCTATTCTGTTCCTTTGCAGGAATCCACACAAAAGAATCTCCATCTGTTGATGTATAAATTAAATCTTTTGAAAGTTGCAG
>WFZA01000043.1 GCA_015489815.1 Caldisericales bacterium | reverse complement strand
TTATAGGTAGGCTACATACGATCAACATGTTAGACAAAAAACTCCAGCTGTGGATATTTTTATCTCTTATAGGTAGGCTACATACCTGCTGAAGCCCATTCTGCTCTCATCGTCTCCTTAAATTTTTATCTCTTATAGGTAAGCTACATACTTACAAATAAATGTCAATAAAATGTTTTCATATTTCACATTTTTATCTCTTATAGGTAGGCTACATACTGCTAATGGAACTAACTATTGGTGGGAACGGTGGAAATTTTTATCTCTTATAGGTAGGCTACATACTGAATCCTCTAACGAGGAGAGCGTTGCGGAAGAAAGATTTTTATCTCTTATAGGTAGGCTACATACTGCCTCGTATGAGCTTTTCACCAGACAGTTTCAAAGAAATTTTTATCTCTTATAGGTAGGCTACATACAAATCACGGACGCTGAGCAGGAGTTTCTCAATAAGAATTTTTATCTCTTATAGGTAGGCTACATACACTCAGGTTCGTCAGGCTTTGCTTACCACGAAGAGATGATTTTTATCTCTTATAGGTAGGCTACATACGGCGGGGCTGGAGCAGGAAAATCTTATGCGGGTGTGATTTTTATCTCTTATAGGTAGGCTACATACCGGGTCGTATGCATAGCTGACCCTTTCCTTGACTCGATTTTTATCTCTTATAGGTAGGCTACATACTTTCCCAGAAAGTATTGACTTGTAATAAAAATTATCTTAATTTTTATCTCTTATAGGTAGGCTACATACTTCGAGAGCAGGTTCAAATTTTCCTATTCCTTTCAAATATTTTTATCTCTTATAGGTAGGCTACATACTGTCGAATCCATTCACGTTTACCGTGTGCCTCAGCAATTTTTATCTCTTATAGGTAGGCTACATACTTGGACAAAATTCCACATGCAAACTACATCGAAATATCATTTTTATCTCTTATAGGTAGGCTACATACACTAAAAGATGTACTTGGGCTGGAATTTGGCGCAGAGGAATTTTTATCTCTTATAGGTAGGCTACATACGTAAATGTTATTAAAGAGCGCAATGCTTACAGTTACCGATTTTTATCTCTTATAGGTAGGCTACATACTTGGTGGAAGCATTTGGCACTTCATACTCGTATAAAGTATTTTTATCTCTTATAGGTAGGCTACATACGTAAGAGTAAGAAAACTTGATTTGGTGTAATCATACCATTTTTATCTCTTATAGGTAGGCTACATACAGGACATTCCACGAAGAGTGCGGAGAAGACTGCAGATTTTTATCTCTTATAGGTAGGCTACATACTTTTAATACTTTTAATCATCTGGTCTTGTGCTCCGGGGATTTTTATCTCTTATAGGTAGGCTACATACTCGTTTGCTTATTAAATCTTGTCTATGTTTTTCAAGGTAAGCATCACTTTAATTTCTTTCATTTATTTTTATAATATTATAACATAGAAATACTATAGATGCAAAATCATATCTTTATTTATTGCGTATTTGGAGACTGTCGTCGATGTCCTATGATTTATGCACTATTGGCAGTCGACGAGATAAATGAGATGAGGCAATTCGATAATTTGTCTTTTTACTAAAACTTTCTATAATATTTATTATATGAGAATTAAAATACAAATATTACCTAAGAATAATACCTTAATATTGCCCTTACACTATCGCTATGGAATGGAAGCATTTTTTTATAATATATTCTCACAAGAGCTGTCTAATAAGTTACATGAAGTGGGCTTTTTGTACGAGAAACGTCACTTTAAGCTTTTTGTATTTTCTAATGTTTCGCCCCGAGGCAGGATAGAAGATAAAAAACTTGTATTTCATGATTACATAAATATTTATTTCTCTTCTCCCGTGAAAAATATATTAATAGACGAAATAAATAACTTGATTATGAAACGCGAATTTATATTGTTCCATCAACCTGTAGTTGTAGGTGCCGTCCAGAACATTAAGGACCCTGTATTCTCCCCAGAGATGACCATAAAGACACTTTCTCCTATTGTAGTTTATAGCACTTTTAAGGATGCACGAGATATGAGCAAAACCTATTATTATTCTCCTCATGAACGTGGGTTTTCAAGACTAATAGAAAAAAATGCTAAGAAGAAATATAAATTGCTTTACAATAAAGATTCGGAAGGAAAGCTTTACATCACACCTCTTCGCTTTTCTAAAAGCAAAAACGAAGTCGTTACTTACATTAAAAATACTATCATTAAAGGATACACAGGCGTTTATCGTTTATCAGGAGATGTGGAACTTATAAAAACTACGTACCATGCAGGACTCGGATCAAAGAACCCATCCGGTTTTGGAATGTGGGGGGAATATGAGCTACTTTGAAATTACAGGGTATCCCTTTACGGATGCAGGTATTTATGCACTTGAGTCGTTGATAAGGAAAGACTACAAAGATATTACGCCTGAAGATGTACGGACAGTTATGATGCCTGTTGCAAGACTTTACGAAACAGAACCGTGGAGAAAGTGCTTTCAGTCTATATTTACGGGAGATTCAGTTTACACAACTCCACACTATATTTTTCAAGGGAAGAAAAAATTTCCTGACGATCCTGCAAAGCAAAAGCAGTATGCAGCTGAAAAGTCTCTAAACGATGTAGTAAATTGGTGGAACAGCCTTATAGATGGTTTTACGCCTGCAGGCGATAGAGGAACCTGTCCTATCTGCGGAAGGCGTGACGGTACGATGCCTGTTAAGAAAGCACACATACCGTTAATAGGGACAGGAAAATTGCTAAACTTTTTTCCCAGCATGATGGAGAGCGAGTTTGTATGTCCTGTATGCTTATTAGCCGTTCAGTTTATGCCGTTAAACTTAAGGTATGTAAAAGTAAGAGGGAAGGCAAAGTTTTTGCTTTATCACTCTCATTCAGAGAAACTGATGCGTATTATATCGAAACAAAATATTAAAGACATCAGAATGCAGATAACAGGTGAGGCAACAGGCGTTGTGAATTACAACAAAGGCGAAACAGCTTTTAACACATCGTCTTCTCTTTTCTCATTACTCAGAGAGCTTGCAATAATCCCTGAAGTTTACGACATTAAGAATCCGTCTATTGTTGTTTACGAATTTTCAAACTATAATCAGAATCCCCCGCCTTTAAGGATAATACATATTTCAAACAGTGTGTTTGACTTCGTCATTCATGCGGAAAGAACGAATAAGCAAAAGTGGATGGAAGTTGTAAATCGCGGGTGGTGGAAGATAGAAGATAAAAAGAAAAAGAAGTTTCCGGATTACAGTAAATGGGCTGATAACATAGTTTACGAAAATCTTCTAAATGAACAATCTATCACTGATATGTTTTACAGTGACGAAAAAAAGAAAGTATACGGGAGTGAAGAACTTTTAGATCTATACCTAAGGGAGGTGTTAAACATGCAAAATATTGATTCTGCAAAGCGTATCTCAGATGCATTGGTGAAGTATTCAGTGGACAAAGGAGGCAAAGAGGAAATTGAAAAAAAAATCAAAGAACTCCGCAATGTATCAAATCTCGGTGCTTTCAGGCGTTTCTTTTTAGATATTGCAGAAGATGAAAGAAGAAGGGGAAAAGGGCTTAGTATTCCCTACGAAGATTTTGTAAAAGTCACGGAAGATGCAAACTCGTGGAAGACGATGCAGGATAGAATTCTTTATGCTTTATACGAGGCGTTGTCCAAATTTAACAATGCATCAGGAGGTGAACGTGAGGACAATTAACGGATTTACTGTAATTAACGCACCGTGGAGTGCATTAAACAATGTAGGTACAGATAAAAGTCGACACAACAAAAATGTAAAGCTGACTAAAAAAATTATAAAGTACATAGAAGATAAACCATTATTTTATCCCTATGTGTCCGCACCAGCGGAAAGGAACTGGATGAAACAGGTGCTTGGAAGCCAATTTGGATGGAAGCTCTCTCCTATTACGAGAGCGAGTAAAAATGCCTATGCAGAAGCTGATCCCATAAAGTATCCTGACGACGACATGTTCGGATACATGCGTGCAGAAAAGAAAGAGAAAGGTGATAAAAAGAAAGAGAAAGGTGATAAAAACGAGGCGGATACGCTCACTCGCGTTGCACCTTTTAAGAATTCTCCATTAGTTGCGTTGTATCCTCAAAAGCCCATAACAGATTACGGTGCCACGATGAGGCAAGAAGGTAATCCCGTACCTTACGAACACGAGTTTTATTCGGTTCCGCTTAAAGGCATATTCTCAATTGATGTTGACATGGCAGGAAGATTCTATGCCGTAAATAGAAGCGGATACTATAACATTTCAGAAAAAATGTTTGAGGAATTCAAGAAGAATAAAAATGGACTGACAATCAATGAAGAAGAAAAGTATGTTGAGATACCAAAAGTAGATAAAATAAAGAGGATAACAGACATCATCAATGCCTTTCCTTACTTATACGGCGGTGCGGAAAATACGAGGCACCTTACGGATGTTACACCAAAGTTTATAGTTCTTACACTTATTAACGGAGGAAACCACATACTTATGAGCCTTTCCGAAGAAGACGGGCTAAACTTTGATGCATTTAGGGATACCGTCACAGCATACAAAGACAATGTGCTTTCAGACATATACATAGGGAAACATGTCAACTTTCTTTCTCAGTACAACAGTATCCTTGAAGAGTTAAACAATACTTCGTGGGAAAATAAGAACACAGGGCAAGCGTTTAAAGTACAGTACTTCAAAACAGTAAAAGACGCATGCACTGCCTTTACGGAGGATGTAAAGGATAAGATATGAGAGTTTACAGGGTACATCTAACGAGCTGGACGGCTTCGTTCCGTCCTCCTCTTACTATGTACGGATACCAGACAACACTTAACGCTCCGCCTTTTTCTACTGTATATGGCATTCTTTCTTCTGCTTGCGGGCGTATTGTGACGCCGGAGGATACGCAGGTAGGATTTGTGTTTCTCCACAAAGGAAACGCAGTAGATCTTGAAACGATATACGAGTGGCAAGAACGAAATGTATCCGCTGATAAGCGTATGGAAATGGCAAAGAAAGGAATTCCCGTACCTGCAAGTAAAATCAGCAAGAAAAATGTGATAAAGAGAGAATTTCTTGCATTCAATGATCTATACATTTACATCGTGAATAAAGCTATTGTAGAGTGCTTTAAAAAGCCCGTCTTCCCGCTTCTTATAGGGAGGAGTTCAGATCTCGCCTTTGCAGACGAAATAAAAGAAGTTAGATTAGTTGAAAGAGATGCATCCTATGTCTATCCCACTACTGTTCTTTTAGAAAAAGTAGATAAAGAACAACTCAGTGGCGATCTAAAAGCTCTTCCCGTTTACTTTAGCGAGGAAATCCCGAGAAAATCAGAACTAACAAGGCCTTTCCTTGTCGTTAACGAAAAGCAGTGGTACAATGAAAAAGGATTAGTAGACGAGGAGAAGCAATGGAGAGTGTTTATACTAAAGTTTTAGCAAAGCCTAATGAAACATTAGAGAAGCATACAGAAAATGTCCTTTCTGTATTTAAGTCTATTAAGGACGGATTTCCTGATATGCCTTTTATTGCTCAAGAACCTCATATGTTCAGGAATGTATTCCTCGCATGTTTCTTGCACGACTTCGGCAAAGCAACGCCAGGGTTTCAAAGACAGCTGATAGAAGAGGGATACTTCTGGGGATACAGGCATGAGATACTGTCTGCAGGCTTTGTTTCTGCATTGAACCTGCCAGAAGAAGATAAAAAGAACATTACCCTTGCGGTAGTAACGCACCATAAGAGTATAGAAAAGCTCGTTGAAATGTATTCCACATTGGATAAAGGCCCTGGATACGAAAGATTCATAAGAGAAAGACAGTTTCTCATGCTGGATAAACTCAACCGCTTGCTTCTTAAACTTCCCTCTTTAAGTGAAGAATATTTGGGAAGTGCATTTACAGACTTTCACCACATAAGCAATGTAAACGATGTTGTTGATCCTTTTCCTTTTATTTCGTCGTATCTTCAGGAAGAGTATTCTGCGGAAGGTGTAAAGGAAAAGATATACAGAATATTTTTAAGAGGAATACTCACTGCATCAGATCACCTCGCTTCTGCAGGTATATACGAAATAAAGAAAGGACTAAAGGAAATTAACATACCTTTCAGCCTTTATCCTGTACAGGAGAAAGCAAAAGACGCAAAAGGAAGCGTCTTTATTCTTTCTCCTACAGGTTCTGGAAAGACGGAAGCAGCGCTTTTGTGGAGTGCGTCAAATCAAAGTAGAAACGCAAGCAAACGAACTTTTTACATCTTACCTTACACTGCAAGTGCAAACGCAATGTACGAAAGGCTTTCTGAGCTGTTAGGAGAGGATAGAGTTGGAATACTGCACTATAGATCCGAGCTATTTATGTATAATATTCTTTCCGCATCTGCAGAAGACAATATAGGGAATGCAAAAGATGATAAGAAAAAGGGGAAATATCTCGAAAATCTTGCGTACCAAAAGGAAAGCTTAAATAAAAAAATATACAAACCTTATAAAATCGTGACGCCTTTTCAGCTCATAAAAGCATTCTATAGCGTAAGAGGATTTGAGCGGATGATTACTGAGATGACGGAGGGATTGTTTATATTTGACGAAATCCATGCTTATAACCCTAAAACAGTGGCGTTAATCATAGAAATATCAAAATTTTTAAAAGAGAAATTACATGGGCGTTTCCTATTCATGACAGCAACGATGCCCACATTTTTGAAGGATCTTATTGAACAGGAAACAGATACACACGTTGAAATTGAGAACACAGACACAGCACGCTTTAATAGGCACAGGATAAAGGTAGTAAACAGTAAAATAGAAGAGAATATAGGCAACATTAAAAAAGCACTAAAAGAGGGCCTCCGCGTATTGGTAATTACCAACACGGTATCGGAAGCACAGAAGCTTTATAAAGTACTTCGGCATTTCGCCCATACTTCAGCATTACTTCACAGTAGGTTTATACAAAAAGATAGGTCGAAAATAGAAAAGAGAGCAGAGGATGAAGGTACCAAACTATTAGTAGGTACACAAGCAGTAGAAATATCACTCGACATAGATTTCGATATCTTATTTACAGAGCCCGCACCAATTGATGCATTGCTTCAACGTTTTGGACGTGTAAATAGGTTTGGAAAGAAAGGTATAAGTGATGTCTACTTATTTACCCAAGGAAGTGGTATTGGAAATATCTATGACGAAGAAACAGTAAGCCAAACACTTTCTTTGCTTAGTATTTACAATGGCAAAGTATTTCCTCAATCGGATGTTCAATCAGTAGTTGACAAGGTTTATGGAGATAGATATAAAAAACCAGATTTTGACATATTTAACGAAACAAGGAAATACTTTCGCGATTTGCTTGAAGAAAATCTCATACCTTTTGAAGAGAATAGGACAAATGAGGCAAATTTCTACAACTTGTTTGATAGTATAGATGTAGTTCCCTCTAAGTTCGTGAATGAAGTAAGAAAGACACCAATAGGGATTGCCCAATATAGTGTTTCACTCCCCGGATGGCTCTACAAGAGGTTTCACGATAGAAATAAGATAGAAAATAACGGAGATTTTATTATTGTAGATTCTGAATATGATATTGCAACAGGATTGAAGACCATTTAAGGGGACTCTGCTCTTCAAATATGAGATAAGTATAATGAGAGAATTTATACTCAGATGATTAACATTGTTAGATTAGAATTGTGATTAAATAATAATACATCATAACTATACCCCGCCTTGCCCCTATTTGTGAGACCTTTTAATGAGACGTAGCTTGTCCTATGCCATACTTTCTACATACGGATGCAACTGTACCATTGCCCTTCTCCCCTTCTGCAAGGATCTGAATGATCTGTTTTACTGTAAACTTCCTTTTCTCACTTTCCTTTAATTCAATTTTAATACTTCCATAACCTGAGCACAAAACACTCTCATTATATTTATCTCAGATTTGGGGAGCAGGGCACCCCTATGTACTTTTATTATTATATTCTATAATTGTTATAACAATTTCCTAATAAATGAGGTGAAAATGCAAAATCTTTTAAATGAACTAAAAGAGGTATTAAAAAAAGAAAATAGTTTAATTGTAAGTTCGTTTACAAGGTCTTATATAAATATTTTCTCTATAAGTTCGGGAGAGCGGACTTACAGCTGGAACAACCAATTTAAGTTCGATAAACCGTACTTAAAAAATATAAGAGTAAAGGAAGCATATTATGAATAAAACAAGAGCGGGAAAGTATGTAAAGCAGCCTTTGGGATACAGAGCATTTATTCCTAATCCTTTGCCTCCTAATCCACCTATAAAATACGATGGAGAGTTAAGAAGTTTGCTTTCGCAAGCGGATAGGGCACTGGCAAGGCTTGACGGAGTTACAACTGTTCTACCAAATCCCGAGCTTTTCGTGGGTATGTACGTAAAAAAAGAAGCACTTCTCAGCTCTCAGATAGAAGGAACGCAAGCATCATTGGAAGGAGTATTGAAGTTTGAAGCGGATATTACCCCATCAGAAGACATAAACGAGATAAAAGAAGTAATAAACTATATAAAGGCGCTTAACTACGGTATTGAAAGATTAAAAGAACTCCCGATGTCAAACCGTCTCATAAAAGAGATACACAAAATTTTGATAAGTGGAACAAGAGGGTCGAACAAAACTCCTGGGGAATTCAGGCAAACTCAGAACTGGATAGGCCCTGCTGGTGCAAATTTAAATGAAGCAACATTCGTGCCTCCTCCGCCTTACCTGGTGCCTGAGCTAATGTCTGACCTGGAAAAGTTTATGCACAGAAAGGACGACAT
>WFZA01000042.1 GCA_015489815.1 Caldisericales bacterium | reverse complement strand
CTCGAACGCGGATCCTCGAGTAATTTTTTAATCACATCTTTTACAGAATCGTCTTCTCTTACAATTGCTGGATTAATAGTAATCCTGTTTTTTATTTCCTTTACTTTCACTTAGCACCTCCTATAAACTCTGCCGTTTTATCACAAATCAGATTTTTGTCAAAATCCATTGTTGCAACATGGTAAGAATTTTCCAGCCATATAAGTTCCTTTCTCTTTGAAGAAATTCTCTCAAGTGTATACTCCGCATTATCAATTGGAACGACATGGTCCTCTCTGGACTTAAATATCAGCGTAGGTGCGGTTACTTTTGAGAGGTCTTTCCTGACGATAGAAAGCAGTTTTATCATTTCGTGTGCACCAGCCGTGGGCGTACGATCGTATGCAATCTCCTTTTGCGTAGGGTCTTTAATGTCAGAACCTATTGCAGGCGTAGATTTAATAAAATACTTTAAAATTCCAAGCAAAGGCAACCTGGGGTCGTGCAATAATATCGCATGGTTTACGAGAATTACGCCACTTACTTCTGGATGATGCTCTGCAAGATACAGAGCGAGCGTCCCTCCCATTGAAAGACCCGCAACATACACTCTTTTAGAACGCTTTTTAAGCTTTTCAATAGCATCTTCTACATCGCGAATCCAGTCGGTATACTTCACTTTGTTTAAATCCTGCCACTTCGTTCCATGTCCGGACAAACAAGGCCCTTCCACATTGTATCCTTTTTCTGCAAGGCACTTTCCAAGATAGTACACACTACTCGTCGTTCCAGTAAACCCCTGTATGACGAGCACACCTACAGGAGAGCTGCTCGTAAAAGAAAATGACTCTGCACCTTTCATCAATTTCATTTATCTATGCCTCCCTGCTTTTAACCTTATTTACAAAATTAGAGTAACTTCTGTAAAGTCGCTCTCTTTCGTCATCCTTCATACGAGGAATAAATTCTTTTCCAAAGGATACAAACTTACCAATGTCTGACAAACTCATTTTCCCTGTCCCCAGAGCAGAGATAAAAGCAGCCCCTTTTGCAGTAACTTCCTTAAAAGGCTGGCGCAAAATTTTTAAGTTCGAAATGTCTGCCTGTAATTGCATAATGTAATCGTTATTGGACACTCCTCCATCCACACGCATTTCAGAAACACTTATACCTCTATTTTTAATTATGCGCAAAAGCTCTTCGGTCTGCAGAGGTATGGAAAGCATTGCCGCACGGACTATATCTTTGCGTGAGGTACCCCTCGTTAAATTAAATATTGCACCCCGTGCATCAGGATCCCAGTGAGGTGCTCCAAGACCAACAAATGCAGGCACAAAACAAACATCCGTAGAAATCCTCTCATTTAAAATCGTGTTAAGTTCCTCAATGCCACTCAGCAAACCTACCTGAATAAGCCAGTCAATCAACGCCCCCACGATAAATACGCTTCCTTCAACTGCATAGTGCACGATGCTTCCTACTTGAAATCCAACGGTCGTAAGAATGCCCTTTTTAAAAAACTCAGGTTTTTCACCTGTATTTATAAGCAAAAAACTTCCAGTCCCGTAAGTATTCTTTGCAATTCCAGGGGCAATACCGCCCTGTCCAAGTAAAGCAGCCTGCTGGTCACCCAAAATGCCTGTAATCGGTATCCCATCAGGTAAACACTTTACCCCTTTTGTCTTTCCAAAAACAGAGTCACTCGGAACGACTTCTGGAAGCTCGTCCTCTTTAACCTTAAAAATATCCATTAAGTACGGATCGTAACGCATCGTATTTATATTAAAGAGAAGCGTTCTCGACGCATTGCTTGGATCCGTTTTAAAACTTTTACCACCGGTTAACCTGTAAACGAGAAATGCATCTATCGTGCCAAAATAGGTATTATTCTTTGTTTGAAGAATATTTTCCTTAAGATAGCGAATCTTAGAGCCAGAGAAGTACGGATCTAAAAATAGGCCCGTGCGTTTGTGAATTTCCTTTTCTATTCCTTCTTTTTTTAATGCTTCGATCATACCGGCTGTTCTTCTGCACTGCCACACGATCGCCCTATGTTTTGACATGCCGGTTTTTCTATCAAAAGGAACCACGGTTTCTCTCTGGTTTGTGATTCCAATAGAATCAATTTCTTCAGACTTAATTCCTGCTATATGTATTGCTTTACAAATTGTTTCCAGCACTTTTTCGTAAATTTCGTCTGCATCGTGTTCCACCCATCCAGGTTTCGGAAAGTATTGCTCAAATCTTTTTTGGGAGACAGAAACGGCCTGCATTTTTTCGTTAAAAATCATTGCACGAGTGCTCGTCGTACCTTCGTCGATTACGAGAGTGTATCCCACTTGACTACTCCTCGTAAATAATTGTTACAATCTTAGTTGCATCATCCCACAGTACAGTGCACCCAAGATTTTCTGCAACAAAACGAATAGGCACAAATGTCCTGTCGTTTTTTATAATAGGAGAAACATTATGGTTAGAAGGGTCAATCCACACGAGAATGTTATTAACCTTAGCCTGAGGCTTGCCTATCCACATATTAATTTCCGTAGAATTAAATACGATCCACACCATCCGTGTTTTCGGCTCCCATCCTACTGTACCTCCAAGAGATTCCACAATTGCACGAATTGGAACGAGTGTTCTGTTCCATCCTTCTTTTATAAATGGTTTCGTTCCTCTGCCAGGATCAATTTCCATTTTCACACCATTCACCGTCATTATGGGATTACCGATTTGTAACTTAATCACTATCATCTTTTTTCCTCTGTAGTAAACAGTCCGAGTTATTGTAGTGCTTACTCCACTTTTTGACTTTGCAATAATCGTAATGATATTTTTGTACGAAGCAAGTACGACAGTCGCAGTAAATGTACCGTCACTGCTTAGCTTCACAGGCTGACCATTTACATACACAGCAAATGCACCAGACACCCTACCAGTAAATGAGAAGTTCTGTGAAGAAGAAGTAATTCCATCGTTAAAGTTTACTACAAGTAAAGGACTTACTACTACTGGATTACTTACGATTTCAAAAGTTTCTTTGCCGCCCACTATATTTATACAGTATACATCGTTAAACTCTATCGTTCCTTTACCTACCCGTACGCTACCCACTTCAAGGCGAACAACCAGGCCGCCTCCACTTACAACCTCCTTGTCCAGAGACGAAACAGCCATAATAATTTTGTCACCTATGATCCTCTTTACGAGTACAGGCTCTTTAAACAAACTACCCACTTCAATAGAGCGAATGTAGATGTTGTCTGGAATGTGCATTACAAACGATACTCCACTCGCGTTTCTAAGCCCCTCGACATAAACCTCCACTATACCACTCTGACTGAGCATAATGTCGTTGGACTTTACTACGAGTTTTGGCGGCAATTTCGTAGACACAGTCACAACGACGGTAAAGTTCGTGGACTTTCTTGGGGAAGAAACGACGATACTAAGCTTAACGGAATCTCCGTCTTTTGCAGATACAGGAGGAACTACTTTTAAACCTACTTCGGCTGCTTCACCCCCAGAAAGAGACACGCTATCTTTTTGTAACGAAACATGCCAATTTGGAGGAAAATCCTTTTTCACAAAAATTTGATATGTATCCCTTTGTGCTCCTGCATTGGAAATATTTATCACAAAATTTGCTTCTTCACCTGGGCGCACGATCTGCTTCGTAGGGTAGACAGACGCAAAAAACGCATGCGTTTCTACTTTCGCTTCCTCACTGAGAATTCTTATTACATTGTGAAAACAATCAGTTGCGATCAACATCCCATCTTCTATTTCAATACTGCTTACTTCGTAAAAGTCACGCGGTGACTGATAAACGAGGTTTCCTCCCCGATCAAATACGGTAAGTCTTCCGTTTTCAGTGTCGGCAACGATAATGTTGCCAAACTTATCGATACCCACATCGTCTGGGACATAAAAGTTCATTTTTCCTCTTCCACCACCTGCACCAATCGTACCTATTTCTTTAAAATCTGTATCGTAAATGTGCACTTTATTGTCGTCCACTGATGTAATATAAAAGTTTCCGTCTGGCGCCTGTGCAATACCAGAAGGGTAACTGCACACAGAAAATACACTTTTAACCTTTATCATATTGGACGAATCTGGAGAAAAAGAAAATTCCACTACTTTTGAATCGTCCATAGAGGTTGCGTAAAAGTTACCATTTTTACCTCTTATAATTTTTCTCACTTCTGAAAACGCAGGATCTTTAGACCGATACAAAAAAACACCCGACTCACCAAACACAAGTATAGACTTTTCCGCACCTACAAAAATGTGTCCTTTTTTGTCAGAATAAACAGAATAAATAGCAGGAAGTTCGCTACCGTTAACTTCTGCAATTCTCTTTACAAATTCACCCGACGAAGAAAATTCTACGAGTTCGCCACCTTCCATACCACCATAGTCCGCAACCCACAGATTTCCTTTGCCATCAAGTGTTGCACCAAGTGGATTGACAAGTGTCCCATCTCTTTTCTTGAAGTCTTTTTTTGCAACAAAAACACCAGTATCGGTCATTTCCGTAAGCCGCGAGCCAATGGAAGAACCAAATGGTGCCTCGCTATTAGAATCCCAATAATAATAGCCTGCATCCATGACAAAAACATCGTTGCCTAAAACGGCAACCCCGCACGGAGTCAAAAATTCTCCGTTTTTTTGTCCGGGATAAGAAGTCGCTGGTGTTCCAATTGTGTATAGATACTTGTAAGAAGCAGAAAATTTTAACACTCGCCCTTTTGAATCCTGTCCTTGAGAAAGCCCCCTGTCTACAATGTATATGTTTCCACTTTTGTCTACTGAGACATCAGACGGAAAAATCACTTCAGGGCTTCCGAAAGAAGTTATTTGCTTTAAGTTTGCGTCAAATACATACACCTTGCGTTGAGACATGCTTATGGCATAAAGCCTGTCATTTTTTACTGTAAGTCCTCCAGGATACGGTATAGGTACACTTTGTTTTACACGGTAGTCAAATCCGAGTAGATAAATTTTATTCTTGAAGTAATCCGAAATGTATATTCCGTTCTCGCTTACTGCAACACCTATTGGTGAAGTAAAAGTGTTCTTTCCAAACGACACAATGTAGGTTCCGTTTTTTCCGTAAACTATCACTTCGTCTTTAAGCGGATCTGTAATGTAAAACTTACCGTTATAAAACGCAATGTCAGTAGGATAGGAAAATCTATTAAAATTTCCAAATGTAAGTTCGTTCCCTAAAACACTATTCAATATATGGATTCTTCCGTAAGAATTGTCTATTACCGCAATGTGCCCGTCGTCAACAGAACAAATACCCTGCATTGGAAACATGTACTCTGAGTTAAAGTCTTTTTCGTAGAGGTTTGCTTCTGACAGTGAAATGCTCCCAATAAAGTCGTCGCCAGGGATTCCAACGATCTGAACCGTTGAGAAACCAGTAATTACCTGTGCATGAGAATAAGAAAACGGCAGAAATGTAAAGATTATAATAAAAACAAGGAATAACACAACTTTTCTCATTTTGCCCTCCTCACGGGTACCTCTCCCCAAAGTGCCGCATCAGTATAAAGAAGTCTGTGCTATCTACCTTCTTATCCCCGTTAAAATCGCACTTCGCATTAAAATCTTTGTCGTACTCGTTCAAGCCAAAACTCTTCTCAAATATAGAAAGATCCGCATTATTTACGACTTTATCACCATTTATGTCGTAAGGATAAGGATTTTTACTAACTTCAAAATACTTACCAGAAACTAAAACTTTTTGTTCTGCAGGATAATAAGAAACAGACGGCAAATCCAGAATGTCACTTCCCTCACTAATGGACTTAAATGTAAATACCACCAGGTTCCCACTTTTTCCAAGATCTCCAGATAAAGTTCCGTAGAGTTTTCCACCTGAAACTGAATAATTAAACTTAACATCGTTTATAAGTACCCGTGAGTGAGTAAGCGAAAGAAGGTAGGGGTTAAAACCCACAGTGAAGTTTAAATTCATTATAGGTTTGTTAAGGGAAATTGAAAGATATACATTGAACGAAGTACCTTTTTTCATAAGAAGTGTTTCACCGTTTTCGGAAGAGATAAAGATTTTATTTTTCGGAGCGCCTTTTACCGTAAAACTACCACTTCTCTGCGCCTTTACGACATACGGAGAACCGCTACTACTGCTCTGGTTCGTTTCAATGTAGGAAACCTTATAGAAGTAAACGCCGTTTGCAAGAAGGTAAGCACCATCCCTGCTTACGGTCTCTATTGGTACACTATACTCCCCTATGTAAACAGGAGACCTGTCAAATAGTATTTTTACCAATTGCCCACTGCTATCAAATAATTCCGCTTTCACCTCGTCTGCAACATTTTCCGTAAATACCGTATCCTCGTCTTTATCCTCCGTACCCACATTTACGGAAAAATTTAAATAAGTACTGGAACCAGCAGCCACAGAATCTTTTGTGAGATACACCCCACTTAGCGGTTTAGGTACATTAAACTTCGGTATGTATATAAAAGGTATGTGAAGGTCACTTCCTCCACCAGAGAAGAAAACTGCACCGTATACATCAGACGGAGTTTCCAAAGGAGCAGAAAACTTAATAGAAAATGTATAACTTCCGTGCGGAGGGACTACCACATTTTTAGGAAAATCAACACTAATAGAATCGGGAGAAAATGTTTTTTCCGTAACACTCAAAAGAAGCACATTGTCCGAAAAGTTTTTTGCAGTAAATTGTTTTGTTACTGAGGTTTCACCACTTCCAAATATTACGGAAGGAGGTGTAATTACGACATTGGACATAACGGCATCGTAAATGTTTACTCTTCCCGCTCCCTGTAAAAGCGGAGTAAAGGGCATTCCGCTGTCTGGATTTTTCAAAATCGTACTCGTGTTCATAAGAAGTGCTTTTACCTCGTCTGGTTTTAAGTCTGGTTTATCCTGCAGCAGCAAAGCAGATGCCCCACTGACGAATGGGGCTGCCATAGAGGTACCTGACCAACTTTCTATTTTATTATTTAATACGGTTGAACTTATGTTTACGCCGGGAGCAACGAGGTCAGGTTTAAAGCAAAAGTCCTTAGTAGGCCCCTCAGAAGAGAAATTTGCCATAAGCCCTAATCCAAACTTATTCTTTATCGATACCTGGTTAGATTGAGTAATAATCTTTTTTAAAAGCATTCCCTGGCTGTTAGAAATAAATAAAAACGGAATGTAGTTTTTTGCATTTGGATTAACTTGCGACTCTAGTTTTATCTGCGGAAGGCCTGGAACATTATTATAACAGATAACACCAATTGCCCCTGCACTTTTAAGGTTCAAGTCTTTATCTCCAAAGTATATAAGTCCTCTCTTTACAAGCGCAACTTTTCCTGATACATTGATGTTTTTTATGTCTTCTTTCCTTCCGTAGCCACAATAAACGATGCTGTAACTACCGTCGTTAAACATTGGAGAATTACTCGCATAATTTCCGAGAATTTGTTTATTACCAGCATAGATGATTGGATGCTCCGAATCGTCACTTGCGCCCACACCTATCGCATCTTTATTGGATCCTGGCGACCCAAAAGGGAACGGCAAAACATCAGAACGCGAGCCCCAATTGCCTGCTGCTGCCACCACGACGACGCCACTACTTACGGCATTTTCTACAGCTGTTGACTCTGGGTCTGACCCGTTTCCCATTCCGCCAGTCGTTCCTATAGAAATATTTATTACATTACAGCGATCTTTAACCGCCTGGTCAATACCTTTAACGATCAAAGACTCTGATGTAGAAGATGCGTTTGTTCCAAACACTCTGTACGCCCTTATTTTTGCATCTGGAGCAACACCGTACTTCGTTCCGGCAATAATGCCTGCAACATGAGTACCGTGACCGTCCTTATCCATAGGATCCGGGTCGTTATCTGCAAAATCGTACCCACCAATTACTTTACTGTTTGGAAATCCACCCCCACCCAGTTCAGAATCGTTATAGTCAACACCCGTATCAACAATTCCAACGACTATACCTTTGCCCGTAAGATACCTTCCAAACGGATCTTTTAATTTTCTTACTTTATCTACTCCAATTACCTGGTCTGCCTTCTGCCTGAGTAAGTATTCTTTTTTATCTGGATATATCTTCTTTACATCACGAAGTTTTGCCAATGCCTTCACTCCGTCAGAGTTAATAGTACAGGAAAAACCGTTAAAAACATAGGTAAAAGAAAAACCGAAACTTCCGTTATTCTTCTTAACAGCTACAGAAAACGCCCTTTTTTGTTTACTAATGAGTTTTCTTTCGTAAGAGCGTGACACACTTTTGTTTATTATCCGCATTATCTTATATCTAAATGTTTTCTGGTAGGAAGATAAAGGTAAGTCCTTTAGTTCGACTATAACTTTTAATGGAGAGGAGGTATTGAGATCTATTCCTTCTGAAATTTTTCGCACAGATGCTTTGCTTCCGCTTAAAAACATCAGCGGAATGACGACGATCAACATAAAAACTAAAAATTTTTTCACTTTACCCTCCTTCACCTTTAAAAATTATATATTTATTGACAAAAAAACAAAATGCAGTTATATTTTACCGATGAAAACAAAACTAATAGTGTTCGACTTCGACGGAACCATTATGGATACCAGAGAAGACATTGCGCGCGCAATAAATTACGCTCTGGCAAAGCACGGACTTTCACCTGTAGATACGGAGACAGTATGGAAGTATACGGGTGACGGCACCCCCATGCTCGTAAGCAGGGTGTTAAATGACAAAAATAGACCAGAACTTCAAGAAGAGATATTAAAAGACACTATCCAATATTACGATACTCATTATGCAGACTTTGCACGCGTGATAGACGGTGTGCCAGAAACACTCGAAAAGTTAAAAGATAAAAAATTAGCAATACTATCAAATAAGTACGAGAATTTTGTCAGGAAGCTGCTTGAAAAGTTTCACCTGGAAAAGTACTTTTTTGTCGTGTACGGAAAGGACAGTTTAGAAAAAAGTAAGCCTGATCCTTATCCTTTATACAAAATTATGGAAAAAGCTGCTGCAAACCACAACGAAACGATTTATGTAGGAGACAGTAAAAACGACATTCTCGTTGGAAAAAATGCAGGCGTAAAAGTATTCATTATACCTTCGGGGGCAACTCCAATCGAGGAGTTAAAAAGGCTTGCACCGTATAAAATTCTCAAAAGTATCCGAGAGCTTGCAAACTACATAGAATAAGCTAAAATAAAATACAGGAGGTGTAGATATGGCATATTTACTCGTCGTCGTACTTAACAAAACTGAAAAATTAGAAGATATCCTCGAGCGTCTCATAGAAGTGGATGTTAGAGGAGCAACCATTATCGATTCAGTAGGTATGGGAAGAACACTTGAATCAGAGATTCCCATTTTTGGCACACTTCAGGAAATACTCAATGCTGGCAAAGGAAGACGGCCTGAAAACAAAACGATATTTACGGTAATAAAAGAAGAGAAGACACTAATAGACGCAGAACGCGTCATTAAAGATGAGCTTTCGGGCTTTAAAGAACCGGGCACAGGAATTATGTTCGTGTTGCCAATAATGGACTTTACGGGGCTTTCACCGTCGCTAAAAGAAGAAGAGGAAGCACTGAAAGAGCATCGAAAAATAGAAAAAATAGTTTAAGCAAAAGGCCGTGCAAATGCACGGCCTTTATTTCTCAAAAAACCTTTTTACATACTTCTTATATGCCCGAGGCCATTCCCTTTTTAAAGACTTATATCCAAATATTTCCAGGATTACCACAAGAACAATCGTAACCAAAGTAAACTTAAGATCACGAGTCATCAACCATAAAAACAACGGGAAGAATGGAAACATTACTGCAAGACTTACTACCTGTGAGTGCGTAACGATTAGCGTTAAGCCCCAGGGAATTGCAAGATAGAAAAGTAGAAGAAACATCCAGAAGTGCATCTCAATAAATAGAACAAACAGGAAAGAGCCCAGCGTCGTTGCAACACCTCTTCCGCCTTTAAACTGCAAAAAAGGAGAATAAATGTGTCCAAACACGGAAACAATTGCAAAACACGCAAGTATCCACGCAGGAAAGTGGTACAAAAAGTATATAATCATTACGGCGAAAAACCCTTTGCCCATATCTCCAAGCAGCGCAACTATACCTGCCTTAACACTGATCGTATGGAATACATTCCCTGCTCCAGGGTTTTTACTACCGTACTCTCTTATGTCAATTCCTTTAGTAACTTTTCCAACTACATAAGCAAAAGGAATTGCACCCATAAAAAACGCTAAAATAGCAGAAACTATGTATTTCATGTTTATATTTTATTGAAACTTTCCGTTTTTGCAAAAAACTGCTTAAAAATTTATAATGATGTCAATAATGGACGAAAAAACTTTTGTTGAAAAATTAAAAGCAGGTGATAGAAGCGCGCAGGAACTATTAGTCAGGGAATACAGTAGTTTTTTATTTAATGTAGTAATACAGATAGTGCGAAGAAAAAACCTTGCAGAAGACATAGTGGAAGAGGCACTGCTCTCCGCAATAAACAGTATTAAGCGTTTTAAAGGCAAGTCTTCAATAAAAAGTTGGATATACAGGATAGCAGTAAATAAAGCAAAAACAGTACTTACAAAAGAAACGCGTCTTGACAGACTAAAAGAAGAACTTGCAGAACAGAAAAAATTATACGACCCCGACGACATACCGCGCGAATTCAGCACCGACAAGAAAAAGGCAATCATATGGCAGGGAATGGAGTACTTAAATGAAAGCGAAAGGGAAATTATCACTCTAATAGATATTGAAGGAATGAGTTATAAAGAAGTAAGCGCTTTGCTCGGGATTCCTGTTGGCACGGTACGCTCAAGAATATCGCGTGCAAGGGAGCACTTGAAGGATATAATTTTGGAATGGAACTTTTTCGGGGTAAAGGTGTCTAATAAATGATGGACAAAGAAAAAATAAACGAAATAATAGACAAAAAGTTAAGCAAAGAGGAAGCAAAAAAAATTCTCGATAAGGAAGAATTCTCAGAGTACGAAAAACTCTCTGAAATAAAATCTGTGCTTTCAGAAATGCATATTGAAGCACCAAAAACGATAGAAAAAAGAGTGCTTAACCGTGCACAAAAAAAGAGAAGATATGCAAGATTCTATTTTGCTCTAATAGGCGCACTTTCTATACTCATTGTGTCTCTTCTTATTCTGCACAATTTTACACCTCTAACTGCACCAAATAGAATGAAATCTGCGCCCCCTGCATCAAACTCGTTACATGAAACAGCACCAGGTACAGATACAACAGGTAACAGGAACATCGAAGTAAAAACGCTTGCACCTGAAAGTATGCCTACGATAAAAATAAAGCTAAATAAAAAGTACTCCGGTGAAGAACTGTTTAACGCTCTGAAAAAATGCGGCAATGTAAGTAGTAATACGGTAGAGATGAACAAAGAAAATTTTACACAATGTGTAAACACCTTAAAAGAATATGGTATAATACAAACAGATATAAATAGTGTAAAAAGTAAAGTAGAGAAAAAAGACAATGTTAAAGTAAAAATCGAGGTGATAAAATGAATGTTTTAATGTCAGGGATTAGTTGCAGTTCATCAAAGGAAATTGCAAAAAAGATTGCAAAATTGGACAAAACAATCGCTTCGTACGACATAGGAGATACAATCTTTGAAATTGCAAAAGAGTTAAATATAAAGCTCTCCAACGAAAAAGTCCTTGATATGGATCCGCGAATTCTGAAACTACTCAGAGAGCTCTCCTTCCAGAGAATTCTTATGCGCTCCTCAAAGCAAAAGAACACAATTCTTTCGCTGCACCTTACATTCAGATGGCATAGACGCCTTATGGCAGGATTTTCCTTTACAGAACTCGACCAGTTCACTCCAGACATTTATATAAATATAAACGACGAACTGAAAAGTATTATTGACTGTATGAAAAAAGATAAGTGGGCAAGAGAGCTATCCCTTGAAACTGTAAACACATGGATTGACGAAGAAGAATTTACGACAAAACTCCTTGCAGACCTGCATAAAAAACCGTTCTACCTTGTACCTAAAAATATGGACTTAAACCAGATTCTCGAGTTAATAAATACAAACAAGAAAAAAGCTTATTTAAGCTACCCAATTACCCTGCTTGAGAAAACACAGCCTGAAAAAATAGAGAAGATAAGAAAGTTTGGCAATCAGCTGAAAAAAGAATTGATAATTTTTGATCCTCTATACATTAGTGACCTTCTTGACATCGAAAACTTAAAAAAGAAAAAAGGAACGCTGCCTATTGAAACAGTCACAGAAGAAGCAGAAAAAATGACAAAAGAAAGGGTCGTTGCACGGGATTTCCAGTTCATAGACCAGAGCGATTATGTTATCGTATACTATCCAACGAAATTGCTTTCTGCAGGCGTTATGAGCGAAATAGTACACGCGTATGCACACAACAAGGAAGTTTACGCAATATACCCATTCGAGGTAAGCCCGTTCCTCGAATACTACTGCACGAAAATTTTCAAGTCAATCGAAGAATTCAGCGACTTCCTGAAAAAGGAAATGAAGTTTAAGCTGTAATTTACCAGTATTGCGGCCTCGAGAGCGTGCGTCCGCAGGGATTCCTCAATTTCCTGTTTCCAAATTCATCGAGGAAAAAGGTTTTGTTCTTTCCTTTTGACTTTAACTCTTTTAATGTTTTTCTTAAAAAATCTGTCTGCACAGTTTTATATCCCCGCTCCTCAATCATTTTCTTCACTACATCCGACAGTGTTTCTTTGTGAACAATATAAATCTCGTCAAATTCTTTATATTTATTCAGATACTCTTCTATCCCAAGAATGTCGTCCCTGCCTATTTGTCTTCTAAATCCTATGAAAATCATTTCTCAACCCCCTTTTTTATCGCCCAAATAATCTATCCATAATAATTGCTGCAGCACTTCGCACTGATAAATGGTTAAAGTCCGTGGGCCCCTTTACTGGCGGCAGAAAATAATCAAACTGATCCTCTATCTCCTTTGCAATGCCCCACCCCGTTCCAAACACAAGAAGCACTGGCACGCCTTCGCCCTCCAGCTCGGATAGCTCCTTATATGAAATACTTTTGTTGCCACGCTCTTTTGCAGAAGTACCCACAATAACCGGTTTTTCCCCTTCAAGCGTATTGACTTCCTCTATGACCTGGGAAAATTCGTCTTTTACAACAACTATACTTATTGCATCTGATCTATTTGGATTGTATTCTTTGCCGCCTTCGTTCCAGAATTTAGTAATTCGCTTTACGATTTCCTGTTCCTTTTCAAACGGCTGTACAATGTAAAACCGTTTTGCACCATAAGTGCGCCCGCACCTTGCAATGTCATGTATGTCGTGGATTACTATGCTCGTCACGATAATTTCTTTATTCTTATTGTAAACGGGATAATGGAGCAGTGCAAGATAAAAGCTCATTTTAAAATTTCCTTTGCAGTTTTATTTATTTCCTCTAACACATCTTTTAATAATACCTTTTCCTCGTCTGTAAAACGGTGCTTCAAAATCAGGTCGGGGCGTTTAACGAGCGTGCGCTTTATAGATTCTTTTAGCCGCCACTTCCGAATGTTCTCGTGATGGCCGCTGAGCAATATATCAGGAACATCTTCATTATTTATACTGCGCGGACGCGTGTATTGAGGGTACTCAAGAAGCTGTGATTCAAAACTTTCCTCGTAAAGAGACTCTCTATTGCCCAGCACATTTGGCAAAAGACGCACTACTGCATCTATTACGAGAAGCGCAGCAACCTCTCCTCCGCTGAGAATAAAATCACCTACGGAAAGCTCCATATCCACCGCGGATACAACCCGCTCGTCCATCCCCTCATAGTGCGCAGGGATAAAAAGCAACTGTTCCTTTTTTGAAAGAAAGTGCGCAATGCGTTGATTAAATGTCTCACCCTGAGGCGTGAGAAGTACTTTGTATGTATTTCCAAAATGAGATTCTATCTGACTAATTCCTGTAAGCACCGGTTTTGCAAGCATCACCATGCCTGCGCCTCCACCGTAGGGTGTATCGTCAATCGTTCTGTGCCTGTCTTCCGTAAAATCCCTGAGATTATGAATATAAAGCCGTGCAGCGTTTCTCTCTTCAGAAATTTTTATAATGCCGCTTTGTTTTACGCATTCAAAAAGTTCAGGAAAGATCGTAAGAATATGAATATTCATGATAAAAAGAAAGGGGGCATTGACCCCCTGAGCGTGTTATTCTTCTTTAATGGAAATAACAATTCCGTCTTTTATAACAACCTCTGTTCCCATCGTTTTCTTGAAGATGTCGTCGCCTTCTTTTACATCTACAAAGCCTTCAATTACTGTGTAAGGAAATAGATCTCCCTCTTTAAGTTTGTCCACTTCAGAAATTCTGTTTTTAATATCCTGCGCAAGTGCTTCCTGCATTAAACGCTCTTCTTCAATCCTTGCCTTTAATGATTCAACATATGCAGCATCTTTCATCCCAGCACTTCCAATAACGAGTTTTGCAAGGGAAGAACGCAATTCTTTTGCTTTATTCTCAGCAGCAGTAAGCTGTTTGCTCAGTTCAGTTTTATACTCTTCCTTGAACTTATCAGTTACTATAACCTTTACTACTACACTCTGCTTAAGATGGAGCACACTCATCGGGTTTAACTCTCCGAGAACTATGCGCCCTTCGGCTTGGAATTAATCTGGACGCTTGCGTTCTTTCCGATCTTGCTGGAAGCTGCTTTAACGATTACTCTAAGTGCGTTAGCAGTCCTTCCCTGTTTACCAATTACCTTTCCGATATCCTGGTCTGCTACTTTGATCTCATAAATAACTGCCTGTTCGCCGGCAATCTCGTTTACTACAACTTCTTCAGGTCTGTCAACCAGTGCCTTTACAATAGTTTCAATAAGCTCTTTCATCAGTCATTACCTCCTTCTCCTTTAAGTTTAAGAAACTCGTTCCACACTTTGCCTCTTTTCAGGATCTTTTTGACAGATTCCGTAGGCTGAGCACCTTTCTTTAACCAGTCCAGTATACGCTCTTTTTTCAAGTTGAGCTCTTCTTCTTCAGGTACCGGATTCCAGAAGCCAACTATTTCAATAAAATTACTATCCGTTGCACTTCTCGAATCTGTCACTATTATTCTATACGCCGCCCGATGAGGCGCTCCTACTCTTGCTAATTTAATTTTAGTTGCCAATTTAAAACCTCCTCGTATAATTTATTCAATTTGCTTTCTATTTTATCTTAATTTCAAAATCTGGTCAATACTTTTTATGTTTTTCATACCCCTCATCATTTTTTTGAAAGTTTTGAAATTCTTGAGCAGGACATTAATGTCGTGTTTCGTAACTCCAGAACCCCTGGCGATCCTGCGCTTGCGCGAGCCGTCAATAATCTCAGGATGCGCTCTCTCTTCCTTCGTCATTCCGTTAATAATTGCTTCAGTCTTTTTCAACATTTCTTCGTCGTTCAAAGCAGAGAGGTTTAGCCCAGGGATTGCAGGCAAAGAAGAAAGAATTGAGGCAAACCCGCCCATTTTTTTGATGCCCTCTAACTCTCGTTTAAAGTCGTTCAAGTCAAATGTATCATCCTGAACTTTTTTTAAGAGTGAAAGGCTTTCTTCTTCAGAAATCGCCTTTGACGCCTTTTCCGCAAGAGAAGCAAGGTCGCCCCTTCCCACAATCCTGGAAATTACTCTGTCGGGATAAAATACTTCGAGATCTGTAATCTTCTCCCCTGTACCTACGAACTTAATCGGTTTACCCGTTACATACCTGAAAGAGAGAATTGCGCCACCTTTGGCGCTACTGTCAAACTTGGTAAAAATGCCACCTGTAAGGTCCACAATTTCACTGAATCCTTTTGCAACTTTAAGCGCGCCCTGCCCCATTGTACTGTCTGATACGAAAAGTACATCCGAAAATTTGAACTTTGCGTAAACATCACTTAATTCGTGCATCATCTCTTCGTCAATCTCTTTTCTACCTGCAGTATCAATAATTGCTATCTGAATGCCGTTTTTCTGCATATAGGAAAGCGCTTTTTTAAGTGTAGGGACTGGCTCTGTAAGCGTATCTTTAAATACTTCGAGACTATTTTTCTCTGCAAGTGCAACGAGTTGTTCTTTTGCGGCAGGCCTCTTGAAATCAAAAGGTATAAGAAGTGCTTTCTTTCCCTGGTTTTTCAAAAAGTAGGCAAGCTTTGCAGCCGTCGTCGTTTTACCGTTTCCCTGAAGGCCTACGAGCATTATTAAATTTGTTTCGTTTGGGACGATGTTTAAAGGAACCGCATCTCCTAATATTGCAACGAGCTCGTTGTAAAGGATCGTGATTATTTGCTCTGCAGGGGTAAGGCTTTCTATTACTTTCTGGGAGCGCGCCTGTTCCTCTACGCGCTTTACCACTTCCTTAACGATCTTGTAGTTTACATCTGCCTCAAGCAGCGCTACACGGATTTCCCTTAAGCCCTCCTTTATGTCCTGCTCGGAGAGCCTTCCTTTACTTCTGAAAAACTTAAATGCTTTTTGTAAGTTGTTTTTTAAACTGTTAAAAATAAGCAATCCCTCCCTTAATTGTTCTTTTCAATTTTTCTCACGAGGTTTTGCATTTCTTCAACATCCTGCTCTACTCCCTGTACTTTATCCTGCAGAGCAGAAAGCTTTTTATTTAATTCCTTTAAGTACTTTATCCGTGCATTCCTCTTACGCAGAAATCGCACATTTTTTTCACAGCTTTCCATTCTCTCAAGCGCCCGCTGAATATGGTCGTGAACGGCCTGCCTGGACACATTGAGCTTACGTGCAATACTTGCGCCAGTCATATTTGGCTTCACGAACAGTTTTAAAATGTATCGCTCCTTTTCAGTAAGAAGGCCCGGATACACATCCATAAGTTCTTTTATTCGCATCTTTTTCAATATTTTTTTAGACTTTTTCTGCATCCTTAACACTCCTTTTACCGTTACATAAGCTGATTTATATAAAATTCCTTGTCAAAAAGTTTCAAATCGCCAATCCCTTCGCCAACGCCAATAAATTTTACGGGAATTTTATACTTTTCTATAATAGGAACAATAATACCGCCACTTGAGCTACCGTCAAGTTTCGTAAGTACAATACCCGTAACATTTACGGCCTGCGTAAATACTTCAACTTGTTCAACTGCATTTTGCCCTGTATATGCGTCAAGAACGAGCAACACTTCGTTTGCAGAACGCCCTATCTTTTTTTCTATAACTCTTTGCAGTTTCGAAAGTTCGTTCATTAAGTTCTTTTTCGTTTCTACCCTTCCAGCGCTATCAATCAGAACGACATCCACTTTCTTTTTTAACGCACTTTCCAGTCCGTCGAACACGACAGATGCCGGGTCGCTTCCAGACTGTTGCTTTACTATAGGCACATTTAGCTTATCCGCCAACTTCGTGAGTTGTTCTATTGCAGCAGCCCTGAATGTATCGCCTGCAATAAGTAAGACCTTTTTGCCCTGATTTTTAAAAAAATATGCAACTTTTGCAATGCTCGTCGTTTTACCTGAACCGTTCGTACCTACAAACAAAAATACAACCGGGTGTCCATCCAGATTTAAAGAAGTATCGACGCTATCAAGAATATCTTCTATCTTCCTTCTGAGAAATCCTACAGGGTCTTTTGTCCTGTTTTCTTTAAGCTCTTCTAAAAATCGCTCTGTAAACTCTATTCCAAAGTTATTTTCAATAAGAAATTCTTCTATGTCGTCAATTGTACTATCCGTTTTTCTTTTCAGTATCTTCCTGAACTTCTCGAATAAACTCACTGTTCAAAGCCTCCCTTGCAGCATGCTCTTCAGCATCCTTTTTTGAACCGCCTTCTCCGCGCCCAAGCATTCTTCCTTTAACGAAAACTTCAGAAACAAAACGCTTATTCGTTGGAGTACCTGATTCCGAAACGATTTTATAGCTTGGTATGTCGTGGAAGTTTCTCTGCGCAATTTCCTGTAAACGCGTTTTAAAGTCGGTTGTTTCTATATCCCTTACTTTTTCGAGTTCTTCTTTAAATATGCGCCAGACAAAACACTCAGCCCTTTTGAAACCGTAAGCAAGGAATACTGCTGCAACGATAGACTCAAGCGCATCGGCGAGTAACGCCCTCTTATACCTTCCACCGTTCTTTTCTTCGCCTTTACCAAATAACAACATCTCTCCTAACTCCAGTTTTAACGCCTTTTCGGAAAGTCCTCTTTCGCTTACGATGTACGCTCTTTTCTTACTCAACTCACCCTCTGGAAGATCTCGATAGTATTTGAATAAATAATGTGTTACGGCGAGAGAAATTACGGAATCGCCCAAAAACTCAAGCCGCTCGTTGGAAGGATACTTTGGGTACTCTCCACTAAACGAAGAATGGGTAATCGCAACGGTAAATAAGCGTCTGTTTTTACTCGTTATTTTTTTTCCAAGTAATACTTCGAGTTTTTGTAATTTACTGTTTATCTTTTCCCGTAAATACTTCATTTTGCAATTGTTCAGCAGTTTTCTTAATTACTTCTTCAGAAACCATTCTGTAGCAAGTTTTTATTGCATTCTTAATTGCCCTGTGTGACGAACGGCCGTGCGCAATAATAGAAACTCCGTTAACTCCAAGCAAAGGTGAACCTCCAAATGTCTCGTAGTCAAACTGCTTAAATATATTTTTCAGTGCACCTTTCATAATCAATGCACCTACTGCTGCAAGTTTACTGTTTCTAATCTGATCCCTAAATGCTTCCACAATTCTTTCTGCTGTCCCTTCTATAGACTTTATTGCAACATTTCCCGTGAAACCGTCGGTCACGATTACATCTACCTTACCTGCAAGAATGTCGTTTCCTTCCACATTACCCTTAAAGTTAGGAAACGCCTGCTCGAACAGTTCGTACGCTTTCTGAGTAAGTTTAGAACCTTTCTCTTTTTCAGCGCCTATATTCAGCAGGCCTATCGTAACAGGCCTTGAAAGAATGTTTTCAAGATACACCTTACCAAGCAGACCGAATTGCAAAAGCTCTCTTTCCTTCACATCGGCATTTGCTCCCGCGTCTATTAAAATACCCATTTTGCCCTGAGGGTAAGGAAGAGGCACGGCAATCGCCGGGCGAATAATCCCTTTAATTCTCCCCAACACAAAAAGCGATATTGCCATCTGGGCACCCGTATTGCCAGCGCTTACGATACCGTTAGCATCACCATCCCTTACGAGTTCTACTGCTTTGTAAAGCGAAGAATCTTTTTTCATAAGCAAAGCATCCTTCGGATGGTCGTGCATCGTGATGACCTGAGTTGTCGGATAAATTGAAATACGCTCGGTGAATTCTTCAGAATATCTTGAAAGCTCTTTCCTTAAGTCCTGTTCCAAGCCAGTAAGCACGATAAATAAATCTGAAAATTCCTTTAACGCTTCAATTGCGCCTTTTACAACTTCACGGGGGGCATAGTCACCCCCCATTCCATCAAGTGCAATTCTCATTTATGCAGCTTTTTCCTTCTTCTTTTTCTTCTCAACCACTATAACGGGTCTGCCGTTATAGTACCCGCAATACGGACATACATGATGGGGAAGAACAAGATGATGGCAATGAGGACACTCCACTAAGTTTGGAGAGGAAATTTTTTCCTTCCACTGCCTCATTCCCTTTCTGCTTTTCGTCGTCTTCTTCTTTGGATTTGCCATTTTTAATCAACTCCTCTCATTTATTAAACAAGTTATTATACAGGAATATTATTTTATTACAATGTTCAGTAACTTATCTTTTACAAAAATTACCTTTACAATTTTTTTGTCATCAATAAACTTCTTGACTTTAGGATCTTCCAGCGCAAATTTTTCCACTGCTTCTTTATCCGTCCCTTTAGGAAACTTTATCTTATCGCGAACTTTTCCGTTTACCTCAAGTACTATTTCCACTTCGCTTTCCTTGTACAAACCTTTTGGGGTAGGCCAGGAAGAGCGATGGACACTTTCTTTATGTCCAAACATTGACCAGAGTTCGTCTGCTACATGTGGAGTTGCAGGTGCAATCATCTGAACAAATAGCTCCGCAGACTTAAAGAATGCATCCGCCCTGAGTAGTGAACCATCTTCATTTTTAATCTTGTATAAATAATTCAGCCATTCCATAAAACTGCTCAGCATCGTATTAAATTTAAAAGATTCGATTTGCATGGTAATTTTTTCAATCCATTTATCTGCTTCAGCCAGAATTTCCTGTTCCTTTTCACTTTTTACTACACCTTCTTTGCGCGCATCAAGCATTTCGTTAAACAAATTCCAGAATCGATTTATAAATCTATGTACTCCATTTATTCCCTTTGTATTCCATTCAGCATCGCTGTCCAGTGGGCCGATAAACAATATATAGGCACGCAATGTATCTGCGCCGTACTTTTCAATGACATCGTCAGGGTTAATAACATTCCCTCGGGACTTACTCATCTTCTGATGATCAGGACCAAGTATCATCCCCTGATTAAGTAGCTTTTTGAATGGCTCATCAAAATCTATTAAACCCGCGTCATACATCACTTTCGTGTAGAACCGTGCATACAAAAGGTGCATTACTGCGTGTTCTGCTCCTCCTATGTAAAGGTCTACTGGAAGCCAGTAGTCTGCTTTCTTTTTGTCAAATGGCGCTTTATCGTTATGCGGGTCTGCGTATCGCAAGTAATACCAGGAAGAGCAGGCAAAACCGTCCTGTGTATCCGTCTCCCTTTTTGACGGCCTTCCACAAATAGGGCATACGGTATTTACGAAGTCAGGATCATTTGCAAGCGGGGATTCACCCGTATCTCTTGGAGAAAAATCTACTTCGTCTGGAAGTAGAACAGGTAAGTCTTTTTCAGGGACAGGAACTGCACCATGCACAGGGCAGTGAATAATAGGAATCGGAGCACCCCAGTATCTTTGACGGGAAATAATCCAGTCTCTTATATGGTATCTCACGACTCCTTTTCCAATACCTTTTTCTTCCATAAACTTGACGATTTTTTCCCGTGCTTCTGCACTTTTCAAGCCGCTGAATTCTCCAGAATTTATCAAAATGCCATCTTCCGTAAATGCTTCTTTTAATTCGCTGCTTTCCTTCCCGTCAGGGCTGATTACCTGCCGTATCGGTATGTTGTGTTTTTTTGCAAATGTAAAGTCTCTTGAGTCGTGTGCAGGTACACCCATCACAGCACCAGTTCCATAAGAATATATCACATAATCTCCAACATAAATCGGCACTTTTTCGTTCGTTAGTGGGTTTATAGCAAAACTTCCCGTAAATACGCCAGTTTTTTCTCGCTCTGTAGAGAGCCTGTCAATATCTCTTTTGCGCTTCGCTTCTTCAACATACTTTTCCACTTCTGCCTTACGGGATTCCGTAGTAAGTTTTTCAACGAGCGGATGTTCAGGTGCAAGCACGAGGAAAGTAACTCCAAAGATCGTATCGACTCTTGTGGTAAAAACAGGGACATCGTGCCTATTTCCTTCTCTGTCTATTGCAATAAAGTTCACCTCGGCGCCCTTGCTCTTGCCAATCCAGTTTCTCTGCATTGACTTAATACGCTCAGGCCAGTCAATCTTTTCAAGGCCCTCGAGAAGTTTATCAGCGTAGTCCGTAATCTTGAAGAACCACTCTTTTAATTCTTTTTTTACGACGGGCGTCCCGCACCTCCAGCACTTTCCGTCGATGATCTGCTCGTTTGCAAGAATTGTTTTGCAATGAGGACACCACCATTCCTGACTAACGCTCTGGTAAGCAAGGCCTCTTTTAAAGAGTAATTCAAAAAACCATTCCGTCCACTTGTAGTATTCCGGATCTGATGTGTTTATTTCGCGCGACCAATCGTACGAAAGGCCAAGATTTTTTAACTGTTTTCTGAATGTTTCTATATTTTTTTTCGTGCTGTCTTTGGGATGCACACCTTTTTCAATCGCGTAGTTTTCTGCAGGAAGTCCGAATGCATCGTAGCCAATAGGGTGAAGCACATTGAACCCCTTCATTCGCTTATAGCGAGCAACCACATCTGCAGGTATAAAGTTTCTGCAATGACCCACATGCAACCCGGAACCTGAAGGATACGGGAACATTACGAGAATGTAAAACTTGGGTTTTTCCGAGAAGTCCTCGGCTTTGTAAAAATTGTGTTCTTCCCAGTACTTCTGCCACTTATGCTGTATTTCTAAGAAATTGTATGTCTTCATATTTACCCCTTCACAAATAAAAAATTTGGTGGAGCTAAGGGGATTTGAACCCCTGACCTCCTCCACGCCAAGGAGGCGCTCTCCCAGCTGAGCTATAGCCCCACTCTCACACAATATACATTTTTCGGAATTGTTGTCAAGTCTTTACATTAAACAAAAATAACATACCCGTATCAGAAAATCTAAATAAAATAAAAAACGGGGCGCTCTCGTTACGCCCCGAAAAGTTGGTAAGCTATCTTCTCCTCTTTTTGGATTTTTTCTTTTTACCCTTCTTTTTACTCGCAGTTTTCGGTTTAGCAGGAGATTTTCCTTCGCTTACGGAACCAGCGCCACCAGCAGTTTCCACTTGAAGATTTCCTACACTCTTTGGTTCTACGCTTGCAACTGCCTTTCTCTCTCTTGCAGTTCTGTCTTTACCTTTATGCCAGAGAACGAGCAGAGGTGACGCAATGTAAATTGAAGAATAGGTTCCAGAAAGCAAACCGAACATCAGCGTCATTGAGAAGTCTCTTAATGTTGGGCCACCAAACAGAACGAGCGAGAACGAAGCAAGGAATGTCGTAATGGATGTATTCATAGAACGCACCCACACTTCTGTAATACTCCTATTCACGAGATCAGGGAACGATTCCTTGGTTCTAAACCGTAAGTTCTCTCTGATTCTATCCATTACGACGACACTGTCTTCCACAGAGTATGTCATAATAGTAAGGAATGCACCGATGAACGGAGCATTCAGTTCTACCCTAAATAGTGCAAGCATACCAAGCGTGACGAGGATGTCGTGTAGTAACGCAAGCACTGTTGCAAGTGCAAACTGGAATGTGAAACGCACTGTGATGTAAAACAAAATAAAAAGTAATGCAAGAGCAAGCGCAATAGAGCCGCTCTTTTCGAGCTCTTTTCCTATAACGGGCGCTATCGATGTAACGCCCGTTGCGTCTTTATTCACAGGTGCAACTTCCTGTGATATCTGATTTATAATTTTCTGCACATCGTCAGGGCTGATCGTCTTTGCATTAAGTTTGATAGAAATTTTATTACCCTGCGCTTCCTGAACAATTGCGTCTTTATAGCCGTCTTTTGCAAGAATTTCTTTTACTTTTACTGCATCAGGCTGCTTCGTACAGGTTATAGAGATAACTGTTCCACCCTGAAAGTCGATACCCAGATTAAACGGTGAACCAATCGTTATCTGGTTAAATACCATTGCTCCAATACCAATTAAAATAATGGCAAGGGATATGGAAAACCACAGTTTAGTATGCTTTACGATCTGCCAACTTCTGATTCTTTCTCTAAAAGTCATCACACACCCCCTATATACCAAACAACCAAGGTCTCTTTGTAGCAGACGGAGGAAGCAT
>WFZA01000041.1 GCA_015489815.1 Caldisericales bacterium | reverse complement strand
TTTTTTGTAGGGTGATAGTTGTGGCTGCTGTTATTGGAGTGGGACGTTAATATTTCAAATCTACACTTTTATAACTAAGTAATTAGAAAGGTAATTTGGGACTTTTTCAAAAGGAATGAGATCCTTCGCTCACTAACGCTCGCTCCAGGACGACGAAAAGAAGAATTTCACAAATGGCTCAGGCTAATGGAGTAAGAGAATGTATTAAAGATAGCAAAAACACTTCTGCTACTCTGAGCAAAGCGAAGAGCCTCTGCTCTAACAATGAAATATTTTAGTGATACTTGTATTTTTTCTGTCATTCTGGGTAAAGGGTCTCTGTATTAACTGCAATACATTTTGACGAGTCATTTTTGAAGGAGCGCAGTGCCTGAAGAATCTCTACCTTAACAATCCTAACTCTATGACATGTCGCTCTGAGCAAAGCGAAGAGTCTCTGCTTTAACCACTTTCATCAAATGGGTTACTCTCTACCATAATAATTCTAATAACTTTTTATTTTGTTAGCACTAAAAACATCAAACCACACATAAATTTCTTGTGAGGTCCTTCGCTCGCTCAAGCACGACTGAGGAGGAGAACGGTCCTTCGCAAAGACGGCTCAGGACGACGAAAGAGGAGAAACACCTGCTCGAAGATAACAGGGAGAACGAATTATTCTATGGATGTCGTTATAATTGTAATTTTTCTTTACATACATGTAGAGGCAATAAATCCAGATATTGCACTGTGGAATGAGAAGCGTTCATCAAAATTATGATGACACCGGGGATCTTCAGTAATATTGCTATCCATAAATTACTCGCATTATAGAAAAAATGCGCATAATCTACTTTTTCGTTATTAGGAATTAAGGCGGGTTAAAAAGTAATTGGTCAAAAAGTGCAAACTCAAAAGTAAAATTGCCCTTCTTTAAGAAGGGCATAATGCTGTAATAGAAAGTTTTTTATTTTTCTAATCCCGGTATTTTTGCGCGGACATTTAGAAGCTCTGGTTTTTTCTCCACTTCTTTCTGGAAGTTTGCTTCCCTTAGTTTGTTTACATAGTGGGGGTCCTGGAAGGAGTAGGTAAACTTCGTGTGGATGTCGTACCTTCCTTCGAGTAGTGCGACTGTATCCTCAGTCATTACGAGTTCTTCGTCAGTTGGGATTACGAAAACTTTTACTTTTGAGTCCGGCGCACTGATGTCCATTTCTGCATTTCTCGTGTGGGCAAGTTCGTTCTTTTTCGGGTCAATCTTTACGCCAAAGTATTCGAGATTCTTCGTCATTTCTCTTCTCATAATGGGCGACATTTCTCCAACTCCTGCGGTAAAGACGATTGCATCCACCCTGCCTAGCGTTGCCATGTATGCTGCAATGTACTTTCTGCCTCTGTATCCTTCAATTGCAATTGCAAGTTTTGCGCGCTCGTCACCTTTTTCTGCTGCAATTTCAATGTCTCTTCTGTCCGTGTACTTCCCTGTAATTCCTAAAACGCCACTCTTTTTGTTGAGGATTGTGTTCATTTCTTTTGTGGAAAGTCCTAACTTGTCCATCATGTAAAGGTCAATTGCTGCGTCGTGGTCACCAGCGCGTGTACCCATTACGGCACCTTCAAGCGGCGTAAATCCCATGCTTGTGTCCACTGAAAGCCCGTTTTGCACCGCGTTGAAGCTTACGCCGTTGCCTATGTGAGCGGATACGAGGTTTACTTCAAACGGATTTTTGCCAAGCAGTACTGCTGCTCTTTTTGCAACATACAAAAGAGATGTACCGTGGAACCCGTATCTTCTTATGTGGTACTTTTCGTACCATTCGTAAGGAAGTGCATAAATGTATGCAAAGTTCGGCATCGTCTGGTGCCAGGCCGTATCCATAATTGCCATGTGTGGAACATCAGGCAATACTGCTTTTGCAGCTTTTATTCCTAAAATGTTTGGTGGGTTGTGCAAAGGCGCGAGGTCTGAAAGTTCTTCGAATGTTTTCATTGCTTCGTCGTCAATGATTACGGACTTATTGAACTTTTCTCCTCCGTGCACCACTCTGTGCCCTACTGCTTTAATTGACTTTATGTCTTTTACTACGCCGTATTCCGGGCTTGTGATCGTTTCCATGATAAGTGCAATTGCTTCTTTGTGGGTTGGGCATTCGCGTTTAATTACGACTTTATCTTTTCCAGGAGCTTCGTGTTTAATGAAAGAACCACCGATCGTTACTCTTTCAACGACGCCTTTTGCAAGAATCTGCTTTTCTTCCCATCTATAAACCTGATACTTTACTGATGAGCTTCCGCAGTTCAATGTAAGTATATCCATATTTATCTCCCCTTTCCTTATTTTTTTGTCAGATACGACAGTATATATAATTTTTGTGCAAGGTCAACTTCGATTATTGCAATTTTCCTCTTCGTATTAAAGTTAAGAGTGACGGGCACAAAGTTAAGGACACCTTTAATCTGACTTTTTGCAATGTATTCTTCCACTTCCTCTATTGATTCTGCAGGAACGGCGATAATTGCAAGTTTGATGTCTTTTTTCTTCGTTATGTCACTGAATTTTTTAATGTCGTATACTTCTGCACTTCCTATCTTTTTTCCGATTTTCTCAGGATCTTTGTCAAACAATGCAACGATGTTGTATCCTGCATCTCTAAAACCCTGATAACGGGAAAGTGCCGTGCCAAGCGCGCCTGCACCGATTATACAGACATTCCAGTTTTTCCTTCCTTTAAGTATGTTGCTTAGCCGCTTTACTACTTTCTTTATGTTGTATCCCGTTCCTGTTTTCCCAAACTTACCAAAGTAGGACAGGTCTTTTCTTACCTGCTCTGGAGTAACCTGAGTGTGTTCAGCGAGTTTTTTTGACGAAACGATTTCTTCGCCTTTACTTTGCAAGTGCTTCAAGCATCTGATGTACTTTGCAACCCGCTCTACCGATGCAATGGGTATATTTTTCATTTTTAAAATTCACCTCCCGGGTAATTGTAATACATTTATCAAACTATTGCAATTAAATTTCACAATCGGGGGTATTTAATAGGGTATCGTTATGTGCTTGAGCAGTGTATTATATATGCTTTATAGTAAGTCTTTCGGTTATAGTGTTGTGGTGAAAAAATAAAAAAGCGGGGTCAAAATACCCCGCAAGAAAAGTATCTAAATAAAGATTGCTTTACAATTTTACGGTAATTATAAAGTTCTTTGCAGATGTTTTTTGTGATATGGACGAAGGGTCGTCCTTCAGTTCTTCGCTTACTTTGTCTACTACTCCGCTTACGGGGCTTTTCAAACTTTCCACTGACTTTGCCGTTTCAACATTTGCAAACTGCTCGCCTTCTTTTACTTCTGTTCCTGCTTTGGGAAGTTCTACAAAACTTGCAGCACTTAATTCCTCTGCTTTATCTTTACTTAAGTAAATGTACGCAATCCCGTCTTTTACTTCAGCAATTACACCTTCTAATTCCTTTTTATCAGCCATCTTTTACCTCCTTACAACGATGTGCACTGCTTCACCAATTGCTGCTTTTGCCGCGCCCATCGTGGCTTCAGGCAGGGTAGGGTGCGTGTGAATCGTATCTGCAATGTCTCTGATTGAGAGGTGTTTTTCCACTGCAAGTGCAACCTCTGCAATAAGAACGGATGCGTCTGGCCCTATGATTTGTCCGCCAATTACCTCGTTTGTGTCTTTCCTTGCAACGAGTTTTACCTCTCCCTCTGCCTTATTCATCGAAACTGCCTTACCATTTGCAGTGAATGGGAACTCTCCTGTTATTACTTCGATACTTTTTTCTTTTGCCTCTTCCTCTGTAAGCCCAACCGATGCAATTTCTGGGTCTGAGAAAATTGCCCACGGAACAACTCTGTAATCCATCTTTCTGTCCAAACCTGCAATGACTTCTGCTGCTATTTCTCCTTCTTTCATCGCTTTGTGTGCAAGCAGCATACCCCCCGTTACATCACCGATTGCATAAATGTTTGGGATATTTGTCTGGAGTCTTTCGTCCACTACTATTTTCGCTTTTTCCGTTTTTACGCCTAACTTTTCAAGCCCTATTCCGTCTGAGTTCAGTTTTCTGCCGATTGATACGAGGACCTTTTCGGTGTGAATTTCTTCGCCGTTCGAAAGCGTTGACACTACTTCACCGTCTTTTACTACTTCTACACTTTCAATTTTCGTATCCGTGTATATCTTTACTCCGCGTTTTTCTAAAGTGCGTTTTACGAGTCCTGCAAGTTTTTTGTCTTTTAGCGTGGGTACGACCTGCGGCATCATTTCTACAACTGTAACCTTTACCCCGAATGCTGAAAGGAATGTAGCAAACTCCGTCCCTATTGCACCTGCTCCCACGATCAGTATGTCTTTTGGAAGCACAGTGAGGTTCAGTGCGTCGTCGCTCGTAAGTACATTCCTGTGGTCAATTTTAAATACCGGAATCAGTGCAGGTTCTGAGCCCGTCGCAATAACGATGTCTTTTGCTTCCACCGTTTCTCCACTTTCAAGTGAAACTGTGTGTTCGTCAAGAAGTGTACCTTTTGTCCTTTTAACTACGACTTTTCTTGCCTTTAAAAGAAACTCTACACCTGAAACGAGCCTTTTTACGACAAATTGTTTTCTTTTTTGGATTGCTTCTGGATCGTACGAAACATTCTCGACAGAAATTCCGAATGTTTTTGAGTCTTTTATTGTTTCGTATACTTCTGCAACTTTCAATAATGCTTTTGTGGGTACACACCCACGATTCAAACAGGTTCCACCTATTTCTCTGTGTTCTAGGATAACGACTTTTTTACCAAGGTCGGCTGCACGGATTGCTGATACATAGCCTGCTGAGCCAGAGCCTATTACCGCAACATCAAATTCTTCCATTTTACTTCACCTCCATTTGTGACAGTTTACCACGATTAAACAAAAATAGAAGTGTCCCTCCTGTAGTGGGAGGGACGGGTAAAGTTTACTTTGCTCCAAACTGGTCGCAGGCGTCGATCACATACCTGAGATATGCTACTGCCGGTCCGCCGCCCATAAGTCCTGCAACGAGTCCTGCTTCAAGAATTTCCTGCTTGGTTGCGCCCTCTTTGATAGCGTTCTTTGTGTGGAATGCAATGCAGAACGGGCAGTGTGCCGTTACTCCAAGTGCAATTGAAATAAGCTCCTTTGTTTTGGTTGAAAGTGCTCCGGGTTTTTCAGCCTGTTTTACGAACTCCATTAGTGCTTTTGCATAACCTGGTTCTGCTTCACCTGCTTTTTTGAGCAAGTCCATAAATTGGTCGTAATACTTCTGCATGTCTGCTGCTAATGCTGACATACTCTCACCTCCTTAGTGAATTTATTTTAAAAATGTTTGTGTTATTAATCTCAAAAATTCTTCTATGCGTTTTTTATTTGCGCTATAGTAAACAAATTTCCCTTTTCTTCTTCTTGTAACAAGCTTTTCGTTGAGCATCTTTTCAAGGCTTAGCGAGGTGGTGGACTGCGTAAGGTTGAGTGCTTCTGCAATTTCTCCTACATTCAGTTCTTGTTTTGCTATAAGGCACAAAATCCTTATGCGTGTTTCTCCGCTCATTGCCTTTGCAATTTTTTCTATTGTATTGCACTGTACTCTGTTTTTTACGCTGTTTATTTTGTTCTCTTTCATCACAAATGATTATATAATGATTTTTAAATTTGTCAATAGTATTTAATGAAAATTTTCACTTTATTAGATACACATAGCACTAATTAGTGTTTGTGAGGTTTTTTACGATTTTGTATATAAATTATAGCAGTAGTAAAATCTGTACGAAGCCTTTTATGAACTGTTTTTATTTAGTTCACAAATAAATAAATGTGAAAAAAAATACTTGACTGAACACTTTAAAAAGTTAAAATTGAATTGGTATTTATTACGAATGAAAGGTGGTGGAAAATGGAAAAGGCAGGGAAATTCAACAGGTACATTTTCGCTGTAATCGTGCTTTATGTATCATGGATTCTTCTAACTGCAACTTTCCGTAAAGACGAACTTATCGTAGGTTTGATAGTCTCTTTGCTCGTTGCTATTGGAACTTATGACTACCTGAGTGAATACGGTTTAAGGCATCTTTATCCGAAACGCTTATGGTATT
Organism: Caldisericales bacterium; assembly: GCA_015489815.1. Taxonomy (GTDB): domain Bacteria; phylum Caldisericota; class Caldisericia; order Caldisericales; family Caldisericaceae; genus S143-107. The sequence goes on along the minus strand of WFZA01000041.1, from coordinate 2,278 downwards.
TAGCTATCTACATCCCTTACTATTTATGGGAAATGATACTTGCAAACTTTGACATGGCTTATAGAGTGCTTGCTCCAAGTATGCCGATAAAACCGGGTATTGTAGAAGTCCATACAGACCTTAAAACGGATACAGGCAAACTTGCACTTGCAAACTCTATTACGCTTACTCCAGGCACACTTACTATGGATGTCAAAGACGACACGCTACTTGTCCACTGGATCTATGTAAAGGAAGAAACTGTAGAAGGTGCAACCCGCGAAATTGGTGGGCGATTTGAGAAATTCTTAAAGGAGATCTTCGGATGAGCATACTAAACTGGATCTATCTAATTATCGTTTCTGTGGGTATTATTCTGGCAGTTGTAAGAATGATTGCAGGCCCTGACCTGACAAACAGGGTGATCGGATTGGATGTACTTACTACGATTACAATTGCACTGTTTGTTTTCTTTGCAATGATCTTCCAGCGGTACATCTACATTGATGTTGCACTCGTGTACGGATTGCTTGCGTTTATCGGTGTCCTTGTGATTGCGCGGTTTATCGAGAGGGGGTTCTGATTATGATAAAAATGATCATAGGGTACTTCCTTCTTTATTTTGGTGCAGCATTTCTTTTTCTTGGTGCATTTGGTTTAATCCGTTTGCCGGATCTTTACACAAGAATGCAGGCATCCACGAAGTCAACTACGCTTGGAGCACTTTCTTCTGTGCTTGGCGTTGGCGTGCTGTACCCGCAATGGTTCGTGAAGTGTTTAGTAGTTGCACTATTTATTCTGCTTACTGCTCCTGTTAGTTCCAGTGCCCTTATGCGTGCAGGTTATAGAACTGGTGTACCGCTTGATAAAAGGACTGTTGTTGACAAAGGCAAGGAGTTTTTTGGAGAAGGTGAAAAGGAGGAGACGAAATGATATACGCGTCCTGGTTGCTCATTATCGCGATGATCGTTCTTGCAATTCTCTCCATAGAATTCAAAGACTTAATTGCTGCCGTTGTTGCGATGGGTGCGGTAAGTTTGATTATCTCGCTTCTTTTCCTGTTTTTGCAGGCGCCTGATGTTGCAATGGCAGAAGCGAGTATTGGTGCTGCACTTACTATGGCTATTTATATAATTGTTGTCAGAAAGACAGAAAGGAGAGAAAAATGATTCGTAAAATTACATACGGTATTTTTCTCGGCATAATTGTTCTGTCCCTGGTTCTTTTCTTTGTTGCCTTCCCGTTTGGAAAAAACAAAATGGCTGTTGGCAAGTATTATCTAAAGAACGATATAAAACAGACTGGCGCGGCAAATGTGGTCACCGCGGTAACACTTGATTACAGAGGGTTTGATACGCTTGGAGAAGTTACCGTGCTGTTTGCTGCGGCTGCAGGTGTTGCAATTTTGTTCTATGTGCTTGAAGAAGACAAAAAGAAAAGAGAGAGGCAGGTTTATCCAAACTTTATTGTCCGTGTAGGTTCGAGAATTATCTTCCCGTTCATTCTTCTATTTGGTTCGTACATTTTCATCCACGGCCACTTGACGCCGGGCGGAGGTTTCCAGGGAGGCTCGATTATTGCATCTGGATTCCTTTTGCTTTATCTTGCATACCCCGGTGAAAGGGTGAACAGAAATAAGCTTTCAATTGTTGAAGGGCTTGCCGGCATTACATTTGCAGGGCTTGGCCTCTGGGGGCTGTTTACGCAGGGAAACTCTTTCCTGTTTAACTTCCTACCCAAAGGGCAACTCAATATGATTTTCAGTGCAGGCATTTTGCCGATTATTTACATCGCAATTGGTTTTAAGGTAGCATCAGAATTTGCTGGCATTGTTGATGATATGATGTGCGAGGCTGTTTGCAGCGGAGGTGAAAAATGATTTACTATGTCGGTGCATTCCTTCTTATTGCAATTGGCCTTTATGCAATTATTATAAAGAAAAACTTAATTAAGATTTTGATTGGGCTTGACCTCATTGCTTCTGGAACGAACCTGCTTATTGTAAGCATTGGTTATGTGAAGGGTGGCACAGCGCCAATCTTTTCGAAGGGAAACATTCTTGCAAAAATGATGGTTGACCCTGTACCTCAAGCGCTTACTCTTACCGCAATTGTTATAGGTGCGTCTGAACTTGCTCTTGCTGCCGCGTTCGTCGTAATCCTTTACAGGCATTACGGAACACTTGACATTAAGAAGATAAGGAGTTTGAGATGGTAAAGATAGCGAATCCCATTTTACTGATTGCAATTCCTTTGCTTTTTGCGTTTCTTATAGCAGTACTTGCACCGTGGCTTAAAAA
>WFZA01000040.1 GCA_015489815.1 Caldisericales bacterium | reverse complement strand
AATTTATTGTGATAAAGAAGCAGCCCGCATAATATGCGGGCTGCTTCTAAGATTATTTTTTAAAATTCGTTAAACTTTACGGTACTGACGGCTCAGAGGTTGAGTCTGTAAGCTGTGTTGTACTGTCAGTTCTCCAGAGATAATGGTCTGTTCCAGCAGTCTTATAGTGGCAGGAAAGAACCCAAGCAGTTCCATCTGCAGAACCGTATTTATAGTCTTCCGTAGGTATAAACGGATCAACCATAGATTGAATTGTTTTTGCCTTTATATATTCAATTCCACCAGCTTCTCCAGTTGCTGTAGTATTAGAACTTGTGTTGGTTGAAGCATTAACACCGGTAAGTTCTTTAGCAAGCGTAGAAGTTATGCTTGTGCCATCAGTATTTTTACCAAATGGAGCAAGAGAAGTTTGCACAGGATATGAACCCCAGTCAGTTCTATATGCTTCAAGTGCCGTTGCTAATGTTTCAAAGTCAGATGCAACTCTTGATTTCTTCGCCCTTTCAGTCATCTTAAGGTAGTTCGGTATTGCAATTGCAGCCAAAATAATGATAATTGCAATAACTATCATAAGTTCAATCAATGTAAAACCTTTTCTATTTCTTGCATTGCTTATTGTCCACATATTATACATCGCCTCCTTCGTTAAATTTGTTGTAGACTGTTGTTTTCATTAATATTTCACTTTTCGCAGACTTTTACTCCAGGCATCACCTCCTTAAAGTATATCAAAGTATATTCTACACTATATATAAAAATTGCAATGCCGGTTACGCCACTCGGCTCCATATATCCCCATGGCGTCCATATTGAGGATATACTTCCTCGCCTTCATTGCTATCTCATCAAAAGCCCCTCCTGCATTTTTTACTATTATATGACCTTACGATAATTTGTCAATAAATTTTTAAAAATTATTTTAAAAATTTATTGATTCACATACCAGGAAGGCTTTGTATTAACATCTTTGTAATTAAAACTATCACTACTCAATAAGTAAACCGTGTTGCCATTCTTTTTGTACTCGCAAGCCAGTGTAAAAGAACCACCATCACTTGAAAAGTATTCGTAATCTTTATCAGGTTCAAATGGGTCGTACATTTCTCTAATAATCCACTCGCGAGTGAAATAGTCTATTCCACCAGTTTCTCCGGTTGCAGTAGTATGAGACGGAGTATTAAGCGTAGCCCCATTACCAGTAAGCTCTTTTGTTATAGTACTCGTTGGGGTATTATAGTCAGTATGCAAACCAAAAGTTTCTCCTTGCGAGCCGGTAATAGGATAAGTTCCCCAATCTGTTCTATACGCTTCGAGACTGTCTCGAATAGTTCTGAAATCACTGATTGCTCTCGATCTTTTGGCACGCTGTAGAAGTTTTGCATACGATGGAATCGCGATAGAAACGAGTATTATAATAATTGCTACAACGATCATTAACTCTATTAATGTAAAACCTTTCCTACTCAAGTTAATCCCCCCTTTTTTAATGTACATATCCTGCCATCTGGAAGATTGGCAGATACAACGAAATTAAAACTCCTCCAATTAATCCGCCTACAAATACCATCATTATTGGATTTATTAGAGCAGAGATGTTGTTAATCATATAATCAACTTCTTCATTGTAAAATTCTGCAACCTTTACGAGCATCGTGTCCAGACTACCACTTTCCTCACCTATACCTGTCATCTCCACAACCATAGGAGTAAACATTCCACTTTTCTCAAGAGAGGCGGCAAGTGACTCACCACGCTTTATCCTGCCGATTATTCCCTCCACAGCTTCAGCAATTATTACATTGTCTATAACACCCTTTACAGTTTCGAGAGCTTCTGTTAGCGGAATGCCTGCCCCAAAAAGCGTTGCAAGCGTATCACTAAAACGCGCCATCGCCGCCTTTATATTAAGTTCGCCAAAAACAGGCATCTTTAACTTCCAGGCATCCACACGCTTTCTACCAGAAGGAGTCTTCGCCCACCTAGCATACAAAATATATCCTATAATTGTAAGAATTAAGAGGATCCAGCCATACTTGATAAGAAAGTCTGCCATAGCAAATGTAAGTTTTGTAGGTGCTGGAAGAGGTGCACCTAACTGGCTGAGAAACCCTTCAAATGTAGGTATGACAAATATAAACAGACCTATAACGATAAGAATAGAAAATACCAACACTGCAAGCGGATAAGTCATTGCACCTTTCAACTTGTGCTCAGTTTCGTAGTCTTTTTGCAGAAAGGATGCCATCTTAATCAAAGAATCACCAAGGTTACCACTTGCTTCGCCTGCTTTTACCATACTAATGTAAAGCGGCGAAAATACATTTGGGTATTTTGACAGAGCACTTGAAAGAGAATTGCCCTTCTTTACCTCTTCAGCCAAACTCAAAATTATTTTCGTAAGTTTTGGATTCGTGGTCTGCTTTGAAAGTACAGAAAGCGCGCGCGATATAGAAAGTCCGGCATTCATCATCGTGCCAAACTGATCTGTAAAGATTGAAAGGTCTCTTATAGAAATTTTAGAGAGCTTAGAAAGGAAACCTTCGCTCTGAGATTGAGCACTCTTAGACGAACCTCCACTAAATCCCCGAGTTTCTTTTATGTAAACTATTCTATGCCCTTTACTTCTTAAAAAGTCTGCAACGGTAGAAGGAGAGTCCATATTAACTTTTCCAGTCTGAACTCTCCCGTCAGGTGCAATAACTTTATATATAAAAGTTGCCATATATCACCGCCCCATCAAGTGCATAAAATTCTCTTTATTAAACGCATACTGTAGTCCTTGCTCGTAGGTAATCAGCCCTTTATTTACGAGATTTTTCAAAGAAGTTTCCATTGTTTGCATACCAAGATCTGCCCTCGTTTGTATGACAGATGGTATCTGGAAGCTTTTTCCTTCTCGTATAAGATTTCGGACTGCCGGGTTCGCAATTAAAACCTCGGTCGCCAGTACAAGCCCCCTATTATCGGCACGCGGCAAAAGTTGCTGAGAAAAAATAGCAAGCAAAACAGAACTTAGCTGTGTTTTTACCTGTTCTTGCTGATGAGGAGGAAATACATCAACAATACGATCAATGGACTGAGCAGCAGAATTCGTATGGAGCGTTGCAAATACAAGGTGCCCTGTTTCAGCTGCAGTGAGTGCAGTTGCTATTGTTTCGTAGTCTCTCATCTCACCCACGAGGATAACATCGGGGTCTTCTCTTAATGCAGAACGCAATGCATTAGGAAAAGAAAGTGTATCTCCACCTAATTCCCTCTGAGCAATTACAGAGCGCTTATGGTTGAACAAATATTCAATCGGGTCCTCAATAGTAATAATGTGGACAGACTTATTTGCATTAATTTCGTCAATCATTGCAGCAAGTGTAGTGGACTTTCCATGCCCGGTAGGACCGGTAACGAGAACAAATCCTCTTTCTTCATTTATAATACTGTGTGCAACTTCTGGCACTCCAAGAGAATCAAGAGCAGGTATGTCAAACGGAATCCTTCTAAAAGCAGCAGCTATGGAGCCTCTCTGATAAAATGCATTCACACGAAAACGAGCAACACCCGGAAGGCCATACGAAAAATCGTATTCAAGAGTTTTTCTAAAGATTTCCCTTTGCTTATCCGTCATTATAGAAAAGATCATTTCCGCTGTATCTTCAGGCGTTAGATTTTCTTCTTCCAAAAAAACTAATTCCTTATGGATCCTTAACACTGGTGGTAATCCAACCGTTAAGTGCACATCCGACGCACCCTGTTCTGTCGCAAACTTTAGTAAGTCTTCCAATAGGATCATCTATTCATCACCTCTATTCTATCGTGGAAACAACTCTCAATACTTCTTCTATCGTCGTAATACCTTCTGCAGCTTTCGTTAAAGCATCGTCAAGCAAAGTTTTCATCCCTTCTTTTTTAGCCTGTTCCGAAATCTCTCTGGAACTTGCATTTTTCATAATAAGTTTTTGTATTGCAGGTGTAATCGGCAGGATTTCGTTAATTGCAACTCTTCCCTTGTATCCCGTGTGATTGCACTTATCACACCCCTCGCCTTTATAAAAAGTAATGTCGTTTACATTAACAGAGACAGAAAAACCAAGGTTCTCAAGTATATCTTTTGGTGGATTGTATTCCTTCTTGCAGTAAGGACAAATTTTTCGAATCAACCTTTGTGCAGTCGCACCTATAAGCGAAGAGGCAACAAGGAAAGGTTCAACCCCCATATCTATAAGTCTTGTAGGAATTGATGCTGAATCATTTGTATGGATCGTGGAGAAAACTAAATGCCCTGTAAGAGCTGCCTCTATTGCAATCTTCGCAGTTTCTGCATCACGAATCTCGCCTATAAGAATAATGTCAGGGTCTTGCCTTAAAATAGATCTCAAAGCAGTACTAAACAAAAGGCCTGCCTTCTCGTTAACCTGTACCTGATTTACACCCTTTAGCTGATATTCTACAGGATCCTCAACGGTAATAATGTTTCTTCCCGGAGTATTCAATCTTTGAAGCGCCGAGTAAAGAGTAGTGGTTTTACCTGAACCTGTAGGACCAGATATTAAAATCATACCGTAAGGCTGTGCAATAATATCTTCGAACTTTTTTAGATTCTCCGCCGAGAAACCCAACTTCTCAAGCGGCATAAGTGCTTTCGTTTTGTCAAGAATTCTTAAGACGACTTTTTCTCCGTATACCGTAGGCAAAGATGAAACCCTGAAGTCAATTTTACGACCTTCAAATTTCAAGGATATCCTTCCATCTTGAGGTATCCTCTTTTCTGCAATGTCCATATTGGACATTATCTTTAATCTAGATATAATACCTGGCTGAATCGATTTCGGAAAACTTTGTTTTTCGTAAAGGATACCGTCAATTCTATAACGAACGCGCAAAGACTTCTCTAAAGGTTCTACATGTATATCCGAGGCACCTTCAATAATTGCCTGAGTAATTACATTATTTACCAGCCTTATCACAGGTGCTTCCTCACCAAGTTGTTTTAACTTCGTAATATCAAGTTCTTCCTCTTCTTTAACGACTTCTGGAACTTTGCCCACTTCTTCTTCCGCCTGTTTCAATGCCGTTTCCATCTCGTAATACTTTTCTATTGCCTGCTGTATGGAAGCACGCGTTGCGACATAAAACACAATATTATCACTTAAAGTAACTCTAAGATAATCCATTGCTTCGATGTTTGTAGGATCAGAGATCGCGACATGATATGTATTGCCCTCTTTCTTTAACAGAAAAATTCCGTAATATCGCGCCCTTTCCGGATCAAGCAGATGAAGTATTTCTTTGTCAACAGGATATGTAAGTAAGTTTACATACTGCAAACCCCATTGCTCAGCAAGAATTTGAGCAACTTGTTCATCGTTTAAAATACCAGTATCTACAAATATTTTTAATAAAGGTTCCTTTGTAATTTTCTGAATACCAAGTGCTTTTTCCAGATCCTTTTCTGTAATAAATCCTTTTTTAAGCGCAATTTTTCCGACGGTACCGCCTTTAATGTTAATCATTTATCGCTTTCCTCCATTTTCAGTATTTTATCCTCGGAGTCATCAGGAATACTTTCAATAAATCTTTTTATATTCTCATCTGGGACTAACTCGTAAGAGCGTTTTGCAAATTCTAATGCTTTTTTCATACCACCATTTTTGTGTGCTATTATAGCCATTCTGTAAAGAGCAAATGCAGTTATATTTCTACTCACTGAGTTAGAATTTAAAATCATTTCGTACTGCTTGGTAGCAAACTCTGCAAGGGCAATTTTCTCGAAACTCATACCCAAAAATAGGTGCATAAGCGGTTCAAATCTATGGCTCCGAACGACGAATTGAAATGAAGCAATTGATTCTTCAAATCTTTCAACGAGATAATACAAAAATCCAAGAACAAAATGAATGTGGTAGTCCAACATTGACTTTAAACGCAATTGCTCGTATTCCGAAATCTTATTTGAAACAAAACTCATATATTTATGAGATGGATCATTTTCCCTGAAGAAGTGCAAAATGTTATCTTCGTCTTCTATCTCCACAGAAACTATGAAGTGTTTTATCTTTACTTCCTCGTCAGAAGGCATTTTTTGCAACATTATTTCGTACACACTCAGCACACCCAGTTTTAACTGAGCAAAGTCAAAGAATTTTTCAAATGTTTTTAAATCGCCAATTCCAAGGTATTGTGCAACTTCGTGGATTTTATTATTAACAAATTCCGCAGAGTTTATATCTAATCTCTCAGCAAGAACTTTTAACATACTTACTTCTTCCTTAAAACGCTTATTTGCAGAAAGATACTCAGCATAACGCTTCACATATAGAACATTATGCGGTTTTAAACTAAGTATTAACTTAAATAAGTAGTCCTTCCTATCTTTACCTGCTATATCCACATATCCATTTAAAGCTTCAGCTACTACATCTTTTTCGGTATCTAACGGTAGCCCTTTAATGTATTCTGCAATCTTAACATAATCATCCAGAGAAAGTTTATTTACTTCGTTTGCGCGAAGCAGCCACTTAAGGCCATCGGGTTTATTTCCCGAATTAAAAAGTATGTTTCCCAATGCATAAAAATACTTAAACGATGTACTTGTTTTTATATCTTTACGGTACAAAACACGCGCAATAACTTCTAAAGACTTTACATCATTCTTTACAGTAGAAAAGGTGATATCTGCAACTTCGTTTAAATCTTTGCTACTTACTTTATCTTTTATTTCGTTAAAGTACTTCAGCGCCTCCTCTTTCTTTCCAAGTAGAGAAAGATTTTTTAATATCTCGATTTTTACAGAAAGCTCGTCTGGTAACTCCTTTTCTATTTGTTTAAGAAACTCCAGTTTTTCAATACCACTGCTATTCTTAGCCGCAACAAGAGAAATAAACAGTTTTTCTGCCTTGACCTCATTAACATCATAAACAGATGCAATTTTGTCGTATAAAGAAAGAAGTTTATGCGCAACTTTACTATTCGTTGGTTCGAAAGCAAATAGTTTAAGATAAATGTATTCCGCATCTATCAAGTTTGTCGTTTCGTACTTTTCTGCAACAGAGATAAGCGCTTCATATCCTTGCTTTTCGTCTTTTAAAAACGATTTAATAGCTTTTGCATACAGAGGATCCTTTGAAATAGCAAGCAGAGGCTTATACTTATCCTTCTCTGTAGAGTTATCTATTCTAGACTTTTCTTGATTTGCCAATAATTTATTCACATCTTTGCTTATTTCGCCCTTAGAATGCGCACCATTCGGCTTATTATCTACCACCTTAACTTTATCAGGCATAGTTTGTTCGGCAAGGTCTACTTTCTTATTTTCAGGATGCTGTCCATTTTTAAGTTTGGCAAGTACATTTCTATTGCTCGTAGCCTCAGCATTAATCTGCTTTTCTTGGGAAGGCTTACTTAAGGATTCCGAAGAAGTACTTACAACTGTACCCTTCACATTTTCTGTAGTTTTAGCACCAGTTTCCTCTTTTACTTCTTTGTTTTTAAGAGGTGGAGTTTTAGATAATGCAAATGCTGACTCTAACTCCGAAATACGCTGTTTTGCTAATTGATTGTCTGGATCTACTGCAAGAAGTGCATTAAAGTAATCATATGCATCCTCATACTTATGAATTTTAAGCAGTATCTCACCTGCAAGTTCTATGAATTTGGGTTTAGGTCCAATTGAAGAGATTGCTTTGTCTAATTCTTTTAGCGCACTCTGAACATCACCCTTACTAAGATAAACTTCCACAGTTTTTAAAACAATTGCTTCGCTCTCAGGAAATTGTTCTTTTAATGCGGAGAGTATATCCAATACTTCGCTATCTTTATTTAATACGAGTTTTTCGTCAATTAAATCAAGAGAGTAATTAAGCGCTTCTTCTTCCTGATTACTTTCAAAAAGGAGAGGTATAAGTTTTTCGTAGAGTCTTTCGTAAAGAGAATGGTCCACTACATTCTTGTTCCTAAAAAGCCTTAACAGAAAGAGGTAAACCCCTATAGACTTATTTACCTCACCATTGTCGTAGTATTTATCTCCGCTTTTAATAGCAAACTTAAGAGCCTTTTTGTATTCTCCTCTGTTCACATAAGTACTAAGTGTTTTTTTGTAATCAGGTTTTCCAAAGAGTGCGCTCATATCTTCTCATCCCCTTTTTCGTTTATTATAGACTTTTTGTGCAAAAATGAAAGTCTACAAAAATTTTCTACTTCTGATAGAATGTTTTGAACAAAATCTTCTAATTTCCTATCGTAAAAAATCGTAAGATAATCCTTTCCACCAAGAGACACGGCAATTAATCCAGTTTCTTCAAGAATACCCTGGACAAACCATGTGCATTTCTTGCTTACAAAGATTTTTCTTACAGTTTCTCTGCTTTTAATGTTACGGTCCATAATACTTCCTTATATCTCTATTATGCTCTTCGAGAGTTCGCTCAAACACGGCTTTTCCACTTTTTGTCGTAAGGAAATAATAATAATCAGTTTTAGGGGCATTCACGACAGCAAGCAAAGATTTCAAACCAGGGTTGCAAATAGGGGTTGGCGGAAGCCCTGTATGGGTATAAGTATTATACGGAGAGCTAATCTTCAAATCTTTATCCGTAAGCCACAATTTTTTATTTTTCAGAACATAGTTGATTGTGGCATCAGATTGGAGCGGCATACTTATTTTAAGCCTATTCAGAAATACACTTGCAACGAGTGGTCTATCTTCATCAAATTTAGCTTCTTTCTCTACAATTGACGCAAGTATTACAGCCTGATAAAGAGTAAGACCCTTTTCTTTTGCTCTTTCTTCGTAATCCCCGGGCAAAACTTTATAGAATTGACTCTTCATTTTTTTTATAATTGATTCTGCACTTTCACCCTTCAAAAAGAAGTAGGTATCCGGAAACAAAAATCCTTCGTACTTTTGCGCCTTTGAAATAAAATCTTTACTATTTTTAATCACACCTTTTTGATATAGAACTTTTGCAATATCCTCCACAGTAAAACCTTCTGGAATTGTTACTTTAATTTGTTTCGGAGCAACCCCTTTAGCAAGTATATCTAAAATTTGAAAAACGGAGTGTACATTTCTTATTTGGTATTGCCCGCTTTTTAAATCTTTATCGTAATGCAACAATCTCACAACAAAAGGAAAACTTAAGCTATCAATTATCAAATGATGTTCTGCAAGAACTTTCCCAATATTCCTCACCGAACTTCCATTCAGAATATTAAACGAAGCAGAAAAGTACCCTGTAAGATACATCGGGAAAAATTCGACGACTAAAAGCGCAAAAAGTATAAAAATAACGATAGAAAACTTAATTAATCTCGTTTCTTTCTCCTTATGTAATTCAAATAACTTTGAAGAATAAGCACAGCCTCAGCCGCATCTTTAATTTTTCGTTCCTTCCGGGAATTTATTCCAGCTTTTTGAAACATCCTATGGGCAATAACACTGGTAAAACGCTCATCCCACAAGATAATATCTATTCCACTGAGAAATTCTCTTAGTTCGTTAACAAATTGAAGAACTTTTTCTGCCTGCATTCCAACTTCGCCTTTTAGCGTCTTCGGTAAACCTATAACGAGAGTCCTGGCATCATAATGCTTAATAAATTCTTCTATTTTAGAAAATTCTGTCCCGTCGCGATTCAAAACATCCACTGGATTTGCCGTAATTTTCAAAGGATCAGACGCTGCAACACCTATGTGTCCCGTGCCCACATCAAGGGCAATAATTACTCCTTCTTCCATTAAGTTAGCCTTTACAAAGAAGATTTAAGTAAGTCTTCAGTTAACTTCACATTACCACTACCTCTCACCAATCGATCGCTCCCGCCACCTTTTATTGGATACTTTGATGCAATTTTATTAAAGACATCTCTTGCTGAAACACCTTCGTTTCCTGAAATAGAACCGACAAGTATGTAAGACTTGCCATTATCCTCTCCAGCTAAGATTGCAATACCGTTATTAAAATATTTCTTCATTATATCAAACGCATTCTTTAAGTCGTTCATTCTCGCATTTTTGAAAGTTTTCACATAATACTTTACACCATTATCATCCTGTGCTTCAACATTCTTTAGTTCCAGTTCAAAGACTTTTTTCTTGAATAACTCCGTTTCCTTTTTGTAGGCCTTGTTTTCTGCGATAAGTTTATCCAGGTGTTTTACCAATACATCCGTGCTGCCACCTAACTTATCTTTTAATGCACTGATAACAAGGCGTTCTTTCATAACTTCATCATATGCCTTTTTACCTGTTATTCCTTCTATTCTTCTTATGCCCGAAGCAACACTCCTGAATGAGCGCAACAAAACTATACCAATTTCACCAGTATTGGAAACATGTGTTCCACCGCAAAACTCCTTGCTTACCCCGGGAATTTCCACAATACGTACTATATCACCGTATTTTTCCTCAAAGAATGCAAGCGCACCACTTTTTTTAGCTTCCTCAATGGGCATTTCTCTTACTACGAGAGGAATAGATGATACAACAATATCATTCATTTTTCGCTCTAATTCTATGAGTTTTTCATCAGGAATTTTATCATTAAAGTTAAAATCAAAGTGGAACTCGTCAGGATATACTGCAGAACCCTGCTGTCCCAACTGCTCGCCAAATTCTTTCCTCAAAACAGATTGCAAAATATGCGTGGAAGTGTGGGCTCGCATAATTGCCTTTCTGCGTTCAACATCTATTTTTAAGTGGACAGTATCCCCAACTGAAATATGTCCTTTTTCCACAGTTCCGACATGGACAATCAGTCCCTGAATAGGAGTTTGCGTATCACTTACCTTAAACAAAAAGTCCTCTGTTTCAATAATGCCAGTATCTCCTACCTGGCCACCTTTTTCTGCATAAAATGGAGTTTCTTTTGTAATTATTGCAACCAGATCTCCTTCGTCTGCAAATTCTTTCTCTTCTCCATCTTTCAATATAGCTGTTACAAGCGATGAAGTTTCAAATTTATCGTATCCTACGAATTTGCTTTCCCCTATTTTTTCCTTCAACTTAACAAGAGAAACCCGCTCTGTAAAACTCTCTCCACCTTTAAATGCTTTACGTGCACGTTCCCTCTGTTTCTCTAATAGTGCATCAAACTTTTTTTTATCAAGTGAAAGTCCATAGCTTCTTAAGATTGATTCAGTAAGTTCAAGCGGAAATCCGAGCGTGTCGTAAAGATAAAATGCAGCTTCTGCAGGAAACTCTTTTGTTCCAGAATTTTTAACCTTCTTATAGACGTCGTCAAAATAAGCAAAACCATTGTTTAAAGTATTATTAAATCTTCCTTCTTCGACTTTCAGATTATCAATAATTTTCTCTTCATTCTCTGAAAGCTCCGGATAAATATCACCCATTAATTTCACCACAGTTGGTACAAGTTTGAACAAGAAAGGCTTTTTTAACCCAAGAGCCCTACCAAACAATGCACTCCTTCTGATAAGCCTTCTCAGTACATACCCTCTCTTTTCATTGCTTGGGACGAGTCCATCAGCAATAAGAAAGGAAACAGCCCTTATATGATCCGAAATTGCGCGGAACGAGCGGTCTTTTATCGGATCGCTCCTATACTTCTCGCCGCTTAAATGCTCTATCTCTGCTATTATTGGCATAAATAAATCCGTTTCAAAATCAGTTTCCACACCTTCTAATATACTTGTAACACGCTCAAGCCCCATTCCTGTGTCTATATTTTTCCTAGGAAGAGGTTTTAAAGAGCCATCTATCTGCCTATCGTATTGGGTAAAAACGAGGTTCCAGAATTCAAGGAATCTTTCGCCTTCGTCACCAGGCAGTTGTTTCTCCTCTTCGGGTGTTTTTGCGCCTCGGTCGTAATAAATTTCTGAGCACGGGCCACACGGACCAACAGGCCCCATTGTCCAGAAATTGTCTTCTTCTCCAAGAGATACGATGCGTTCCTCTGGAATACCCACCTTTTTCCAGATTTCTCTTGCTTCATTATCATCTTTGTAAACTGTAACCCATAACTTTTCTTTAGGTAAACCAAGAACCTCTGTAACAAACTCATATGCCCAGGGGATTGCTTCTTCTTTAAAATAATCCCCTATAGAAAAGTTACCAAGCATCTCAAAAAATGTATGATGCCTTGCAGTATATCCAACATTGTCAATATCATTTGTTCTCAAACATTTTTGCACAGTGGTTAAGCGTCTGTTTGGTGGAATTTCCTCACCAAGATAATATGCTTTTAAAGGCACCATGCCTGCCGCTGTAAAAAGCAAAGTAGGGTCATTCGGTATAAGTGAAGCACTCTTTAAACGCGTATGTCCCTTATCTTCAAAAAACTTCAAAAAACTTTCTCTTATTTCTCTGCTATTCATAAATCACCTTCCCGTTTTTGTCTTTAATTTTATAGGTATAACTAATTTTTGTCAACAAGAAGAACTTGTTAAGCTAATAACAAGAAAACAAAGAGTTATCAAAAAATAAATCCATTTTGATAGAAAAATCTTATAACAGACGAAAACAAACACAATAAAGCACAAAGGAGGGCAATCTTGCCCTCCTCATTATTGTTTACAATTCTATCAATCTTTACTTTATTTCTTTAAGCGAAAAATTTATATCCTTCAGTTTTTCCTTAAAATTAGACAAGTCTTTTCCCGCCTTCACAAACTTTGTTAAAGGAACGCCTTCTCCTTTCATACCAAGAGAGATTCCGCCTACTGCCTTGCCGTCTTTTAATACAATCTTTCTGTATTTTCCTTCGGCAGGCGCCTCTGAACGAATTTCTTCGTATTCCTCTTTATTTTCAGGATTAATTATTCCAACTGATGTGAGATCAATCCCGGCTACTTTAAGCGTATTGGACATTACAGAACCATGATACTCTGCAGAACCTTCTTTTACCATATTTTTCCCGGCAACGGTTGCCTGCTCTATTGCAGGAGGAATAATTCCATAAACGCGGCCTTTGTACTCTGCTATATCACCTGCAGCAAATATATCTTCAGAGTCCTGCAGTTTCAAGTAATCATCAACAAGTGCACCTCTATTAAATGGCAAATCAGAATTTTTCAAAAGGTCGATATTGGAACGCACACCCGTAGAAAGCAAAACCATCTTTGCGGGTAATGTCTCGCCGCTGCCAAGTAATACCTTATCAACTGCGCTGCTTCCTTCAAATGCTTCTGTTTTTGAGCTCGTCTTAATCTGTATGCCAGCATTTTCAAAGATTTTACGAAGAATGCCCGCACCTTCTTTATCCAGTTGCCTCGGAAGAAGATACGGAGCAAATTCTATAACAGTAGGGTTAAGTTTGTTTAATCTGAACGAATGCGCTGCTTCCAATCCAAGTACTCCACCGCCAACCACGGCAACGGGGCTGCCGTTACCTATGTAAGCAGAATAGTCTCTTATATCAAAAGCATCCTTAAGCGTCCTTAAAGTGAAGACACCCTGCTTGTCTGCACCTTTAATTGGAGGAACAAAAGCATGCGCGCCATTAGCAATGAGCAATTTGTCGTATTTTACTGTAATGCCATCATCAAATGTAACAGAATGTTCTTTTGCATCGATTTTTACTGCCTTAACGCCAAAATGAAGCTTGAACCGGTTTTTGATATACCAATCAGGACCATAAAAGTAAATCTCCCTTGAAGAAAGCCTTTTGTGTATAACATCAAAGAGTTTAGGACGCGCGTAGTAGTATACCATTTCGTCCGTAAAAAGATCTATTTCTGCGTCTTTATCTAACTGCCTTATCGTTTTTGCAGCTGTAACTCCCGCAACTCCAAGACCTAAAATTACGTATCTCATAAAACCCCTCCTTTAAAATGGCTGAAAATTGTTGTCTTCCCAGAATTTTAGCTTCATACTGTTGTATTCATCAAGTAACATCTGATAGTGCCCGAATTCCCACTTCTCTAATTTCTCGAATAGTTTCTTTTCTTCTTCGTCTTCTGCAAGTTCTTTTTGTTTTTTATAGAATTCCTGCGAATTTTGTTCAAGCAGCAATCCGGTAGTAAGCACAGAATACTCGTAATTTTTACCTTTCAAATTCTCCATAAACTTTTCAGAGAAAATTTTGCCAAACTTCGGCTTCCCTTGAGAGGGAAGTTTAACTTCTGTTTTCTTACCGCTACTTACTTCTTCATACATCTTTTTTAGCGCCTCAAAGTGTTTTACCTCTTCGTCAGCAAGAAATTCAAACATTTCTTTTGCCTGTTCATCATTAGTTTTTTCGGCAGCTGTCCTGTAAAGTTCAATTCCATTTAATTCAATCTCCATTGCATTTCTTAAAATTTCAAGCCTTTTTTCTTTATCCATCACTCACCACCTCAATCAATCGGCTCAAATTGATCTTTCGTAGCACCGCAAAGCGGACAGGTCCAATCTTCTGGCAATTTTTCAAAAGGAGTTCCAGGTTTTACATCCTGCGTATCATCGCCAACAGAGGGATCATAAATGTAACCACAAATTGTGCACCTGTATTTCTTCATATTGCACCTCCTATATAAATTAATTTAATTTTATTTTACCACAAATGAAAAAGATGTCAAACAAACTTTTTCAAAATAAGGTTTTTTATAAATTAAAATGTAGTAAAATAGTTTTCAAGGAGGTAGATATGATTGCAATTATAGTACACGGCGGCGCTGGGAAGGCTAATTCAAAGGAAGAAATTCCGGGAAGAATTGAAACCTGCAAATACGCAGCAAAAACAGGGTTTAAGATTCTAAAAAACAGCGGAAGTGCAATAGATGCTGCAGTAGAAGCGGTAAAAATATTTGAGGATGATTCATTCTTTAATGCAGGTAAAGGTACATATCTAAACAAAAAAGGAGAAGTAGAACTTGATTCCGGCATAATGGATGGAGAGTCATTAAAAAGTGGTGCAGCAAGTGGTGTAAAACACGTAAAAAACCCAATCCTGCTTGCAAAAATGATAATGGAAAAGTCTCCCCACAGGTTTCTTATCTCGGAAGGAGCGGAAGAATTTGCAATGAGAAATCAGCTTGAGATAGTACCTAATTCTTACTTCATCACAAAAGAAAAGCGAGAAATTTATCTTAAAAAACTAAACAAAATCCAGGAAAGCGATACTGTAGGAGCAGTTGCGCTGGATAAAAAAGGACGCATCGCATCAGCAGTTTCAACAGGCGGAACACCTTTCAAAGAAGAAGGAAGGGTGGGAGATTCCCCGATTATAGGTTCAGGATTTTTTGCAAACGATATTTACGGAGCAGTCGCAACTGGAATAGGTGAAGACATAATGAAAGCAGTTCTTTCATTCAGGATAAACCTATATATAGGCAAAGGAATTGAATATGCAGTTGAACAGACAATAAGCGACTTAACGAAGCTAAATGGAAAGGCAGGCATTATTGCACTGGATAAGCAGGGAAACATGGCATACAAATACAATACTGAAATGATGTTTTACGGTTTTATGAAAGAGGGAATGAAAGAGCCAGAAGGCGGAATTTGAGAAAGACTTGACAATTAAACATATGTTCGTATAATAAGTATATGAAAAAACTAACCAAAAAACAAAAAGCTATTCTGGACTTTATTAAAGAACAGGAGGAATCTGGACATTTTCTCACCTACAGGGAAATAAAAGAGCACTTCGGGTTCAGATCAGTCTCCACTGTGTACCAGTATGTCGAAGCACTGGAACGTGCAGGCGCAGTAAAAAAGGAAGGTAAAGCACGCTCTATACGCGTTGCAGAGCACCTTTTAGTGGGGAACAAATTACCACTCGTTGGAAGTGTGCATGCAGGTGCACCTGCCCTTGCAGTCGAGGAGATAGAGGGTTATTTGCCCTTGCCGGTGGATACGCGCGCACATCCACACGCATTTTTGTTGCGTGTAAAAGGTGACAGCATGATAAATACACACATAGAAGACGGCGACCTCGTAGTGGTTGATCCTGATGCACGTGTGGGCTTAAACGACATCTGCGTTGCACTGATAGAAGACGAAGCAACAGTTAAAAGACTTGTCCGGATGAAAGGCGGCCTGTACCTTAAACCAGAAAATCCGAAGTACGAACCAATTTACATTACAAAGAACATTAAGATTATCGGCAAAGTTATAGGGCTCTGGAGAAGCAGTTTTTAAAGGTCTTTTTTCTCGAGTAAACAAACTGCAATAGCTGCAACTCCCTCGCCGCGTCCGATAAAGCCCATATGTTCGTTCGTCTTTGGTTTTACAGAAATAACTGTACGTGGAATTTCTAACGCATTGGATAGCGATTTTTCTATTTTATCTACCCAGGGAGATATTTTAGGCTTCTCTAAAATTATTGTGCTGTCAACATTTACTACTTGAAAGTTATTTTCTTTTAATATCCCAACAGCTTTTCGAAGAAGCTTTATGCTTTTTGCGTCTTTAAAATTTTTATCCGTGTCAGGGAACAATTTTCCTATATTACCAAGATGAGATGCACCAAGCAGGGCATCGATAATTACATGGGTTAGGACGTCCCCGTCAGAATGCCCTAAAAGCCCTTTCTCAAATGGAATCTTTACACCACCAATAATAAAATCCCGTCCCTCCGAGAATCTGTGCGAGTCGTAGCCTATACCTACTCTAAATGCCATTTTTTATGATCTCCTCTGCAACAATAAGGTCAAGAGGTGTTGTAATCTTTAAATTTTTTTCTTCGCCTTCAACAACACGCACGGGCTTTCCTAATTTTTCTATAAGCATTGACTCATCCGTTATACCGCTAAGGTCTGCGAACTTTTCGTAAGCAGAAAGCAATTGTTCTTTTCTAAATAATTGAGGAGTCTGGACAACTACAAGAGTATCTCTTTTCAGTGTTCTAGAAACAAAACTATTTTCTACAATCTTTATTGTGGGTTTTACTTTTAAAGCAGGAATTACGGAATCTGCGTCTTTAAGTGCATCGATTATCCTTTCAATAAGAGGCAGACTTACAAAAGGGCGTGCTGCATCATGAACCATCACAAAATTTTTCTTTGCAATCAATACACCATTTTTCACGCTTTCAGCACGCAAGCGACCACCAAAAACAAACTTTACATTTTTTCCACGGAATACGTTTTTTGCTTTATCGACATTTTCCTTATTAACAACGATAATTTTTTCTTTTATTTGTGGAACTTTTTCAAACGTTTCAAAAGAATATAGAATAATTTCTTTTCCTGCAATTTTTACAAATGCCTTATCTACACCACCAAGACGCCTGCCAAACCCTGCTGCAACAATAATTAAAGAAATATCCATTTCTCAGAAAAGCACCTCTTTTGCCTGGGCAAGATCGGAAACAAAGTAAATGTTAACACCGTCTTCTTTAATTCTATTTTTGAAAAACGAAGGCAGTACAAAATTTTCAAATCCAAGCCTTTTCCCCTGTCTCACTTTGCGTTCTGCACCTACAGTAGGTCGCACCTCTCCACCAAGTCCTAACTCTCCAAATACAACCGACTTAGGCAAAATTGGTTTTTCGAAAATCGAAGACATAATTGCAGCTGCTACTCCCAGATCCACAGATCTGCTTGTAAGTTTTATTCCTCCAACGGTATTTATGTAGAGGTCATACCCACCCATTTTGAAGTGCATATGCTTTTCAAGGATCGCAGAAATAAGCAAGATGCGATTATAATCAATTCCATTTGCAACACGGCGCGGTATAGGAAAGTAGGTAGGCGTTGCAAGTGCCTGGACTTCCACAAAAAGCGGGAGAGTACCTTCCAGGACTGACGAAATTGCAGAACCTATAGGCAAATTACCTCTGTCAGAAATAAATATAAGTGAAGGATCTTCTACCTGGACGAGGCCTTTTTCCTGCATCTCAAAGATGCCCGCTTCGTTTGTTGTTCCAAAACGGTTCTTCACACTTCTGAAAAGGCGCATTACGTCCATTCGTTCACCCTCAATGTAAAAAACACCGTCAACCATATGCTCAATTGTTTTCGGCCCGGCAATACCGCCTTTCTTTGTCACATGCCCCACAAGGATTACAGGTATGCCGTTCGACTTCGCAATCTCAGTTGCAATTCTCGTGCATTCCCTTACCTGCGTAATGGAGCCCTGTGTACCGCTTGCCTCAGCAGTTTGCATTGTTTGCACAGAATCAATAATTACGAGAATAGGTTTTTCCTTCAAAACAACTTCCCTGATTTTATCCATATTCTGTTCTATAAGCACGCGTAAATCTGGAGATCTAACACCAAGACGGTTCGCACGCATCCGAATTTGCAGATAAGACTCCTCACCAGACACATAAAGCACTTTGCCACGTTTTGACAGAATACCCGCTATCTGAAGGAGCAGCGTGGACTTACCTATACCCGGCTCCCCGCCTATTAAAATAATAGAGCCCTTGACTATGCCGCCGCCAAGGACTCTATCAAATTCTTCAATTCCGGTTTTTATTCGCTCTTCAGAAAACTTTATACTTTTAGAATCAATCGAAACAGGTTCAGGTAAATCCGTAACTTTTGCTTCTTTGCTGCCTCCTACTTCAACCTCAACAAATGAATTCCAGCTTCCGCACTCTGGGCACTTACCTAATTTTATAGGAGAGCGATACCCGCAAACAGTACAAACATATTCCTTACTTTTCTTTTTCCCCATCTGTTTTCTTTTTAAGTTGAGGGAATAAAATCACTTCTCTTATAGAATCTTTTCCTGTAAGGAGCATAACGAGCCTGTCTATGCCGATGCCAAGACCTCCAGTAGGAGGTAATCCGTATTCCATTGCCTCTACATAATCAATATCCATTACATGTGTTTCTTCTTCGCCTTTGCTCTTTGCCTTTGCCTGCTCTTCAAACCTTTCAAGCTGGTCTATGGGGTCGTTGAGTTCGGAAAATGCATTGGCAAGTTCCATACCGCCTATAAATAGTTCAAAACGCTCCACTATGCTCGGGTCGCTATCGCTTCTGCGCGCAAGAGGTGAAATCTCTATTGGATAATCATAAACAAAAGTCGGCTGGATAAAGTGCACTTCCACCTTTTTGTCGAAAATCTCGTTTACTACATTCCCAAATGTGAGCGGTTTGTTCATTTTTATCTGAAGATTGGAGAGAACTGCCTTTGCGCGCTCTGTGTTTCTCAACTCCTCAAGAGTAACACCTGCATACTTTTCAAACGCATTTTCAAACCGTATCCTCTCAAACGGTGGCTTCAGAGATATTTCGTTTCCTTTGAACTGTATCGTATCAGTCCCATTTGCTGCAATAGCAACTGAATGTATCAATTCCTCAGTAAGTTTCATCATATCTCGATAATCCGCATACGCCCAGTACACTTCTATCATAGTAAATTCGGGATTGTGTTTAACCGAAATTCCTTCATTCCTGAAGTTCCTGTTGAGTTCAAAAATCTTTTCAAAACCACCTATTATAAGACGCTTCAGGTAAAGTTCTGGGGCAATCCTTAAATACATATCCTGGTCCAGTGCATTGTAGTGTGTAACAAATGGGCGTGCAGTAGCTCCTCCGGGAACTGGCTGTAGCATTGGGGTTTCCACTTCAAAAAATCCTTTATCTTTCAGGAATTTGCGGATCTGGTCGATTGCAATACTCCTCTTAATAAAGATCTGCATTGTTTCTTCATTTGATATGAGGTCAAGGTATCTTTTTCTGTACCTCAGCTCCGGGTCTTTTAATCCGTGCCACTTTTCTGGCAATACTCTGATTGCTTTTGAAAGAAGCTCAAAGTCTTTTACTTCTACTGTAATCTCTCCGGTATGGGTTTTAAAAAGAGGACCTTTTACACCGATAATGTCGCCCACATCAATTACTTTTTTAAAAAATTTATACTTTTCTTCTCCAAGATTATCGTATCTGAAATAAAGCTGAATAGAGCCACTGAAGTCTTTTATAACAACAAAAGCCGCCTTTCCATGGCCACGGATTGCCATTACTCTACCGCGTGCAGTAACTTCCTTTCCCTGAAGCGTATCAAATTGTTCTTTTAATTCTTTATTTGAATACTCCGCAACAAATTTATGGCCAAACGGATTAATACCGCTTGCTTTGAGAGTTAATACTAACTCTTTTCGTTTCTTTTCAATATCGTTTAAACTATACTTTTCCATCTTAACCTTTCCGAATCTTTAGAATTTTATATTTTACAATACCACGGGGGGTTTTTATTTCAACTACATCACCTACTTTATGGTTCAGCAAAGCACTACCAACAGGCGACTTCCAGGAAATTTTCCCATGGATTGCGTCTGATTCAAGTACGCCTGTAATGCTAAATACAAATTTCTTTTTCGTATCAACATTTTGCACAGTTACTTTACTGCCTACAGAAACTTTGTCATTGGTAAGCTCACTGTCGTCTATAATTTGTACATGTTTTAGCTGCGACTCAAGACGCGCTATTTCGCTTTCCAAAAACGCCTGTTCATTTTTTGCTTCGTCGTACTCTGCATTTTCAGAAAGGTCGCCAAATGCAATCGCCTCTTTTATTTTTTCCGAAATTTCTTTTCTCTTTACCGTCTTCAAGTACTCAAGTTTCTTTTTCGCTTCCTCAAAACCCTTCTGAGACATAACAAATGTTTCTTTGTTTACATCTGTTACTTCTTCCTTCATAATTTACCTCCCTGTGCAGAAAAAATTTCTTCAACAAGGCGAATCATTTCTTTTTCTGTCACCACGCTGTTTAACCGTTCCCTGAAACGCGCAGCGTTTTTCATACCTCTTACATAATGAGAAACCACTTTCCGCATTTCTCTAATGCCTCTTTCTTCGCCTTTATCCTGCACTTCGTATTTTATATGTCTCATTATTATATATAATTTTTCTTTTAAACCAAGAGTATATTTTTTCCCTGTAGAAATAAACATATGTGCAGACTTTATAAAATACGGCGCACCCATTGTAGCACGCCCGACCATAATGTAATCTACTCCGGTTTCTTCAAACATCTTTAAGACATCTTCCTCCGTTTTTATTCCCCCATTTCCAATGACGGGAATTTTTACCGTTTCTTTTAATGTCTTTATACTACTCCAATCCTCTGCATCGTTTTTAAAAAACTCCTCTGCTGTTATTCCATGCAGAGCAATAGCATCCACGCCTTCCCCTTCCGCAATTTTACCAACTTCTCTTACGACATTATCCTTTTTTGAAAAACCTTTCCGTATCTTTATCGTAAGAGGAACTTTTATTGCTTTGCGCACAGCTTTAATTATATCTTTTACAAGAGATAAATCTTTTAGCAGTGCTGAACCTGAGCCGCTCTTTACGATTTTTGGAGTAGGGCAGCCCATATTAATATCTACGAGATCAAACCCTGCACTCTCCATAACAGATGCAGCATATGCAAGTTTATCAGGCATGCTCCCGAAAATCTGCGCAGCTATAGGCCGCTCCTCTTCGTAAAAGCGCATAAGTTCAAGAGTTTTTTTATCTTTGTAAAATATACCCATACTGCTGATCATCTCTGTGTAAACAATACCGGCAGCAAACTCCTTTACTATGCGCCTGTAAGCAGAATCCGTAAAACCAGCGAGTGGAGCAAGCAAAATATTGGAGTATACTTCTATATTACCAATTTTTGGCATGCTTATATATTGCGTAAATACCTTTTAATGTGAGAGATTTATCAAAAACTTCTATGCGCTTACTTACTCCCTGCATTACATGGGAGATGCCGCCTGTTGCGATCACGCGAAGAGGCTCACCAATCTCAGATTGTACTTCATCAATAAGTCTGTCTACAAGCCCTCCCATACCAAGCACTATCCCTGACTGCATCTCACTCACTGTATCTTTGCCTATAGCACTTTTCGGCTTTTCCAGTACTATACGAGGCAGTTTTGCAGTTTTTACGAATAGTGCATTTGCTGCTGCAATAATTCCTACACTAATTGGGCCTCCTACGAAGCATCCATCTTTTGTTAAAATGTTGAATGCAGTAGCCGTGCCAAAGTCCACAACACACACATTTTCGTTTGGAAACATCTCTCTTGCTGCAGCAACATCGCAAAGCCTATCGGCACCTACACCTCCTGGCTCGTCCACACAGAACCTTATACCGAAATCCGTGTGGGAAGTAACGATTAATGCAGGCTTGCCCAGAAGTTTTTTGGAAACACTTTCAAAAATGGGGATAAGGGGAGGCACCACTGAAGATATAACGAAATCCTGCACTTTCTCGGGCAATATACCTTCTTCTTTCATAAAAATACTTATAAGAAGTTTATATTCGTCAGATGTCCTTCCTCTGTCAGTTGCAATTCGAAATACCTTAATCACTCTTCCTTCTTCTAAGAAGCCCACCACGATATTTGTATTTCCAATGTCAGTTGCAATAATCATCCTATTCCTCCAGAAGTTCTTTTATGTGCTTAATGTTTGAGCGCATCGCTTCTTCTCCTATCTTCACTGCCTCCATATTATGGGAGAAGTCCAGAGTATCAAGATGTACATGTGCAGGAACAACATAGTCAGCTTCTTTTAGTTCTCTTCTGTAAATCCCGTCGAGTGTTATCTCTGATATTCTCCACATCATGTGGAACGCTCCTTTTAATTCCTCTTCGTTTTTCTTTTTCACAGGCGGATTTACATCAACTGCGATAACTACTTCTGCACCCATTTTTCTTGCAACACAGACAGGTGCATTACTCAAAACACCTCCATCTACGAGAAGCATATTATCGTAATGTACAGGTTCGAACACGAGTGGAATTGACATTGACGCACGCATAGCAAGATAAAGTTTCCCCTTGTCAAGCACTGCAACCCTGCCCGTCAATATATCCACTGCTGTACAGGCAAAAGGAGTTTTTGTTTCCTCAAAAGTTTTGTCACCCGTAAGCTGCTTAAATAAATATTGAATCTTCCTGCCTGGATCGAGGAAGCTCTTTTTTACGAGGGAATTAAGCGAAACACCTATGCTTATGTACTTCATAAAAGAAGTTCTTGACTTCCCCTCAATAAGATTCAGTTTGTAAAGAGGATACTTTTTGTCAAGAACATCACCAAATACGAAATTATTAACAAAATCTTCCATTTCACTTACAGTTCGGCCACTTACATAGATTGCGCCTATAATTGCCCCCATCGAGGCACCAGTTATAAAGTCAGGATAAAGCCCGTTTTCTTCCAGAACTTTAAGAATACCTATGTGAGCGAGGCCCCTTGCACCACCACCAGATAATACCAGACCAAATTTTTTCATTTCCATCACCTTTCATTTGTATTTTTTTAAATTAAATATACAATTATTAAAAGAGATGTCAAATATAATTTACTTAAACGATCCGAGAGAGGTATACAGATACCAAAAAGTAGAAGAGCCCCCTGCGATCCGTTTTCTCGGAGATAAAAAGGGAGTTTCCGAATTTGAAATTGAATTTAATAGCGCAGTAAAACTTCCAGTAGTAAAAGAGGTAAACAAAGTTTACGCATACTACTTCAAACCTAACGAGCCCTCAAATTCTCTCTGTATTGTACTTCATGGGCACGGATCACGAGGATTCTCTTCCACTTTTTACTTTGCAAGAAAGTGTGCACAAAATAGAATAAAGTCAGTTTTGCTCACTATTCCATTTCATGGAAAGCGTAAAGCAATGGGAGTAACTGACGGTACAGGATTTTTTGTACTGGATTCAATAGGAATGCTAAACAGATTCAGGCAATCCGTAGTAGATGTACGCACCTTAATAGACTTTTCAGGAACAGGCATATTTGAAAATGTGGAAAAAACTTACATTCTGGGTGTAAGTCTTGGCGGAATGATTTCATCAATAGCAATGGGCGTTGATAAACGAATACAAAAGGGGGTATTCCTGCTTGCAGGTGGAGACATTGAAGGAATGTTCTGGAAAAGTATTGCAATGCTTCCGTTAAGAAAGTATGTGTATAAGGTTGCCAGTGGGGAAGAAATAAAAGAAACCGAAAAAGAATACGAACGAATTGATAAACTATACGATCCACTTACATTTGGGCAATTCATTTACCCAAGGAAGGTTCTGATGTTCAATGGAATGTTTGACTATGTAATCCCCCGCTTTGCCTCAGAAAAACTAAAAAAATCAATCAGCACAGCAAAAATTGTATACCTACCAGCAGGACACGGCTCACTGCTTGTGTATAGAAAGTTTATAGCTGACAGAGCAATAAACTTTTTCACCAGGGAGGAATAATTATGAAAAACATAAACGCATTTGTATTTAATACCTTGATTTTGATTTTAATTGGAGTTGTTATTATTTTTAGCTCGTACAAAAGATTTAAAGTTGGAAAGATAAAGAAAAGGAGTTTCAAAATTCAAGCAGTTGAAACTATAATACTAATATTTGCTATGATACTTGTAGATCTTGCGTCTTTCAAAATACCTATTTTGCAAAGCGATCTTAACTTGACAATTGCTGAACTGGTAGTAATTATTGCATACTTATTTATCGACCAGCGGATTACAAAAAGGGACTCTTTACTCGGTTAGTCTCACAGAATGCACTGCGGTAATTTTAAAACTGAGAAATACAGATTTGCCCTTTTTTATTGAAAGTTCCTCAAAAGATTGTTTTGAGATTAAAACAATGAATACTTGTCCGCTTTCTACCACAACGCGCACGAGAGGCCCCGCAAATGAAACATCTTTGACGATCCCGGAAAAATTGTTCCTTGCACTCGTTTTAGTAGAAGCACTCTTTAAAAGTATGTCTTCGGGGCGTATAAAGACTAAAACTCTTTCTCCTGACTTGAAGGCACCAAGGAAGAAAATTCTGCTGTTACCAAATACCGCAGAACACATCCCGGAATTACAGCTTTCAACTTTTACTTCGAATTTATTTACCTCTCCAAAAATTGATGCAACGCTGTGAGATACAGGATGGTAAACGATCTCATAAGATCCCCCTATTTGCAAGATCCTTCCGTTTTCTATAACGGCGATCCTACTCCCTATCCGGTAAGCTTCAGACACATTATGCGTAACGAAAATAACAGTTTGAGAAAGATGTTTGAATACTGTTTTCAATTCATCTATTACCCGCAACCTCTCGCGAGGAGACAGCGCAGCAGTAGATTCGTCCATAAGTAACACTTCTGGCTGTAAGATTAATGTCCTTGCAAGTGCTACTTTTTGTTTTTCTCCTCCAGAAAGTGTATCTATTTTTCTATTCAATATGAAATCTATTCTCAATAATCTTGCTATCTTCTCTAACCTATCTTTTACATTCGGGATTTTGTGAAAGCGCGTACCATAAAGTATATTCGCAGCCACATTCATATGCGAAAACAAAGCAAGTGTCTGAAAGACATATCCTACACCTCTTTCCGAAGGAGGAAGATTTGCGACATTCCTACCGTTGATTAAAATTTTACCACTATTAGGTTTTATAAAACCCGCAATCGTATCAAGTAGAGTCGTTTTTCCGCTACCATTCTCCCCGAGTACAGTGAGTATTTCTCCTTTATTTACGAAAAAGCTTATTTCCTTTAGAGAAAAACTGCCTTTTGTTACGCTTACATTTTGAAGTTCAAG
>WFZA01000039.1 GCA_015489815.1 Caldisericales bacterium | reverse complement strand
ATATAAAGTATCCGGATACGTGCTTGCAATGAGCCAGTCGGAAGGCTCTCCAATTACTCCAAGCTTTTTACCTGAAAGAGGAAACCGTTTTTTAAAGTATTTTGCGGAAAGATTGTTAATGTCTATTAGCTCACCCTCGAGGTTTTGCATATTCAAAAAAGAAAGAATTTCTGTTGCAGCGGGTAGCGAATTATTAAATTCGTTGAACAGAATAAAATATGGTGGAGAATACTTTTTATAGATTTCTTTGAATTTATTCTCGGTTCCGCCTGTTATTACTGCAAATAGAATAAAATCTGGATTTTTAACAGAAGGGGATATATTCCATTCGGGGAGTTTCTGTTTGATTTTTTCAATAAACGGCTTGCCCGTTTCTTTGTTAGAAATGTCTGAAATGAGTTGTATAATTTTTGCTTTCATTTGCCCTCCTTTTTGCTATTTTAAACTTTTTGCGGATAATTTCAAACTACGCGGATAAAATTTGTTATACAGTTTTTATGAGTTAAACCTGCAAATGGTGCCTCAACGGAAGCGCATTAACTTGAAAGAATAAAATGTTTTCATCTGGTGCGTTTTTGAAAATGTTTCTTTTAAAAAGCTTATCAAAAGAAATGTTTAGAACACAGGACTTTTATGCTACTTTTTGAAAACTCTTAATGTAATAGTTCGAAAGCCTGCCTGAAAACCTGCGAAAAATGCTTTTATAAAAGGAAAATAGTGGGATAAGGAGTAAAAATTAAAAACCCCGGTGTACTTTTGTACACCGGGGCTGTAAACTTTATCTAAATTTTGTATTAATATTCAGGATACTGTGGTGCTGCTGGAGCAGGTTTTTCTTCCTTCGGAATGCTCGTTACGATTGCTTCTGTGCTGAGAAGCAGTGAAGCAATGCTTTCTGCATTCTGCAAAGCACTTCTTACGACTTTAAGAGGATCGATAATTCCTGCTTTAAACATATCTTCATATTTTCCGGTTTCTGCGTTGAAGCCAACATTCTTTCCGGATTCCATTACTTTGTGCAGTGCAATAATTCCGTCGTAGCCTGCATTCTGAGCAATGAGCTTGACGGGTTCTTTAAGTGCTTTCTTTACGATTTCAATACCGGTCTTTTCGTCGCCTTCTGCTTTAATCTTGTCAAGTGCCGGAAGCACATTTACGAATACTGTTCCGCCGCCTGCAACGATACCTTCTGCAAGTGCTGCTTTGGTTGCGGAAACTGCGTCTTCAACTCTGTGCTTCATTTCTTTCATCTCGGTTTCGGTTGCGCCCCCAACTTTGATGATTGCAACGCCGCCAGAAAGTTTTGCAAGCCTTTCTTCAAGTTTTTCTTTGTCGTAGCTTGAAGTGGTTGTCTTGATCTGCTCTTTAATCTGGCTAATTCTTGCTTCGATGTCTTCTTTCTTTCCTTTGCCGCCAACGATGGTTGTATTGTCTTTGTCAACCTTTACGCTGTCTGCACGGCCAAGCATATCAAGTGTCACGCTTTCAAATTTAAGCCCTAAGTCTTCGGAAATTACCTGTCCGCCAGTAAGGATTGCGATATCCTGAAGCATTGCTTTCCTTCTGTCACCAAATCCAGGTGCTTTTACTGCGCAGCAGGTGAATGTGCCTTTAATTTTGTTCAATACGAGTGTTGCAAGTGCTTCACCCGTAATGTCATCTGCGATAAGGAGGAACGGCTTGCCTTTCTGCACAATTTTCTCAAGTAAAGGTAAGAATTCCTGAATAGAAGAAACTTTTTTATCGGTAATTACGATGTAGGGGTCTTTTAATTCGACTTCCATTCTTTCGGGGTCGGTTACAAAGTATGGTGATACATAGCCCCTGTCGAACTGCATACCTTCAACGGTTTTTACTTCAAGGCCAATACCCTGAGATTCTTCCACTGTAATGACGCCGTCTTTTCCTACTTTGTCTACTGCATCGGCAATCGCCTTACCGACTTCTGGAATTTTTGAAGAAACTGTGCCGACCTGTGCAATTTCCTCTTTTGTTGTGATGTCTTTCTTGAGTTTCTTCATCTCTTCTACTGCTGCCTCAACTGCTTTGTCCATACCCTTCTTGATAAGAAGCGGATCTGCACCTGCGGTAACGTTCTTTACGCCTTCGTCAATCATTACCTGCGCAAGGACTGTTGCTGTGGTTGTTCCGTCACCTGCAACATCCTCAGTTTTTGAGGCAACTTCTTTTACGAGCTGCGCACCAATATTTTCATTGGGGTCTTTTAATTCGATTTCTTTTGCAATGGTCACGCCGTCATCTGAAAGAAGCGGTGAACCAAATTTTCTTTCAAGTGCTACATGTCTGCCTTTCGGCCCAAGTGTTACTTTTACGGTATTTGCTAATTTGTCAACTCCGTCCTGAATTGATTTTCTTACATCAGTTCCAAATATAATCTGTTTTGCATCCATTTTTCACACCTCCCTTACTTAAGAATTGCAAGAACGTCGCTCTCTGAAAGAATGAGATACTTTTCGCCATCGAGTTTTAATTCTGTTCCTGCATACTTGGAGAAGACCACTGTGTCTCCTTCTTTTACTTCGAGTTCGACTCTCTTTCCGTTATCAAGCAATCTTCCGGAGCCTACTGCAACCACCTTTCCTTTTTGAGGTTTTTCTTTTGCGGTGTCCGGTAAGACAATTCCTGATTTTGTCCTTTCTTCATTTTCTTCAATTTTTACTACAATTCTGTCTCCGATTGGTACTATTTTAGCCATATTCCATAGCCTCCTTTCGCAAAATTTTGGCACTCTTTACTATTGAGTGCTAAAACAATTATATAAAGTTTGTAATGCGTGTCAATACTTTTTAAGAAAAATTAGCACACGATTTTCAAAGTTGCTAAAAAGTTGTTTTTCACTTAAGAGTAGTTTTAAAAGCACATTTTTAAACTATAATAAAGTTATGCGAGAGATTCTGGAAAAAATACGGAAAAGTGAACACTATGCAGGGCAGTTTGCCCGCATCGTTCACATCCCGCCTGAGAAAATCCCTGTGGAAGAAATCCCAGATGGAGTGGATGAGCGCATTGTAAACTTTCTTAATTCAAACAATATAAAAGGATTGTATAGGCATCAACTCGATACATTTAACGCGGTAAAGCAGGGGAACAACGTCATTATAACTACAGGCACATCCAGTGGAAAAACCCTCGCTTTCAATATACCTGTTTTAAATACACTCTTTTCAGAAAAATTGGCAACTGCGCTGTATATTTATCCTACAAAAGCACTTGCACGCGACCAGACGGACAAGCTCCGCGCCATCGTAAACGGAGCGTTCACTATTGGTGCATACGATGGAGATACACCGCAGAGCAGCAGAATTTTTTTGAGAAAGAATGCGCACATCATAGTGACAAACCCTGACCTGCTCCATATAGGGATTTTGCCCTACCATACAAACTGGGCGCGGTTTTTCAGCAGGTTGAAATTTGTTGTAATAGACGAAGCGCATTACTATAGCGGAGTTTTAGGCACGCATGTTTCAGAAATAATGAGAAGGTTGAGACGTATTTCTAATTTGTATAATGCACATCCCCAGTTTATTCTTGCAAGTGCTACTTTAAGCAATCCAGAGGAATTTTCCTTTAAACTCGTGGGCGAGCGTTTTGTCCATATAAACGGGCCTCAGTCTCACCAGTACGGGAAAATTTTTGCTCTGTTTAACCCTGCACTCGTTGACGAAAAGACAAACACAAGGAGAAGTTATTATAAAGAGGCTGTGTGGGTTACAAAATTGCTTATTGACGAGGGCAAGCGTGTGATTGTATTTTCACGCTCGCGCAGGGGAGTGGAACTTATCACGAAGTACCTTAAAGCAGCGCTTCCTCAAGATAAAAAATCACTCGTTTCTTCGTATAGGGCGGGCTACTTAAAGGAAGAAAGAAAGCGCATTGAGCGGAAACTAAAAAGTGGTGAACTGCTTGCTGTCGTCACGACGAATGCGCTGGAACTTGGCATAGATATAGGAGATCTCGATGCAACTATTATTGTGGGATACCCTGGCACGATTTCCAGCCTGTTTCAGGAATCCGGGAGGTCGGGGCGCAAAAAGAGCTCGCTTACTATTTTTATAACTTCACCTAATCCACTTGACCAATACTTTGTAAAAGACCCTGACTACCTGTTTTCCAAAAAATTTGAGTCTGTATCCGTTAACCCTGAGAACTACTACATACTGAAGCCT
>WFZA01000038.1 GCA_015489815.1 Caldisericales bacterium | reverse complement strand
GTTTTACAAGGGCAGATACTTCTTCCTTATTAGACTCCATTTCTTTACCCCCTTTACATTTTTTTTAAAGTATAACACAAAATATTGAATTGAAAATTTCAGAATAAGAGAGTGGGTTTTATATAATAGAGAAAATCTTTCTTAAAATACGGTAAACTTTACCTTTTTGTTATTAAATCTCTCTTCAAATTTTTGAGAATGTGAAGAAGTTTTTCTTTTTAATCGAAGAATTTACGCTAATAAGATTTTGAAGAAACCTGTTTTTAACGGAATTTTATCAATTTTTTCAAATTTTTAAAAAAATTTTTCGATTTCACATTTTCTTCACATTTTAGTATAGAATATCTTACGGTGAAAGAAAAAAATCACCCCTCACATCAATAAGATCAGATCAATCAGGGCTGCGTTTTCCTCCTCCTTTTTCGCAGCCCTTTCTTATTTTCCGAAAACAGTGTTATAATCAAAGCAGATGAAAATTAGGAGGAAATATGAATAAAGTGACAATTATCGTCCTATTATGCGCTGTGATTCTCATTACCGGGGGTATATTCTGGCTGCATCGTCCAAAACCCATTACCCTGGACGAGAACGACGACGGAAAAACGATAAATGTAAAAGTAGGGCAGGTTATCTATATTAAACTCCAATCAAACCCATCTACAGGATTCGACTGGCACATAAAAACAAAACCTGACATCATTGAAGCAGTAGGCTCTGTAGAATATATAAGTAACACGGACGAAAAACTCGTAGGCGCGCCAGGCATCACGCAGTTTGAATTCAAAGCGCTAAAAAAGGGCACTGGTAAACTCACGCTAATTTACAAAAGAAACTGGGAAGGAGAACTCCCTTCTTCTCAGATGTTTTCAATAACAATAAATATTAGTTAAGGAGGCAAAAGTATGGGCAGAGTAATTAGAGCACCTCGCGGGACTACGCTCCACTGTAAAGGGTGGGGACAGGAAGCCGCAATGAGGATGTTAATGAACAATCTCGACCCGGAGGTTGCAGGTGACCCAGAGCACCTCATCGTTTACGGCGGTTCTGGAAAAGCAGCAAGGAATTGGGAATCATTTGATGCAATCGTAAAATCTCTCCAGGAGTTAGAAAATGACGAAACACTCGTCGTGCAGTCAGGAAAACCGGTTGCAATTTTCAAAACACACAAAGATGCACCGCGCGTGCTTATATCCAATTCTGTTATCGTGCCGCACTGGGCAAACTGGGATTACTTCCACAAATTGGAGGCAATGGGGCTTACGATGTACGGGCAGATGACAGCAGGTAGCTGGATTTACATCGGAACACAGGGCATTTTGCAGGGCGACTACGAAACTTATGCTGCAGCAGCAAAAAAGGCATTTGGAAGCGACGACCTGCGCGGACGGTTCCTTCTCACGGCAGGCCTTGGAGAAATGGGCGGCGCGCAGCCACTTGCAGTAACGATGCTGCACGGCGTTGCACTCGTCGTTGAAATAGACCCCGAAAGAATAAAGAGAAGAATAGAAACTAAGTATCTCGACACCTGGACGGATAATCTGGACAAAGCGCTTGAAATGGTGGAAGATGCAAAGAAAAAGAAAGAGCCACTTTCTATTGGTCTGTTAGGGAATGCCGCAGAAGTTTACCCCGAACTTTTAAAACGCGGTGTTATGCCTGACATCGTAACAGACCAGACATCTGCACACGACCCAATGGCGTATGTACCTGAAAAAATGACGATAGAAGAAGCAAGGAAGCTCAGAGAAGAAAACCCTGAAGAGTACAAAAAACGCGCGCTTGAGTCAATGATAAAGCATATGGACGCAATGGTGCAGTACAAACGCAAAGGTGTCGTGACATTCGTATATGGAAACAACATCAGGGGCGTTACGACCGAAGCAGGTTATAAAGACGCATTTGAAGTGCCCGGATATGTACCCGCCTACATAAGGGATTTGTTCTCGGAAGGCAAAGGGCCGTTCCGCTGG
This sequence comes from Caldisericales bacterium, assembly GCA_015489815.1. Taxonomy (GTDB): domain Bacteria; phylum Caldisericota; class Caldisericia; order Caldisericales; family Caldisericaceae; genus S143-107. The sequence continues at coordinate 6,152 of WFZA01000038.1, read as the reverse complement.
GTTGCACTTTCTGGAGACCCAAACGACATCTATGTGACTGACGAAGTGGTAAAAAAAGAATTTGCATACGACAAGCACCTCGTAAACTGGATTGAACTTGCACACGAGAAGGTAAAGTTCCAGGGACTTCCTGCAAGAATCTGCTGGCTTGGATATGGAGAGCGCGCAAAATTCGGCCTTATTATAAACGACCTCGTTAAAAAAGGAAAAATAAAAGCACCTATTGTGATTGGGCGCGACCATCACGACACAGGCTCTGTTGCATCACCCAACAGGGAAACGGAAAGGATGAAAGACGGCTCAGACGCAATTGGCGATTGGCCAGTTTTGAACGCGATGCTTAATGTTGCAAATGGCGCAACATGGGTTTCGTTCCACCACGGGGGCGGTGTGGGAATTGGATACTCGCTCCACGCTGGAATGGTAATTGTTGCAGACGGAACAGACGATGCAGCAAGAAGGCTTGAGCACGTGCTTACCGCAGACCCGGGGCTGGGTGTCGTGCGCCATGCAGACGCAGGTTACGAGATTGCACAGAACTTTGCAAAGAAAAACGGTATAAAGATGCCAATGGGAAAGTAAGGAATTTATTTACAAGGTTAAACAACAGAAGCCCTGCTCGGTGAAAATGCAGGGCTTCCAATTTTTTATAAGCGCAAAGAAGTTTTACTTTGTCTCTACCGCCTCCTTTAAAGCTTTACGTTCAGCAATTTTATTAAATACTCCTACAAATAAAATCATCAAAATCATATCGCTAAATGGGCCTCCCATTGCAGCGCCAACAGCTGCAAGCGGGCCAAATGTATAAATTGCAATTGCAGTTGCAATAGTCATATTTGAACCGGATGAATAGAACAGAGAAACTTTCTGCGGAAGCGGGAGTTTAGCAATGGTTCCAGTAAGATATGCGATGCTAAAACGGACAAGGAAGTATGCATTCATTATCAGTGCTGAAACGAGGATTAACGCAGGATGCTGAGCAATCAACTTGCCATTTAACCCAAATACGACGAAAACCATCCAATAAGTGCCCAATAGGGAGATCAGCGAGAAAAGAGGTTTTAAGTCTTTCAGTTTGTCTTCACCAGACTTTTTTATGATAAGGTATTTTGTAAGCTGCGCAAGAACAAGCGGAGTAAAAATGTAAATAACGAGGGACATAAGCATGCTCTCAACCGGCACTCTTATCACAGCATTTAATATGAGTTTAGAGTATATAGGCATAACAAATATTGCAAGAATAAATGTCCATGTGACGCCGATAATCGTAAGCTGCACTTTTCCATTTGCAAGCCCGGTAAAAGCAGCAGAAGAACTTGGGATTGGAGCAAGCGAGATAAGAACAATACCTGCAAGGAATTTGTTATCAACATCTATTGCAACGAATAGCTTCATAAGCAAGAGGGTAAGAAGTGGAAACACAACGAGATAAAAAACATTCAGCAATATAAGATAAATCGTTTTCTCACGTGTCCTCTTTAAAAACATGTTCTTCAAGTTAATACCAATCATCATTGGATAAAGCATTGCAAACAGGGCCACAGGAAGCGTTGCTTTTAAAGGTTTAAAGAACGATGGATTTTTCATTCCTATGATGATAGATACAAACGCCAGAACCGCAACTATGTAAATCATATAGTCTTTTAAAATTTTAAGCGTCTTTTTCACTTTGCATCATCCCCTTTATCTTTTTTAAAATTAAAGACGCTGCGTTTTTAACTTCTTCGAACGAATACTGCGGAGTAGTAAACGGGCCTTTCTTCTTAATGCCAAGGTCGTACTCAATGTTCACATAGGCATCAAATTTTATTCCAAGCTCGGTAAATATTTTCTTTACACATTCATTATGGCAACCATCGATAACAATGATGTGGGGAATGCGTTTTGCAATTGCAACCTGCCGCGGAATTTTGTTGGCAAGGGCGGGCACGGAAAGAATGCCCGCCACACTGCCTAACTCTTCAATTATCTTGCTCGCAACAAGGCCGGTAATCATTCCTGTATTGGAGGACCAGCTTCCGCACGCAGCGATTCCAATATCCGGGACATCCATAGTCATTTTTACAAAGCAAAATAGAGCATGCCAACAACTTCCTTATCCTTGACAAGCTCTACATTCACACCAAACTTTGCCGCCCAGTAATTTCCAACTTCAAGATCCTTTAAATCGACATCTTTCCAGAGTTTACCAACTACAGCATTGTCCACTACAATTGGAATGTGTTTTATGCCATTTGGAGCAGTCCATACATCACCCTTCTTTGCTCTGGAAAGTAGTTCCTTTGCATCACTAACAACCTTTTCTCTGTCTACATTCGCACCTTCAACATAATAGCCCCATTTTGGGCCTCTCTTCCAACCTAAGTACCTCATCTCCATCACCTCCTTGCACTATATGATTTTATCATATAGATGATTTTAGTCAATAAGTGTTCCACATTTTTTATAAAATCTTTTCCAAAAATCAATTAGGATGAGAAAAAATCTATATTCTCAGGAATTAGATGTCCAAACACATGAAATATAAAATTATATTAGGCGTAGGATAAAATTCTCTTCTCGTCTTTTTAATGCCTGCACATCTGACAGTAAAATTGAACAATTTTAAAGTAGGTTTTCATTTATTGCATTTATTGGTATAATTTTAGTGATAGGAGGTAATGATTATGGATATAAAAAGAGCTATCGTAATAGTATTGGACAGCGTCGGAGCTGGAGAAGCAGAAGACGCAAAAGAATACGGAGATTGGGGAGCAAACACACTCCTCCATGTGCTTCAGTACAATCCGAATATTCACCTTACTAATATGGAGAAGTTAGGTTTAAGAGGGCTTCTGTTCGGAGAAAAAGGTAATTACACTGCTTCTTACGGAAGAATGAGAGAACAATCCAAAGGAAAAGATTCAACGAGCGGACACTGGGAAATGATGGGCATCATCCTAAAAAAACCTTTCCCCACTTATCCGAACGGTTTCCCAAAGGAAATGATCGAAAAGTTTGAAAAACTCATCGGCAGAAAAGTCCTGGGCAATAAGCCCGCATCAGGTACGGAAATTATTAAAGAATACTATAACGAACACATAAAAACAGGTTATCCGATCGTTTACACCTCTGCAGATTCCGTATTCCAGATTGCAGCACACAAAGATGTAATTCCTTTAGATGAACTTTACAAAATGTGCGAAATTGCAAGGAACGAAGTGTGTGTAGGAGAAAATGCCGTTGCAAGAGTTATTGCGCGTCCGTTCGTAGGTGACCTTGAGCACGGGCTCGTCCGCACACCAGAGCGAAGAGACTTCTCTCTAAAACCCGTAGGCACAACCGTGCTGGACACGATGAAAGAAAGCGGAAGGGAAGTCGTAGGCGTCGGGAAAATCCACGACCTCTTTGCAGGCGTAGGGCTCACAAAGAGCATTCACACAGACAATAACATTGACGGCATCATTAAAACAGTCGACTTAATAAAAGAGGACTTTGAAGGCTTGTTGTTCACGAACCTCGTAGAGTTTGACTCGCACTGGGGACACAGAAGAAACTACATTGCATACGGAAACGGGCTGCAGGACTTTGACGATGCTCTGCCGGACATTTTAGGCAATATGAAGGAAAGCGATGTGCTGTTCATCACTGCAGACCACGGATGCGACCCCACATTCAAAGCACACACAGACCACACGAGAGAATTCGTCCCCATCATTGCATACGGCAAACACTTTAAACAAAACTACTACTTAGGGCTGAGAAACTCTTTCTCAGATATGGGTGACACGATCTCTGAGATATTCGGACTGAAGCACCTTAACGGAACGAGCTTTTTGAAAGAAATACTCGTATAGATGGATGTTGCATTTTTCAAAAATGTATTAAACCTTGAAATTAAAAAAGGATTTAACGACTCTGCAGTAAGCGGAGGGCTTGAAAAATTATTCTCTACAAAAATAGAAGAGGCGCCAATAAGCAAAAAACAAAAAGAGGAACTGAGGCACCTCTTTTCTCGTTATAAAACTCTTGCAAGGGACGAAAAGGAAAAAGTTATAGATAAAGCCTTAAAAATTTTAAGTGGCAAAAGAATAAAACTTCCACAGAACTTTGTTCCCTTATCCGACACTTTTATTCCAGTGCAGTATGTAAAAGGCATAGGGCCAAAACTTGGAAAAGTGCTGAAGAAATTGGGTATATTAGAAGCATACGACCTTATCTACTACTTCCCGCGGGAATACATGGACCTTTCACACACGAAAAAAATTGCAGAACTGCGAAACGGAGAACGCGCAACAGTCCAGGGAAAGGTCGTAAGAGTTTCAGAGAGAAACGCACGGTTAAAACTCACTATCGTTGTAATTACGGACAGAAGCGGATATTTATCAGCCGTGTGGTTTAACCAGCCATACCTTAAAGACCTGTTTAAAGAAGGGCAAACAGTCGTATTCTCGGGAAAGATGCAGTTTGCATACGGAAAGTGGGAAATGCCCTCGCCAGAATACGAAATCGTGCAGGAAGGAAAAGAACTAATACACACAAAACGCATCATACCAATTTACTCGCTTACGCAAGGTATATCTCAAAAAACATTGAGGAGTAAAATAAAATCCGCACTGGATATATACGCAACTTCCGTTATGGACTTTATGGAGCAGAGCCTCATCGAAAAGTACGACTTTCTCACACTTGGAGAAGCACTAAACAACATCCACTTCCCAAAAGACTTTAAGCACCTTACCCGTGCAAAGGACAGACTGATTTTTGACGAACTCTTTATGCTTCAGATTATCCTTGGAATGAGGAAAAAGGAAATAAAGTCCCTGAGCGGCATAAAGATTAACGCAGATAAGTCTTTAAAAGAAGAATTCAAAACCCTTTTGCCGTTTCAACTGACGAATGCACAGGAAAAAGCGATAGACGACATTATAAAAGACATCGCTTCTGGCAAGCCAATGAACAGGCTGCTGCACGGAGATGTAGGCTCTGGAAAAACGACGGTTGCGTTGTTTGCACTATTTGCTGCAGTAAAAAACGGATTCCAGGGTGCAATGATGTCTCCCACGGAAATACTTGCACAGCAAACCTACAGGGTAGCAAAACAAATTTTAGAAAAGGCACAGATCCGTGTCGCGCTGCTTACTTCCGGAACGAAAAAGAAAGAGAGGGAAACGATCCTGCAGGGTATTGCAAACGGAGAGATAGATGTGCTCGTTGGAACGCACGCAATTATTCAGGAAGATGTGCAGTTTAAAAATCTTGCAATGGTTGTCGTGGACGAGCAGCACCGATTTGGCGTAATGCAGAGGGGTACCCTTCGGAAAAAAGCTGCATTCCCGCATACGCTCGTTATGAGCGCAACACCTATACCGAGAACGCTTGCTCTCACGCTTTACGGCGACCTCGACATTTCACAGATAAGGGAACTTCCAAAAGGCAGAAAACCCGTTATCACAAAAGTGTTTTCAGGCAGTACAGTTGAGCCGTATCGGACGCTTGTTTCTGAACTCCAGAAAGGCCGCAAAGGGTATGTCGTGTGTCCGCTCGTTGAAGAAAGCGAAAAAATGGAACTAAAGTCCGTGCAGGAGAGAGCAAACGAACTAAAGCAAACAGTTTTGAAGAACTTCAAAGTGGGCATTCTGTATGGCGCAATGAAGTCAGAAGAGAAAAAAGCAGTAATGGAAAAGTTCAAAAAAGGGGAAGTGCAGGTTATCGTTTCAACAACAGTAATAGAGGTAGGCGTAGATGTACCAGACGCAACGGTTATGATTATTGAAGATGCAGACCACTTCGGGCTTGCAACGCTCCACCAGTTAAGGGGCAGAGTAGGTAGAGGAAGTTTCCAGTCTTACTGCTTTCTTATAACGAATAGCAACAAAGAAGAATCTCTAAACAGGTTGAGAGTTCTTGAAAAAACGACGGACGGCTTCGAAGTTTCAGAAGCAGACTTAAGGCTTCGCGGACCCGGAGAGCTGTTCGGGTTAAAGCAACACGGACTTCCAGAATTTAAAATTACATCGCTTCTTCGAGAAAAAGACCTGAAAATTCTTGAGATTGCACGCAAAGAGGCGTTGAATTTTTTGAGCGGTAAGATACAATGGGACAAAGAGCGAAAGGAAGAATTGATGAAACTCATTAAAAAACGCTTCGGAGAAAAAGAAAACTTAATAGAG
>WFZA01000037.1 GCA_015489815.1 Caldisericales bacterium | reverse complement strand
CTTATGCGACCAGAAGAAAGATTTGAAGAAGTCCATTTTATTGTGTATGCACTGCCTGCTGTTAAAGTTTCTCCTCCATTGGGTTGCGTAAGGGTAATAGAAGGACTGGAAGAACTGCCGTTTACAGTAAATGTAGAATCAGAATTGTCATTTGCCAGGACAAAATATGTGTCATCTGTAATCTCCACTTTTATCTTTACGTCACCCTGCAAATTATCAGGTATAGTCCAGGTATAACTCCCTGTATTGTCTGCATGTGATGCAATAGTATGTGAAGAGTTATTCTGAACATAGTATATATTTGCATACTTCGCGAATTCCGCATTTCCTCCGCCTGCATCGGAGGAATTCCATTGTATCTGGCAATTATCTCCACTATTAAAGCTTTCCCCTCCATTAGGAGTTGAAACCTGTACAGTAAAATCAGGAGATAGCTCTGTCATTACCCAGCCTTCTTCTGCGCATTGTTTCACCCAATCATAGGTAATCCAGGTAAATCCATCATCTCCCCAATCTGTCCCCCAGGAATTAACCATTCTAAACGCTCCGCCATGCATATTGTCATCATAACCAACAAGCGTTACAGCGTGGTAACCATAAAATGTTACTTCTCCGTCAGCAGGTATCTGATGTATATAATCATTAGCTCCAAAACCAGAATGATACCATGTAGAAAAAACAGGGATACCAATTACAAAAATACCTCCATCAGCAAGAATATTTTTTAAATTGACTATATCCTGATCAGTAAGCGCAGTTCCTGCCCATTGCCAATTTGTAGTAGGCGCACCTGCATTACTATTAACATATCTGCCATAAAAAATATTTGCATAACTATCAATTTTAAAAGGAACTGCCAAATTCAACTGTTCCTGTGTAGGCTGCGTAGTATAATCCTGGTCGTTATATGGGAATATTTTAAGCGTGTCACAGCCTTTGTCTTTTAACAATTGAAATGCACTATTAAAAGAAGAGCCGTTGTCATTGCCTCCATTGATCTGATTATAAATAAATGCCGGTGAAAACTGATGAGCGTCGGTAGTTACATCCCAGTTCTCATCTTTATGCTCCGTAAAAGTTTTGTAGTAGTACCCAACCGCCCATGCAACGCAACTACCCTGCTGGCCCTGATTACCTACAGGCGGAAGTAGGTTACTAAGATCCACTGATGCAGGTAAACTCATTGCATTAGTATCTTTCAGAGTTATATGCGGGACTTTTGCCTTGTCAGCCCAACCTGGCAATAGCCCAAGGCCGCCTGGTAAAGTTTTTGCCTTTGCTATGACATGCAGCGATCCAAATCCTGCAATGGTATAAACAAAAACCACCAAGAATAGTAAAATCAATAACTTCTTTTTCATATGAACCTCCTGTTTAGTGTATGTTTTATTATATCATACATTTTGATACACACAAACAAAGTGATTACAATACAACATAATAATAGAAGAATAATAGAAGATAGTACTTATATAACAGAGCAATAGAAAATATAACACATTATACAGTATTTTTCTAATCTTTACACAAACTATTAAGAAGACTTTCCAACTTATCTACCAGAACCGGTATGCTGTATTTCTTTTCGACATATTCTTTCCCTTTTTTCCCCATATGTTTTCTTTCACTCTCACTCATATTGTATAGTTTAATTATTGCATTTGCTACTGATTCCGGATTTTCAGGAGTAACCGATATTCCAGCAGAAGCTTCTTCAATTGGATTATTGGATGCATTGGAAGCAAATACAATAGGTTTTCCCGCAGCAAGATAATCAAATAATTTATTAGAACTTATCCCATACTTAAATAGATTTCTACCAAGCAAGCCAAAGTAAAGTACATCGCTCTTCGCAAGAGTGTATGGGACACTAACCTTACTTACAGGATCTTCAAAAACAACATTTTTTAAGCTAAGTATCTGTGCTTTCCTGATTAATCGCTCTTTTTCAGCCCCACTCCCAACCAATCTTATTAAAATATCTTTATATCCATTAACCTGTAAAATCTTTGCTGCCTCAATTAAAGTATCCAGATTATTTGCAACACCGTGAGAACCAACATAGGAAACGATGAACTTATTCTTTTTATTATCGTTATTTTCTTTTGCAAAAGAAAATCTTTCGATATCCACCCCATTAGGAATCCATACAATCTTATCTCCGGAAATACCAAGATCCTCTATGTAGTCGGAGGCTCTTGGAAGTAAAACAATGATTCTATCGGATTTTTTATAAAGATATTTCTCTAACTTTCTTAAAATTACAACAATAGGGTTTTCACTGCTAATTTTGCCCAGTTCAATAAGAGTTTGAGGCCATAAATCCCGGACCTCAAAAACAAAAGGAGTTTTATAAAAATTTGAAAGTTTATAACCGGCTAACGCTGCAAAAGGATGAACAGAGGAACCAATTATTATATCCGGTGCTTCAAATAGTGCGCTGTCTCCTTTCGCAGATAACTTTCCTATATGTTCTACAGAAGCAAAATAAGAAAGCATATTTAGAATCCGTCTTACGCCATTCCCTTTATACGGAAAAGTTTTTATCCAAACAAAGTTAACTCCGTCGTAATTTTCAACTTTCCACCTTTCCTTTTTGTTTAGTTTTCGATATTCAAAAATTCCATGAATAAAAGCAGATGCAAATATAGTTACACTATATCCTCTTTTTGTAAGTTCCTTTGCAAAGTCAAAGTGTCTTGTACCGCCAGGCAAATCCGGCGTAATAGCGTAATGGTTTAAAATCCACATACTCTTACAATCCTGCATTTTTTATTAACACCTCTACAATCTTTTTACTGGCATCGCCTTTTCCGAAAAACGGTTTCCATGCTGGAAACTTTTCTTTACTTATTACATACTCAGCCGTCCTTATTATACTATCTGTTTCAACCACGGACAAAAAGTTCCATCCAACATTCACGAGCTCCACCCATTCAGTTTCGCTTCTAACGACAACGCACGGTACTTTAAAAAAATACGCTTCTTTCTGGATCCCTCCTGAATCAGTAATCACCACTTTAGCATTCCTTTCCAGAGCAATCATTTCCTTATAAGAAACGGGCTCACTTAGAATAAGATTGCTTGATTCAACCAGGCCAGAAATGCCATAAAGGTCCATTGCTTTCTGAGTCCTAGGATGGATGGGGAAAAAGATTTTATAAGTTTCGGACAATTTTCTTAAAGCTTTAAAAATGTTTTTAAGATTTTCTTTTGAATCAGTATTGGAAGCTCTATGAATTGTAGTAAGTATGTATTTTTTAGGAATTAGTTCATGCTCTTTCAACACTCTATAATCGTCCACACTTTTGCTAACTTTAAGCGCTATATCGAACATAACATCGCCTACATTGTATACATTTTTGTAAATCCCCTCTTCCCTAAGATTTTTTACTGCAGTATCCGTAGGAGCAAATAGTAAATCAGAAGAATGGTCTGTTAAAATTCTATTAATCTCTTCAGGCATATTCTTGTTGAAACTCCTGAGTCCCGCCTCAACATGCACAATAGGAATGTGTAATTTAACTGCAGCAAGAGCACCTGCAAGAGTAGAATTCGTGTCTCCATACACAACGACAAAATCCGGTTTTTCCTTTAGCAAAATTTTTTCAATACCCATAAGCATCTTTGCAGTTTGCTCGCCCTGAAGGCCAGAACCGACCCCTAAATTATATTGGGGTTTAAAAATTCCAAGTTCTTCAAAGAAAATTTCAGACATATTAAAATCGTAGTGCTGGCCGGTGTGTACGAGAATTTCGCTAATACCTTTACTTCTAAACTGCTCAGAAACAACAGCAGCTTTTACAAATTGCGGACGCGCGCCTACTATTGAAACAATTTTCATTTCAGTAGCTCCTTGTAAATATCTAACAAAATTTTTTGCTCATTTCTCCAAATATATTTATATGAAAGATCCTTTGCGTTTCTTTCCATTGTTTTTAACTGCTCAGGATTATTAATGAAGTATAGCATAGCGTCCGCAATTTCATCAACCTTATCTGGATCTACTACTAGCCCTATTTTATTACCTACTATAAACTTTTTCCACTCGGGAAAATTAGAACCAATTACAGCTAACCCACTTTGTAAATACTCATAAATTTTGTTATTACGACCAGAAAGAGCACCTACATTATTAGCCGTTCTTTTAAAACATATTAAGCCAACATGACATTTAGATATAAACTTAAACATTTGCTTGTAAGGAAGCTGACTTATATATCTAATTCTATTGCTGCCCCTTATGAAAAATTTAACTCTATTCTCAAAAGCAATAGATTTGAATGTACCAATTAGGAACAACTCAAATTTATCAGACTCGATTTTGTTCGCTGCTTTTACAATTTCAAGAATGCCTCTATCTTTTGTCATACCTCCAGTATAAATAAATCTTATCTTATCAAATTTTTTTGCCTTCATTATAGATTCGTCAATATCAACAACAGGTAAATTCCTTAAAAGAGAAATCTTGTAGCGAAACGGTTTAAAATGCGTTTGCTCTTTAATATCTTTACCTGCAACTATTATATGATCAAAAAAGCGCAAAGCAACCTTTTCTATTATAAATAAAACTTGTGAAATAACAGTTCTAACCGAAGGAGGGATCCAATTTTTGGTTGCTATTTGAAGACTAATGTTTTCGTGAACATCATATATGACCTTCTTACCAAATAGTTTTAAAATTATCCCCATGGGGATCAATTCTGGGTCGTGAAAGTGATAGATTTTTGCTTTCACTTTGAAAGATTTTACCAACGCAATCCAGTCTTTAATGAAGAATCTAAATAATCTGCCTCTTCTTTCAGGTAATGGGATTATTCTTACCCCATTAGTATAGATTTCTTTATTATAAGTGCCAATTAAATAAACTTCATACCCATTTTTTGCGAGAGTAACGCACTCCCTATAAAAAATTCTCACATCAAACACATTATGAACAGTTGTAATATGACAAACCCTTACCGAAGCATTTTTATTCAATGTTCTCTCCCTTCCAATCTTAACAAAGAAATCTTTAGTTGTGATAATGAAAGAAGCATCCAGGCTTCCCCCCATCGTATGTAAGGAGTTTTATCAGTCCATAGTTTATACTTTCTAAAATAAAAGAAGCCTTTTTTGTCCTGCATGTGTTTAATAGTCCAGAAAAAAGTATCTACTGCATATTGTAATGCATCTTTATATATCTCACTCAGGGTTGACATCGCAATAATCGCTTCGGCACAACTATGAATGTCAATAGGATACTTTTTATCAGGCATAATTTTGGGCAATTTGTTTTCGTCAAATAAGTTTTTTTTATAAAATTCGTATCCTTTATCCAGAGCCTTTTTAATATTCTTGTCATTTGTAAGTTTATAAATTCCAAACAAGCTTCGTAGCACAAAACCAGTATGGTAATGATCTATTGTATTTAATTTTGTTGCGCATGTAGTATCATTTCTCTCTACCTCTCCCCAGTATTCAAATGAACCGTTAGCATTTTGCCGCCTTATTGTATATTCTGCTGCCTTCAATCCATAATTTATAAAAGCTTCGTTTCCTATCTTTTTACCAATCCGTATCAGATATTCCGCGACAAAAAGATTTGCATTATGCACTTTAAAACCATCTAATGGCGTATAGCTAAAGCAAATTTCGTTATCATTTTTATAACTTAGATTCAGATCCTCAATAAAAAAATTACAAATAGATTTACAAATATCAAGGGACTCTATAGAATTTGTTATACTATGATATGTATAAAATGCATCTCCACAAATAGATGTAACTACGGATGAAGGCGTGTTTTTAGGTATAAGAATACAGGATTGCCAGTCGAATGGATAGCCCCAACAATATCTTCCAGGGTATTCAATGCTCGTATGGTTTCTCAGCCACTTAAGTATTGTTTCGGCATTTCTCAAATATTCTTTTCTTTTAGAAGCAATGTACAAATTCAGGTAAGCTTTTGCTATTAATCCCATAGCTTTAGGATTTACTTCCGGATTTACTCCAGCAATCTTTCGCATAAATGATGGAAAAACTGTGACCAATCCACCGACTATAAATCTTCTAATTTTGTTATATAGAGTCTTTTTGTATGGATATATGCTTTCCCTAATCCACTTCACACCTTTGATATCATAAGGGTCGTATCCACTAAATCCATTTTCTTCAATCCACGAAATTAAGCCTATAATAGATCGTTCCAATTCACCCATGATTTTGTGTTTTTTATGTTTTAAGGCATCCAGATTCATATCTCTCCTCTCTATCAGACAAACAAGATTTTTTGCTGTTAACGCAAATTTTATAAATACGGTCGGTAAGAATATAAATTATGTATATAATCATAACCCCGTACGAAGAAAGAATAGTAGTAAAAGCAGTAAAATTCGCCCACGAAAAAGCATAAATTAAATACGCATAGACGCTTATAGCAAATAACGATTTATCAGAAAACGCAAAAAAGGCATCAGAAACACGAAGCCACAAGCCAACTATAAAACTGCCAATAACAATGCCAATGAAACCAAAATTAGCATAAAAGTCACCTATAAAAGGAGCAGGCGAAGTTCCTGTACTTAGTAACGGAGACTCAGGATTAACAAATCTAAACAAATAATTACTTAAATCGAAAAATTGGGTAAACCCCAGTCTATGGAAAAATTGTATAGAACTTCCATATAAATATTCATGATGAGTCGGGAATAATTCAAATGTAGAATATAGGATATTCACAGGAGTATAAAAGATTCTTCTACCTATACCATACATAATATTTACAAATGATCGATTGAATCCTGACTGAAATGTGTAGATTAATATGGGAAACAACAATATCAAAAATAAATAGACTAAAATCTTTTTAATTTTTATCTTTTTTTCACTACCATAAATCCAATAAGATAATAAAAGCGTGAGTACAAGAATAACTACTTCAGAACGACTCGTAGTTGCTCCACAATATAAAACCCCCATAAAAAGCATGAGCAAAAAAATTACAAGAAAATTTTTCTTTCGTGTAAGTAAATACGAAAGAAATAAAAAAGAGTCTAGTATAGCAAAACCAAATTTTCTAAGCCAGAACAATGGCATTCTATATGGTGTATTTAATAATTTAAATGCAGTCTCCCTCATTTCTTGCGACACACGGGCCGCACCTGGGTGCCTGATTAAATAGATTAACGGAATAGAGGGAGCAATTCTGAAATAATATAAAACCAATAATATAGCTATAAGTACATAGATTGTTAATATCGGGTACACACATCCCGTATATAATACAGCAACCTTTCTTTTGAAAAAAATATTTATCCTTTTAATTAATCTATTTTTAAATACTAAATCAACAAAAATAACACCAATAGTGGTAAATATTAAGCTTAAATTAATTCCAGCAAAAAATCGCACTGAAGAATCATGATGGCGAAAAAAAATGACTAAAATTCCCGGTATATACAAAATACAAACAAACAAAATAAAAAAAGCGGAAGTTATCGTAATATATTTAAAACTAAAGGTATACTTACGCCACAAAAACCAGATAACAAAAAGAATGAGTAATGAAGAAATACACATACTAATTCTTTCATTAAGCAATAATACAAAAATAAATCCTAAAAAAGATGCCAAAAGAAGTATAAAAAGTGTTATCCTGTTAGTTTTAAAAGTACTCATATTATGATACATGATACGCTTACTTAGCTATAAAATTTATAAATTAAATTATGAACAAGTTTTAATTTTTCATTGGAAATTTCTGGATACATCGGCAGACTTAGAACCTCCTTGCTCGCTTTTTCTGATTCTGGGAAATCTCCTTCTTTATATCCAAGATAGTTAAAACACTTTTGCAGGTGTAATGGAAGAGGATAATAAACACTCGTGCCAATGCCCTGCTCCTTTAAGTACGCACGAAGATTATCCCGTTTATCGGCACTCACACGAATCGTATATTGATGATAGGTATGATAATTGTAAGGTGCTTCGTACGGCGTGACAACTCTTCCACTTAAACCTTCTACAAACAGTTTGTTATAGACCTCTGCAACTTTTCTTTTTTGTTCAATCCATTTTGGCAAATACTTAAACTTTACATTAAGCACTGCCGCCTGGATTTCGTCCAGTCTGCTGTTTAATCCTACAACTGAGTGATAATACTTGGGTTTTGCACCATGGACACGCAATATCCGTGCTTTCTTGGCAAGTTCGTCATCGTTTGTTACGATCATACCGCCGTCACCATATGCACCAAGATTCTTAGTAGGGAAAAAACTAAAAGTACCGAAATCCCCCATAGAACCGGATTGTTTGCCTTTGTAAGTTGCACCAAGTGACTGCGCAGCATCTTCAATAACCTTTAAGTTGTATTTCTTTGCAAGTTCAAGAATAGGATCCATATCTGCACACTGTCCATAAAGATGAACTGGTATTATTGCTTTCATTTTCGAAGAGTAGCGTTTTTTAAGCATTTCTTCGAGTTTATTGGGATCTATATTATAAGTTTTAGGGTCTATATCCACAAAAACAGGCTTTGCATATAGGCGGGCAATACTTCCGGCGGTTGCAAAGAATGTAAACGGAGTAGTGATAACTTCGTCTCCGGGCTTAATACCTATTGCCATAAGAGAAATAAGCAATGCATCTGTTCCGGAGGCAACACCTATTGCATGCTTAACACCTACAAAAGAAGCGATGCTTTCTTCAATTTTTTTAACATTTTCTCCTATTATAAAGTGCCCTTTTTCAAGCACATCCAAAATAGCATCATCTATTTCGTTTTTAATACTTTTGTACTGTGTTACTAAATCTAATTGAGGTATTTTCATTTCTTAAATTCCTCCTGATTCTTTAATAGTTGCTCTTCGGGAACATCTCTGAAGTACTTTGCAGGTGCACCAAGATAAATTTTTCTTGCAGGTACATCTTTCGTAAGAACTGATCCTGCTGCAACAACGCCTTCTTCATTGATTACCTTGCCTGGCAAGATCGTTGCATTAGCACCTATTCTGCCACCCTTTTTCACGGTTACACCTTTAAAATATTTAAATCTTTCTTTGCCGCGCGCCATATAATTGTCGTTGCTTGTAGTTACCATAGGAGCTATGAAGACATAGTCACTAAGTTCAGAATAAGCCGTAATGTATGCATTTGTTTCAAGTTTGCAATGTACCCCCACTTTGCAGAAGTTTTCTACAGCAACCCCCCTGCCAACAATAGTAAAATCGCCTATTTCCGTATTTTCCCTGATTGTTGCAAGGTCCGCAATAAGCACTTTTTCCCCTATCAGTGCCCCTCGGTAAATTATCACTCCTGCTCCTATCAAACAGTTATTGCCTATAACGGCAGGCTGTGGAGATTTGGCTTCTTGCAGTGCACTTGCAGGAGAATGCATAGGAAATTTCCCAATTACCGTGTTGTCGTCAATAAACACATTCTCACCTATCCTCGTATCTTTATGTATTACAACATTATGACCGATATAACAACCTTTACCTATAGATACATTTTCTTCTATAACGACATTATCGCCTATAAACTTTGGCGAAGCAATGCTTGCTTTATCGCTTATGCTCATTACTTGCCTCCTATTATTACTTCTTTTCCAGTTTCAAGAGATTCCCGTATGCCAAATGCTACTTTGTAAGAGTGGTAGACATTATTTACATCAATGTCAACGCTTTTACCGTTAATAATTTTATCGTAAACTTCTTCATACACAAGTTTATGCCCATACCCCGAGAGAGTGCTGTTTTTAAGTTCTGTAACATCTCCTTTGAATTTATTACTCGTAAGCTTGCTAAACGAACCCGTGCCGATTACAATTTTCCCTTTATCCCCAAATATCTCGAATAGATCTCCATAATTACTGGGATACGCAGATATTGTAAGTGCTATATTTCCAACTCCGTGAGGAATTTTTAAAAGTGAAGCCACTGTATCTTCCATTTCGATTTTCTTCTTTGCTACTTTTCCGCCGTATGCTGTAACCTTTTCAATGGGGCCAACTATCCAGTCAATCAAATCTATATTGTGTATAGACTGGTTTAATATAAGCCCTCCATCCATCGTTTTCTTACCATGCCATGACGACGAAAAGTAGTTATCATCTCTATACCATATTTGCTGGAATAAAACTAAAAATACCTCACCAATTTCACCCCGCACTACTATCTCCTTTATCTTCCTAAAAACATTAAACAGTCTCTTTTGCAAAACGACTCCGAAAAATAGGTTATTATCGTTTGCAATATGAATAAGTTCTTCTGCCTGTCCCAAAGATAAAGCAACAGGTTTCTCAACCAAAACATTTTTACCTGATTGAAGAGTCTTTTTAACAACTTCGTAATGCAAGCCGTCAGGAACGGTCACTGAAATAAGATTAATCTCGGTGTCATTTAAAAGATTTTCCAGATTCTGCTTCACATTCACGCCAAATTTATCAGAGAGATGCTTTGCACGATCCTTATTCACATCAAAAATTGCAGTAACTGTAAACTTGGCTTTTAGAGTGGAAAGTGCATTCAGGTGAGCCTCTGCAATCCTTCCACATCCCACAATGCCTACTTTAATCACATCCATCACCTAACTTAAAAAGTTTACTGCTTTTTTGTTTTACTGCATTTCTCGTATCAACAACAATGTTTGAATTATCAAGGACAAAGTCATAGTCTATCGATGAGTGGTCTGTTAAAATCAAAATGCAATCTGCACTACTTAAAACATCTTTAGAAAGAGAAGAAAACGATTTAAATGTTTTTCTCCCAATTACAATTTCCGGAACAAATGGATCGTAATAAGATACATTGCCGCCCCACTTCAAAAGTTTAGAAATAATTTTTAGCGCAGGAGACTCACGAGTGTCTCCTATATCTTTTTTGTATGCAACACCAAGAATAAGAATTTTGCTCCCTTTAATTGCCTTTTTAACAGAATTTAGTGCATAAGAAACCTTGTTTACCACATAATCCGGCATTGCATCGTTTATTTTACCTGCAAGTTCTATAAATGATATATCTACATCGTATTCTTTTGCCTTCCATAAAAGATAGAATGGGTCTATTGGAATGCAATGGCCACCTATGCCTGGCCCCGGATAAAACGGCATAAACCCATACGGTTTCGTTTTTGCTGCCTCAATTACTTCCCAGATATTAATATTTATTTTCTCCGAAAACATTGCAAGCTCATCAACGAGTGCTACATTTACCAACCTGAATATATTTTCAAGCAGTTTTGTCATTTCTGCAGCACGCGGAGAGGAAACTTTAAATACCAGTGGCACAATCAGTTTGTAAAGTTTTGCGGCAAGATCAGTAGATTTTGCATCTATGCCACCCACTACTTTCGGAATGTTTCCTGTATGATAACCTTCATTTCCAGGATCTACCCGTTCTGGGGAAAATGCAAGGTAAAAATCTTTACCTGCCTTTAGTCCACTTGATTCAAGTATAGGAAGCACAACTTCCTCAGTTGTTCCCGGATATGTGGTACTTTCAAGAACGACGAGTTCTCCTTTATGTAGAAACGGGACAATTTGTTTTGAAACAAAAACTATGTAAGAAATATTGGGAGTCTTGTTTTTGGTAAGAGGAGTTGGAACACATATAATAATTGCCTCTGCGCCTTTTATGGCATCAAAACTTTGAGAGGCTTTTAAGTATCCATGCTCCACTATCTCGGAAAGAGTTTTATCAGATACATCACCTATGTAAGACTTTCCTCTATTTATCGAATCCACTCTAATTGGGTTTCTTTCCACTCCAATTACCTTTAGGTTCTTTTTAGCAAATTCAACAGCAAGCGGCAAACCTACATAACCCAGACCGATCACCGCAATTTTTTCAAATGCATGACTTTTTTTCATTTTTATCTCCTCAATATTTCTAATTCGTCAATCTTTAAAACAATTATAGTTCAAAACCTAAAACATTAAAGAGCGTTTTTTACTTTTCGCACAAACCTCTTGACATACTGAATAAATATAATAAGACTCGTGGATTTAAACAGATAAGCTGATAAAGCGTAAAAAGTAAGAAGTAAAACAATTACTAAAGAAAATCGTATAACAAGTGTAAAAAAATCAGCCGAGTAGTTTACATATGAAATAAGAGGAATTCCGACAATTAGCATAACGGTAGAGGAAAGGGTAATTTTAAATCCCTCTTTTAAGAATTTACCATAAGGGATTGGTAGAAAGTGTTTCTTTTTAAGCATCACTATATAAGTAACGAAGCCCACTATTGTTGCAAGTGCTGTTGCAAGTCCTATTCCACCAACTCCCATAATTCTTGAAAGTAGAACATCGCCAACTGCATTAAATATAACGACAAAGATTGTAATGTATAATGGTGTCTTCGTATCCTTAAAAGAGAAAAAAACTCTCTGGAAAAGAAAGTTAGCAGAAACAGTAAAAAGACCTAACGAGTACATTGAAACAGCAAACGCTGTTAAAGATGTAGAAGTACTAGTAAAAGCACCGTGCTGATAAAGAATTCGCACCAGTGGTTTCGCGTACACATCAAATAAAAATAGAATAGGAATTGTAATAAACATTAATACAAAAAATGTCTTTTCAAATAGCTGTTTATATGCGGAATTTGTGCCCTTAGCAGCGAAGGAAGCAAAATAGGGATATACCGCATAAACAATAGGTACAATAAATATACTAAAAGGAATCTGGTAAATAAGTTGTGCAAAATTAAGTGCAGCAACGGAGCCAACGGGAAGCGAAGAGGCTACTGTTTTATCCACAATTTTATAAAGAGCCGTTACCCCAGATGTAAGAATGATAGGAAAAAGAAGAACAAAGAAATCTAATACTTTTTGAAAGTTAATTTGTAGAAGTTCAAAGCTTCGGAAAAATTGTTTTTTGTAATACAAAAACAGAAACATAACAGAAAAACTAAAAGTGCCAAACGAAATTTCACCTATTGTCCAACTATTTATGCCAATTCTTTTTGCAAAAAGTAAAAGAGAAAGCGGTATAAGAGAATTACCTATAAGTAGTGTAAGTGCAGGAAACAAAAATTGTTTTTCTGCCTGCAAAAGCCCTATAAACAAACCCGCAAGCACATTAAAGAAGCCAAACACAATAAGAAAACGCATAAAGTAAGCAGCCTGCGAAAGCCGCGCACCTTTAAAGCCATACGCAACTATTTTTACAAATGCGGTAGGGAATAAGAACATAATAAATGAGAATAATAAAAGGATGATAACATTTATCAGAAATATCTGGTTGACGAAAGTCTTTGCTTTCTGCAAACTTTTTTGCTTCTCCTCAGCGTATACCGGTATAATAACAGTTTGCAAACCGCCTGCTATAATTCCAAACACAAGAGAAGGAATAAGCATAGCAACAACAAACGCATCCACCTGCGCACTCGTACCAAAATAGTAAGCAACGAGTACAGTACGGAGATACCCAATAATTTTACTCAAAAAAGTAATAATAGTTAGAATTAGAGCAGACTCAGATACAGTCTGCCAGCGTAAAATTCTTGAATTCGCAACTCGCTTAAAAAATTTCAATAAAATTATCTCCCTTAAAATAGTATTTGCGTGCATATTTTATTATAAGTTTAGGAATTTGCAAATAGACAGGCAGGTAACTTCATTGTGTAGGAAACAATTCTTTAGAAAATGTGATTGCCTCGCCATCAGAAGGTTGTTAGGGCAGAGACTTTTCGCTGCGCTCAGAGTGACAGAAAGAAAAAGCGGAAAGACAGAAAGAACAAAGACGAGATTCTTCAGTCGCTTCGCTCCTTCAGAATGACAGAATGCAGTCGTCTTGAGCTGCTTTTACGAAGGACCTCATAAGTAATTGGCATGCAGGACAATGTTGATAATGTAATTACCAAATGTATTATTGTTAAGGCAGAGATTCTTCGCTTCGCTCAGAATGACTTGGCAAAAGTAAACAGTTTAGAATGTAAAATGGTTAGGGCAGTGACTCTTCGCTGCGCTCAGAGTGACAGGTACAATAATTCTCTATCACAGCAGATTTCTCTTTACCCAGAATTAATGTACAAAACCTCATCTATACTGATTGATAAAATCCGCCAGGCAAATTCCATCATGCAATTTAGCAAGAAAATTCACACATCGGGGCTTGCCGGCTTACAAAAGTACTTAAAAACAACATTTACTTATACACAAACTTTTTACTACGCTACTCCCCCTTATACTCCCGCCCGAGTTCTATGTAGTGCAGTGCGTTTTCCTTTATGAATGCCTTTTCTTTATCCGTTAAATTGCGCACAACTTTTGCGGGGATGCCCACGGCAAGTGTGCCTTCAGGTATCGTTTTATTTTCAGTTACGAGTGCATTTGCGCCAATGATTGAATGCGCACCGATGTGTGAGCCGGTAAGAAGCGTTGCACCCATACCTATCAACGATTCTGCATCTATTACGGTGGAGTGGAGAATTGCTGCATGTCCAACAGTTACATACTCGCCGACGATACAGGGAATGTCCAAATCTACATGGATTACGGTATTGTCCTGAATGTTTGCCCCCTTCTTTATAACAATCGGTGCGATGTCCCCGCGAAGTACAGCGCCGTACCAGATGTTTGCATCTTCTTCTATCGTAACATCGCCTATAATTACGGCAGTTTCTGCAATAAATGCACTCTTTGCAATTTTAGGCGTTTTGCCTTTGTAAGATATAATCATACTCTTAACCTCCGTCACATATTAATAGTTCACTTAAAACTACCCATTAAAAAATTTCAATCAAACTATTTCGAAAAGTTAACCTTAACTTTACAAGCCCTGAAACCTTGCGAGAAACTACCACCAAAAACTGCCCGCAAGGAGCCCTTCTGTAAAAACTACTTCAGGAAAATCTCCGTCCCGCAGTAAGGACACCTCACCACGCCTTTTCCTGCAAGTTCAAGGGGTGCGCCACAGTTCGGGCACTTGTGCATATCCAATTTTGCCATATCTGCAGATACAAGTTTTCCGCCCTTCCAGTCCACATAACCAGTAAATAAGCCTTTTCCTACAAGGTCTTCAAGGTAATCCCTGAATGTGTCCCTGCTCAGGCCAAGTTCAAGAATTAGCTGATTTACTTTTACAGTTCCGCGTGTTTCCACAGCATTAAGGATTTTCTGCTCAAGCTCCAACTTCTTCATCGTCTTTTCTTCCTGGCCGCCGCTAATAAATAGATACACACCTATAATTGCAGGAAGAATTACGAGAATAATAATACCCAGAACAGTTCCCCCGGCACTCCTTGCGCCAGTCGTGGAAAGAAGCCACGCAGCAAACCCAAGCGCAATGACCAAAAACGCAATTCCCATTATTTTCCCTTTGCTCATTTTTCACCCCCTAAAAAATTTTCTATGTCGTAAAGCATATTGATTGCTTTCATATGCTCTGAAATATTATCCTTTTCTCCGTTTTCTATTTTTACAGGCTCTCCAATATAAGAAACCGAAGAGAGATACTTTACATCGTTATTGTTCATACGCACACACCCATGCGAGCGGTTCCTCCCCGGAGAAAACGGCTCGTTCGTCCCGTGTATTCCGTAAGAAGGAAGAGATATGCCTATCCAGCAAACACCAAGCCCGTTCTCAGGGTCCTCACTGTAGGGAGGGTAAACCTTGCCGTTAAAGTACCACTTAGGATTGTGCACAATGCTCACAATAGAGAAATTACCCACCGGCGTTTCGCTGTCTCCGCCTTTCCCGATTGTTACGGGTATTACGCGGACAATCTTGCCGTTATTTTTAAGGAACAGTAAGTGGTAAGACTTGTTCACCACAATTGAATAACCCCCATTTGCCTTTGCACCGCCAAACGCTACTGCAAAAAGCATCACTAAGAGAAGCAGCAAAATAAAAAATTTTTTCATAACAAAATTATACAGAAATATTCTCCTTTTACAAAAATGCGCGTTAAACTATTTCAAAAAATTGCAAAATTGTGTTAAAATTCATTAGGTAAATTAACGATAAACAAGGAAAGGAGGTGTAACAATGAACCAGGAAAAGTTTACAGAAAAAGTGCAGGAAGCATTGGTTAATGCAAAGGACATTGCAGTAAACGAAGGCAACCAGGCAGTTGATGTTGAGCACTTACTCGTTGCACTTGCTCAGCAGCAGGATGGACTTGTTCCCCTCATCCTTAATAGTTTAAAAGTTGATAAAAGTGCATTTTTAAACGCGCTTTACGAACGCATTTCCCGTTTTCCAAAAGTGGAAGGCAATTTATCACAGGAATTTTATATAACAAGTAGGCTTGATGCCCTATTCAAACGAGCAGAAGCAGAAGCAACGAGAATGCAGGACGAATTTATAAGCACAGAACACCTGTTCCTTGCGGCACTGGACGATACAGAACTTGCCAGCCTGTTCAACGCTTTTGGCATAAGGAAACAGGATGTATTAAAAGTAATTACAGAAATAAGAGGTGGTAGAAAAGTGACTGACAAAACGCCAGAAAACAAATACAAAGTACTCGAAAAGTACGGCAGGGATTTAACAGACCTTGCAAGAAAGGGCAAACTCGACCCCGTCATCGGGCGAGACGAGGAAATCAGGCGCACGATGCAAATTCTCACACGCAGGACGAAAAACAACCCAATCCTTATAGGTGAAGCAGGCGTAGGTAAAACAGCAATCGTGGAAGGGCTTGCGCAGAGAATTGTTGCAGGTGATGTGCCTGAAACACTGAAAGATAAAACGATATTCCAATTAGACCTCGGCGCGCTCGTTGCAGGCGCAAAGTTTAGAGGGGAGTTTGAAGACAGGCTAAAAGCCGTTATCGAAGAAATTAAGAAAGCAGAAGGCAAAATTATTCTATTCATAGACGAAATCCACACAGTCGTGGGCGCAGGCGCAACTGAAGGCTCGCTTGACGCATCCAATATGCTGAAGCCTGCTCTTGCACGCGGAGAGTTAAGGACAATCGGTGCAACGACAATTGACGAATACAGGAAGTACATAGAAAAGGATGCAGCGCTTCAAAGAAGGTTCCAGCCTGTATTTGTAAAAGAGCCGTCCGTTGAAGAAACAATTGCTATTTTGCGCGGACTGAAAGAAAAATACGAAGTACACCACGGAGTAAAAATAAAAGACGCAGCGCTCGTTGCAGCAGCAAAACTTTCCGCACGCTACATTACGGACAGGTTCCTTCCGGACAAGGCAATAGACCTTATAGACGAAGCAGCGTCCCTTTTGAGGATGCAAATCGACAGTATGCCAGTAGAACTCGACGAACTGAAGCGGAAAATCAGAATGCTGGAAATGGAAAAGAAGGCGCTTGAGCGAGAAAAGAGTGACCCTGAAACAGCAGAAAGGCTGAAGCAATTAGAAAAAGAACTTGCATCCCTGAAGGAAAAAGACGCCGTGCTTACGGCAAAGTGGCGCAAGGAAAAGGAAGCAATTAACGAAATCAGGCAAATCAAAAAGCAGATGGACGACCTGAAAACGAAAGCAAAACTTGCAGAAAGGCGCGGAGATCTGGACGAAGCAGCGCGTATCCTTTATGGCGAAATCCCAACTCTGCAGAAGAAATTGGACGAAGCAAACAAAAAACTTGCAGAAATCCAGAAAGACCATCCGCTCCTTAAAGAAGAAGTAGGCGAAGAAGAAGTTGCAGAGGTCGTCTCCAAGTGGACGGGTATCCCTGTTTCAAAGATGCTTGAATCAGAAAGAGACAAACTGCTTCACCTCGAAGACGAACTGAGAAAACGCGTCGTGGGGCAGGACCAGGCAATCAAAGCAGTTGCAAATGCAATCCGCAGGGCGCGTGCAGGCCTCTCCGACCCGAACAGACCGCTTGGCTCGTTTATATTCCTCGGGCCCACAGGCGTGGGTAAAACTGAGCTTGCAAAAGCGCTTGCAGAATTTCTGTTCGATACGGAAAAGGCCTTAATTAGAATAGATATGTCAGAGTATATGGAGAAATTCTCAGTTTCCCGTCTTATCGGTGCACCTCCTGGATATGTAGGCTACGAACAGGGAGGGCAGCTCACGGAAGCGGTGCGCAGGCATCCGTACTCCGTCGTTCTGCTCGACGAAATTGAAAAAGCACACCCGGATGTGTTCAACATACTTCTGCAGGTGCTCGACGACGGAAGACTGACGGACTCTAAAGGTAGGACAGTCGACTTTAGAAATACGATTATCATAATGACCTCCAACATCGGGAGCAGATATATTACAGAAATAAACGCAATCCCCGGGACGCGGGAATACAGCACTCAGTACGAGCGCGTGGTGGAACGCGTGCAGGAAGAAATGCGCCACGTGTTCAGGCCAGAATTCCTTAACAGGATTGACGAAATTATCGTATTCAACCCGTTAGGCATGGAACAGCTCAAGAAGATTGTGGATATCCTGCTCGGCTACACAATGAGGAAACTGAAAGAGCGGGAAATCGTGCTGAAAGTAAACGACGAAGTAAAAATATTCCTTGCAAACAAGGGATTTGACCCAATTTATGGAGCAAGGCCTTTGAGAAGGACTATCCAGAAGTACCTTGAAAATCCGCTTGCAGAGTTTATATTAAGGAATAATGTAGAGAAAGGCGCAGTGATAGAAGCGTATATGGAAAAAGGAGAGGTGAAGTTCAAATTAGCGAAATAGAGTTTACCGAGATACTAAAAAAAGAGGCAAAAAAATTCGGCGTGGAGCTCGATGAGCGGGCTCTGCGCCGTATGCTCGTGCAAAAATCCATGCTGGAGAACTGGAACAGCACCCGTTTTAACCTCACTGCAATAAAGGGCGATAAAGAGTCCGCGTTAAAGCACTTTGCAGACTCACTTGCGATAAACCTTGCCGTAAAATTAGACAGCACAGAACTCATAGACATTGGCACAGGGGCAGGCTTTCCTGGCATTCCGCTGAAAATTGCATTTCCTTCTATCCGCCTTACGCTCCTTGACTCAAAAGAGAAAAAAGCAGCGTTTGTTATGATGCTTTTGCGGCGTCTTGAGCTTTCAAACGAAGTTAATCTGCTCATCGCACGGGGCGAAGACATAGGCAAAGACAAAAAATTCCGCGAGCAGTTTGACATTGCCACAATGCGCGGAGTTGGGAAAATACCAATCAATGCAGAAGTCGGGCTGCCGTTTGTAAAAGTTGGCGGGTTCCTCGTGCTATGGAAAGGTGAGAAGGACATTGCCCAGATTTCAAAATTTGAGCAGTTTATAGAAGAGTTAGGCGGAAAGGTAGAAAAAACCGTTCCATACAAACTGGGAGACGACACTCAAACGCGCTACCTGCTCGTTATCAAAAAAGTAAATAAAACCCCTGCAAAGTATCCAAGAAAGTATTCTACGATGCGGAAACACCTGAAAAGAATGTCATGAGTAAAATTAAACTATCTGATTACGAATTTTTCCTGTTTTTCATAGGTTGCTTTTACTTCCTATGGCTCGTTATACCAAAATTGGGCGCTTTAAGCGATTTAGTGAGTATACTAATATCGGTCGCACTGATTATAACTGCATTTTTGATGCTGAGATATTCAACAAAGACGATTGTCTCGCGGAAAAGTATTTACTTATCGCTTACATCAGCAGCACTTATGTATTTTTCCGTTTTTGCATTTCCCATAGTTAAAAATTTTATATCGTTTTCCGCATCCGGGTTTTTGCTTGCTATTCTATTTTTAGTATTCCTTTTAGGGTTTATAGACGAGCCGGTTGCAAAAATCTTTGACCTTACCTTGATTGCGCTGTTTGCCCTGCTTTTCTTGATGCAGGCAAGTTTTTCCACTGTTACCGCAATCGTTCTGCTTGCAGTTTTCCTTGCAGCAGGCATTCCAATATTTATAAAAATGTACGAAGGCAATCTGAGTTTCAAGCAAAGTGCAGTTTTCCAGATACTGCTTGCATTTCTTTTGCTTGCTGAAATTCGCATCATCACGGGGCTTATCATATGAAATTGCCACTCATTATAGGACACAGAGGCGCGCGCACCGTTGCGCCAGAAAATAGCATCCCGAGTTTTAAAAGTGCAATCCAGTGCGGAGCAGATGGTGTTGAATTGGATGTGCACCTTACAAAAGACGGAAAACTTGCAGTGATTCACGACAGCACGCTGAAACGCGTAAACGGGGATGGCAAAACATACATCAAGGACCTTACAATGAAAGAAATAAAAGCACTGGACATTTCGCACCTTATAAAAAAAGACCAGTGCAAAGAAATTCAATGGGACATAAAAATTTTCCAGACGAACAGAAGGAGCGTTTTCGTGTTGAGCGTAACAGATCAAAACACGCTTAAAACCCATAGTTACAACCTTATTTTAGGAAATGAAATCACTATAAAGCACAGAGGGTTTTCTTTCGTAAAAAAAGGCGATGTATTTTTTGAAAAGGAATTTTCCGTAAAGTGCGACGGCGACCCGCACGATTTTGAAAATGTAAAAATTCCTGAACTTTCAGAGGTGCTGGATGCGCTGAACGGGCATTTTATCAACATAGAAATAAAACGGGGCGAAGCATTCTACCCGGGCATTATCGACGCCTTAATAAAAGAAATAGAACCGTTCGGATACGAAAATATACTTTTCTCTTCGTTCAACTACGAAACGCTTGTAGAAATGAAGCGCAGGTATCCGTTCGTAAAAGCAAATAGGCTTTATATGACGCTGCACAACCCACTGAAAGCGGCAAAAGGCGTGGACGGAGTAAACCCCCTTGCAGCACTCATAGGGAAGAAGGGCATTATGCGCGTGCACAAGACAAACAAAACTGTGTTTCCCTGGGTAATAAACAAACCAGAAAATACAGTGAAATTTTCAGTATTTGGTGCTGACGGAATTATTACAGACCTTCCCTGCACAATGGTGAAAATAAGAGCGCTCGTTAAGGAAATTACAGATGCTATCCAGAAAGTTTAAGGTACTTGCAGTTCTGTTTCTTGTTTTCTTTAGCGTGTTTTTTGCGCCCAGAAGTTTTTCAACCGGTGCTGTTTCACAAAAAATTGCACCTACAAAAGAAAATTACATTATCCTTACGCAAAAGTCACTCCTTGAAAGCGCAAAACTCTTTGCAAATTACCACAAAGATAAGTTTAACACACGCATAGTCACGCTTTCAGAGATTGGCTCTAAAGATCCTGCTAAAATACGCGCATTTTTAAAAGCACACTTCAAAAGCGGGTTTTTATTAATCATAGGAAACAGCGATGTTATCCCCCGCCCTGCAATGTATCCCTCGGAGCAGGTGCACACAAATTCGTTTTCCGGTCCGTCAAAAACTGAAACAGACCTTTACTATGCATTGCTCTCTGAAAATATCGACAAAGACGGCGACGGATTCCCTGGCGAACTCTGGGACGACAGGATCACGATAAAGCCAGACCTATATGTGGGAAGAATTCCGTTTAACAATAACGCAGATGTGGAAAAAGTTTTTAACGATACAGTAAAGTTTGAAACGGAAAGTGTCGGCGGAAAAGCCGTGCTTGCAGGCTCGTTCATTTCGTACCCGGGCGAAGAGTACGAAGGCGCTCAGATTTTTAACGGGGATGGGGCAAGAGAAGAAAAACTCATAGGCACACTGCTTCCGATGAAAAAGGTATATCTATTTAACAAAGAGGGAAGTTTCCCCTCCGTTTATCCCTGCGATATGCCGCTTAACAAAACGAACTTTTACAGCGCGATAAAAGGCGCATCTTTTGTGGACTGGTCCGCACACGGAAGCAGTGAAGGCGCATACAACGAAGTGTGGTTCGACAAAAACAAAAACGGCATACCCGATACAGGCGATAGTTTTAAATTTGAAGCATTCGTTTCAGAAAACGACAAGTTTAATACAAGCGGCATATACTTTTCTGGAAGCTGTTTAAACGAACACGGTGACGATAATCTGGGAACTGCACTGCTCAAAAAAGGTGCAGTCGCATTTATCGGCTCAACTGAAATCAGTTTCTCCCCATCGTACTTCACAAACAAGGACGACGGAGGAAGCGCAAGCATAAAGTACTACTTCGTTAAAAACCTTATGGAGGGCACACCCATAGCAAAAGCACTTTACGACTCGTTTACCTATTGTTTTGACAATTTGCTATTCAAAGACCTCGAAGACCCGGTCGAGGGAATGCTTATGAACATATACGACTTCAACCTCTACGGAGACCCTGCGCTCGTATTTCGCACAGAAAAAAACGCTTCTGATACGGGCAACTCACAAAATAGCAATTCACAGGAGAGCACGAAAAGCAATGCCTTCTCTATAAACTTTTCAAGTGCACTTTCGGGCAAAGAAATTGCCGTTTCCGTCACAACAGAGTCAGAAAACCCCACCAAAAAAGAAAGTTTCTTTATACTGTTCCCTGCAAAAGAATTTTTCGTAAATACAGTACCCGAAGGCGCTATTCTAGATAAGTACTTTGGGATGATCCGCCTGAACGACTTTTCTGGCACATTCACATTCAAAGGAAAAGTGCGGAGCAGCGGGACATTAGTTTTCAAAGTGGTGCAGGATAACGGCAAAGCGATTGCAAAAACAGTTAAAGCAAACGGTTTTGACCTGTGCGACTTTAACTTTGACGGAAAAGTAAACTCAAAGGACTTAAAAATTTTGCGTGACACTTTTGGAAAAACTTATATGGATACGGCATTTAACCCGCTTTGCGATACAAATTTCGACCACGAAGTAAATGGCAAAGACCTTGTTTTATTTATGCAGAATTACTGATACAGTACGCCAATTTTAACGAGAAAGTTTTTGCTGAGCACTTCTTTAAGCACGATTAAAGTAGGATGCTTTTTAATCAGTACATCCAGAGTGCCTAAAAAAAGCACGAGATCCTCAGAAATGTAAAACTCTTTTTCACTTATGTCCACGCCTCTTATGTAGAGCGTATTTGTTTCGTACTCGTACCACACGGTAATGTCGTTACTGAATCTATACTTCAGCACGCCCTTTTTGCCGCCTTCAATTTCCTGAATTTTAAGCCAGGTTTCTAATTCTTCTTCTTTCATATGAAAGAGATTGTATACATTTTATTTCTCCTGTCAATAAGTTTTTACGGCAGGTTTTCCGCAAACAATGTACGCTTGGATTTTTCTGCATATTCGTTATAATGTAAAAATTTTTTATAAAAAGGCAGGGAGGCGCTTATGAAAGTTCCTAAATGTATGAGCACACAGCACCCGGACAATGTAAACTTCCCGTTCTTTTCCGAAAATACGGAGATGGCGGGAGAAGACGAAATAAAAGAAGCGTACTACGTATTTTCGCACCTTGGATGCGACGAGCAGATGTGGGACTACGAAGGCAAAGAAGTGGACAACTTCGTCGTTAAAAAATTGCTCACAAAGTACAGCAGCTTCTTTATGGAGAATAAAATTGGAAGAGATCTTTTTATAACGCCGCGCGTACCCAACCCGGATGTGGAAAAAGCAGAAGCAAAAATTCTGCTCGAAACGCTGGAAAGCATCCCCCGCTCGTTTGACGCAGCAAAGTTATTCTACGGCGATCGCACGGCACCAATATTTGAAGTAATTTTGCCGATGGCAACCGATGCAAGTTCAATTGAAAAAATATACCTCTACTATAAAAACTTCGTCCACGGAAAACAGAACGCAAAAGTAGGCAACACGGTAATAAAAAACTGGATAGGAGAGTTCAAACCAGAGCGCATAAACGTGATCCCTCTGTTTGAAGATATGGAACACATTTTGAACGCAGATAAAATTATAAAAGAATTCTTAAAGGATAAGGACTTTGAATATCAGAGAGTATTCTTTGCACGCTCAGACCCTGCGCTTAATTACGGATTACTCAGCGCAACCGTGATAAACAAAATTGGACTTTACAGGCTAAACAAACTATCCAAAGAAATAGGGATTAAAATATACCCAATTGTAGGCGTCGGCTCTTCGCCGTTCAGAGGAAATTTGAACCCCGAAAATGTAGAAAACACACTGAAAGAATACGCAGGCGCACACACATTCACCGTGCAGTCCGCATTTAAGTACGACTACCCGCCAGATGCAGTAAGAAAAGCGGTAAGTAAAATTAAAAACTCAGAGGACATTACGCCTGAAAAGTTCGACTCTGACAGAATAATAGGCATCGTGGACAAATATAAATCATTCTACCAGTCCGCAGTGTCAGATGTTGCAAATGTGATAAACCGCATCGCAAAGTATGTACCAAGCAGAAGAAAGAGAAAACCGCATGTCGGACTGTTTGGTTATTCCCGCGGTGTTAACGGTATAAAACTGCCTCGTGCAATCCGCTTTACCGCATCGATGTATTCCATAGGCTTTCCTCCAGAAATACTCGGGATAGACGCACTTTCAAAAGAGGACTTTTCTTATGTAAAAACGGTTTACAAAAGCTTTGAAAAGGACTTGAGGGACGCGCTCAAATTTTACAACCCTGATTCGCCCTATGTGCCGCAGAGTATCCGTATAAAACTTAAAGAACTTATTGGAGACTTTGAAGTGGACGAATCGCACAGAAACATTACGCGGTGCATCCTGCGGGCACTCGCAGAGAACAGGGAAGAGCACATCGGAGAACTCATTTTGAATGCAGCAAGCTTGCGCAAATTCCTCGGATAAATAAAAAACGGGGAGCACTTTGCTCCCCGTAATAACCTGAAATAAACTATTAAGTTAAGCTCTTTCCTTACCTACTTTTTCGTCAATTCTTTCCCATTTGTAAGTTTCACTTAATTTTTCTTCTCTTCTAAGCCATCTGTAGGTTGCAACCTTTGCAAAGTCGTTTACCACCATCCACGCCAGTGCATACACCCAGATCAGAATTGCGTAGCCCCAGCCGATTGGTGCAACGAACCATCCGTAAACTGCAAATAGTGTTGCAAGCACTTTTGTTGCAACTGCACTCCAGAACAAAATGCCTGATGGATAAGGTTTTCTCCAGAACCTGTCTTCAGTTCTCGTGATAAATATCGTTAAGTGGCCTGCAACTGCAAGCTTCAAGAATACAAATGTTTGAATTTGCCCAGTTCCCAACTTAAAATAAACTTTAGCAATGTAGAAAATTCCAAAACTTGCTATTACACCCAACACACCCAATACAGTAGAAACGGTGATTACATTTCGCATATTCCAGCTTACGGGGTGTTGGTCAATCTTCGTCCTGTCGTAGGCAATTGCAAGGATCGGAATGTCGTTCAGGAATGCAAGCAAAATAATCATTAGCGCAGTAACTGGATAGAAGTTAAAGATAAGGATTGACAGGGTCATAAAGAAGATAACCCTCAGTGTTTCTGCAATCCTGTAAATTGCGTAACTCTTCATTCGCTCAAATGTAACACGCGCAATCTTAATTGCATTGATAATGACTGAAAGTCCTGGCTGAAGCAAAACAACTGCTGCCGCTGCACGCGCCGCATCCGTTGCGCCGGATACAGCAATACCTGCGTCTGCTTTTCTCAACGCTGGTGCATCGTTTACCCCGTCACCTGTCATTGCAACAATGTGCCCTGCTTTCTGAAGTTTATCCACAATAAAGTACTTATCTTCAGGGAACACCTGGGCAAACCCATCTGCTTCTTCTATAAGTTCAATTATCTTAGCCTCGTGCTGCTTCACCCAGCCTTTTGGAAGCGGTACATTGGACAGGTAGTTACGCACATCTTTTGCGATGTCTTTAGAGAAAATTTCCACCTCTTCTTTTGTTGCCTTTGGGTTAAGGCGCTTATACATTGCCTTTGCAATTACCTCGGAAAGGACGATGTATTCTCTATAATCTCCGCCGCGCAGGTCGCGTGCGTCAAGAATGTTTGTGCCAAGCCCGAGGATTTCTGCAATGTGCTTTGCAATTGCAATGTTATCGCCAGTGAGCATTTTAACACGGATGTGGTAACCTTTTGCATCCTCAATTGTTTTTTTAGAATCTTCCCTCGGCGGGTCAAATAATGGAATAAGCCCTACATACTTGTAGTCATCGCCTCCGTCTTCTTTAATACCCACTCCCAGTGTCCTGTATCCGTCTTCAGCAAACTTGTTTACATGGTCCATTACCTGTTCAGGTTTTATGGAGTGGATGCAAAGCTCAAGAATTACCTGAGGTGCACCTTTAGTTACGGTAAATTGCTTTCCGTCTGGCCCTTCAATAAGTGCTTCTGTCCTTTTGCTTACGGGATCAAACGGTTTGAACTTTAATTGTTTATACTTTTTCAGTTCGTCGTAAAGGTTGTGTTCTTTTAAGTATTCAAAAATAGGTTTTTCAATTGGGTCGTGGTCTTCTTCTCGCGATGCAAGCCCTGCATAGAACATAAGTTTATCGGCATCGTACCCATTGTAAATAACCGGGTCTGCAATCGTCATCTGGTTTTTGGTAAGCGTACCTGTTTTATCAGAGCAGAGTACATCGACGCCTGCAAGTTCTTCTATTGCGGCAAGCCTGCTTACGATTGCTTGCTTCTTTGCAAGATATGTTGCACCAACAGCCATCGTGACAGTTAAAACAGCAGGCAATGCAACAGGAATTGCCGCAACGGTAAGCACCAGCGAGAAGCGGATGATTTCAAGCATGTGCTCGTGCCTGAACATTGCAACGAGAATGATAATTGCGACGAGGAATACCGTTAAAATGATGAGGTAATTGCCAATTCTGATAACTGCTTTCTGGAAGTGGCTTCTCTCTTCCTTTTCTGCCTTTGCAACAAGTTTTACTGTCTTGCCAAAGAAGGTATTAAGACCCGTATTAATAACGACTCCTATCGCCTCACCCTGCTTTGCAATGGAGTTCGAATAAAGTACATCACCTGTTTTCTTTGCAACAGGTAGCGACTCCCCTGTAAGGACGGACTGGTCAACGAGTACAT
>WFZA01000036.1 GCA_015489815.1 Caldisericales bacterium | reverse complement strand
CTGTTGAACGCCTTCTATCTGTATCATCCAGTCTTAATATCATTGTTCCGTTGTTGTGTCTTGCAAACAAATAATTAAACAATGCGCTCCTTGCATTTCCTATGTGTATGTTCCCTGTTGGGCTTGGTGCATAGCGTACTCGAACTGTCATAATTCCTCAACCCTCCTGGTTTGTTTTCTTGCAAGTTCTACCTCTTTCATAAACAATTCCTTTCTCAAGCCTGTGAATTGCATAAATGCGGCAAGTAGTTCGTCTCCGTAAGAATTTATCATTATTATCATCGCAAGGTTAAATAGCTTTATAATTTCTAACAATTCATTTTGGGCAAGAGCAGCATACTCTGAAACTATACTTATCGTTTCGTTCATGAAAAGTGCTACTGCTTCCATTACGATGTGTGCTTCAACGCCTACATCTACATGAGTACATCCGATGTTGTAAATTTTTTCGTAATATTCTTTATCGTATCTTCCTGAAAAAACAAGTCCGATCCAGTATTTCAGATCTCCTTTTATTATCTGGAGTTTTACCTTATTTTTATTCAGTGTATTTACCACCTCGTTATCGTTGAGCAGGGCAAATACTACCGAATCGACGATTTCGTCACTGTGTTCTTCAACGATAGGTAAAATTCTCTTTGCAGTTTTTTCCGTAAAGTCGTTTATCTTGAGATTCTTTTTTAATATTTCAATCATTAAAACTCCTTCTTCATTTTTTTTATTATATCAGGATTGTTTGCTTTTGCATAACTTTTAAGGTATAATTTACAAAACTCTTAGTGTCGCCTTTGTTAGGAGGTAAAGATGAAGATTTGTCCAAAGTGTGGAAGAGAAAACCCCAATGATGCGGAATATTGCATATACTGCGGAGCGAAACTTGAGCCAACTGAAAAAGACTTTGAATGGGTAAAGCTTCTTACTGCGCAAAACCAGTTTGAAGCGGATGTTGTAATAAACTTGCTCGAATCAAACGGTATTCATACGATGACAAAACGCCCAAATGCAGGTGTCACTGGCTATTATATGCTTGCTAACCCTTTGATGGGCAGCACCGGCGCCTGGGATATATTCGTTATGCGGGTGGATTTGCCAAAAGCAATTGAACTTTTGAAAGCAGAGGAGGAAAGCAATGGAACTAACGAAGATGACGATGAAAGAGGTGAAGGATTACCTCCAAAAGAATAACACAGTAATTATTCCAATTGGTGCAACTGAGGAGCATTCCGAAGCATTGCCGCTCGGAACGGACACGATTACCGCAGAGTGTATGGCAATTGAAGTAGGCAAACTCACTAATAGGGTTGTTGCGCCTACGATAAGCGCGGGCAACTGCCATTCCATTACATACGCATTTCCGGGGACTATTTCTCTTTCTCCTAAAACGCTTACATCAGTTATTGTAGATTATCTTAAATCTTTGTATAAGCATGGGTTCAGGAGATTTCTCTTTGTAAATGGGCATGGCGGAAATGTTGCACCAATTCGCTGTGCAATCGATGAAGTTGCGCCGATTTTTAAAAATTCTCGTTTTGCTGTGGGTTCCTGGTGGCGCTTTGAAGAACTTGCCGAACTTTATGACAGTGCAGGTCATGCAGGCAGGGGCGAAGTGTCTATGATGCTGTATCTTACGCCTGAACTCGTCCACAAGGAGTGGTTTACGAAAGAGGAAAAGAAACTACCCCGGTACTTTGTTTCTGAAGATTTAGTGAGCGAAATTACGGAAACGGGTATTATTTCAGACAACCAGAATGGAAGCGCAGAACTCGGCAAAGCGCTGTTTGAAAAAGCGGTATCCGTTTATGTTTCTATGATAGAAGAATTAGAAAAGTAAAAACTTTTTTTCTGGGTAATTTATTATTTTTGTTAGCAAGTTTCTTTGCCTTTGCGTATTGTGGACGGAAAACCTTCGAAAAAGTACTGCGATTCTGGAAGAATTTTTAACAGAGTTTGAAAAAGTTTTGGAAGGCGAAAGAAATTCTTCTCGGTACGGAGATTTATTATTTGGAGATTGTTGAAGTATAATGGTGCATATGGGAAGTACTTGCTATTGGGATAAAAATTCTTTGCTTTACTCGGAATGTCTGCACAAAGTATAATTGTAATTAAGGCAGAGATTCTTTGCTACCTACGCTCAGAGCGACTTCCTTTTCTGTCGTCCTGAGCTGCTTTTGCGAAGGACCTCAAAAGCGATTGGTTTGCAGTTTGATGTTTTTAAGGTTAACAAACGACAAAATTGTTAGGGCAGAGATTCTTCGCTTCGTTTAGAGTGACAATAGAACAGCCGTCCCTCCGTGTCGTCCTCGAGCGAGTGTTAGCGAGCGAAGGACTCCATGACCCAGGGTTGAACTGTTCAATAAGTATCTTTTCCTTCCTACATACTAACTGGAGTTGTTATTTGTATCAGGGTAGATGTAGACAAAACTGTTCTTACCCCTATTAAAAATTCCGTCAAACTTTTTAGTTTTAGAAGCGTGGCATTTTGGAATAAATAGTAACTCTTAAATTTTTTTACGAACTGTGCGCAGACTAACCTTTCAAGTTGCGTACTATTACGATAGGAGTTTGCTGGTCCTCGTTTCCAGCAGGGTTATCTGAAAGTACATCTTCAAGGAGTTTTTTGTTTACTCCGCTGCTATAACCCACTGCCCACGCATTACCTATGTCGTTTGCATCAATAATTGCCGCTTCACAGCCTGTAATCTCTTTTATCTTTTCGCTTACCGCAAATGAGTCTTTAGGCCCGGGAATTACCGCATAGTCAAACGGAGGTATTGCGGCCGGCGGGTCGTCAATTAAAGCAGCCTGTGCACCTGCAACCATATAGAACCACCCGCTTTTGTGCAGGACTTTTCCAATTGCGCCTGCGATTGCAGCAAGCATTATCCGAAAAACACCTGACTCTCTTATTGCAATTTCCATTGCTGCAGGGTTCACCAGCGGGGCAGCGCCTCCAAATGGGACATCCTTGTGCGATACAAAACGCGACAGGAATTTTGCAAGTTTGGATGGAAAAATCGTGTCCACAGTTACGCTCCGCTCCTCGCACATTGCAGCCACGCAGGAGGAAACCGTTATGATGTCTCCGGGTTTTCTTATGTCTTTTGTATACTTGTCTACAATTGCGTAGAGGTCGTCTCCCTCGCGGATAAGCGGCGTTTTAATAGGGATTTTTTCGACATCAGGATACTTATTTGCACGGGCTTTTTTCTCTCTGTATGGAAATTCTTCTTCGGGGAAGTTTGCCTTTGCAAAGTCATATAATTTTTTGTATCCAGGATGCGTTTTTATCCCCAGTGTAAGAATTTCTTTTGCTTTATTCTTTTTACCCAGCTTCAGCAAGACATCTGCGTACTTCAAGAAATCTGATGCGTAAAAGTCGGACGGCTCAAGCGCAATGAATAATTCATAATACTTCTCTGCTTCATTAAGGTTGTTTTCGTCGTAAAAAATCGTCGTTAGCCTTTTCAGAAAGTATCTGTACGGCGACATCGTTGTTTTTACTGGATGCGTAAATGTTGAAAGCCCTTCCTTATATACCTTTTTTGCGTTTTCACTGTCTTTTAAGTCAAAGTAGAATAGGTCCCCCAGCATAAGATAGAGCCACTTGTTGCCCGGGTTGTGTTTTAGGGCGCTGCGCAGAGTTTCTATTGCCTTTTTGCTTTCTCCTTTTTTCAGGTATAAGTCTGAAAGAAGTTTATGCGCGCCGAGGCGCTCTTTCTTGTTTTCCTTTATGAAGTTCTCAAGCAGTGCAATTGCTTCGTCTATTTTACCTTCATTTTTTAATACTCTTGCTTTTTCTACTATGTTCATAATCCAAGCTCCTTAGAAATATTTTTCATCGCATTCAGCGAAATATCTGTAAATTCTTCAAGCGTTAATCCCATTTCGCTGCAGGAAGTGATTTGTTCTCTGTTTGCACCTTTTGCAAAGCGCTTTTCCTTAAAGCGCTTCAGCACAAACTTCGTGTCCACATTGGCAAGTTTTTTGCCTTTTACGAGTGCGCAGGCGGTGATCAGCCCGCTCATAGGGTCTGCTGCATAAAGCGCTTTATCGAGAAGTGTTTTTCTTGGCAGGTTGTGAATGGGATTGTGCACCTTAACTGCATAAACTACATCTTCAGGCAGTCCTAATTTTTCAAGCATTTCAGCGCCTATTAAACTGTGTTTTTTGGGCATATTGCGCGTTTTGTCGAGGTCTATGTCGTGCATTAAGCCTGCAATGCCCCACTTTTCCACATCTTCCCCGAAGTGCTCTGCAAGTTTTTGCATGATTGCTTCTACTGCGAGCATATGCTTTATTAAATTTTCTTCTTTTACATTCTTTTTTAATTCTTCAAAAAGTTTTTCCCTGTCCATTTTTTGCCTCTCAATTTGTATTGAGTATTTTTACTGTTTTCGCTTTTACGCACTATTATACGGGAAATAAAGACTTATCCAAATGTTGATGTGGGTTAAAAATTTAATTGGGTGGTTTTCTACTGAAAGGACTTCAGTAATTTACCTATTTGACAGATGTTTTTTTTGATAAAATAGCCTATAGTTTTTGTTTTCATATGTACGAGGCGCGTAATGTATAGTTAATAATCAGATTTGAGAAAATTTCTAAAAACTTTTTGCTATAAAAGTATAAAGGTTCGCCCCTCAAGTTAGTTTTATGAACTCATAAAAAAGTGCAGAGCGCCTAAACATAACAGTAAATACTTTTCAGTAGGCGCTGCATTTTTCTGGTGCAGAATTGCAATATCTTTACTATGCTTTTACTTTCTGCGTAAACGAAATTTTACTTCAGTGTGGAGCCGTCGGGCATAAGGTCTGCAGGCGGCATTTTCCCGCTGTTTTTTATCTTTTTCCTTGCGCAGTTTTCAAAATTACCTTTGCAGTAATTTTTAATAACGACTTCTCTTTGTTCCTCTGAAAGTTTTGGCAGCAAAGGGCACTTTTCAAACATCGGGCATACTTTTTCCATTTCCCACCTCCTTAAAAAGTTTTTATAATTGTATAACAATTTTCGTGAATTAGAGAAATGGTTAGATATAATTTATCAGGAATGAATCGGTCGGTTGAAATTTATCTGTAAAATGCTAAAATAGTATTGAGCCCTGCGGAGTGCGTGCAGCCTTTAGCGGTTTTGGGCCAACACATATTTATTGGGGATAGATGTACATCGTAAGTCGAAGCACTCGATGCTTCCTGTAGATGTAACAAAGTCTCCGCTTTGTCCTTCGGGACCCAAGAAAACGCCTAAAGTCACGGCTCGCGTGGGGCTCGTAAAAATGGAGGTGTTTATGAGCTCTATTGAAGTAGCATTGTGGGTTATTGCAGTTGAGATTGCAGTGGTTGTTGTTGCTGGAGTAATTTTCCTTTTGAAGTTTTCCAAAAGGACGGATGCTACTCTCTCTGAAACCCAGAGCCTCGTAAAAAATCTTGAAGAAAAGGTTGATAGTATTGGCAAAGAACTTGAGGATACGGTAAAAAATACGACCGGTGCAACGGTGCATCTAAAAAAAACTCTCGAAAATACTGAGAAAGCAACGCGATTTTTGAATACTGCTTTGCCGATTATATCGCTTGTACTTTTGTGGAGGGGTATTTCTATCCCTTTTCCTTCAAAAGTTTCCGTGGGGAGTAGCAATTCTGGCAAAAGAGAAGGAGGAGTGATGAATACGCTGAATAATATTGGCAAACTTGCATTGGGTATAACACAGGGATACTCGATTTATAAAAAATATTTCGTAAGTAGAGGAGGCGATAGAAATGAGCGAAGAAAGAAGCGGTAGCTTTTTTAGTGGTTTTCTGTGGGGTGCAGTGGTAGGTTTTGTTCTAGGTGTCCTTTATGCGCCGCGTTCTGGTGTTGAAACGAGAGAAATTCTTAAAGAAAAAACGAAAGAATTAGGCACGATTACAAAAGACAAACTTGAAGACATTAAGTCGCACGGGCGCGATTTACTTACTGGGAAAGGTATTGAAATTCAGGAAGAAGAAGAGTAAAATATAAAAGCGCTTGGGAAGTCGTCTAATGGTAGGACAGGGGACTCTGGATCCTCTAATGATGGTTCGAATCCATCCTTCCCAGCCATACTTTATGTGTGTATATTGAAATTTTTTTCTAATTTTGTATAATATCACCGCTTGGGAAGTCGTCTAATGGTAGGACAGGGGACTCTGGATCCTCTAATGATGGTTCGAATCCATCCTTCCCAGCCAGAGGTGGCGTAGTAGAACAGTGGTTAGTTCAGGGGGCTCTCAATCCCCAGACCAGGGTTCGATTCCCTGCTACGCTACCATTATTTATTTTAGGAGGAAAGCGTGAAGGTAGGAATAACAGGTTTACAGTCGTCTGGAAAAACAACATTATTCAAAGCACTTACGGGAAACGAGGGAAGTGTTTCTTTTGATAAGCCAAACATAGGAAGCGTAAAAGTTATAGATCCAAATTTAGACAAACTTTCGGAAGCGTTCCATCCTAAAAAAACGACGCCTGCTGAAGTAACTTTTGTGGATATTCCCGGGCTTCCTTCCGGATTTGAAAATAAAAAAAGGAGAAACGAACTTTTCTCTGCAATCAGAAAAGTGGATGCACTGGTGGAAGTGGTCGATGCATTCTCTGGCACTATGGATGTGGAAGATGCAATAAAATCGTTTGATAGCGAGCTATACTTAATGGACCTTGAAGTTATCGAGAAACGCCTTGAGCGTATAAAAAAAGAAAAGAAAGACCAGAAGACAAAAAACGAAGAGGGAATCCTATTGAAGTGCAGAGAAGCGCTGGAGAACGAAAAACCTTTAATTTCTATTGGCCTTAACGAAAACGAGGTAACTGCAATAAAATCGTTTGAGTTCTTTACATTAAAACCTATTCTTTATGTGATAAATATATCGGATGAATATTTAGATAAAAAAGAAGATTTAAAGACAAAAGTCAAAGGTATAATTAATTCGACTTCAGATGTAATTGTTGTGCCAGTTAATCTTGAGTACGAGCTTTCTGAACTTAGCGATGAAGAAAAAGCAGAATTCCTAGCATCTTACGGATTGGAGAAGCCTATTCTCCCTGAATTTGTTGAAGCGGCATACCGTTTGCTTGGCTACGAAACATTTTACACTGTAGGCGAAGACGAAGTGAAGGCGTGGACGATTAAAAATGGCACTAATGCACGGAAGGCGGCAAGACGCATCCACAGCGACATTGAAAGAGGATTTATTGCGGCAGAAGTCGTTTCTTTTAAAGACTTTGAATCAGTAAACTTCTCTTTTAAGGAAGCAAAGGCAAAAGGACTTCTAAGGATTGAAGGGGAGAATTACATCGTGCAGAATAGAGACATCGTGCACTTCCGTTTTAATGTGTGACTTTTAATTTTGTCTTTAATCGTGTGATAGAATATTACTTTTGTTATTATTCTTGCTATACAAAAGTTATACAAAACGGCAAGTTTCTCCGGTAAACTCACTCGTTCTAAGTGGACTTTCCTTGTAAATTTCACATCGTAAACGAATTTTTATAGGAATTTGCGCACCTCGATCTATTGAGTAATGCAATACCTTTTCGTTCTAATAACTGGACTTGCCAGTTTAAACTTCTGAATTATCAAGAGATCTTTCAAAATGCTTTTAAGGTTTATCCGTTAATTCCTCAGTTTTATCGATTTGTTAATTTTTAATAATTTCTTATAATAAACTCTTGCTGTCAGGTAAAGTATTTTGTAATTGTTTTAAATAGTGTTAGAATAAGCGAAATTTTTTAAAAGGAGTATTATGTGTGTTGGGTAACTTTGTGAGAGGTTTTAAAAAATTTTTTAATTGCTGTTACATTGCGATTACGGTTGTTAGTGTTACTATTCTGTTCGTCGTTCTGTATTTTACATATGACAGTGGTGTGTGTGTATCAAATGAATTGTACCAAAAGTACTTTTTCTATCGTGCTGTAATCATAATTTCTTTTTCTGCTTTTGTTGCACTTGGTGGTATCGTGTCTACATTTATGCGAGTCAGAAGAATGCGAAGAGAGGAGCAATTTAAAGAAGAATACTTTATCGAAAAAACATTGATAGAGGTTGCCTCCAGAGAAGAACTAAAGTCAAAGGTTAATGTAGCGTTGAACGGCATTATAAGGTCACTCAGGTTTAACAAAGCGGTAATGCTTATAGGGAAGAGCAGAGACAGTCTTGAGGTTCTCTACAATTACAATTTCAGCCAGAAAGAAACAAATCTACTTAAAAGTATGATTATGCTCGAAACGAAAAGTATTAAAATCCTGCGTGAAAGGTATACATTGGTTTTTCACTTTCAAATTTACGGTATCCTAATGTACATTTTTCTCGAAAGAAACATCCCTCTTTCTAAAAAAGAGCTTAACTTCTTAAAAAAGTATGCGCGGGCGATGCGCCCCGTATTTACTCATTCGTTGCTTCTGAACTTAATGATTGACTTTATGGTCGAACTCCAGAAGGTGGGTACCGTATACAGTGCCTATTGGAAAATGTTGGACATGGCTGTAAGGGTATTTAATGCGGATTCTGGAGCTGTCATAGATGTGAGTAAAGGTAAAGGC
The DNA here is from genome assembly GCA_015489815.1 of Caldisericales bacterium. GTDB lineage: Bacteria > Caldisericota > Caldisericia > Caldisericales > Caldisericaceae > S143-107. Next base: position 25,302 of record WFZA01000036.1, on the reverse strand, counting down.
AATTGGACGCACATTGCAGTAAAAAATATTCCCGGAAAAGATGTCGAGATGATAGAACGAATGATGAACAGAGGTGATTATAGCGGTCCTGTGGTTGACATTATTAAGAGTAAAAAGGTTTTATACATCAATGATACAGCAGAGTATAAAACATGGGTACATACCAAGAATATGTCACGCTCTTACATAGGCATTCCTTTTATAGTTGAGAATAAGGTAGTAGCCGTATTAAGTATTCACGGAGACGAACCCAACAAGTTTAGTGTGTACGATGTAAACCTTGCAAAAGCAATAATGGAGATGGGCAGCGCTATACTGGAGCGTGTTCTATATCTTGAGCGACTTGGCATTTATTCGTCCATTGACGAAATGACGAAACTATTCAACAAAAGGGAATTTATGCAGCGTATTAAGGAAGAAGTAGACAGAGCCCAACGCTACGGAAGAAAACTTTCTATTCTTATTTTTGACCTAGATAACTTTAAGGAGTGGAACGATACATTTGGACACCTTGCGGGCGACAGATTGCTAAAAGAAATTGGAGAAATTATCAAGGACTCCATAAGAAGTACGGACCTTGCATTTCGATTTGGTGGTGACGAGTTTATCGTTCTTTTTCCTGAAACTTCTCTTAATGGGGCATCTCTTACTGCGCAAAAGATTCTTGAAAACATTTCAAAGCGTTTTAGTAGGGGTAGTGTAAAACTATCTGCATCTGCAGGAATTGCAGAATACAAGCCCGGTGAAACTCCAGAAGATTTTATTAATAGGGCAGACAGAGCACTTTACACGGCAAAAAACAGCGGTAAAAATAAAATATACATTGCAAGTTAGATTTTTTATTCGTCTATTCTTGAAAGTCCCTCTATTGTGACTTTCCTTTCCGCTGCATCCCACTGCACGCTAAATCCTAAATTTTCTGCAACGAAACGAATTGGCACAAATGTCCTGTTGTCTTTTATGAAAGGTGCAGTGTCCATTTTGGATGTGATAAAGTTTGTGCTTAATAGGTCGTTTTTGTATAATGTGTGCTTTCCTATGTATAGTAGTATCTTTTTGAATGCGTAATACTCCTGGACAAAAACAGCACCTGCATAATCTGGTATAAAAGAATTTTCTCCTATGTTTACTTTGATTTCTTTTGTTACTCCGGTTGAAGTTTCAATTGTGCAACTTACTTTTGAATTTAACTTTGGGACTTCTTTAAATTCTGCTTTCCCCATATTAAATAAAGGGTACCTGAACAATATAGCGCCATTCCCAAATGCATAAGCGTAAAAGATTTCTTTATTTGTTTCCTTAGCAGGAATATTGTATGGGTTTATCCCTATGTAAACTTTTTTTGCGCCATTCTTCTTTAATTTTTTAGCTGCTGAAACTGCATATTCTGCACTCTCGTTTATTGACTTTAGATATACCATAGGGACTTCAAAGTCGAGATCTGCAAATGTGCCATAATCCTGAGAAAAGTTTACCATCTGATAAGCGTGCGTTTCCTTTATGTTGCTGCTTTCTTCAAATCCGCGCGCAACCATAAAAGCCCCCACTCTTACATTGGGGTTGATATTTTTGATGTAATCTTTAAGAATTTCAGCTTCATTCCTTATAATTTGCTCTCTGAGGTTCACCCATTTTGTTATCTGCGGATCTGTTCCGTATAAGAGGAACATCGTTTTCCAATCTGCAGGATAAACGAATGTTTTGTATGCAACTTGCTTTACATAAGTAAAAGAAATGCCTTCAGACTTTGCGTAACTTTCAAAGTATGGCGAAAAGTCGTAGTTTCCATTTGGAAACCTGATGTAGTCAAACACTACGCCGTCAATATTATACCTGAGCAGTTCTCCGAGGAATAATTTTATGTACTGAAAGTACTTATCGCTGAGCAGAGAAATATAGTATGGGTTCGTTTTGCCGTCAGAACTTACCATTCGTTCACTTTTGTGTAGTTCTCCGTAGTGCCTATCCATAAACAGCGGGAAGTATACATAGAGTTTTAAGCCAAGTAAGTGAGCTTCCTCAAGAGTTTTCTTTAAAACAGGCATTTTTACTGGCATAAAACTGCTATTGTAGTACACTTCGCCATGTGGGTTTTTAATCAGCAGAAATACGGTGTTGTACCCATAACTTTTGATTTGTGTGAGAACCTCTTTTGCCCCATATTTTGCAATATCTTCTCCATGAATGCAGATTCCCCTCATTTTTGCAGGAGAGTCTGTATATCCTGAAAGAGTCTTTAAATTATAAAGTCCTGCTAATAGGATAATTATCAGCAGGACCGAAAGTAGAAACTTCTTCATTGTGCACAATTCATTTTAGCAATTTACTTTAATGCGTTGAGCTTTTCGATTAATATTTTAGATGCAATTTTCGGGTTTGCTTTTCCTTTTGTTTTTTTCATTATCTGGCCGATAAGGAAACCCATTACCTGTTTTTTCCCGTTAAGATATTGAGACACTGGTTTAGGATTTTCTTTTATTACTTCATCGATAACTTTTTCTATTTCTCCTGTATCCGTAATCTGCTTCAACCCCTTTTCTTCTACAATTTGTGAAGGTGTCTTTCCGCTGCTCAGCGATTCTTCAAGCACGCTCTTTGCGATATTTTTAGAAATGGTTTTGCTGTCTATTAGGTCAAGAAGTTCTTTGAATTCTTTTGCGCCAAAAGTAATTTCTTTGATGTTTTTTCCATTTTCGTTGATAAACTTCATAATGTTTACCATTAGATAGTTTGAAACTTCTTTCGGTTTGCCTGTAAGTTTTGCTGCTTCTTCAAAGTATTCTGCAACTTCTATAGATGCGGTAATTTCGTGCGCATAGTCTTCGCTTATCCCGTATTCTTTTACGAATCTCTCCTCCTTTTCATTTGGGAGCTCTGGTATAGTTTCTTTAATTTTTTCTATGTATTCGTCCGTTAGAATAAGCGGCGGGAGGTCCGGTTCGGGGAAGTATCTGTAGTCGTTGAGTTCTTCTTTTGTGCGCATCGGTTTTGTTTCTCCTGTTCGCTCGTCAAGGTGACGCGTTTCCTGGACGATTTTTCCGCCTTTTTTCAGTGTTTCTATCTGTCTGTTTATTTCGAATTCAAGTGCTCTGCGCACGCTTCTAAACGAGTTTAAATTTTTTATTTCTACTTTTGTCCCCAGTGTTTCGCCTTTTGAAACGGAAATGTTTACATCGCAGCGCAATGCGCCTTTTTCCATATCTCCGCTCGAAACGCCCAGGTATCTTACTGTTTTTCTTAATAGTACAAGAAATTCATATGCTTCTTCTGCTGTTTCAATGTCCGGGTATGTAACGATTTCCATTAACGGGACGCCAGAGCGGTTAAAGTCTATATAGGAGTATTCTGATTCTGTTATGTCTCCTGTGTGTATGGACTTTCCGGAGTCTTCTTCTATGTGCCCTCTTAAAATGCGAATTTTCTTTTTGCTTTTTGAAGTTTTTACTTCTAAAAAGCCTTCAGATGCGATGGGAATAGAATACTGAGTGATCTGGTACCCCTTTGGAAGGTCCGGGTAGAAGTAATTTTTTCTGTAGAATGTGGATGTTTTGTTGATGTGCATATTCAGTGCAAGCCCTAATTTTGTTCCGTATTCTACGACTTTTTCGTTAAGTACGGGAAGTGCGCCTGGAAGTCCTAAACAGACGGGGCACACATTTGTGTTTGGCTCTGCACCAAATTCCGTAGAGCACCCGCAGAATATTTTAGTTTTCGTTGCAAGCTGCACGTGTATTTCAAGCCCAATTGTCGGTTTATATTCCATTTTTTCCTCCCAATTCCTGCTCTACTGCATAGGCAATCTGTAAAAGTTCTTTTTCTGCAAGCCACTTCCCTACAAGCTGCATACCTATTGGCAGGCCTTTTTTGTCTTTTCCGGATGGAATGGAAATTGCAGGAAGTCCTGCAAGGCTTATGGGTATTGTAAAGATGTCGTTCATATACATTTGCAACGGGTTAGTTATGGAGCCAAGTTTAAATGCTGTGGTGGAAGTTGTAGGAAGAATTAGTGCATCCACTTTACTGAACGCTTTCTCAAAGTCATTTGATATAAGCCTTCTTACTTTTGACGCCTTGAGATAGTACGCGTCGTAGTAGCCTGCAGAAAGCGTAAATGTGCCTATTAAAATTCTCCGCTTTACTTCTGTTCCGAAACCTTCCGTGCGAGTTTTCTCGTATGTTTCTCTGAGGTCTTTTCCTTCTACTTTCAGTCCGTAGCGGACTCCGTCAAATCTGGCAAGGTTTGCTGAAGCTTCAGCTGGTGCGATGATGTAGTAAACGGGTAGTGCGTATTTAAGGTGTGGGATTGAAACTTCTTCTATAATTGCTCCTGCATTTTGCAGTGCCTTTACGGTATCGTTAAAGCTGTTCTTTACTTCTTCCTGTAGCTCGAAATCCCTGACTTCCTTTATTACTCCTATTTTCTTTCCTTTTATGTCTTTTCCAAGGAGTTCAGTAAAATCTTCTTTTTCTGTCTGGACACTTGTTTCGTCGCGTGGGTCGAAACCTGCAATTGCATTAAGCATAATTGCTGTATCTTTTACCGTTTTTCCGAACGGCCCTATCTGGTCAAGTGACGAAGCAAATGCGATAAGTCCATAACGGGACACCCTGCCGTATGTGGGCTTTAGCCCGGTTACTCCGCAGAATGCAGCAGGCTCTCGTATGGAGCCACCCGTATCTGAACCGAGTGATGCAATAGCTTCGTTTGCTTTTACTGCAGCGGCTGAACCTCCCGAGGAGCCTCCGGGTACATATTCTGGCTTTACGGGATTGTGCGTGTTAAAAAATGCAGAGTTTTCGGTAGAAGAACCCATTGCAAATTCGTCCATATTTGTTTTTCCGACGATTAACGCGCCTGCATTTTTGAGTTTTTCTACTACTGTTGCATCATATGGAGAAATATAGCCTGAAAGAATTTTTGAGCCAGCGGTCGTTTCCGTGTCCTTCATATTCATATTGTCTTTTATCGCAACGGGCACCCCGAATAAAACGCCCGACTTGTCCTTTTTTGCATCGAGTTCCTCGGAGCGTTTTATAACGGCATCGAAGTCTATGTGAACGAAGGCTTTTATTTTTGAATCTTTTTGCTTTATTGCATTAATCGTTTGCTCTGCAATTTCCTTGACAGAAACCTCTCCGCTCCTTGCAATTGATGCAACTTCTTCGACGGTTTTATTTAGTATGTCCATTTTAGTCTCCTATAATTTTTTTCACTTTGTAGAAATTGCCGTTAAACAACTCTCGATTCTTTTTTAATGATTCTTTGTTAAGTGACTTTTGTTTTTCGTCTTTACGCATAAATAGTTTTGCGCCTTTTGTATATACAAGAGGTTCAACATTATCTGTATTTACTTCTTTTAAAATTTCAAAGTAGTTTATAATGTCAGTTAAGTCTTTTGAAATCCGTTTCTCTTCTTCTTCACTGAGATTAAGTGCTGCAAGCTTTTCGTACTTCTTTAGGTCCATTTTCCATACCTCCTCAAAAGTTCTAAGAATTCTTCTTCTCCGATCGTTTTTATGCCTAGTTTTTGTGCTTTCTCTAACTTTGAGCCCGGGTCTTCTCCTACCACGACGAGTGTCGTTTTTTTACTAACGGTGTCAGGTGTTTCAGCTCCAAGTTCCCTTACGAGTTCTTTTGCTTTGCTTCTTGGCATTGACTTTAGTGCTCCGGTAAATACGATTTTTTCGTTTGCAAGCGGTAGATTCTCGTTTTCGGTTTTTACTTCCTCTTCCGTTTTCACACCTGCTTCCTTTAGTTTCTCAATTACTTTTTTATTTAATTCGGATGAGAAAAAGTCCTTTATGCTTTTTGCAGTTATTGGCCCTATGCCTTCTATTTGTGCAAGTTCTTCTTCGCTTGCGTTCATTATCTCGTCAAGGCTGTGATACTTTTTTGCAAGGAGTTCTGCTGTGTGCTTTCCAACCTGGAAGATTCCAAGCGCATAGATAAGGTTTGCAAGCGGCCTGTTTTTGCTGTTCTGGATGTTCCTTATAATTTTGTCTGCAAGTAAGGGCCCCATCCTTTCGAGTTTTAATAGATCATCTTTTTTAAGGTAGTAAAGGTCTGCATAATCTTTGATTAACCCTTTATCTACCATCTGGTTTATCAACTTTTCGCCAATAGAATCAATATCCATTGCCTCTCTGGAAACGAAGTGTACGATCCTTTCTTTTACCTGCGCAGGGCACGATGCATTTATACAGCGCGTTGCTGCTTCCCCGGGCAGCCTTACTACGGGACCGCCGCATACTGGGCACCTGTCGGGCATCTTGAACGGGATTTCTTTGCCCGTGCGTTTTTCTTTTACTACTCGCACGACTTCTGGTATTACTGAACCTGCTTTTCTAACGATAACATGGTCACCTATCCTTATGTCAAGCCTTTTTATCTGATCCTCGTTGTGTAAAGTCGCCCTCGAAACGATACTGCCTTCGAGTTCCACAGGGTCAAAGATCGCAACTGGAGTAAGTTTTCCTGTCCTTCCTACCTGTACGATAATGTCACGCACGACGGTTTCTGCTTCCTCCGGTGGAAATTTGTAGGCAATTGCCCACCTTGGTTCGTGGAATGTTGCTCCTAATTTTTTTTGTAACTCAAGGTCGTTTACTTTTATGACTACTCCGTCTGCTCCAAACGGATATTCGTTTCTATGTGCGGTATAATATTTGCAGCGCCTGATTGCTTCTTCTATGTCAGGGCACACCGCAGCCTCCGGGCTTATCCTGAAGCCGATTTTCTGAAGAAATTGTAGTATTTCAAAGTGTTTTTTGAATTCTTTTCCTACGACTTCTCCAATACCGTATGCGATCATATGAAGTTTTCTCTGTGCAGTGATTTTTGGGTCAAGCTGTCTTAAGGAGCCTGCTGCAGCGTTTCTTGGGTTTGCAAACAGAGGTTCGCCTTTTGCCTCGCGTTCTTTGTTGAGTTCTTCAAAGTCTTTTTTGTACATAATAACTTCTCCGCGTACCTCTATCACTTCTGGTATTTCGTCTCCGAATAATTTTAGAGGAATGTCTCTTATGGTGCGAACATTTGCAGTGACATCTTCACCCCTTATTCCGTCACCCCGCGTTGCACCCTGAACGAGGATGCCTTTTTCGTACCTGATTGAAACTGCAAGGCCGTCCATTTTTAATTCCGTTACATACTCTATTTGCTCTACACCTGCCTCTCTTTTTACCCTTTTGTCGAATGCACGCAGGTCATCGTCGTCAAATGCGTTGCCTAAGGAAAGCATCGGGATTTTGTGATAAACTGTTTTAAATTCCTTTGCAGGTTCTGCACCCACGCGCTGTGACGGAGAATCAGGAGTAACGAGGTCCGGAAATTTTCTCTCCAGTGCGAGTAATTCCTGAAACATCATGTCGTACTCGTAGTCTGAGATTTTAGGTTTATTAAGCACATAGTAAAGATAACTGTGATAACGCAGTTTTTTTCTTAGTTCCTCCAGCCTCTTTTTTGCTTCCTCATGAGTTACATTTGATACATCGATTTTCATTGTAACCCCCTCCTTGCTTAATTGTAGAGTATACTTAGTGTATTTTGATTAATGACGAAAATGTATTCGTCTTTACTGTCGAGTATAATCTGAGGTATAGAAGAGGAGGAAAACAGGTATCGTCCTACTTCTTTATTGTTTTTAATAGTCACTACGCTGTAAATAGGTTTTCCCTGCTCACTTCCCATGTTTTTAGAAAATACAAAAACCTGCTCACTTTCGTTCTCTGAATACCCTATAGGAGTAAAACCCAACTTTATCTTTTTGTTAATTAAATTACCTTTAAAGTCGTATAGCAAGAAGTTGTCTTTCGTGGCAAATACGAGATAATGCAAACCTACTATCACATTGTTTATTGGACCATTTATGTAAGATTGTTTAATACTCTGCAAAGTATCACTATAAAGATACACTGGCACTCTTTGATTTTCTGAAAAGTTAACTTTATAACCACAAACGATGTTTCCGTTGGGTAGGATTCTTGCATATATTTCGTGATAATCTGCATTTTTGTTGTTCAATACGACATTATTCACTATACCAGTATTATCCAGTAGGTATAATTCACCTCGTGCGCCTACAAACAAGATGTTGCCTTTATCTGTAATTTTTATGAACGAAGTTTCTCCAAGATCTGGAATTTTACGCGATACTATCGTTTTTCCGTTCATATCTGTCTTCACGGCAATATAAGAGAGGTCAGTCAGGGATTGGTATATAAGTTCTATATTTCCGTCCGAAAGAAACTTTCCACTCAAGCCTATGTAGTTCTTGTAACCTTTATAAAATAACTTCTTGCCTTGAGGGCTAAACAGGTAAAAGTACACACTACACACGAGGAGATTACCATTTTTATCCGATTTTATCTGGGAAATGTTTGTACCTATGTCTTTTGACCACTTCACTGTTCCATCCTTAGTTATTATAAAAAGCTTTCCACTTGCCGTACCCAATGCAATATCGTCACCAAGTACGAAGGAAGATGTAATAGGGCTGGAAGTTTTGTAAATTATCTTTTGCTTTAATACGACATCGGTTTTGACTCCGAGCTGTGTATATGCGTACACACCTATTGTGCCTATTATAGAAAGTATTATTAAAATGACGATCGTTCTTTTCATTTCAATTCAATTGTAGTAAGAATATCCTTTCTGTCAATAACTGTTGTATTTTTTGTTGCATTTTCCGTATAATAAAAAGGGGTTAAAATGAAAAAAATTGCCATTGTGGACGACGAGGAAGACATTATAAAAATCGTATCGTTTTACCTTGAGCGTGAAGGGTTTAAAGTAGAAGGCTTTTTAAGTGGGGAGTTACTATTAAAATCTATAAGCAAAGAGGTGTTTGACTGCATAGTGCTTGACCTTATGCTTCCTGGAATTAGCGGTGAAGATTTGTTAAGAGTGCTTAGAAATAGTAATGAAACGGCCTCTGTACCCGTCATAGTACTTACTGCAAAAGGAGATGAGTCAGACATCGTATCCGTATTTGAAATGGGTGCCGACGATTATGTGGTGAAACCTTTTAAGGGAAGAGTTCTCGCTGCAAGAGTAAGAGCATTGCTGAGAAAAAAGTTTCCCACGGTGTCTTTACGGAGTGGCGGCCTTATCCTTGATCCTGAAAAGTTTAAAGTATTTTGCGGTGAGAAGGAGATATTCCTGACCTCTACAGAATTTGAAATTCTTCGGCTCTTAATGTCAAAAAAGGAGCGTGTTTTTAATAGAAATGAAATTCTAAATTTTGTGTGGAAGGAAAGGGCAGACGAGCCATTTGACCGCGTTGTAGATGTCCACATTAGGCACATAAGAGAAAAATTAGGGGAGTGCGGAAATAAGATAAAAACGGTCAGAGGAGTTGGTTATAAAGTTTCTGATGAATAAACGATCATCCTTTCTGTTTTTTGTATTAGTTGTAGCTACTATAGTGGCGCACTTTCTTCGCAACAATCTTTTATTTTTAACATTTCTTATTGCAATTATCTTTTTTTATTTAGTAGAGGAAAAATGGATTAAAAAAGAGCTCTCTCGTATATCTGATGCACTATTGCAGCTGAGAAATCGCGAGAATTATGAAAAGTTCGTGCTTGTCCCATATGACCCTTTTGTTAAAGTAAAAAACCAGTTGAACAATTTATTTGAGGAAAGTAATTTTTTGTTTGAAACTGAAAGTGAGATTATGTCCAGCCTGCGAGATACCTTAAACCTTCTTCACATTCCTGTTTTTATAATGAATAAAAAAGGGCGTGTGCTTATTGCAAATGGTTCGTGCAGTGCTTTGAAGAAGGAGAATGTTAAATGTGAAAATTGCTTTTATTACGAATATTTTTATAGCCTTGAACTAATGGATTTAATAGCTGAGTCTCTCGATAGGAATGTAGATAACCGTGAAGTGCGTGTTGGGGGACGCATATATAAAGCAAATAGTTTCCACCGAAAATTGAATAGCGAGAGAGAAGTCGTAATTTTCGTACTGAATGACATTACCGAACAGGTAGAGAAAGAAATTATGGAGAGAGAATTTATATCCGCAGTCTCGCATGAACTTAAAACCCCACTTTCTGTCATCAGTGGTGTGTTAGATATTTTGAAAGAAGAGCAGCTGACAGAATCGGAAAAGATGGAATTTATCAAAAGAATGGAAAGTAATGTATCCCGCATGAACGGGCTTGCGAGGGAGCTCCTTATTCTGACTGAGATTAGACATAGAGAAAACATTGCAAAAGCTCGTATAAATCTTAAGGATTGCATTGTTTCTATTTTGGACGCTGAAAAACATTTCGTCAAAGAGTATGGGTTCTCCTTACATTTAAACCTTGAAGATGTATGGATTCTTGGGGACTCATTTTTAGTTAAAGAAATGATAAAAAACATCGTAGAGAATGCCTTAAAGTATTCTAAAGGTAGTGAAGTTTTGATAAGTTTAAAAAAGGGTGACTTTGCCGAGATTAGTATAAAGGATAATGGCGTCGGAATAGATGAAGCTGATGTAGAACACATTTTTGAACCATTTTATCGTCTGGAACATTCGCGCAGCAGAAAAGGCGGTGGGACGGGATTAGGACTGACGATAGCAAAGAGAGTTGCCGAGCTTCATAAAGGACACATTACGGTGCGCAGCACTCGAGGCAAGGGAATTGAATTTATTATACAGATGCCGTTTATAGAAAATTAACCGAAAATTAATATTGCATTAATGTATTCTTAATAATGCCCTAGTAAACTCGTGGTGTAAACCTAAACAAAGGAGGTAAAGTAATGAAAAGAAACTTTTTGTTGGTTATGACACTAGTTGTTGTTTTTATCATCATGCTAAGTGGATGTGGAAAAACTGCACCACAAGAAGGGAATTCTGGTGGTTCTCCTGAGAACATTACACTTAATGGTTCCACAACTGTATTTCCCATAGCACAAAAGGCAGCTGAAGTATTTATGAATAAGTATCCGGATATAAATATATCTGTAAGGGGAACTGGCTCTGGAAACGGAATTGCGGCCCTTATAAATGGTATCTGCGATATCGCTGATGCGTCAAGGCCTATGAAACAGAGTGAAATAGACAAGGCAAAAACAAATGGGATAGATCCTGTTGAAAACATTATTGCAAAGGATGCCATTGCAATTGTTGTAAATTTGGACAATCCAATTTCTGAGATATCCCACGCACAGTTAAAAAAGATTTATACGGGAGAAATTACCAATTGGAAGGAACTTGGCGGGCCTGACATGAAAATTGTCCCCATCACACGTGACTCTTCCTCTGGGACATTTGAGATCTTTGAGGAAAAGGTGCTTGGCAAAGGAGTGGAGATGGTTTCTACTGCTGTTGTGCAGGGATCCAATCAGGCAATAAAAACTACTGTTGAAAAAACAAAAGGGGCAATTGGATACATCGGGCTTGGCTATGTGGATAGCAGTGTAAAAGTATTAAAGTATGATGGCGTTGTGCCTTCAAAAGAGACAGTGTTAAGCGGAGAGTACGAGATTTCCCGCCCGCTCTTTATGTATACAGATGGCGAGCCTCAGGGGGCAGTAAAGAAGTTTATAGACTTTGTAATGAGTCCTGAAGGCCAAACGATTGTTGAACAGGTCGGATATATTGCAGTAAAACCTACTAAATAATGATGAAGAAAAAGGCAATTATCGAATACTTTTTGCCTATTCTGGGTTACATTGCAGTGATTGTTCTATTCGCCATTATCGTCACGATTTTTGGAGAAGGTGTTACTACATTCAAAGAGTATTCTCTGTGGAAATTTCTAACAGGCATTTCCTGGCGTCCTGCTACATCTCCTCCTAAATTCGGTTCTGTTCCTCTTTTAGTTTCTACACTGATTGTTGCAGGCACGGCTATGCTTATTGCTGTTCCTCTTGCACTTGCTACGGCTATTTACATCGCGAAGCTTTCAAATGCTTTTACGAAAGAAGTTTTAAAACCTATAGTGGAACTTCTTGCCAGTATTCCATCTGTAGTTTACGGATTTTTTGGTATTGTATTTATGGCGCCTCTCGTTCAGAAAATTTTCCACCTTCCTATAGGGCAAACGGGATTTACTGCAGGTATTATTCTTGCGTTTATGGCACTTCCTACCATTGCAAGTATTTCGGAAGATGCGATTACTGCTGTATCAAAAAGTATAGAAGAAGCGTCACTTGGGCTTGGAGCATCTCGTGCTGAAATGCTTATTCACATCGTAATTCCTGCCGCTATGCCCGGCATTATTACTGCTGTATCACTTGGGTTTGGCAGGGCAATAGGTGAAACGATGACCGTTCTAATGGTTGCGGGTGGTGCGCTGGGCATGCCTCACTCTATTTTTAGTCCTATGAGGCCAATTACTGCGACGATTGCTGCTGAAATGGGCGAAACACCTGTGGGTAGTTTGCACTACCACGCGCTTTTTGCGCTTGCAGTGGAACTCTTCCTGATCGTTGTCGTGTTCAATGTTATTGCAGAATACTATCACGAAAAGTTTTCACATATGGGGAAGGTATGATGGATAAAGTAAAAAAAGAGCACATTGTGTTTGGCATAATAAGGTTACTTTCTTATGCTTCTGTCTTTTTTCTTGCGCTGCTTGTAGGTTATATATTTATTAAAGGCTTTAAGGTAATTAGTTTCAGGTTTCTTACGGATGTTCCGAGAAATGGAATTACGGCGGGAGGAATTTACCCTGCAATACTTGGAACTTTCTATCTCGTTCTGGTGTCGTTTATCTTCGCTGTTCCACTTGGGGTTCTTTCCGGTATTTACATTGCAGAATATACCTCAGATAATACTTTTGCCCGTTTTCTCCGTTTATCCGTAAATATGCTTTCTGGTATTCCGTCAGTGGTATTTGGCCTGTTTGGATTGGCTATATTTGTTAATAAATTTTGCTTTGGCGTTTCTATTCTTTCTGGCGGCCTTACGCTTGGGATTTTAATTCTGCCCACTATAATTCAGGCAACGATAGAGGCATTAAAATCTGTGCCCTACTCCTTCAGGGAGGCGTCGCTTGGGCTTGGTGCAACGAAGTGGCAAACGATAAAGCACATAGTACTTCCTGTTGGTATGCCGGGGATTCTAACGGGCGTGATTTTAAGCGTGGGAAGGGCAGCAGGGGAAACTGCGCCGATTTTATTTACTGCTGCAACTTTCTATACAGGAAGGTTGCCGCACAGTATTTTTAACGAGGTAATGGCGCTACCGTACCTTATATATGGCTTACTTACGGAAGGAACATTTCCAGATAAACAAATTCCAATTGCATACGGAGCAAGTACGGTGCTTTTGCTCTTTGTATTTGCTCTAAGTTTTGTTGCAATTGTTATAAGGGTAAAGAGCAGGAGGATGAAGAAATGGTAAAAATGAAAACAGAGAACTTGAAACTGTGGTTTGGAAACAAAGAAATATTAAAGGGTATATCGATGGAAATTCCACAAAATTCTGTGGTTGCAATTATTGGTCCTTCTGGGTGCGGAAAGTCTACTTTTCTTCGCTCCCTTAACAGAATGAACGACTTTATAAAAGGCGTACGTATAGAAGGGAGGGTATATCTTGACGGCAAAAATATATACGATCGCGATGTAAATGTATTTGACCTGAGGAAGCGAGTAGGGATGGTTTTTCAGAAGCCAAATCCATTTCCTAAGAGTATTTACGAAAATGTTGCCTATGGTTTGAGAATTCACGGAATGAAAGATAAGAGAATTATTCAGCAGACAGTGGAAGAGTCTCTGAAGGATGCAAACTTATGGGAAGAGGTGAAAGACAAACTTTTTGAAAGCGCATTCTCTCTGTCTGGTGGGCAGCAGCAGCGTCTATGCACAGCGCGTGCCCTTGCTATAAAGCCAGAGGTGATACTTATGGACGAGCCTGCATCTGCACTTGACCCAATTGCGACCAACAGGCTTGAGCATCTTATAGAGAAGTTAAAGAAAAAATATACAATAGTAATTGTTACCCACAATATTCAACAGGCTGCCCGCATCTCAGACTATACGGCATTCCTGTATATGGGCGAACTGATAGAATATGGGAAAACAGAAGTTTTATTTACTGCCCCAAAGAATAAGCGTACTGAAGAATACATTATGGGAAAATTTAGTTAGGAGGGTTATATGATAGGAAAAAGAATTGCATTATTAAAAGAAAAATTGCTCCGTATGGCAAATATAGCGGAGAGTATGGTCCAGGACAGTATGAAAGCAATCGTGGAAAAGGATTCTAAACTTGTCGAGCAGGTGATCAATGTAAAAGAACCACTGGTAAACAACCTTGAAATAGAAATAGACGAAGACGCAATTGAAACACTTGCTCTGTTTGAGCCAAAGGCAAGAGACCTGCGTACAGTCGTAATGATAATGAAAATGAACAATGACCTTGAGCGCGTGGGCGATCTCGCCACAAATGTTGCTGAGTTTGCATTGGAGTTGATACCTCAACCTGATGTAAAGCCATATATAGACTTGCCCAAGATGGTAGATATTTCAGTTAAAATGCTGGACGATGCCATTGCTTCGTTTATATCTCAGGATGCAGAATTAGGAAGGGATGTGTGCCGCAGGGACGATATGGTGGATGCGTTGAACGAACAGATTATTAGAGAACTCGTTACCTATATGCTTGAAGACCCCACTACCATTAACCGGGCGCTTACAATTATCAGGATTACAGAAAACATCGAGCGCGTTGCAGACCTTGCAACAAACATAGGCGAAGATGTTGTATACATAGTGGAGAGCGAGGTAATAAAGCACAAGCCAAAAAAGTGAGCGAGTATAATTACGGTTTATTCGTTGAATTGTTAGATGGGAGAATAACCAGAAATCTCACACTTTTATAACTAAGAATTAGAAAGAGAATTATGTGCCTTTTTCGAAAGGAATTGAGATCCTTCGCTTGCTAACTCTCGTTCAAGGATGACCGCCCTGCTGTCACCCTGAGGGCAGCAAGAGTCTCTGCCATAACAACCTTACATAGGAGAGTCATCGTATATACTACCCTCACATGTTGAGTGTAGCAAAACATCTCCGCATTAAAAGCAAAACTTTTAGAAATTGCAATCAATAAGTTTTATCTTTTGTTGACAAATACATTTTTCATAGCTTGCTTTCAATTCACTTTATACAATCTACAGGAAGAAGCTATAAAGGAAAGTTAGTGTCCACCTTAAGGGATTGCGATCCTTGTTTGCTAAGGCTTGCTCGAAGATGGCAGAAAAATAAGTTATCCTATGATAGTTATAATTGTAACTTTGCTCTACATACTTATATAAATACAATAACTGTAGATACTGTACTATAGAAGGAAAAATGCTTATCAGAATAGTCATAACTATGGGGATTTTCAGAAATAAAGTAATTGAAATTATCTGTATAATACTCTCCTATAAGTAAAACTTGTTAGTCCAACTTGCTCAATTATTTTTAAAGTAGCCCTATCGAGAAGTACTTGACCTGGTTTAATTTAGTAATTTGTAATTGCTTAATTTAATCGAAGAAACTCATAAGGTATCCGAAAAGCATGTATTTTAGGAAGCATTATAGGGATTAAGCTATTGCTTGACAGATGGGACAGGTTTGATATAATATCCCCACCCCAGGTGGGGTGGATAAGCGATTGAGTATGGTACATGGAGTAAGTTATTTGCATTTAGGGAGTGTTGGTAACAAATGTAAAGATTAAAAGCGTGATGAATAATTAGAGAAAGCTTAAAAACAGATATAAAGAATTCTTAATTTAAAAATAAAAAATTTTATTACAAAGGAGGTTTTGTATGGCAAAAACAGATAAGTGGAATGGCAGTAAAAGCACGCCCAAGCATACTGATATGCTAAATTACATTAAGACTGCTGAAGGACACTTAAGAGGGATTGAGAAAATGATTAATGAAGATGCTTATTGTATTGATATATCCAAACAGCTACTTGCAGTTATTGGGATTTTAAAGAAAGTGAACCTTCACATACTTAAAAAACACCTTGAAATTTGCGTAAAAGAATCAATACAGTCAGGGAGCGCTGAAGAGAAAATAGACGAGCTTAAAAAAATTCTTGATTATATAGCAAAAGGCAAAGAAAGTTAATTCAAATTTTTAATAGGTAAAAACATTGCGTATCACTATGAAAAATCTGACACCTGTAATACGTTACTGATTATTAGAAATTACTTTGAAATGATTGGAGGTCGTGAAAATGGAATATGATATTAAGTGGTACAGGTTTAACCCACTGTTTGTCCCATTAACTACAGGAGTGTTTGCAACTATTTTTTATTTTGTTTTTAAATTTACCCCGGTATATAACCCTATAAAGATCTCTGTTTATACTATTCTAATTTTGTTTTCTTCGTTCTATTGGATAAAAGAGGCATTTGAGGATCTTGTTGAGAAGAAAGAGATAGGTACGGGTATATTGGTAATTGCAGCAGTTATTGGTTCAATTGCACTTGGTTTGTGGAGCGAAGCGGTTTTTCTATCTGTGCTTTACGGTACTGCAGAGGGAATTGAAGATTACACATATGCGAGAACAAGGCGCTCTATTAGAAGTCTTCTAAAACTTGTCCCTAAAGAAGCGAGAGTCATTTTGAATGGTAAGGAGAAAGTAATACCAGCAAAAGATTTGAAAATTGGAGAAATATTCATTGTAAAACCCGGAGAAACTGTACCAACTGACGGGATTATCATTAAGGGTTCTGCTCATATCGATGAATCCTCGGTTACCGGCGAATTTAATCCTGTCTTTAAAGATTCAGGAGATACGGTTTTTGCAGGAACGACAAATACAGATGGACTTATTAGCGTGAGGGTAACGTCCTTGTTTCAAGACAATACAGTTTCAAAAATTATTGAACTCGTTGAAAAAGCCCAGGAAGCAAAAAGCAAAACCCAGCTATTTATTGAAAAATTTGGAAGAATTTATTCTCCTATTGTTCTTATCACCGCTCTGGTTTTAATGATTATACCTCATTTATTTGGAGTTCCTCATTCGCTCTGGGATACAAGGGCGATTTCTTTCCTTGTTGCTGCTGCTCCCTGTGCATTGATAATGTCCACGCCTGTTACAATTGCTGCAGGTATAGGAAAGGCTGGTAAACATGGCGTTTTAGTGAAGGGAGGTACTTACCTTGAAGCGCTTGGCCATGTAAAAACTGTTTTAGTTGATAAAACCGGAACTCTCACCTTGGGGAAAATGTCTCTTGTAGAAATTATACCAATTAAAGTGAACAAAGATTTTCTACTTTCTGTTGTTTATAGTATTGAAAAATTTTCTAACCATCCTATTGCAAAAGCGTTAGTAAAAGAGATTAAACCACTAAAACATCAAAAATTTAGCGTTTCTCATTTTAAAGAAATTTCAGGTTTTGGTGTGGAAGCAGAAATTGGCGGAAATCTATTTTATATAGGAAAACCTGAAAATAGTAAAGATAATGAAGCCTTTAAGGAGCATACAAATTCATCATTCGAGGATGGAAAGATTATTGTTATTGTAAGAAGGGATAGTTATGTGATTGGGATACTTGCTCTCTCCGATGCAATCAGGCCTGAAGCGCGTATAACCGTCGAGGAATTGCGCAGTAGGAATATATATGTCGCAATGCTCACTGGTGATAACAAAAATTCTGCATATAGAATTGCTGCAAAATTAGGCATTAAGGATGTCAGGGCTAATTTAAAACCTGAGGATAAGCTTAAGATAGTTGAAGAGTTTAAACATAAAGCAGGGACTGTAGCTATGGTAGGTGATGGGATAAATGATGCACCTGCGCTCGCAACGGCAGATGTAGGAATTGCAATGGGTGCAATTGGTAGCGATGTTGCAATTGAAGCAGCGGATGTCGCTTTTATGTCGGATAATTTTAAGAATATTGTATTTGTGCTGGATCTCGGAGAAAAAGCCAGGCAAATTAATAAGCAAAATATAGTTTTAGCTATCACGGTTCTTGCCATTTTAATACCATTAACATTAGCTGGATTAATAAATATCCCATCTGCAGTGATCTTTCATGAATTATCAGAACTTACTGCCGTTATAAATGGTGTGAGGGCAGGGATAGGTACGTAACTTTGTACGAGATGTGTTGTTATCTTTTTATGTTTTTGCTATAATTTATCAAAACGATACTAAAATTCAGAGAGGTATGTGGTGAGAGTAAAAGTTAAACTATACGGAGATTTTTTGAAATACGGCCCACCAGAGAGTTATATGGAAATACCAGATGGTTCTACTGTTCAGGAATTGCTGGACAAATTACGCATTGATGAATGTAGTTATATCATGATTCTGATAAATCTCAAGAGAAGCTGGTTTGAAACTCCACTTCATGATGGTGGCGAAGTAAGTATTTTTGCCCCGGTAGGCGGTGGTTAAAGAGCAAAAGGAGGTATTGTATGTCTAAAAAAAGTGGACTTTCTGTTTTCGATAGATATTTAAGTGTATGGGTTATTTTATGTATGATTTTAGGTGCTTACCTTGGGGTAAAATTTCCATCTGCTGTAAAGAGCCTGGGTAGATTTTCTGTTGCCCAGGTTTCTATTCCTATAGCAGTAGTCCTCTGGATAATGATTTTTCCTATGATGGTGCAAATCGATTTTGGAAAGCTTAAAGATGTTTATAAACATCCAAAGGCGATGTGGATTACCCTTATCGTTAATTGGCTTGTAAAACCGTTTACGATGTTCTTTTTTGCCGTACTGTTTTTTAAATTCATGTTTTCTTCTTTTATACCAGCAAATACTGTTTCTGGCTATGTTGCTGGAGCTGTTCTTTTAGGTGCTGCTCCCTGTACTGCTATGGTGTTTGTGTGGAGTTATCTGTCGGGGGGTGATCCAAATTACACGCTTGCACAGGTAGCAGTAAATGATCTGGTAGTCATCGTGGCTTATGCTCCAATAGTAAAATTTCTGCTTGGTTTAAACAAGATGGTTATACCTTATTCTACTGTCTTTTACTCGGTTGTTATCTATGTTTTAATTCCTGTTATTTTTGGATATATATTCAGAAAATTTATTATCAGAGCCAAAGGCGAAGAATGGCTTACAAAAGTGTTTGTAAAAGATATGAAAACGGTGACAATAATTGGGCTTCTTCTTACGCTTATCGTGATTTTTATGTTCCAGGGTAAAGCAATTGTCCGGAGTCCAGTTGCGGTTATACTGATAATGGTGCCGTTGATTATTCAAACTTACTTTATTTTCTTCGTGGGGTTTGCAATGGCGAAGTGGTCCAATGTAAAATATTCTCTTGCAGCACCGGCTACTATGATAGGTGCGTCTAATTTCTTTGAACTTTCAGTTGCAACTGCAGTTATATTATTTGGCCTTGGCTCTCCCGCAACGCTTGCAACTGTTGTTGGTGTACTGGTAGAAGTTCCAGTGATGCTGAGTCTCGTCTCTATTATGAAAAAGAGCTGTTCCATGTTCAGGGAGTGTAACTTAGACTTACCGCAATGTAAAGTTTCTGCACAAAAGGTGTACATAGATAAAAATATTACAGAATTAGGTTAATAAAACTGTTAACCCCAAAAGGGATTCTAGAATGTCCTTTTTAGAGTTTTAAAAGTAAGCAGAAGTTTATTGAAAAAAAAGGGGAATCATTGTATTGGAATTTAATCGGTATTTTTTATAGTAATCTTTTTATCTGAGTTATATTTATAATTGCTGTTGCCTTGCTATAAAAAGACTTCTTTCTGGTTGAGCAAAATTACCTATTTTGATATGCTCGCTTTATTGGTATAATTACTTTGAATATAAGGAGGCAATTATATGCAAGATATTGTTGAAAGTGCTTTACTCTCAGCAAAAAGAGCCGGTGCGTCCTATGCGGATGTGCGTATTGTGGAACAGGAAGTTGAAGAAATTTCCACAAAAAATGGCAGCGTGGATGCATTAAAACGGTCTTATACGAAGGGTTTTGGAGTAAGAGTTATTTTTAACGGCGCCTGGGGTTTTTCCTCATCGTTTAGAATGACGAATGACGAAGCCGAGAAGGTTGCCGAAGAAGCTGTTGCTATCGCTAAGGCAAGCAGTATGACAAAAATTGAAGATGTTTCTCTTGCAGACATAGAAATCTTTCAAGACGATGTAAAGCAGTCTGTAAAAATTAACCCGTTTTCTGTCTCTCTGTCTAAAAAAATTAATCTATTACTTGAAGCAGATAAATTAATGAAAATTCCTGGTGTAATTGTCAGAAGTGGCAGTATGTATTTTCTCAGTGAAGTTAAAACATTTGCATCTTCTGAAGGCTCTTACATAAAGCAAGAGCGAATCGTAAGTGGTGCTGGTATCTCATCTATTGCAACAGATGGAAGGGAAATTCAAATTAGGAGTTATCCAAGCAGCTTTGGTGGGGATTATCAGCGCAAAGGATACGAACTCGTTGAGGAGTATAAATTCCTTAACAATGCAGAGCGCATTGCGAAAGAGTCTGTTGCTTTACTTAAAGCAAAACCGTGCCCATCTGGAGTGATGGACATAGTTCTTGGAGGTGCTCAGCTTGCTTTGCAGGTCCATGAGAGTGCAGGACATCCTACAGAGTTAGATAGAGTTTTAGGAGAGGAAGCGTCTTTTGCTGGAACTTCTTTCCTTACTCCTGATAAGTTAGGTAAATTTCGCTATGGTTCTGACATAGTAAATATTACTGCAGACGCAACGATACCGGAAGCGCTTGGCGGATTTGCCTATGACGACGAAGGAGTGAAAGCAAAGAGGATATATCTCGTAAAGAATGGTTTATTTGTGGGATATTTAAACTCACGGGAAACAGCAAAAAAGTTAAAACTTGAGCCAATGGGTGCCATGCGTGCCCAGAGCTGGAATTTTATGCCCATTATTAGAATGACGAGTATAAATCTTGAACCTGGAGACAAGACACTTGACGAACTTATTGCAGGTGTTGACCACGGTATTTACATGGATACGAATAAAAGTTGGAGTATAGACCAGAATAGGTTAAATTTCCAGTTTGGAACGGAAATAGGTTGGGAAATTAAAAACGGAAAAATCCAGGATATGGTAAAGAATCCCACTTATACGGGTATCACTTATGAGTTTTGGAGAAGTTGTGATGCGATAGCAAACAAGGACTTCTGGCATGTGTGGGGTGTTCCAAATTGTGGTAAAGGCGAACCGATGCAAACGATGCAGGTGAGTCACGGAGTTGCGCCTGCACGCTTTAGAAATGTGAAGGTGGGGGTACTGAAATGATTGGTAAAGAAAAGGCATTAGAAATATTAAAGAAAGCGTTGTCTTATTCTCAAGCAGACCAGACTGAAGCAGTGCTATTAGGAGAACGCTCGTATCTTACGGGTTTTGCTAATAACTACATCCACAGGAATGTAGGAAGCGAAGACTACCAGTTTAATGTAAGAGTTGCATTTGGCAAAAAGATAGGTGCAGCAAGTTCAAACATTGCGGATGAGGAATCCATTCAAAAGGTAATAAAAGACGCCGAAACGATTGCAAAGTTCCAGAAGGATAATCCGGATTTCGTTTCGTTTGCAAAGCCAGAAGAGGCTAAATTTGACAGTAAGCTTGGTTACGCCGAATCTACAGCAGAGTGTGATGCTGAAAAGCGTGCGATAATTGCAAAGAAAATTATTGACCGCTCTAAAAAGTTTGGTTTTAATGCATCTGGAACTGTAGAAACGGCAACGCAAGAGTTTGCCGTTATGAATTCTCTTGGAGTAGAACGCTATGCTGTGCGTACTGTTGCGTCAGTAAAAGGCGTTATTATGGGTGATACTTCAAGTGGTTATTCTAAGGAGAGCAATATAGATATCGATAAAATAGATGTGGAGAAAGTTGCTGAGGAGAGCGTAAGCATTGCAGATAAGGGTAGAAATCCAGAACCGATTGAGCCGGGCAAATACGAAGTTATACTCACACCTTATGCTGTTGCAGAGTTTATCTCTCACATGCTATATTTGTCCTTAAATGCCCGTGCATTAAAAGAAGGTTCGAGTTTTCTTATAAATAATTTTGGTAAAAAACTCTTAGGTGATAACATTACGATGTTTGACGACGGATTTTCCAAACTTACGATACCAATGCCTTTTGACTTTGAAGGTGTTCCCAAGAAAAAGGTCGTATTCTTTGAGAATGGGATTGCAAAAGAAGTTGTATATGATACCTTAACGGCTTATAGAGAAGGAAAAGAGTCTACGGGCCATTCATTGCCGCAACCGAGTCCTTACAGTCCATACCCAATGAACTTTATAATGCAGGGTGGTGCAGGCAATGTAGATGACATGATATCCCATGTAAAGCACGGGCTTTTTGTTCAAAGATTTTGGTATACGAATGTTATGGATCCAAGAAAACTCGTTATTACGGGAATGACGAGGGATGGGTTATTCTTAATAGAGAACGGGAAAATTACGCGCCCACTTCAGAATATGCGTTTCACTGAAAGTATAATTACTGCTTTAAATAATGTCTCTGAAATTAGCAAATCAGTGAAAGTGGTGTATGATATGGCGCCTGTGAGTGTTCCATATTTAAGAATTAATAATTTTACTTTTACTGGAAAAACAGAATTCTGATATAATAAATAAATTTTGGGAAGGAGGTTGTAATATGAAAAGATACGGGATTTTGTGTGATGGAGGAGACGCTCCTGGAATTAATGCAGCAATAAGGGCAATTGCGAGGACTGCATTTGAGAAAGAGGACGAAGTATTAGGTTTTCAGGACGGGTTTTTTGGCCTCGTCAATAACGATGTGAGAATTATAACTAAACACAGTGTTTCTGGTATCCTTCCATCCGGAGGCTCTATACTCGGTATATCTCGGTTTAATCCTTTTAAGGATCCTAAATATATTCAAGCAATAAAAGAAAATTTTAAGAAGAATGCATTAACCATGCTTATTTTTATAGGTGATAGAGATACAATTAGTATTGCTAATAATCTTTCTAAAGAGGGAATTCCTTCAATTGTAGTCCCCAAGACGATTGATAATGATATTTGGGGTACGGATTTTTCAATTGGTTTTGATAGTGCCGTAGGAATTATTAGTTATGCATTAGATAACTTACACTCTACTGCTTCTTCTCATCATAGAGTTATGGTTGTAGAAACCATGGGAAGAGAAACAGGCTGGCTTGCCTTATTTGGTGGACTTGCAGGCGGTGCGGACTACATCATCATTCCTGAAGTACCATACGACATAAAGGATGTTGCAGCGCACATTGAAAAGCGTAGAAAAGAAGGTAAAAACTTCAGTATCGTCGTAGTTGCTGAAGGTGCACCACTACCGGCAGGTAAAGATGAAAATGTGGAAAAGGACGACTTTGGGCATCCTATTAATAGAAAGCGTAGGGTAGGATATACGATTATGGAAGAGCTTGAGAGACTTACAGGCATAAAGTCCAGAACTACAGTGCTTGGGTACATACAGAGAGGAGGCATGCCTACGACTTCTGACAGAATTCTTGCAACAAGGTTAGGAAATGCAGCAGTAGAATTTGCTGATGAAGGCAAATTTAACGGAGTGATAGGTGTTAAAGAAGGTAAAATTCAATTTACTCCTCTTGAAGAGTCGGCTGGAAAAATCCACAAAGCAGATACAAAATTCTATGAGTTAGCGAGGATATTCTTCTAACATGCTTGAAGGCAGCTTAAAAGATTTTACACTTGACGAAGTGCTTCAAATCATTTCGATGGGTGAAAAGACGGGGCGTCTTATTCTTAAAGGTGAAACTCCGTTTGGAAAGAAAGAAGGAGCAATATTTTTTGAAAGAGGACAGGTAAAAGATGCTGAAACTGAACAGTATCGAGGAGAACCTGCGGTAGTGGACTTATTAAGTATCAAAGAGGGATATTTTAAATTTGTACCTGAAGATGTTTCTCATATTAAGCAGTCTATAAATAAGTCCATTCCAGACCTTGTTCTTCTTGCTACATCCAAGTTAGACGAGTGGGATAAAATTAAGAATAAAGTATCTTCAGTAGATTCTGTTTTTAAGCTTTCATCTGACGGAATTCCTGAACGCATTCACCTTACTCCTACCCAGTGGAGAATTATTTCTTTGCTTAGTAAGGGGCTTACAATAAGGCAGATTGCGTTAAAACTTAATATGACAGTGATTGATGTGTCAAAAGATGTTTACGGACTCGTAGCACTTAAGATCGTAAGAGAAGTAGGTCAAAAGGATGCAGAGGGAAAGAGATTTGTTAAGAGGAAAGGTGCCTCTCGTAACTTTATAATTAGACTAATAGAAAGGTTGAAACGAGTATGAATAGATATAAAATCGTTATTTCAGGTCCGTTTGCTGCCGGAAAAACTACATTTATTAATACTGTTACTGAAATAGATCCGGTAAACACGGAAGCAAAAACGACGCATACGAACGAAGCTGGAATTAAAGATTCCACAACAGTTGCTATGGATTTTGGCAGAATAACACTTGACGGGGAGAATGTGCTCCACATTTTCGGGACACCGGGACAGTTTAGATTTAATTATATGTGGAGCATACTCGGGAAAGATGCACTGGGCATTATCGTGGTGGTAGACTCTGGAGAGAGAGATAAGTTCGACGAAGCAAGAGATATGATTAACTTTTTTAGGGTAAAGACGGATGCTCCTCTCGTGGTTGCATTAAACCAGTTTGAGAATAAAGATGGACTTACTGAAGACGAAGCGCGAAAGTTGCTGGGACTACCCAATAAAATACCGATTATAAGTTGCGATGCAAGAGATAAGGGGAGTGTTAAACATGTTTTACTTGAGTTGTTAAGGTTAATACTTGCACGCGGAGATACTTATTGAATGCATAAGTCAAAGTTTGACAAAAAATTTTTGTAGTTTATAATTTTTGTAATAAATATGAGAAAGGAGGCTTTTTAATGAAAGCAAAGAAGATTTTAGTAATCTTGATTGCAGTCTTAATGATTGCGACCGTATTTGCAGGTTGTGCTCCCAAACAGAAACCTTCAGAAGGCGGCGGACAAAAACCTGCTGAAACGAAAATCAAAATTGGTCTCGTAACAGATGTAGGTGGAAGAGGAGACAGGTCGTTTAACGATTCTGCCCTTAGAGGCCTTGAAATGTGGGCAGCAAAAGTAAAGTATGTTAAAGGTGGCGGATACCAACCGCTGACTGATGCTGAGTATAAGGCAAGTATTCCGGACGACTTGAAGGATAAAGATATTCACCCTTTAAACATCACACCCGTCGTTCTTGAATCCAAAGCAAAAGAAGACTATGTACCCAACCTTACGACACTTGCAGAACAGGAACATTGCGACCTCGTAATAGGCGTCGGTTTTATGCTTGCTGGTGCAGTTGGCGAAGTTGCAGCAAAACATCCAAATACGAAGT
>WFZA01000035.1 GCA_015489815.1 Caldisericales bacterium | reverse complement strand
TATATTTACCATCGACTTTTGCTGAAGCAAACTTAACAGGAGGGTACTGCCTTGCATGAGTATAGATAGGCCAATCCCTATCGTAAAGATTTAGGTGAGGAATAGGCGCAATAAGGTCCATATTTGCATCGTAAAAGGCATCTATTGTTCCTACATCTCGCCAGTATCTTTCGTTGCCGTTTTTGTCAACAAATCTGTATGCAAATACATTTAATTTATTGTGTATTGCAAATGGTATTATATCTCTTCCAAAGTCATGAGTAGATGTGTTAATCTCTGCGTCATGGTCTAAAAGGCTTTTTAGTTTGTTGGCATTAAACACATAAATACCCATAGAAGCAAGGGAGTATCCTTTTTTGTTTGGTATTTCTGGTGGATCTTTTGGTTTCTCGTAAAAGTTAATAATGCGTTCCTCTGAGTCAATCTGCATAACTCCAAAAGCAGTTGCTTTTTGTTTCTCAACTACAACTGTGCCCACGGTTATGTCCGCTTTCCTCTCTATGTGTGCTCTTAGCATATCTCTGTAGTCCATCTGATATATGTGGTCGCCAGAAAGTATAATAATGTATTCTGGTTTCTCCCTGTCAATAAAGTATAGGTTCTGGTAAACTGCATCTGCTGTTCCTACATACCACTTTTCTCCAAATCTTTGTTGAGGTGGTAAGTCCATAATGTATTCTCCAAATGTGCTGCTCAAAAAATTCCAGCCTACTGCAAGGTGCCTGCTTAGTGACGCAGACTTATATTGCGTTACTACTAAAATTTTTCTAAAACCAGAATTAACACAATTACTCAATGCGAAGTCGATGATCCTGTATTTTCCTCCGAATGGTACGGCAGGTTTCGCTCTCTCCTCTGTAAGTGGATAGAGTCTCTGGCCTTTTCCACCTGCAAGAAGATAAACCAGTGTTTTCTTAATCTCTCTATCGCAGTTTTTCATACACCCCTCCTATAGAACTATTATAACTATATTGTAAAATAAAAGAAAAACTTTTTTTACGATATTGGATATTTACGGGTACTCGTTTTGGTGTTATTATTTTAAAGATTTTATAAGAAATGGAGGCGGATTTATACATGGGTTTGATAAAGTTTTTAGGTACGGCAGGTGCGCGTTTTGTCGTTGCAAAGCAGCTCCGCTCTTCTGCTGGCACATACATTGAAACATCTGGTAAAAGATTAATTTTAGACCCGGGTCCTGGAACTCTGGTTAGAATGGCAAGGTCCCGTCCAAAAATTGATGTAATGAAGTTGGACGGTATTATCCTTACGCACATACATCTGGACCATTCGACAGATGCAAATGTTATTATGGATGCATTTACGCAGGGTGGGCTGAGCAGGGGTGGAGTGCTTTTTACTACAAATGAAGCCTTGCACGGAAATAACAGAGTAATTCTTCCATATCTGATAAATTTTCTTGACAGGGTTGATACCTTTTCACACAAAGAAGAATTTGTATGGGATAAACTAAGATTTCAAACTTTCTTGCATAAACATACTGCTGAAACATACGGCGTTAAATTTTTTGTAGAGGGAAAAACAATTTCTTTTATCGTAGATACATTATTCTTTGACGACTTGATTGACTATTATAAAGACAGTGACATTGTTGTTATGAATGTGGTGCGTTTTACTCCTATGAAAAATGTAATGCATCTTTCTCTTGAAGATGTGGAAAAAATTGCGGATGGTATTAAACCTAAAAAAATTATAATGACGCACTTTGGGATGACGATGCTTAGAAGTAAACCGTTTGAACTTGCGCAGAAATTATCAGACAAGTTAGGGATAGAAGTAATTGCCGCAGGTGACGGAATGTCTATAGAATTTTAATCCTTTCTCTCTTTTGTCCTCATTTTGTGCATTACTATAAGGGAGATGCCCCAGATAGCAAGTGTTATTACGAGGCCAATAAGTTTCTCTGAAAGAGAGCCTCCTTCGTTATCAATCTCTATGCCGCTAATTTCTTTCATAAGTTTATTATATCATACCTTTTGTTTTTACAAGTATTACGCTCCCGTAGTCTGCAGCTTTGTTTCCGAACCGCATTTTTAATCTGTCCAGTACATCTTCCAGTGTTTGTAAATTGTCTTCTTTGTCAAAAAGGCCTCTTTCAATATGGTCTTTAAAGTTAGATAAAGAAATTCCGAGGAGCCGTATCTTTTTACCTTTCCAAATTGTTTTAAGGAGCATTAGTGCATGGATGTAAATCTCATAATTGCTGTTTATTGCTTTGCTAAGCGTTTTTCTGTGTGTGAATGTACTGAAATCTTTGTATCTTACGACTATTGTTATTGTTTTTGCATATAAGTGGTAAACTCTTATCCGTAGGCCTACTTTTTCCGAGAGGTATTTTAATGTGCTTTTTATATATTCTTCGTCGTCTGTATCTGCACGAAGTGTTATGGAATTCCCTATAGACTTAGGATTACCCTTTTCATAGTCGGAAATAACTTTTGAGTTATCGATGCCGCGTGCTGCATTATATAAAAATACTGCCTGCGAATGGAATACAGACGCAAGTTTAAGCAAAGGGATTTTCTTTAATTCTCCTAATGTCCGCACATTGAATTTTTCTTTTAATATTCTTTCAGTTTGTTTACCTATTCCACTTATTTTTCCAACAGGCAAAGGTTCTAATATTTTATCTGCATCTTCGGGTTTAATGATTTTTAATCCGTTTGGTTTTCCCAACTTTGATGCAAGCTTTGCAAGTAGTTTGTTATAACTTATTCCTATAGTTAAAGGCAAATGGAGACTATTATATATAAATTCTTTTAGTTTTATAGCAAAATCTTTTGCATCATCGAAATTTTTCACTGTATAAGTAAGGTCAAAAAATGCTTCATCTATCGATGTTTGCTCTACTGCTGGGCAGAATTTATTGAATATGCTGAGTAATTTGGAAGATTCTTTTCTGTATTTATCAATATCTGTTTTAATAATTATTAGGTCCGGGCATAACTTTCTCGCAATTTTTACGGGCATAGCAGAGTGAATATCAAACTTTCGCGCTTCGTACGATGCTGTTGCAACGACTGAACGCTCTTCCGGAATATTGGAAATTGCAATGGGTTTTCCTTTTAGCCATGGTTTATCCCGTTGTTCTATGGAAGCGAAAAACGCATCCATATC
Source organism: Caldisericales bacterium (assembly GCA_015489815.1). Classification (GTDB taxonomy): domain Bacteria; phylum Caldisericota; class Caldisericia; order Caldisericales; family Caldisericaceae; genus S143-107. Next base: position 326 of record WFZA01000035.1, on the reverse strand, counting down.
TATGTGCATAATTATACGCTCTTTTGTATAAGTATTGTCCATACCTTTAGTATATGAACATTTGTTCGTGTGTCAATACCTATTGCTTTTTGCATAATCAATGTAAGTTTGTATAATTAACTAAGCAAATTCATTAAGAGGTGATTTAAATATAAATTATTGGAGGTAATTTTAAATGACAGTTCGAGTACGCTATGCACCAAGCCCAACAGGGAACATACACATAGGAAATGCAAGGAGCGCATTGTTTAATTATTTGTTTGCAAGACACAACAACGGAACAATGATATTAAGACTGGATGATACAGATAGAAGGCGTTCAACAG
>WFZA01000034.1 GCA_015489815.1 Caldisericales bacterium | reverse complement strand
CTGATTCCGTCTATTTTCTTCAGTGCTTTAAGTAAACCTGCAAGGGATGCTCCAATGTCCTCTCCGTACTTTCCTATCTCTGTCCCAGTGAGAACAATTTCTTTGTATCCTTTTTCTGAAAGGCTTTTAACTTCATCTACGGTCTGTTCGACGGGTTTGCTTTTTATTTTATGTCCGCGCACAAATGGCACAATGCAAAATGTGCAAAAATTGTCGCACCCTTCTTCTATTTTTACGGTTGCCCTTGTATGCTCTGCAAATGTCGAGATTTTTTCTACTTTTAAATCTATTGGGACGGTTATTCCGCTGTGGTAAAATTCTGCGATTTTGCTTCGCTCACCTCTGTATAAAACGGTATTTTTAGACTTAAAGTCGCTGTGCAGATTGGCAAAACAACTCGTTATAATTATTTTTGCCTTCGGATTTTTGCGCTGAGCAAAGTGCAGTGCTTTGCGCGTTTCCGCTTCTGCCTTTTGAGTTACCACACAGGAATTTATGATGTAAAGGTCAGCCTCTTCTTTGAAAGGGACGATTTTATCGCCGTATTTTTCAAATGATTCCCTGATCAGTTCGCTCTCGTACTGATTGGTTTTGCATCCTAATGTGAATATTGCAACACGCATTATTTGAGTATCTTTTCTGTGATTTCTTCTAATTTATTCGCGATTTTTTCAAGGACGAAAATGCCCTTTATGTAGTCCATTCGTGTTGGGCCGAGCAGTGCCAGTGTGCCCTCCAATTCTTTTACAGTATACTTAACTGTAATCAAACTGTAGTTCCACAGTTCTGGGAGTTTGTTTTCTTCTCCGATAAGGAATCCGATTTTGTCTTTTGATGGGACATCTTCAATTACCTCTTCGAGCAGCCGTTTTTCTTCCAGCATTTCAAGAAGGAAGCGGGCTTTCTTCTCCGCAAGTGATATCTGTGTAGTGAGGAGGTTTGCAATGCCCTTTATATAAATTTCTCTCGTTTCTCCCTTCTGGATTTCGTTTGACAATTTCAGATAAACGGCCTTGAAAACCTCAGTATCTGAAAATAAGTCGGAGAAAAAATTCTTTTCTTTTAGCATCTTTTTTGCTCTGCGCAGGGATAAATTTTTGCAGTATTTGTTCAGTGCATTTTCGTATTGTTTCAGCACATTTTCTTTAATTTTTTTTCTTAGAACAGGCGAAGGCTCGAGCGTGTGCGTCGTCGTAACGAGCACCATATATATCAAGTCTTCTACTGTAAACAAATGGATGTATTTTATTTTCTCTTCTTCAAGGTCTGGCGCAAGCACGAGTGAAATTTCTTTTGTGTGGTAAGAGATAAGCTCCGATATTTCGTTGAGCAGGTCGTGCACATCGTTTACTTCGGCAGGCTCTGGGAGTTTTATATCAAGGACATTAATTCTTTTTCTGTTTTTAAGCATCGCTTCTACATAGTAACGATAACCCTTGCTTGTAGGCATCCTTCCTGCCGATGTGTGGGGCTGGTATATATAACCCATCTTCTCCAGCTCTGCCATTTCATTTCTTACGGTTGCTGGGGAAATGTTCAGCCTGTACTTTTTTACAATACTACTTGAACCTACGGGCTTTCCGGTTTTTATATATTCAGCAACTATATTACTCAGGATTTCGCCCTTTCGTTTATCTAAAGTGTCTTCCATACTTATATTATACAATAATCCTGTAGTTTTGTTAAATTGTTGTTGCGGTAGCAGCAGCCCTGATATAAAGCGCACTAATATAAGGGCAACGAGTTTTTAATTTCCCAGTCTGTTACAGCCGTTCTGTAACTATCCCATTCTTTTTCTTTTGCTTCGATGTATTTCTGCGCAATGTGTGGGCCCAAGGCAGAGAGGATTACATCGTCCCTTTTAAGTTCGTTAATTGCTTCTTGCAAGGTAGATGGCAGTACTCCTATGTTTAATTCCTCTTTTTCTTTGTCGCTGAGTTCGTAAATATTTATTCTGTTAACGGGTTTTGGTGGGGTGATTTTGTTTTTAATCCCGTCGAGCCCTGCTTTCAGTATAACTGCAAATGCAAGGTATGGGTTTGCCGTTGGGTCGGGGCTTCTGAATTCTATTCTCTTGCTTTTTTCTCCTGCTGCAGGCACTCTTATTAATGCGCTCCTGTTTTTTACAGCCCAGGAAATGTAAACGGGTGCTTCGTATCCAGGAACGAGCCTTTTGTAAGAGTTTACAATCGGATTCGTGATTGCAGTGATTGCCCGTGCGTGCTTCATTATGCCGCCTATAAAGTAAAGTGCCGTGTCTGAAAGTGCAAATTCTTTACTTTCGTCGAAGAATAGATTTTTTCCGTTGTTTGAAAACAGAGAAATGTTTGTGTGTGCGCCTGAGCCGTTAATCCCGAAAATAGGTTTCGGCAGGAAAGTTGCGTAGAGATTGTTTTCAAGTGCAATTGTTTTTGCCGTGATTTTAAATGTAATTATTCTGTCTGCCGTCGTGATAGGGTCTGCGTACTTAAAGTCGATTTCGTGCTGGGAGGGTGCAACTTCGTGGTGCGATGCCTCTATCTCAAAACCCATTTTTTCAAGGCTTAATGCAATTTCGGTCCTCGTTGCTTCGCCTATGTCTTCGGGGAGCATCTCAAAATAGCTTCCTTTGCTGACGAGTTTTGTCGTTGGCTCGCCTGTTTCAGATAACCTGAACAGGAAGAATTCCTCTTCAACGCCAGTTTGCATATTGAAGCCAAGTTCTTTTGCCTCTTCTATTGCTTTATTCAAAACAAACCTTGGAGAGCCTATAAAAGGGTTTCCGTCTTTATCCATTACATCGCATATGATGCGTGCTGTTTTTATTTCCTTCTGAGTGGTCCACGGTAGAATTGTAAATGTATCTGGGTCTGGAACGAGAAGCATATCTGATTCTTCTATTCTTGCAAATCCCTCAATTGAAGAGCCGTCAAATGCAATGCCTTCTTCTAACACTCTTTCAAGTGCCTTACTACTGATTTCAACGAGTTTGGGAAAACCGAGAATGTCCGTGAATTGAAGCATTATCGTATTAACATTTTCTTTTTCAACAATCTTTAATATTTCATCCTTGTTCATTGCTGGCCTCCCGTTTTTTGGTTTATTATACTTGCCTTTTGTGAAAAATCAACTATAATTTTAGTTTGTAATGTTAGGTATAACTAAGTTTCGACAAAGGAGATTAGAGATATGTGGATAACAGTTGCAAGTGGTAAAGGTGGCACCGGTAAAACCACCGTTTCAGTGAGTCTTGCACTTGCCCTGAAAAACGGGGTGTATGTGGATGCAGATGTTGAAGAGCCAAACGGCGCTTTGTTTTTGAAGCCAGAAATAGAAAAAATAGTTCCCTACACGGAACCGATACCTCAGATCAATACGGATGTGTGTACTTTCTGCGGAAAGTGTGCAGATGCGTGCGCATATAAAGCAATAGTAATATTGAAGCCTCTTAAAAAAGCAATGTTCTTTCCAGAGCTTTGCCACAGCTGCGGCCTTTGTGCTTATGTGTGTCCTGTAAAAGGAGCGCTTACAGAAATTCCAAAAAAGAAAGGTGAAATAAAGTTTGGAAAGAGCAATGGTATTCAGTTTATTGAAGGAACCTTAGAGCTTGGAGAATCCTCGGCAACTCCTATGATTCGTGGTATGAAAAAATTTATTCCACGGGAAGGGGAAAATGTCGTTATTGATGCGCCGCCCGGTACGAGCTGTCCTGTTGTTGAAGCAATGGAAGATTCTGATTTTGTTTTGCTTGTAACGGAACCTACTTTATTTGGGTTAAATGATTTGAAACTTACTGTTTCGCTGGTGAGAGAATTAAAACTGCCTTTTGGTATTGTAATCAACAAGGCTGAAGAAGGCAATAATTTAATTGAGCAGTATGCGAGCGAAGAAAAAATCCCTGTTCTTGGAAGAATTCCTTTCGAGCGGTCTATTGCAGAGTATTATTCAAATGGTGTTCCAGTAATTTACGCTCTGGAAAAAGGCAAAGCAATTTTTGCTGACATTTACAAACAGATAAAGGAGATAGTACAAAATGGACAGAGTTAAGGAACTTGTTATATTAAGCGGCAAAGGCGGAACAGGCAAAACGACGCTTACGTCAAGCCTTTCAAAAATAATAAAGAACAAAGTTATAGTAGATGCTGATGTGGACGCATCAGATATGTTTATACTTCTTAAACCTCGTGTATTGAAAAAAGAAATTTTCAGGGGAAAGTCTGTTGCATTTATACATCAGGAGAAGTGTATCCACTGTGGATTGTGCGAGCAGCACTGCCGCTTTGATGCAATACACAAAAACAGCGAAGGCCAATTCATCGTTAATGAATTTAAGTGCGATGGGTGTGACTTATGCGTGTATGTTTGTCCTGTGGGTGCAATAACTATGGAACAGGGAATCGTGGGTGAATGGTATCTCTCAGAGACGGATTACGGCCCTATGGTGCACGCAAGGCTAAACCCCGGGGATGAAAATTCTGGAAACCTTGTCACTATGGTAAAGCATCAGGCACAGATCGTTGCAAAAGAGCAGGGATTAAGCAAAATTATTATTGATGGCCCTCCAGGTACTGGATGCCCGGTTATTTCTGCGCTATCCGGTGCAACTGCAACAATTATCGTTACAGAGCCCACGCTTTCGGGAATGCACGACCTTGACCGTATCTTAAAAGTTGCAAACCAGTTTAAAGTGCTGCCAAAAATAGTAATCAATAAGTACGATTTAAATAACGAGAATGTAAAAAAGATAGAAGAGTTTGCGCAAAAGAACAATGTCGAAATTATTGGCAGGATTCCATTTGACCACTGCGTAATTGATATGTTGATAAACGAGAAAACCCCGATAGACGGCGGAGAAGAATGCAATAGGGTAAAAGACGAAATTTACAAGATTGCGAACTTTGCAAACGGGATATTTGAAACTTAAATTGCGTGAAATTGCGTATTCAGTCTGGTGCGTGCCCCGGGTTTATAATTAGTTTATCGAGGTCTCTTACCGTTGCATAGGGAATAAAACCATTATCTATTGCGTTTGAATAGAACTTATCGACAAGAGATTTTTCTCTTACATAGTCCGTTACGAACACCGTCTTTCCGTTATTTTTGAAAAGGCTTAAGTATTTAATCGATTCTTTCGTATAGGAGGTTGGTTGGGGCGTATCGCCATTAAACCACAGATCTTCTTTTCCAATCCCGTTGATTGCATTCAAGTAATCTTTGTGAACGCCTAACTCTTCTGCATTCTGGACGAAAATTAGGAAGTTACGCCTGCCTCTTTTGTTATGGACATAATCTGATATTTGCTTAACGAATTTTACCATTTCTGCTTCTGCTTTTTCTCTCGTTTTTTTGTCGCTTGCGTGTTCCTCCCAGTATTCGTAAGTGTCCACTGTGTCGAGATATACACCGTCAAATCCTGTATCTATAACTTTATCCAGATAATTATATACTATCTTTTTCCAGCCTTCATCCCAGTATTTAACTCTGTAATTTCCCTTCCAATTGGGGTTTTCCGGGCCAAGCCAGTTTGGGGCGCCTTTGTCTGGAATTCCGTCTTTATTCTCGTCCCATGCCTTATTCCAGTACCACCTGTAATCTTCAGCTTCGCCGATGCTCAGATACGAGAGCACTATTTTCTGTCCGCCGATACTGTGCTCCAGCCTATATACTTCTTCCGGAGTAAATCGCTCTTCGTCAGAGCCGTCCTTTGAATAGTCGATAATAGCAAGGTCAAATTTAGTTTTGCCGATTTTCTCAAGATCTATGTCCTGAAGTTGATAAAGAAAGTCGTTAACATTATCCATTGAGTATATTTTATTTGCGTCCCAGTTATTAAAGTGTGGGCTCGTTACGAATATGGGGCTGCTTATACCTTTTTGGTAGGCATTTAGCGTTTCTTTTGAGGAATTGATTCTTAAGTCAGAATATGTTTCATCTTCGTTTTGCCACTTTTCATCCCAGTAACTTATAGCTTTTACTCGGGGATATCGCCCGGACTTTATCGTATTAAATGCTTCTGTTATCCACCTAACTTTGCGCAGTTTATCTTTACTATCTTCTATTACACCAAACTCGAGCACCGCTAAAGGCTTTTTGCTGGATATCTTTGAAAGCTCCGGGTATGCTTTGTCCATAACATCTTTGAACGAAACCCAGTCGTCACCAGGCTGAAGTGCTCCATATGCACTGACGCCTATCCAATCTATGTAATTATCTCCGGGATAATACGCTTTCATACTGTTCCACTTCTTGGCTGGCATAGAATGCGCGTCTATGTGGAACACCCAGGTAATGTTTTTTACACCTTCGCTTTTAAATATGTCGATAATGTGCCTATATGCGTCTTTGTAGCGCTCCGGGCCGTCGGGAAGCATAGGGTCTCCGTATCCAGTTGTTTTTCCTCCCCCGTTGAATACGCCACTCCACGGAAACCAGTTGCCGTTTGGCTCTGGTGCGAATTCGACTATAATCGGATATTTGAGCTGTTTTACATCTTTTGCCCACTGGATTAAGTCTGCGTCGAATTTTCCGTCGATGATTTTTTGCATAGAATAAGTAGGATCCCGTTTGCCTTCCTCAAAGTTTGTGCGAGGCATAAGCCTTACATACGGAGTAGCTCCACTTAAATGTATGATATTAATGCGTTCTCTTGGAAACTTAATGCCGTCGTTCCAGTTGTTTGAGAAGTACGCCCAGGCTATTTTTCTTCCGGACAATTCGCAGAAATCAAAAATTTTTTCTGCGCTTACTTTATCTTCGCTTCCTCCAAAATTTGGAAAAGCGGCAAGATACATTCCATTTTTAGGTGGTACTAATTTGAGCTGTCCATTTGGATAAGGAGAAAATACCGAAGAAATAAATATTAAAATTACGAGAATGCCAAATATTAAGTGTTTGTCGTAAGTTATCATCTGTATGCTTTATGAATTCCTGTTAAAGAATTCCGCAAGTGCTTCCTTTTGCGTGGACTTTGTTGTAATGAAAACATTAAGCCCGTAATGTTTTTCCAACTTTTCTTTGAATTCTGGCGAAATATTTTTGCATATAAGGGTTTTTATATCGGCGAGTAAGTTTACGAACTTTACAATAT
>WFZA01000033.1 GCA_015489815.1 Caldisericales bacterium | reverse complement strand
GCCTTGTCTTTCATTACATACATCGCAAATTAAGTTATCTTTCCCTTCTTTCTTGCAGGCAAGCCGCATACCACACACCTGACAGACACCGTAACTCTGTTTCTCGCCCTTACCATTTTCGCAATCATCGTCTTTTAAAAGTTTATCTTTTAAAAGTTTAGCAAATTGCTCGGGATATTCTGCACTCAAGAAATTGTACTTTGCACTTTCTACAAGAGCACCAAGGTTCATAAGCCCTCTTGACGGTTCAGTAAGCAAAATAGCAGGGTACACCTCCCCTTCAAACTTATCGCTGAATTTCTGTTTAATTCTATCTTCAATCTTCTTGAAATCTTTTCCTAAATGGTAAAATGTATTCCACTTTTCACCTAAAAGGTTTTCTGGCACTACAAAGTAAATTCCTGTTTCATCTCTATAAACTTCGTTACCCAGTGCATATTCAGTTTCTATTATACCTTTAACATCTTCGTCAACTTTTTTTGAGGCATCCCTGTACCACTTTATAGATGCAGGCTTCAGGCCTTTCTCTGCAAGGCCCAACTTGTCATATTGAATTCCAAGAATGCTCCACCTTACAGAGGCAGGACTATCTATATAACTTTCAAATTTCTTTTTATCTATGTAGGATGCAGCAAGTGCAGCCTTAAACATAGAAGCTGTCATATATACCTGGTCCCACAGCGTAACATCGTTTACTGGAAACCTATTATCACTTAATAAGTGTGTATACCAGGAGAAGACTTCTTCAAAAATCTTTTTGCGAATTTCGTCCCAGTCTACCTTGCCAGATTTATAGAAATTTTTATTACGCAGAAACTCATAAATCTGTCGGAAAAAGTCGAGCCTCCTTTTGTCAAAGTTGCCTTCTGTAACTTCGGATTTAAAACTTCCAAAAGCATTTGAAATCCATAATGTAGATAGAGTCTCCACGGGTGCACCTTTGTCTATTCCAGAATTTATGTTTTCACAACCGCGCATCAACACCCTTTTAATAGCTTCTTTAGTATTTTTGTCATCCTTGCTTGCCGCACAAAGAAAGTCTTTCAGTTTTGCATCCTTGCCATCGGGCAATTTTACTTCCGTATCTTCAAATATAAATTTCTTGAGATCAGGACTTATTTTTGTTAATTCACTTCCAAGATGTTGCGGGCAATAGTCTTCGTAACTATCTATAGACAGTGTATTTGCATTTAAGCACCCTTTAAAATAATCTTTCCAATTACCGACTTGAATACATGTTTTCCCAAGATTAAAGAGTAAAGCACCTATTTCCGCTTTCAGTATGTCATACCTATGGCTTTCTAAGTTATTGATATTTTTTGCATTGTTACTATTGTTTTGGTTAGTTCCTGCCATATCTATCCATCACCTCTCATTCATTTTTACACGGACATTGCTGAATGCTGCCATCCTTATCCAGGTATTTGCAGTCAAAATTAGATATCTTAAATTGCCCCCAGCCAAGTTTTGTTTTTGCCCCTATTCCTGATTTACTTAAACCGTAAACACATTTCTTTAGGAATTCACAGTCTTTTTCGTATTGCTCAAAAATATCCTTAGACGATACTCCGTCAAAAGGCACATAAGCAATTCGCAAGTATCCTTTTTCCCCAGAAGGGACTACTTCATAGTAAATTGGTTTAGTGCCTGCCCGTTTATTTCTGTCGTGAGGGTTTATAACTTCGAGTGAAAGATTATTGAAAAATACAGGATAAAAGATTGCTCTTCCCCTATGCGGATGCAGGAATGGAGTATTTTCAAACAAATTGGCCTCAAACCGCTTAGACAGTTCTTTAATTAGAAAATCGTGAGGATCGCTTTTAATTCTTTCTATTTTATCTTTTGTAAGCCTGATTCCGAGCCTAAACAGTAAAAAGTCGAATAATTTGGCAGACAAATTTTTATTGTCATTCTTGTTTACGATATAGTCTATAAGTTCTCTGTATTCTTCTGAGCCCGTCCCAAAAACTCTTACATACGACTCAAAGTAGTCTGACATATTTTCGTTAACTAACTTTTTCCCCACACCTGCAAGAGCACCTTTCAAACCACTGCCCCTTACCATAGGAAGCTTAAATGCAGCATCCTTTAATACAGGGTTGCTTATCAGATAAAAGTTGTCGTCATCTCGCGAGAAGTAAGGAGACTTTAACGATATACGAACTTCGATATAAAAG
>WFZA01000032.1 GCA_015489815.1 Caldisericales bacterium | reverse complement strand
GTATTGTAACAAAGGATATAAACAATGTTATGGGGGGAGGGGAAGTCGAGGTAATGGGTAAGAAATGGACGGCACTCAGTAGCGATGGTTCTGTAATTCCTGCTCGTGAAGTTGTAATCGTCAAAAAGGTAGACGGGGTGAAGTTAATCGTCAAGCGGAAAGTTTCTCGGTAACTCTTTCCTCTATTTTTTCTAAATCAAACGGTGGAGAAAACATTATAAGAATTAGTGCTATGAAAGGCCATGCCAGTGTTAATATCCCGCTGAGCAGCATATTTTTTACAAAATAAAATATAGAAATTCCTAAAATTATTCCCCACTTAAATTTGTTTAGTTTCCATGCAAACTCAGAAGCTTTGGCACTAAAGAATTTATATCTGAATGGGATCCAGAGTAAGTTTATAACATACATTCCTATAATGACGGCCCACCATTGCTTTACAAAGTAGAACAGTATTGGAACAAAAGACTCTGAGACAAACAGGGGGTAATTAGCCCACTCTGAAGCTCTGGAAGTTATGTAGATTTTATTTTCTTTTTTCTTATGTTTTTTTATATCCCACATCTATTCCCCCGTTTAAAATTTTATATTGTATACGAGTAGGAATGCAAGTATTTGAAGTATGTACTTGTTTACTACTTCTGGTGGCGTGCGGTCAATTTCAATTTCTATTGTGTCATTGAGTTCCTTTACCGCTTCTACTATTCTTCCAGCAATTACTTCAGAAACTTTTTTTGAGAAGGCTCTTTCTTTTCTAATTCTATTGAATATAACTCTGTATAGAGCATTTTCATCCTTAAAGTTTCTTAAGAATATTAACTCAAGCAGTTCAAGTGAAACCTGTGCTATATCTTTTTTCTCGTTTTCAGGGACTTTAGGTGGTAGGGAGGCAAGCGATTGTCCCAGTACTTGCCTGATCGTCAGTGAAATCTTCTTTTGGTCAGTTACATTTTCTAATTGTTCTTTTACTGGCGTTACGAGAGAGTATGCTTTATACATTATAAATGTGATGTAACCGAGATAAGAATCGATGTTTAATAGGCTCTGCAATTGATTCATGGATATTATTCTGATTGCCTTTGTCTGTTTGCTCGTTGAAAGGATTTGCAACATCTCTTTTGTTATGACATACATAATGTCGAATAGATCGTAGTTTTCGCCGAAACCAATGTACAGATTAAGAAGCTTTGCATCGTCGCGAGTGATTACCTGTCCGTGATTTTGAAACCCCCACACTAGTGTATGTGCTGTTTGCGTGGCAAGAAGCAGTTTTTCATTTTCTGGCTTATCTCGGAACATGTATCTGTAAAGGAAATTATATGCATATGCTTCTCCAGTTGCAAGTGCCCTATAGCACATATTGACAATTGTAGGATTTATCTGTGATACAATTGGAGTAATGTAATTTATTGCAGTATTAATTGCTATATCTACTGCATCCTCTCGTTTTATTGCCGTTCTTTGGATAATCTGGTCGGCAAGTTGTAGTGCTATGGGGAAAAATTCTGTCGAAACTTTAGAATAAAGTTGAAGAAATGGATAGTATCCTTCCAATGCAGATATGTGCAGATTCTCTATTAATGGATGTTGCATCTGCATGTCAAGAGGTCCAAGCTCTGATTGAGCACCCATTATTATTTCGTCTGCACCAAGTGTCATAAGGGTCGCGGCGCTTTTTGCATACAACGGCACTATGGCTTTTAATTTTTTGCATCTGGAGCGGACAATGTTGACCATCTGGTATGCAGGATGAGGATAGCCTCCTCCTGACAGAATAATCATGTCTATCCGCGTTTCCTCGGGAGGAGTAGGTATCTTATTTAACTGATCAATTAGGTCAAAAATGTCTGCTCGGTCAATAGGTGCTGTTTCTCCATAAACAAAGAATAAAAGATAGCGTGCCTCTTTTTCTTTTTTGGGGCTTTCAGGAGGTACGGGAGATTTTGTAGGAAGCGTTGAAGCCGTGCTTTCCTCTTCTCCTTTTATATTTTCTTCCTTTTTGCTATCCTCTTTCTTTGTTTCTTTATTTTTGGAATCCTCTCTTTGTTCCTTTTTCTCCATTTTCTCCTCCCTATAAAAGTTGAATTATATTAAAAGTCGTATAAAATTCCCCTTTCTAGTATTTTAACATTATTAGAAACAATTTCAAACCTTTCTGGTATTTGTGTATGTATCGGAAGTAAAATTTGAGGATTAATTTCTTTTGCCATCCATAGTAATTCTTGCTGTGGTGCATGCCCCGGAGAGTGAATCCTGAAATAAGGTACGCTAAACATATTAAGCCAGTTGGAAAGTATTTTTGTATTTTCTGCATCAAGGCTTGCTAATGGTTCTCCTCCTGAATGCACATAAATTGCATTCTTTTGTGGTTTTATATCAAGCAATTCCGGAGTATTTAAGAAGTCCAAAATAAGGACAAATTTGTTCTGGTCTGTACTTATTGAATTTGCGTCTATGGTCTTTTCCTCAAAATCTTCAAAATTAAGATTAGGGTTGTCTGGTTTGTATATAAATGTGTCTGGATCTGAGAGAATTTTTTCTGCATTCTCGTCTCCAATCAGCTTATATCTTTTTAAAATTTTTGCATAAGGTAGGGTCATAACAAACTTTCTACCTTTTTCTTTCGCTATTTCGTAAAATGTTAAAATTCTACTGATGTGTGGTTCGTAAGGATTACCGATTAGCAGACCCTGTGTTTGATTTAACACAGAAACAATTTCTTTTTTTAGTTCATCTTCTGTGGGAGATGCAATAAATCCCCATCCAAACCGTGTGCCCTCAGTTATTAAGATGTATGGTTTACTGTCGTGTGCATACTTTACAAAGTTGAGAGATTTTTCAGGGTAACGGCCATGAAAGTAAATGTCGCCTGTGTAGAAAATTTTTCCTTTTGGTGTATCCACTTCAGTTGCAAATGAGCCTGGAATGTCGTGGTCTGTAGGAATTGGTTTTACTGTAAAACTTCCGATTTTTACTGGCTCTTCAAATATTTGCACATTTTTGACTTCTTTAATTAAGCCTCTGTCTATAAAGTGGTCTAATACAGCTTTTGTATAACTGCTCATATACTTTGGGATTGAATCGTTAATGTAGTCAATTAATCCGATGTGGTCGAGATGTGCATGTGAGAAAAATACACCCCTTATGTTTACATCAATCTCATTTTCTACAGGGATTTCCCTTTTATATAATCCCTTAATCGGTGGAAGTATACTTGTTTTAATGTAGTCATTTGGGGATTTCCATTCCCTTTCGCCAAGATAATCATTAAAGTATGTGTTATTTACAGAAAAACGCTTTCCGAAATCTAAAATAAAACCTTCACCGTTTTCTTCAATTAATATTTTGTTACCTCCGATTTCTCTTACTCCGTCAAAAAATCCGATTCTCATTATATCACCTCCTAAAAAGCCTATTATTATAGCATTATAGGAATATAAAACAATATTTGTGTGTATAAGATAGGGATACAAAAAGTATTGTGTGAGTCCATCCCTATAGTTGTAGGAATATTTATTTGTATGCTTGAAGTAGAGATTGAAAAAAATAATTAGTGAACAAAAGACCTTTGAACTTGATAAAATTTGGTGGAGATGAGGGGATTTGAACCCCTGACCCCCTGCGTGCAAAGCAGGTGCTCTCCCGCTGAGCTACATCCCCACAAAGAGCTGGTGGGCCTCTCTGGACTCGAACCAGAGACCTCGTCCTTATCAGGGACGCGCTCTAACCTGCTGAGCTAGAAGCCCTACCACAATGCCTATTGTATGGAAAATGGAAGTTTTGTCAAGAGAGTATAATAAAATTTGTGCATTGTTTAATCAGAATGCGTTGTTTTTTTAGTTTTTGTAAGCGATAGGCTGAACTTCCAGAAAAAGCTCTCAATATACTAATTCTTATTTTACTCTAACACTGGGCATACAAAAAAGTCCGTTATACCACATCCATTGCAAATTCCATCTCTGCAGTCGTGAGTGGTTTTCCCTTTATAGGCTTTATCCAATTCAAACAATAGGTATCTTTTTGAAACTCCACTCTGGAGGTGATCCCAAGGAAGCAGGGCATCTTTTGGGATTGCAGAGGCATAGAATTCCATTGAGAGATTATTTTCTTTAAATGCTTTTTCCCATAAACTTAAATTGAAAAATTCCGTCCACCCGTCCATTTTAGCACCGTTCTTGTATGCTGTTTCTATCACTTTGTTTAGCCTTCTGTCTCCTCTTTCCAGTACGACTTCAAGATAGTTCATATCAAAATATCCAAAGTCTACTTTATACTGCCTGCCTTTTAGTTCTGATTTTATCATATTCATTTTTTTGTTAAGATTTTCTAAGCTGTCAAATGCTTCCCATTGGAATACCGTGTTGGGCTGTGGCATAAACGGGTTTATGCTAAGATGGACCGAAAATGGTTTTTTGAAATTTCTAAACTTATTTCCATATTTGTAAATTCTTTTTACAAGGTTGGGAATTGCCATAACATCCTCTTCCGTTTCTGTTGGCAGTCCTATCATAAAGTAAAATTTCATTGTGTGGAAACCAAGCGATACAGCTTTTTTAACTGTTGAAAAAATATCCTCTTCGTTAATTGTTTTATTGATTACATTTCTTAACCGTTCTGTTGCAGCTTCAATTGCAAATGTGATAGTATGGACGCGCTGCGAAACAATCATTTTTCCTAATTTTTCCGGAAATTTGTCAATGCGTAGAGAGGGCACGGATATTGAAACATGATATTTTTTACTAATTTCTTCTGCTACATCTATAATCTCGTCAAGATGGGAATAGTCACTGCTACTTAACGATAGAAGTGTAATCTCTTCGTATCCAGTATTTTTAAGAATTTCTTCCATTTCGTACTTTAGCCTTTCTACAGTTTTTTCTCTTACCGGTCGATATACCATTCCTGCCTGGCAAAACCTGCATCCGCGTGTACACCCCCTGAATAATTCTACATTTGCTTTGTCCATTGCAACTCTTCCAAATGGGACAATAGGTTTAAGTGGAAAGTAAGATTTATTTATATCAGGGACGATGTCTTTTATAACTTTATTCTGGTTGCTTAGCAGGATAATTTTCTTAATTCTTCCACTTTCTTTGTATTCGATGTCAAAGAGTTGAGGTACATATAGTCCTTTTATAGAGGAAATGTATTTTAAAAATTCATTCTTAACCTTCATTGACTTAAAGTTATTTTCTGTAAACTTGTTTTTCCATTTTTTAAATTCCTCTATAAGTTTAAAGAGTTCGTTTTCTCCTTCCCCAAGTGCAAAAAAGTCGATAAAGTCGGTTACTGGCTCTGGATTATACGCAACTGTTCCACCCATAAAAACGAGTGGGTACGATCTTTCTTTAGAATGCAATGGAATTTGAGAAAGCTCTAACATTGCGAGTATGTTTGTATAGTCTAAAACTGTTTGGACACTGAATGCAATAAAATCAAAATCTTTTAAGGGTGTATGAGATTCCAGACTAAACAGCGGGATCTTATTTTTCCTCAGGTGTTCTTCCATATCACTGAGCGGCATAAATGCTCTTTCCGCTACTACACCATCAATGTCGTTCAGCATATGGTATAAAATTTTGTACCCGAGGGAGGACATACCAATATCATAAAGGTCTGGATAAGCGAAAGCAATTTTTACTTTACCTCTATGATCCTTGTGTATACTATTCAGTTCGTTTCCAAAGTAAGAATATGGTTTTTGAAATTTTACTATTTCTGTCGTTTTCATATCGATATATTAATCTCCTCTCTGTAAATATAAACATTTATTACCAGGCCTACCGAAATAAAATTTGCAAGCATGGCACTACCTCCGAAACTTACAAATGGCAGCGGTATGCCTGTTACTGGCATAATTCCTATGCACATTCCAATATTAACGAAAATTTGTGTTATAAACAATGCAAATACTCCTATGACGATGGCCTTGCCGAATTGGTTTTCTGTTGAGTTATATGTTTTAACAGTAAATAGTAAAAGAACAGTATATGCAGCAAGAAGTATTAGTACACCAATAAAACCAAACGCTTCTCCAATTGCTGAGAAGATAAAATCTGCGTATTGAACTGGTACAAAATGAAGTTTTGTGAATGTGCTGTTTTTTATTCCTTTTCCGAAAATTCCTCCAGAACCAATAGCAATTATTGATTGAATTACATTATACCCTGCTCCCATTGGATCCCGATAAGGATTTAAGAATACTTTAATTCGTTCAATCTGGTAAGGCTTTAGGAATCGTATTGCTATAGGTGCTGAAAGGACTGAAGCAAAGACCACAGATAATAAATATTTGATAGGAAAGAAAAATAAAACTACAAATAAAAATATGGAAGCCAATACTATATCGGTTCCCAAGTCTGGCTGTTTGAATATTAATATGAAGGGTATGGATAGTCCTAGAAGTAGGAATATGAACTTTTTGAGATAAGAAATCTGTAGTTGGATAATGTACGCAAAGAATATAATAAGAAATGGCTTCATAAATTCCGAGGGCTGTATTGTAATAAATGAACCCAATTTAATCCATCGCTGTGCGCCGTATACTTCTTTGCCAAATATTATTGCTGCAATGAGTAAAACTATGCCAAATACATATATAGAGATTGCAAAGTACTTCAATACTCTGAAGTCGAAGTACAAAAATAAAAATAGAATAATAAATCCTATAAGAGTATAAATTATTTGTCTTTTTACAAAGAAAAGATGCTGCCCAAGCATAGACAGCGATAAAATAGATATAACTGAAAGAATAATTAAGGATAAAAGTGCAGAAAGCGGTATCTTCTTCACCTATGCGATTTTTTTACTCCTTTAACCGGAATAATGGCTTCAAGTGTCGTTCTATGACTTTCTCTTCCGATTTTAATTTCGATTTCGTTCTGATTTATTTCAAGATAAGAATTAATAACTTCTATAATTTTTCCTTTCATTTCGTTAAGTAAAGAAGGAGAAAGCAGTGCGCGATCCTGCACTAAAATAAGCTTAAGCCTCTCTTTTGCTATAGATTCGGTATCATTCCTTCTAAACCAGCTCATGCTTACTCACTCCTCTTAAATATGCCAAATATTCCCCTTTTTTCTGGCGCAAGATTAAGAAATGGTACATCTTCGCCTTCCATTCTTCTGGCTATATTTTCAAATGCTTTAGTTGCAACATTATTTGTCGTTAAAGCAAGAATTTCACCTCTATTTTCGGAATCAATTACGGCTTTATTTTCCGGAACAACACCTATGAGGTCCAGGCCTAAAACATCAACTATGTCATTTTTGTCCAACATTTTTCTTTTTTTGACTAATGTCGAGTCGTATCTGTTGATAATAAGAGATATACCTTCTATGCCTTTGTTTTCCAATAATCCTATAACTCTATCTGCATCTCTTACTGATGACACATCGGGCGTTACAACAATTAAGGCTTCCTCTGCAGGAGCCACAGCTGACTTGAATCCGTTTTCTATCCCTGCTGGAGAGTCAAGCAGTACATAATCAAAGTTCTCTTTAATAATAGAAATAATTTCGTATACTGTTTCTATGTTTACATCTTCCTTTGTGTGCATTTGAGATGCAGGAAGCAGAAAGAAATTTGACAGATGTTTCTCTCTTACGAGAGCCTGATTTATTTTACACCTGCCTTCTGCGATGTCCATAATATTATATACGACCCGGTTTTCAAGTCCCATTACGACATCCAGATTTCTAAGCCCAATATCCATGTCGACTACGACTACTTTTTTCCCAAGCTTTGCAAGTGAAGCACCTACATTTGCTGTAATAGTGGTTTTTCCCACGCCTCCCTTTCCAGATGTTACAACTATTACTCTTCCCATTATTACCTCCTTAACGATTTTTTCTCACCAAGAACTTTTATTACAATTTTCCCCTCTTCGACTTTTGCAATTCTTGGTTTTCTGTAAGTTTTTGCATTGCTTTCGTTTCCAAATACAATTTTTCCTATAGTCATCCTTAGAGGCGTAAAACCAAGAGAAACAATGCTTTCTCCTGCACTAACGATGCCTCTTATTACTCCGAATACATAAATATTTCCGCTTGCGTTAACTTCTCCGCCTTCGTTGATGTCACCTAAGATTACGATATTGCCGTTGTGGGATATAATTTGACCAGAGCGTATAGTATGGGGAATAACAATTGTTTTTTGAGAAGGTGTTTCTTTATTCTCTATTTTTTCTTTGTGTGCAAAGGTTCCAATACCTTCGATGGTAAATGTAATTCCAAATCTTTTAAATAGTGACTCCATTTCTTTAATAGTTTCTTCATTTATTTCTACTCCATTTGGCTCAACTTTTATATTGGCTCCTGAGAAAAAAACTTTTCTTTCGCTAAGGGTTTTTTCAAGAAATGACAGAATTTCACTTTTGGAGAATGCTGGATTTAAAATTACTGTTATTCCCTCCAGTGTTCCTTTAAAAATTGCAGGTTGTTCCACTATTTACCTCCTTTGTATCTACTGAAATATGCTTCAAACAGTTTTTCCATTAATGGTGCAAGTGAATGGCTTGAAGGGAAGTCGGAATGGTCAAAAAAGAACAATCCTACTATTTGCGGCTTTTCTCTGGTTGAAAAAGCAATAAGCCAGTGATCTACTGCATTTTTGCCTACTTCGGCAGTTCCAGTTTTTGCACATACACTTCTCTCCCCCACCTTCATAACCTTCATGTCGTATCGATTTGCGAGCATTTCCATTCCATCCTTTACCGTATTTATTATGTTTTCTGGAATTTTTACTTTTAAGCGTTCTTTTTTATCATAACTTTTAATTATTTTACCAGAAGTTGAAACAATTTTCAAAAGCAGGTGCGGGACATATTCAGTGCCGTTTTTTGCAATCCCAGCATAGACTTCAGCCATTTGTAATGGAGTAACGAGCAAATATCCCTGTCCAATTGATAAATTTGCCGTATCTCCTATATACCAATCTTCGCCTAATACTTCTTTTTTCCACTGAGGCGTAGGGAGTAAACCGCTGCTTTCACCTGGTAGATCTATTCCGGTTTTTTCGCCAAGGCCGAATGCTTTTGCGAATTTGTCTATCTCTGCGATACCAGTTTTAGTACCTATGGTATAAAAAAATA
Organism: Caldisericales bacterium; assembly: GCA_015489815.1. GTDB lineage: Bacteria > Caldisericota > Caldisericia > Caldisericales > Caldisericaceae > S143-107. Next base: position 17,584 of record WFZA01000032.1, on the reverse strand, counting down.
CATCGCTTGAATTTGCGAGAGCTTGCACGGCGTTTTGGTATCCGAATGCAGCAGGATAAATCCAATCTCTAAAAGTTACATTTCCTATACGAATAGAATTTTTGCAATATATTACTGTATTTCGAGTAATAACTCCTTTAGTTAATGCTGCAATAAGTGTTATCGGCTTGAAAGTAGACCCAGATGGATATTGTCCCTGTACTGCTCGATTAAAGAATGCATACTCAGAGGAGAGCTTTTTATACTCTTTTTCGCTTATTCCATTTATAAGATCATTTGGATTAAAAGAAGGATGGGATACCATAGCAAGGATGTCTCCATTGTTTGGGTTAATTGCTATTGCTGCTCCTTTTCTATTCCCTACGAGTTTTTCGAGTTCTTTTTGAATGTTTAAGTCTATCGTTAGGTATACATCGTCTCCAGGCAGGGGTTTTTCTTCAGAGATTACTTTTATTATTCTTCCGGATGCATCTACTTGGACTTCTTCCTTGCCTTTTTTACCGCGCAAGAACTTTTCGTACTCCTTTTCTATGCCTTGCTTACCTATAATGTCGTCGTAGTTATAAAATGAATCTTTTCCGATCTCTTCTTTTGTAACCATGCCGACGAATCCAATAAAGTTTTCTCCTATCTCGCCCCGGGGATAATATCTTTTAGTTCCCAATTCCACACTAATACCTGGGAGTTCAAAACTGTGTTCCTTAATTTTAACAACCTGTTCCATGGTTAGCCCAGTTTTTATTATTATTTTGTTAAAGGAAGGAATGCCTGAAGTTTCTATTCTCTTTTTAATGTCTTTTGCGCTCATTCCTATAATTTTTCCAACGAATGATATTTCTGAATCAAAGTTTTTGATATATTCTGGAGTTACGGCTAGTTCGTAGGAAGGTACATCTTCTGCAAGCACATTCCCGTTTCGATCAAGGATCCTTCCCCTGATTGTTGGTATCGTTATTATTCGAATACTTTTATTTTGAGATAATTCTTTGTAGTAGTTGTATCTTATGACCTGTAAGTAGAATGTGCGTGCAGTAAGAGTGAAGAGTGTAAAAATAATTATTGCATACAGCACTATTGTTTTTGTTTTATCATTCATTTATTGCTCCTGCATTCTTTAACATTTTAGAAAACAATGGATAGGCTATTATTGCTATAATTATTGAAACAATGGAGAATATCATGCCTTTGTGAAGCGAGATCCTTGCAATTAAGGCGAACTCGCTGATTGCACAAATGGCAATATAAAGTAGAAATTTGTTAACTGAGTAAAATTGCTTGATAATGTAGGAAACAGTTAGCATAAGCAAGGCAATAAACAGATAAAATCCGATGAAACTACTGAAGATTGTGTCAAATATGACCGTAAAAGCAATTATAAAGTAAATACTTTGTTTTTCACTCAAAAACACGATTAAGAACGATACAAGTACTGGAGTAAGGTACGCATTAACTAAATTTGACGATGTGATGTCCATAATCAGGAATACAACAAACAATACTATTAAGTAAATTATGTGCTTTGCTCTCATTTCCTAATGACGAATGCTTGCATTACATTACTTAGATCTATAACTGGTTTAATGTGGACAATTGTACTGTATGGGCCTATTTTTTGTATCTTATCTATTTCTCCAACGATTATTCCTTCCGGGTAAATGTCACTGATAGATGTCGTTTCCAGAAGGTCTCCTATCTCCACTTTGGGGTTTGTCAATTTAAAGTTTATAATAAGTCCATTTCTTGCACCTTGTGCGATTCCTATATCTCCACTCATTACATCCTTTACGGAGACAAAAAAGCGTGGATCTTCGCAGGTTAGCACTTTAGAAGTATTTTTTGATGACTCAAAAACTATCCCAATTAGATTCATAGTGCTCTCGTCTGGATTAATGTCAATTACGGGCTCATTTTTTTTGATTTCTTGACTTGTTCCTTTATCTATTATCAGAAATTTATATGGACCACTTGATAACCCTATAACATTTGCCACATTGAAATTTAATCTCTCTTTTTTCTCTATTTTAAGAGCGGCTTTTAACCGTTGGTTTTCCGTGATTAAAGTGCTTAAAATTTTAATGCGCTCTTTTAGTACGGCGTTTTGATGTTTAAGATCTTCATTTTCTTTTTTTAGCTGCTCACTATTTTTAATCGCAACGAATGTATTTTTGGTAGAGTATGAAATGCGTAACATCTCTGAAATAACTGAGGAAAAGGGTTTAATAATAATCGTATCGGTAATACTGTAAAGACTTATACCTCTACTCTCTAATCCTGCAATAAAAATGACGAAAAGCAAAATTACAAGAACGAACAATACTTTTACGGGGTTATTTTGCTTCACATTCTTATACTTTTAAGAAAATAATGTATCTTTGAATAAATTAATTTGCTCTAAAACTTTTCCCGCACCAAGGGCAACGGCTGATAAAGGATCGTCTGCAACATTTACAAGTATGCCTGTTCTTTGTGATATAAATTTATCCAGATTTTTAAGTAATGAGCCCCCACCCGAAAGCATTATCCCTCTGTCAATAATATCTGCAGCTAATTCCGGTGGAGTAATCTCAAGAGTAGATTTAACTGTGTTGAGTATTTCCTGCACAACAGGCTGGAGTGCCTTTCTTATTTCTTCAGAAGACACGGTAATTGACTTTGGCAATCCATCAATAAGGTCTCTCCCGCGAACTTCCATTTTTTCTTCCTTTTGAAGTGGATAAGCATTTCCTAATTTAATTTTTATCTGCTCTGCGGTAGATTCTCCTACCAATAAACTGTAGTTTCTTCTTAGATAGTTAATTATAGATTCAGTCATTTCATCCCCAGCTATACGAATAGACTTTGATACGACTATCCCTCTTAGGGAAATTACTGCAACTTCTGTCGTTCCGCCACCGATGTCTACTATCATGGAGCCCCTTGCTTCGTCTATTGGTAAGCCAGTTCCCACTGCGGCTGCCATTGGTTCGTCAATAACGAGTGCCTGCTTAGCCCCAGCAAGTATGGCTGCCTCTATCACAGCTTTTTTCTCTACTTGTGTTATGCCTGACGGCACACCAATTAAAACTCTTGGCCTGAAAATACCTCGTTTTGCCCCAGCTTTGGATAAGAAGTAGTCCAACATTTTTTCCGCAACATCAAAATCTGCTATTACTCCGTCACGCAGGGGTCTTATTACTTTGATTTCGAACGGAGTTTTTCCTGACATGTACTTAGCGTCTTTACCTACAGAGATGATTTTTCCTCGTGTATTAATTGCTATTACTGTAGGTTCTCTTAGTACAATACCCTTATTTTTAATGTATACGACAGTATTTGCCGTTCCTAAATCTATTGCTACATCTTTACTTAATAATCCCATAATTCACCTCTTTTATTTGATTTATCATTTCTCTTAAGAATTTTACAGGTATACCAATTACATTGTCAATATATCCGTCAATTTTAATAATAAAGTCAGAAGCTAATCCCTGCACAGCATATCCGCCTGCCTTGTCATTTCCCTCTCCTGTATTAGCATATAACTCAATTTCTTTGTCAGTAATTTTTCTAAATGTTACAAAAGTTTTGCTAATGTTAGTAACGAAATTTCCTTTGTAGATGACAGTAATGCCGCTTGTTACAGTATGAGTTTCTCCATTTAATTTGTGTAGCATTTCTTTTACTTTTTCGTTATTTCCAGGTTTACCAAGAATTTCTTCTCCTATTGCAACTACCGTATCTATCCCTATAACTATACAATTTTTATGCTCTTTTGCAATATTGAACGCTTTCCCGTACGAGTTATAAATTACAGTCTTTTCTACCGATGAAAATGTCTTTTCTTTAAACTTAGACTTTATACTGATAAACTTAAAACCCCATTTTCTAAGAAATTCTATTCTCCTTGGTGAGGATGAAGCAAGTATAATTTGCTGTTTATTTTCCCTTGTCATAATTGCTTTAAAGTATTAGAAATAAATAAACAAATATAATTACCCCAATTAATGTCCCTACATTCACATATAGGTTGAATCCTAATGTGAGGTCTCCTATCACAAAGTGAAGAGTGAATGGAGAAAATCCAAACTTCAAGTAGTATCCGAAGATTGGAAACACATTTTCTAATGCAATCCCCAGTACGGTACCCAACACTGCACCAATGAAAATATACAAAATCATCACCCAAAATCTTTTTCTGTCGTCCATTTATATTTGCCTCTCATATTTTCGTAGTTTATTATAGACGAGGTTTGAAATTATACCAATAATCCATCCGCTTATGCCTCCTATCAGGAGCAAAATTGGTAGATATGCCCAGAAAGCGTAATTTTTTGTTATATACAGAACGACGATGAATTGTACTAAGTTGTTTGTTATGCCACCTATCGTGCTTAAGCCTGCAATGCTAAACTTATCTTTGCAAACTTTATATAGGAATGCCATAACAAGCGCCCCCGAAATACCCCCGAAGAAGCTTGTAAAGAACGGTATTGGGTGTAATGTTCCTTTAATTATTGCTCCAAGAATAATACGGAAAAAGGAAACCAAGATAGAATCCAAAGGGTCAAATATGTAGAGTGTGATAACTGTCGATATATTAGCAAGGCCTAATTTTGGCCCAGGGATAAAGCTAAAAAGAGGAGGCTCAATCCAGTTTAGAATGATAGCGAGTGCAATAAATACCGATAGATAAGTTATTTTTTTGAGTTCAGTATGTGATTGTGTCAATTTTTTCTCCGTTTTTTCCTATTATTGAGATAGAAATCCTATTTGGTAAACAAATAATGCTTTCTCCAATATTACTAATCCAGCCTTCTTTCTCACAAAATTTGTCTTTGCAGGTGGAATTTATTACTCTAACTTTTCCGTTCTTTATCTCTACAGAAAGGTGGCCTTCTTTACTTTTTACCTCAAAAAGAGTATCCTTACTTATTGGCAATTCTTTGACGATTTTTCCATCACTTCTTATTACAACTACTTTGTCGGAACGCCTTTGGAAAAAACCGTATTCTATGAGCAGGATGAATGCAAGAACTATAAGCCCATAAAGTACAAATTTGTCACCTTGCTTCATTGTAAATTGTAATTAATTCTTTGATGTTATTGGATATAAAAGGTGTCATTTTATCGTCAAACCCCACTACGCCTACATTAAATCTTGTTGCATTTTGCAGGGCAAATTCTTTTCCTTTTACAAAGAAAGCAGTTGACAATGCATCCCCAAGGTAGCCCTTATCAGAAACTACTGTAATAGATATTATTTTCCTTGCAGGCTTGCCTGTTTTTGGGTTTATAATGTGGCAGTATCTTACTCCGTTTTTTATAAAGTAGCGTTCGTAATCTCCAGAGGTAGAAATGAATTTTGTTCCTTTTACTGTAATAATTCCCCGTATCCCACTGCCTCTGGGATTTTTTATGCCTATACGCCATACGGAACCATTTGGGGGATTCTTGTATGTAAGTACATTACCCCCCATATTTATTAGGGCGCTTTTTATGTTGAAATTGTCCAGCGCTTCTTTAATCTTGTCCAATGTATATCCTTTTGCGATACCTCCCAGGTCGATTCCTTCACCTTTATGTTTTAAAAAGACCGTGTTATCTTCTTTGTTAATCACTATGTCTTGATAAGAAATTAACTTTAATGCTGCTTTAATCTTTTCTTCTGTGGGAACTCTATAATTTTTATTTTTGAATCCCCATATAACTAATAGCGGTCTGATTGTAGGGTCAAAAGCCCCGTTTGTCTGCTTTGCAATTTGTATAGCTTTTTCCAGTATATCGATCGTAGTTTTAGATACTTTTACAGGACGAATGCCTGCATTTTCGTTAATCTTGTATACATCTGACTGTGGTGAAAAGTCGTCTACGATGCTATTTATTGTATTGATAATGCTAACTGATTTTTGCAGGGCTGCTTCTTTATCTTTTCCATAAATCTCGAGATCGCATATAGTATTCATACTGTAAATTTCAGAAGAAGCGGGTTTCTCTACGGGTTTGCCTTTTGTAAATACAAATATTAGTATTACTGCAACAAAAATATAGGCAATAATATTTACTATTTTTTTACTCGACAATATTCAGGTCCTCCCCGCAAAACTCGCATTTTCCATTTACGGTATGTTTCTCTACAATGTTAAAGCCTTCTCTTCTTATAACAAGCCTTTTGCATTTTGGACAGTAAGTATTTTCGTAGTGGTGTCCAAGCACATTTCCTGTATAAACAAACTCAAGCCCTTCGCTTACTCCTATATCGTGAATTTTTTCGAGCGTTTCAATTGGTGTAGGTGGGAGATGCGAAAGTTCAAGATAAGGGAAGAATCTCGTTATGTGCCAGGGAGTTTTTCTCCCAAGATTTTCTTTGATCCACCTTGCAAGGTTCCTCATTTCTTCTTCACTATCATTAATCGTAGGAACGACATTTGTAACAACTTCAATGTGTATGTTCCACTTAGTTTTTGCATATACAATTGTGTCTAAAATTTTTCTCCAGTCGAAAATAGGAGTAATTTTTCTATAACTTTCATCTGAAAATGCTTTTATATCTACACTGAACGCATCAAGATACGGCCCTATCATATCCAGTGCTTCTTCTGTGATTGAACCGTTGGTAACATACGCTGTATAGAGCCCAACTTTTTTAGCAAGTTTTGCGCTTTTTAAGGTATACTCAAACCAGATTGTTGGTTCATTGTATGTCCAAGCAATTCCAGAAGCTCCATATCTTTTAGCCATTTCTACGGCCATTTCAGGGGTAATTTTTTTACTGATCTGTGCAATTGTTTCCTCTGTTGGAAATGTTCTGGAAAGTTCGTAATTCTGGCAACCTTTGCATCGAAAGTTGCAGCTCCATGTTCCAAGGGAAAGCACGCTTGTTCCAGGATAAAAATGATATAAAGGTTTTTTCTCAATAGGGTCTATCATTACAGAAGAGGCATAAGAGTCTAAAATTGTTTTGAGCTCTCCGTTTACATTAACCCGTACTTTGCATATACCTGTTTTGCCTTCTGGAATGACGCAGTGGAAGTGGCATAGATTACAGCGCACCTTTTTGTCGGGCAGCTTCTCCCACATCAAGGCATCTTCCATTACAATTCCCCCTTTAGATATTTGTCAATAGAGGCAGCGGCTTTTCTGCCTGCTCCCATTGCTGTTATGACTGTTGCTGCACCTGTTACTATATCTCCTCCTGCAAACACACCTTTTACAGAAGTCTGAAGGTTTTCATCTACCCATATCGTACCGTGCCTTCCGGTTTTTAATCCTTCTGTTGTCTTAGGCACTATCGGATTTGGCGTTGTTCCAATTGCTACAATAACCTGGTCTATGTCGAGTTTGAATTCAGAGCCCTCTATTGGAATAGGCCTTCTTCTGCCGGATGCGTCTTCTTCGCCCAGCTTCATCTTTATGCATTCTGCTTGTTTTACGAATCCGTTTTCATCACCTATGTATCGTATAGGGTTTGTCAGCAGCATAAACTCTATACCCTCTTGCTCTGCGTGTTCAATTTCTTCTTCCCTTGCAGGCATCTCCTTGCGAGACCTTCTGTAAATAAGGTACACATGTTCTGCACCAAGCCTGAGAGCAGTGCGTGCTGCATCCATTGCAACATTGCCTCCGCCTATTACAGCAACGCGTTTTCCTACTTTAATTGGTGTATCGTATTCAGGAAATTTGTATGCTTTCATCAGGTTAACACGCGTTAAAAATTCATTTGCAGAATATATATTGTCCAGATTTTCTCCCGGAATGTGCATAAAGCGAGGTAACCCTGCGCCAACTCCTATAAATACTGCTTCAAATTTTTCGTTAAATAAGTCTTTGATTGTTAGCGTTCTGCCTATAAGTACATCTGTTTGAAATTTTACTCCTAACTGCTCAAAGAACTTTTTTTCTTCCTCAACAATCCACTTTGGCAAACGGAACTCTGGTATACCGTATGTTAACACTCCACCTGTTTTGTGGAAGCCTTCAAATATCGTTACATCGTATCCCATTTTTGCGAGATCTGCTGCGCAGGAAAGTCCGGCAGGCCCTGAACCTATAATTGCAACCTTTTTGTTTTTAGGTGGCATTTTAGGGGGTAAGCTTACCTCGCCCTTTTTTCTTTTTTCTAACTCCCAATCTGCTACATATCGTTCTAACCTTCCTATGGAAACAGGGTCACCTACATTACCCATTACACAAACTGCCTGGCATTGGTCTTCCTGCGGGCATACTCTTCCAGTGATGGCTGGCAGTAAATTTGATTCGTGAATAATGTCTATTGCCTTTTGCAAGTCATCTTCTTTAATTGCTTTTATAAACCTAGGAATATTGATGTGCACAGGACAACCGTCGATACAGGGATGCGTGGGACACTGCAAACATCTTTGAGCTTCAAGTATTGCTTCTTCTTTGTTATATCCAAGAGGTACTTCGAGAAAATTGTGTTTTCTTACTTCTGGTGGTTGCTCCCTCATTGGGACACTTTTTTTCTTAAGCCCCATAGCCTACCTCCTCTTTCCACTTTTCAAATGATATTTTTTCTTCTTTCTTATAAGTATTGAGCCGCTTCATTAGTTCGTCGAAGTTTACAAGGTGAGCGTCAAAATCAGGTCCATCTGCACAGGTGAACTTCGTTTCTCCTCCTACCGTAATTCTACATGCTCCGCACATTCCCATTCCACACACCATTAATGAATTTAAGCTCACTATTGTTTTTATTTTGTATTCTCTGGTAAGGTCTGCAACTGCTTTCATCATTATGGCAGGGCCTATTGCGTAAATTCTGTCAATATGTGTACCCTTGTCAATTAGATTTTTTAATACGTCCGTGACAAATCCTTTTGCTCCGTAACTGCCGTCGTTTGTTGCAATTAATAATTCATCTGATGAACTTCTCATTCGCTCTTCCCAGAATACGAAATCTTTAGATCTATAACCTATAATTGAAATAACCTTATTACCTAAACTTTTAAGTTTTCTCGACAAAGGGTATACAGGTGCAATGCCTACACCTCCACCAATAGTTACGACTGTCCCATATCTATCTGTTTCTGTGGGGTTGCCGAGTGGCCCCAATATATCGGAAATAGCGTCGCCCACATTTTTTGTGCCAAGCAAGTTAGTTGTTTTTCCTATTTCCTGGAATACCATAGTAATCGTACCCTGCTCTCTGTTGAAGTCTGCGATCGTCAGTGGTATTCTTTCTCCTTTCTCGTTCACCCTGATAACTATAAATTGTCCAGGTTCTGCTTTTTTTGCAATCAGCGGAGCATATGTTTCCATTAGAATAGTTTTTGGTGCAAGAACCTCTTTTTTAAGAATCTTGAACATAGTGCCTCCCATTTATAAAGTTTTTACTTCTATTGAATAATCTTACAAAATTTTCCTCTGCAATTTTTTCTAACTCTTCTAATTTAATACCTCTAATTTCTGCGAATGTTCTATACACATACTCAACATACAGAGGTGTATTTCTTTTTCCTCTTTTTGGGACGGGTGCAAGGTAAGGTGAATCTGTTTCGAAAAGAACGCGGTCAAGCGGTACTATCTTTGCGACTTCTCTAAGTTTATCCTTGCTTTTGAATGTAAGCATTCCTGAAAATGAAACGAACATACCACGATCTAATACTTCTTTAGCCTCTTCTATACCATAATCAAAGGAATGAAATACGCCGTTAAAATAACTTGTTTCTTTTATGATGTTAAATGTATCTTCGAATGCATCTCTTGAATGTACAATGATTGGCAGACCCAGCTCCTTTGCAATGAGGATTTGGTCCTTAAAATGCTTTCTTTGTTCTCTAAAATCGGAAATATCTCTAAAGTAATCAAGCCCTATCTCACCTATTGCCATTACCTTTTTGTTTCTGGCGAGTGTATAAACATTTTCTATTGCATTATTTAATTTGAAGTCCTTTATATCGTATGGATGTACTCCGACCGCAGCTAACAAAAACTCGTACCGTGCGGTTAACCGCACGGCTTCCTCAGAACTTTTAAGGTTGTATCCTATATTATTAACAATTTTTACACTGCTTTTGCTTATTTTTTCAAGTTCTTTTTCTAATTCTTCGCCAAATTCCTCTTTTAATAGATGCGCATGGCTATCAATAAGCATTAGCTAATTTTTGAACCTTCCTTTACATCTCTGTCAAGAGTTAGTAAAGAAAATTCGTTTTCGTTTGTTGCAGCAAGCAGCATACCCTGCGAAGTAATACCCATTAACTTTCTGGGCTTTAAATTCTTAATCACTATTATTTTTTTGCCGACGAGTTCTTCTGGGTTGTAATGCAGTGCCATACCGCCAACTATTGTTCTTTCTTCATCTCCAAGGGAAATCGTTAGTTTAATAAGCTTTCTTGATTTAGGTACGCGCTCTGCTGCAATGATTTTTGCGACTCGTAAGTCGAGTTTTGCAAAATCCTCGTATTCAATCATTTCTTTTTCCTCTTCGTTTTTCTCTTCTCCCTTAATTGTAAGAGTAATTTTTTCCTTTTCAATGCGAGGGAAAATTGGAGGGAGTTTCTCTACTTTATAATTCTTTTTTAAAGTATTCCACTCCAAGTTTAGTTCTGTTTCACCGAGAGATTTTAATATAATATTTGTTACGAAGGGCATTATTGGCGATAGTAGCACCGTGGTTACTTTAATTCCTTCAAGAAGCGTATACATGACTTTTGCAAGATTTTCTCTATCAGTTTTTAATGTCCACGGCTTTTTTACCTGAATATAATTATTTAGATATCCCACGATATTCCATAAGTGTTCTAAACCATAGGAAAGCGCATAATTGTCCATTTCATTAAAGTATTCATTTTTTTCATTTTCTATAAATCCTTTTGCTTCAGGGTCTATTTCTCCATCAGGAATTTCGCCATTGAAGTACTTATATATCATTGAAACTGTTCTGTTTAGTAAATTTCCAAAGTCATTTGCAAGATCTGAATTGTATCTAGATAAGTATGTTTCCATTTTGAAGTTTCCGTCTTGTCCAAATGTTACTTCTCTTGTTAAGTAATACCTTAATACATCTGTGGATACCTTTTCACTGATGTTAGCAAACCGTGAGAAGTCTTTTGCAAATTCTGACGGATTTACTACATTCCCCGTGGACTTTGACATTTTCTGGCCTTCCAGGTTCCAAAATCCGTGAGCAAAGATTGCTTTTGGAAGCGGCAGACCATAACTCATTAGCATTGCAGGCCACACTATTCCATGAAACCTCGTTATGTCTTTACCTATGAGGTGTAAGTCTGCCGGCCAATATTTGTTAAACATCGCTTCGTCGTGTAGAAATCCCACTGCCGTTAGGTAGTTAAGTAGTGCATCAAACCATACATAGATCGTGTGTTTTTCGTCGAATGGCACGGGTACTCCAAACTTAAAGGATTTTCTTGATACAGAAACATCCTGTAATCCCGATTCTATTACATTTTTAACCTCATTATATCTATATGGAGGTTGCATAAAATTTTTGTGTTCTTCATAGTATTTTGAAAGTTTTTGCTGATATTTACTGAGTTTGAAGAAATAATTGTCCTCTTTAATTTTTTGTACAGGTCCACCGCATATCGGGCATTTCCCATCTACGAGTTCTGAATCTTTTAAGAAAGTTGCATCCCTTACGCAGTACCAGCCTTCGTATGTTCCAAGATATATATCGCCTTTTTCGTATAATTTCTGAAAGAAGTGTTTTACTACTTCTATGTGATCTTTATCACTCGTTCTGATAAACCTACTATAAGAGATACCAAAGTCGTCGAATATATTTTTCCATACAGAGCTTGCCTTATCTACAAATTCCTGTGGATCTATACCTTCTCTCCTTGCACGCTCTTCGATTTTTTGTGCATGTTCGTCAGTTCCTGTAGAGAAAAACACATCAAATCCACGCAAACGCTTATAGCGTGCAATTACATCGGCTGCAATTGCTTCGGATACAGATCCTATGTGTGGCTTATCGTTTAGATAATAAATAGCAGTAGTAATGTAGAATTTTTCCATCTTTATTTACTCCTTTAAATTGTTTAGGTTTTGTATAGTATTCGAAATTGCGAATTTTACTAATCCTAAATTTCCGCTTGCCGTCATAAACACACACAATATATTACCATTCTCAAGCTTAGATATAATTACTCTTCCCGTAGAACCGTTTACGATAGTATCGGTAAGTTTACCCATTCCCGTGTTGGATAGCATTTCGTCAAGGTAACCAGCAAAAGCACTGGTTAGTCCGGCAATTACTATAGGGGATGCGTCTAAACTGGAACTGCTGTAGAGTAAATTCCCATCTTTATCAGTTAATACTACAGATAAGATTCCTGGAGTTTTTTTGAGTTTTTCTAAAATTTCGTTCATTGTTCTATCATCTGCCTTAATTTTGGAGTCATTCTTCTCGTCTCTAACTTGCACCTGCCAATGTTTACAGGTGCGTGCATAATAATTACAAGAAAATATGCTTCATTTATTTTTGAAACAAATGCACCAAATTTATCTGTATCAATGAAAAAATCTAATAAGTTTCCCATGTTAAGAGAATTGATTGTGCTTTGAATGGTATTATAAATCCCTGCCATTTCTGCACTACTTTCTGACTTTTCAAAATTTTCGTTTGTTCGTACGGAAACCGGCAATCCGTCTTTTCCAATAATACCAATGAATACTGTACCCTCTATTGCCTTTGATAAACCTTTAAGTATCTCTTCGTATTCTTCGCTCATACAAGCCTCCTTTCGATGTCTATTATATCCAACATTAATTTATAATCAACATTTTATAAATCTAAAGTAATGCATTATAATAAAACAAAAATAATTTGAACGATAGGAGGTAATTTGAAAGGAAAGAGGTTAGCGAACTTCATTGTAAATTTAATTGAAGACAAAAAAGGAAAAGACATTAAATTGCTTGATGTAAGAAAATTAACTACTTTGACAGATTACTTTATTATTTGCACTGCGGATGTGCCAGAACATGGAAAGGCAATTGCTGAGGAAATCCGTCTAAAATTAAAGAAAAAAGGTAATTTTTTAATTAATGAGGAAGGCGAAGAATTTGGCGAGTGGATTGCTATGGACTATGGAGAAGTAATAGTACACATAATGATAGAAGAAAAGAGAGAATTTTATAATCTCGAAAAAATTTGGGAGGAGATTGGTCCTAAAATAGAAGAGAATCGTCATTCTTGACACTTGACAGAGTATTCAAATAAACTATACTACTCCTGTAATAATTTTATTGGATTAAATCTGGTTTAGGAGGTTATATGGACGACTTTTTTGTTGGTGGTTTATCATCTCAGGAGACTGAGTCAAAAGCTATTAAAAGCGAGTACGACATTATTATAATAGGTGCAGGGCCTGGAGGTCTTACGGCTGCAATTTATGCAGGTAGGAGTAGGCTTGATACAGCAGTAATCGAAAAGTTAGCACCTGGCGGCCAAATTGCTGTAAGTGACCGAGTGGATAATTATCCTGGTTTTCCTGACGGTATTTCTGGAGAAGAACTTACTAAACGAATGGAAAAACAGGCAAAAAAATTTGGTGCGGAATTTATAAGTGATGAAGTGCGTTCTGTTAGTGAAAGTAAAACTGAGAACTATTTCTTCGTAGAAACTGCGAGCCACGGTACTATTAAGGCAAAATCTGTAATTATTGCGACCGGAGCAGATCCTGTCAAACTCCCCGTTCCTGAAGAAGAAAAATTCAGAGGCAGAGGAATTTCGTACTGTGCTACCTGTGATGCTGCATTTTTTAAAAATAAAGTCGTAGCCGTAGTTGGCGGCGGAGATACTGCTATTGCTGATGCAATATACTTAACAAAATTTGCAAAAGAAGTAATAGTAGTTCATAGAAGAGACCAACTCAGAGCCGTGAAGGCATTGCAGGAAGAAGCTTTTTCTAATCCAAAAATTAAATTTCAGTGGGACTCTGTTTCTGTTCATGTTCTGGGAGATAACAAAGTAGAGGGGTTAGAAGTAGAAAATGTTAAAACAAAAGAACGCACTGTTCTGAAAGTTGACGGTATTTTTGTGGCTATAGGAACTGTACCTAATAGCGGTTTTGTAAGGGGCTTGGTTGAAACTACAGATAGAGGTTTTGTAGTTACCGATAAAAACCGCCAAACGAGCAAGCCCGGGATTTTTGCAGTTGGAGATGTTAGAGATACACCACTAAGGCAGGTTGTTACTGCGGCAGGAGATGGAGCTATTGCTGAGTTTTCTGCTGAACAATATATAAAATCTAAAGAAAGAGGTGTTTAATTATGGAGAAACTTTTAAAGGAGAATGACGAAAAGTACATTAAGGATCTTTTTGAAAAGAGGTTAACAGATCCTGTAGAATTGGTACTTTTTCTGGAAAGCGAAAATGGAGAAAAAGTAAACAAATTTAGTGCGCAGTATCTTCCCTATACTGAAGAGATTCTTAAGGAACTTGTTGCTTTATCTGATAAAGTTAAACTTACAGTATATAAGGATAATCCTGAAAAAGAAAAAGAGTATGGTGTGACACATATTTCAGCACTTTTTGTTGAAGGGAAAAATACAGATAAGAATGTAATTTACTATGGGATACCATCAGGTCATGAATTTTCGTCTTTGCTGGAAGACATTATCGATGTGTCCAATGGGAAAACGGAGCTTTCTACTCAAACAAAGCTAGAACTTCAGAAAATTACTTCACCCACTGAGATTCTTGTATTTGTTACACCAACATGTCCGTATTGCCCTCGAGCTGTAAGAACTGCACATCAAATGGCAATGGAAAATCACAATATTAAAGGAATAATGATCGAAGCAAACGAGTTCCCTGAATGGTCAAAGAAGTATAATGTCTATGCGGTACCAAAAGTAGTAATTAACGATAAAGAACAGTTCGAAGGCGCTTTACCTGAAGATGAATACCTTAAACATGTAATTAAGGGTGCCGTAAACATTATTCTTGAATAGTTTTGAAAGTGAACTAAAAAGTTTAGCCCCCACTTCAAAGTGGGGGCTTTAAGTTTACTGGATTTTTGCTTTTATAATTTTTGCGAGTCTTTTTACACCTTCCTCTATTTCTTCTTTTGAAGGAAGAGTAAAGTTCAGTCTTATGTGGTGTTTATCTTCGCCATTTGGATAAAATGCGCTTCCAACGACATAAGCGACTTTTTCTTTGATAGCTTCCTTAAAGAGTTTATCTGTATCTATGTATTCTGGAACCGTTACCCAAACAAACATCCCGCCTTCCGGTTTGGTCCAACTTGTTTCTTTGGGAAAGTACTTTTCAAGTGCTTTAAGCATAGTGTCTTTTTTTTCTTTGTAAGTTTTTCTTACGAGATCTAAATAGTTTCTCATGTATCCTTTTTTTATAAATTCTTCCGCAATGTACTGAGTAGAAGATGGAGAACACAGGTCGGATGCTTGTTTTGCAAGGACGAGCTTTTGAATTACAGATTTATCTGCAATTATCCAACCGAGTCTGAGTCCTGGAGCGAGAATTTTAGAAAAAGTCCTCAAAGCAATTACATTACCAATGTTATCCATTTCTACGAGCGATGGTAGTCTTTCTCCCTCAAAGCGGATTTCTCCGTAGGGGTCATCTTCTATGATAGGAATGTTGTACTCATGGCTAATCCTGAGTATTTCTTTCCTTCGTTCCAGACTTAAGGTTACTCCAGCAGGATTTTGAAAGTTAGGGATCGTGTAAATAAATTTGATATTAATTCCCTTGCTTTGAGTTTCCTTAATTTTTTGTTCAAGTATGTCTGTCCTAATCCCTTCGTCGTCCATAGGGACTGTTACAAAATTTGCTTGAAATGCGTTAAAGGCTTGCAGTCCTCCTACATAAGAAGGTGCTTCTACGACTATGGTATCGTTAGGATTGATAAAGATTTTAGAAACAAGATCTAGACCCTGTTGGGAAGCCGTAGTTACTATTAAGTTTTCCAATTTTAAATTTTTGATGCCTTCACTCTTTCCTTCTTCAACGAGAGTTTCTCTTAATGATGGAATACCCTCTGTTGCCCCATATTGAAGTGCTTTTCCACCATGATTAAGGAATACATCTTTGGAAATTTCTGCAATTGTTTCTTTAGGAAAAAGTTTCGGATCTGGCATACCGCCTGCTAATGAAATAATGTCCGGGCTGTCTACTAATTTGAGAAGCTCCCTGATTGCGGAAGCCTTCATTGTGAGGCTTCTTTCAGAAAATTTTTTTTGCCAATCTATTGACATTTCTACCTCCTTTCTAATTCATCTAGTATTATTATATAATTTTGTATTTAAAAAAGCAAACGAATGCTATAATAGTTTAAAAAACTATGAAATTATTAAAGTATAAGTATATTATTCAGCCAACCGGAAAGATGAGTGTCCCTTCTGTCGTGTTTACTACAGAGCGACTGCTGCCGCTTTTGTTTAAAGATAAGTCTCTAGAACAGCTAAAGAATGTAGCCTCTTTGCCTGGTGTAGAGAAGTATGCGTTGGGAATGCCTGACATACACGAAGGTTATGGGTTTCCTATAGGTGGTGTGGCTGCATTTGATGTCCATGAAGGCGTGATATCTCCAGGTGGTGTAGGGTTTGACATTAATTGTGGCGTGAGAGTAATTTTGACCAACATTGAAAAGTCTGAAATAGAACCCCGTTTGCGAAAAATCGGAGAGATTCTTTTTAATACAATACCATCTGGGTTGGGCTCGACTGGAATAGATAAATTTAGCAGAAAGGAAATAAAGTCAATTTTACGCAGGGGTGTTTATTGGGCTCTTGAAAGCGGATTTGGGTACGATAGAGATGTTGAGGTTATTGAGGAAAATGGGATGATGAAAGACGCAGATCCATCACTTGTTAGCAGTGAAGCAATAAAGAGAGGTAGCACTGAACTTGGTACATTAGGTACTGGAAATCACTTTTTAGAGATAGATTATATTGATAAAATATTTAATAGTGAGATTGCAAAGGCGTTTGGGTTATTTAAAGATCAGGTTGTAATATGGATACATACTGGTTCAAGAGGGTTGGGCCATCAGATTGCAAAGGAATTTATAAAACTATTGCGAAATAAGATGCATCATTATGGGATACCACTTTTGGATAACGAACTTGTTTCTGTGCCTATACTCTCCGATGAAGGTGGACAGTACTTAGGGGCAATGGCAGCTGCTGCAAATTTTGCCTGGGTTAATCGTCAGCTAATTACACACTATGTTCGTCTTGCTTTTTCTAAAGTTTTTGGCGTAAGTTCCGTTAAACTTGGAATGAATGTATTATACGATGTGGCACATAACATTGCAAAATTTGAAAAATACAATATAAATGGTCAAGAGAAACTTTTTCTTGTACACAGGAAAGGAGCAACGAGGGCTTTTCCTAAGGGTCACCCTGATGTACCACTTCAGTATAGAGATGCAGGACAACCCGTTTTACTTACTGGAGATATGCGTACTGGTTCGTATATTCTTGTGGGTGATGTAAATTCTTTGGATTTAACATTTGGAAGTGTTGCGCACGGGGCAGGCAGAATTTTAAGCAGACATAAAGCATTAAAAAAGATTAAATTTGAGAAAGTGAGGTACGAAATGAATCAAAGTAATATTATTTTAATGGCTAATAATAGGCGAGTTGTGCGCGAAGA
>WFZA01000031.1 GCA_015489815.1 Caldisericales bacterium | reverse complement strand
GCGATTTTATTTTAACGACAAGGCAAGAAATAAACTTTGAGATACCTGCTAATCAGCATATCAAGAGGCTTACCATCGATTTTAATAACGTTATGAATGATATTTGATCATACTATTTTTCTTGGTGACTTTCTCCCACTTAAGTGAGGAGCTTCCCGTTTCACAGGATGTTACTGCACCCTCCACGGGCAATTAGTTCGTAGCAGTCCATTCCCCTGCTTGTTTGAGGCCATCCATCTAGCAGAAGCTTATTTATGCAACAACAGGGGCGCACCAATTAAAATTATCAAAAAATACATTCAGTCACAAGAAAAACCTGAAAAGCAGTTCATGCTATTATATAACAAAAAATTCATCTCCATCTAAACCAGGTAAATTTTAGATAGAGAATTCTTTTTTGGATAGTATTAAAAAAAGATTAATTTTACCAGTAAGCCATTTTACTGTTTTACAGTTTTACTGGTGAACTGGTAAAAATGTTCCACGTGAAACATATATACTCTAATTAAATACAGTTGCAAATATAATGTAATATGTTATAATTTTACCAGTAAGCCATTTTACTGTTTTACAGTTTTACTGGTAAACTGGTGTATTAATATCATGACTACAGGAGGAAATATGGCAAAAACATATGCAATTACATTAAGAAAAGGTGGTTGCGGTAAAACGACTACTGCCGTAAACCTTGCAACTGCACTTGAACAAAAAAGACAAAGAGTACTTTTAGTAGATCTGGATCCTCAGGCAAACGCAACACTCAGTGTAGGAATTGACCCCACATCTTTAAAATACAACATTAACTCACTATTTACTTCAGTAGATGTTACTCCCGAGGATGTAATCGTAAAAACAAATTTTGGGTTGGACGTACTGCCTTCACATCCCGACCTTGCAAAAACAGAAGCAGGTATGACGGCAACGCAGATAGGAATGATGAAAGGAATACTGGATCCGGTTGAAGAGTACTACGACTTCATATTTATAGACACCCCTCCGTCCGAAAGTTATCTAAGCATTGCAGCACTTACGTATGTGCAGTACGTAATTATTCCTTTGCAGGCACACTTCCTTGCGATGCAGGCTCTTACTCAGGCTATGGAAGATATAGAACACGTCAAAAAAGGACTAAATCCAGATATAAAAATTAAAGGCATTCTTTTCACAATGGTAAACCCCAGAACAAACATTGCAAAAACAGTCATGCAAGAAGTGAGAGAGCAGTACGGAGATTTGGTGTTTCCCATAGAAATTACGTTTAGCATTAGGCATGTTGAGGCCACGCTTGCAGGTATTCCGATTGTGCTGTTCGACCCAAACCATCCAGGAAGCGAAGCATATAAAAAACTTGCAGAGGTGATTCTCAATGGATAAAAAGAAAATTCAAGAACTAATGAAAAAGAGGAATCCTATGAGGGAAGTCGTAAAACCAGTAGACTTTTTTGAAGAAGGGAAAAATAAAACCAGCAAACCAGTAAGCCAGCAAACCAGTAAGCCAGCAATGGAAAAACCATCAACAAAACAGAGGGAGAGAAAGGTAGTTAAGTACACTACGTATTTACCAGAAGAACTAGTAACAAAAATTAAAATGCAAGCAGTGCTTCAAAAGAAAAAGGGATATCAAATCATTGTAGAGGCATTGGAGAAGTTTTTTGAAAAATAAATATTAAGCAGATTGATTTTCGCTCGATTTCTTTAATGATTTAAGTAATCCTTGTAGTCTTTTTATCGCCTTTCCCGTATTAGAAGGCAGGGAATACCGTTCTACAACAACTCCGTTTTCAGTAAGTAGGCTGATTACAACTGTTGACTTTTTTGTAATGTATACATCGTAAATTGTTTTGTTACCTTCATCTTTGAGAGATATATTGTGGATATCAAACGCCTTGATTTTCTCAATTAGATCCACTACTGATTCTCTTGCCTCTAACTCAGACTCCTTACTCTTTATTTTTGCAAAGTCAGACTTAAGTGCAGACTGTAAGTAAGGAACATAACTATCAGGATGGTGTTTGTTCACATACTCTATCTGTGCAAGAATATATGCTGTGCTATACTTCTTAACTGCCTTTTCAAGGGCCTTTTTTAGAGAGTCGTTGTGGTATTTCTTAGGTATAGCAGAGAGAAAAACTGCGATATTTGATTCTGCAGAACCCTCAGGTAGAGCTTTTTTAGGAGAAATGTGAAACTTAATATGAGTGTACCGTCTCCACTCCTTAATAAGAGTATACGAAACCTTAAAAGGAACATTTGGATTTGTATTTAGCTCTTTTATTGCTGGATCTAAAACTGCAATTTTTATTTTATTAAATAGTTTGTAGGTCCTTTTATTTTCTACACCTAAAACTTTTTTGAGTTGCTCAATCGTCATAATAGGTACTTCTGCTTTTTCATAGTCTTTGCAAAGTTCATATAAAATAATGGCGTATTTACTCCTTAATCCTTTAATAATAGTTAGATCAATATTAGCGTACAAAGCGTTAGAATCACCGCTGATAATTTTATTAATTGCTTCTCGAACAAAAATAGGAATACTGTATCTTAACTCTACTTCATGAGTTTGTGTGTTTATTTTCCAATCTAAGTTATCTAATAGGTGTGCTTTGATTTCGTGTTTAATAATTCTATCTTTATCAAAGACATTATACTCTATTACAGTTTTAAACATTTCCTCTATTTCTCTTTTGTATAACGAATAATGTTTACCGTTTGTTGCTCTGTCATTCAAAACACCTTGTAATGTTTTTAATTTAATAGAAAAAATCATTGCATTCTTATTTTTCTTTAAAGATTCTTTTGCATTTTTTAGCATCAAGTTGTAAAATTTTCTTTGAATGACAGACAAGTTCCCACCAATAGCAATGCTCCCGCTGGGCTTTTGTAGTAATAGAGATTTTTTAGTTATTTTTTCTTTATTCATACGCTTTCCATTATTTTTTAGATTATACTATAACTATACTAATAATACAATATCTATAAACCTTATAGTGCATGATTTTAGATAAAGCATAAAAATCATATTTATATTGCGGTATTACCCAGTGTGTTTTAGCAGAGTATTGAAAAAGTATGGAGAGACAAATTGTAGCATTACCCCCACACAAATTGGTGTATGATAAAGCTCCATAACATGGATATGTACATCATAAAAACTGCCTTCTTTAGACGGTTTTATATAACTTTATTACCCCCCACACAAATTGTAGCATTACCCCCACACAAATTGGTGTATGATAAAGCTCCATAACATGGATATGTACATCATAAAAACTGCCTTCTTTAGACGGTTTTATATAACTTTATTACCCCCACACAAATTGTAGCATTACCCCCACACAAATTGGTGTATGATACCCAAACGCATCCTGATTTTACCTAACTCCGTTTTTCCCTAAAACTTATTTAAAACTTAAAACTTATTTAAAACAACAACACAGTCGTTGTTAATTTTAATCGTTAGATCCATATTAAGTGAAGCAATCTACTACTTCTACAGATCGGGTTATTACTTTGTGTTATACAATAGTTCTGCTTTTACAATAAGTGCTTTTGTAAAGCAAGTGAATAAAGTTTGCTACACCTACTTTAAACCGTGTTATTGTTATATGGAAGGTGTTTATCTTTTAGGCAAGTTCTTACTGAGTGAATCCTGTTTTGTTCGAATCTCTGTCTCAGTGAGATTATAAAGAGCTTCGAGTGCTTCGTATTCCTCTTTAAATTTCTTGTTTTTCAGCTGTTTTTCAAGATACTTTTTAAAATCATCCTTTTTATTTGCCATACATTTTCACCAGCCATATTATATAGTCTGTACAATGTATCTACAATATACCCCATTACTAATATAAATTTAAATAAAATTTCAGCTGAATCATGTTACAGAGGAGATGAAAGAGTATTGGAATATTTATCAAAGCAGAGTTCAGAGGAAGTGCAGGAAAGGTATAGACAAGATCATGAAAGATAAGCCGGTAAAAAAGAAAGCGGATAAAAAGCAGATACTTAGCAAAATAAATTAACACGAGAAAAAAGTCTAACCTTATTACATGCATTAACCGGGAATTTAAAAATTAGCGCTTCTTTTTGCTGCTATAGCTTTGTAATCCGGTAGAAAGAAGTCACCGTGCATCCAGAGAGTTAGAAATAAAACCTTCTTTTCTCAAAAATATAATTATTGCTTTAAGAAGTGAACTGTTCGCAAAACTTATAGTATAAATTCTGCTTTTATCTCCATTAACAGGCATAATTATACCTTTATTTTTAAATCTCTCTATAGTACGCGATCTGGTAACAGAATCTGTAATGCCAAATTTTTTGAGCGCAGTTTCTCAAGCACCAGAATAGTGCTGGCAAGACTACTGCCCCATTCTGGATCAAGTATTTTTATTTTAACATCATTCATTTGTTATTTATCACCACCTATATTTATTATTTAACAGTATAGTACTGCAAAAACCACTTTTTGCAAGCATTTTGTGGTTGTATACTCTGGAGTATTATTTATCACTTTTTAAAAAAATTAATTAACACTTTTTAATATTAAGTAATATTTTTGTAGCATTTTATACTTTTTTAATGCTTTTTGTAGTGTTTTGTACTTTTTTATTTATTTTGTTATGTTATAATTATATAGGAGGCGATAATGTATAAGATTGAAGAAATTATTGAAGCTATTCTTTACTTTGCGGGTAAGCAGTCCATAAAAACAAAGATAATGAAAGCATTTTACCTCCTTGAAGCAGAATATTACAAAGAAACAGGAAAAAGACTTACGAATGCACGGTTTATCCACTACTATTACGGGCCTTACAGTGCCGAAGTCGTTAATGCTTTGGAAACAGACCCTAACTTAATGTATAGTAATGAAGTAAGTCTACGGGGAAAAGACTACGAACTATACAAACTCCAAAAGATGCCGAATATAAATATAATAGACCCATTTACACTTGATCTTATAAAAAAGCAAGCAGAACTTATACAGCAGCACAACCTTGATGAGGTGCTGGAAGTCGCATACAAAGACAACAACTTTAAACAAACCGGGTACGGCGAAGAAATAAAATTCGGCTCTGACTTTGCAAAGAAAAAACAGATGCTGAAAGAACGCCTTGTAAAAAAATTTGGAAATAGAGAGTTAGCAAAGAAAGAGTTAGAAGGCTTAAAAGAGGAGGGAAACGAAGAACTAATACAGTACTCAAGGAGTTTGCTGAGAAATTCTAAATGACAATTCCAGTCCATCCAAAACGAGGCTTTATATACTTCATCCGCTTAAACTATATAGACAGGCCTGCTGAGAAAGACGAGAAGCACATGGTTATTGTCATACAAAACAATAAACTCTTACAGCAGGCAACTGAAGTTAACGTTCTGGAGATCACCAGCAACACCAAAAATGCAAGCGCACCATTTAACGTTTTCTTGCCTGCAAACATACTTCCGTGTGAGCGCCAATATAAAGACAGCAAAGTCAAGTGCCACATCCTATACGGCGTGAAAATGGAAGACTTATTGAGTGGAGAATTTTGCGGGCAAGTACCGGACGACGTAATGGCTCAAATCGACGATGCGTTGCTACTCTCTCTCGGATTCCTGGACTCACCTGCGTTGAAGTAACACCACCAGATTTCTTTCAAAAATATTGACAAAATTTTTACATACAATATAATACTAATATAAATTGGTATAAATTTTTACCTAAATTATATTACAAAGGAGATGAGAGGTGAAAGTTAACAATAAAACGCTCGCATTTCTTGCTGAGTTAATAGCAGGTGACAATGAGTCGTCCGTACATAGAACCGGTTCCAATCTTGTTAAATTTTTCAATAAACTCGGTTTTAACGATCGTTACGGTCCGGGATTTCCTACGCGTAGTAATTACACATACGATAGACTGGATGTGTTAAATAAAGCAGGACGCATAAACGAAGCGATTGAGCTATACTTAAACCCTATAGAATGGATAGAAAGAGAAGAAATGCTATCGAATATCGTCGAAAAACTTAACGAGTATTTAAAGTACGATAAGTATAAAGTACAGATCGAGGGCGAGAAAGTAATTATAAAAAATGAGGACGCTCAATTAGTAGAACCCTCGATGGTAAAGGAATCACGACACGAAGAAATCCTTAATCTTATTGGAAAGTGTAAAGAGAGAATAGAAAAAGGGGACTATGAAGGTGCAGTAACGATTGCAAGATCTTTACTTGAAACGACGCTCCTGTATGTCTATAAGGAAGAAACTGGGAAAGAATACAATTATAAAGGTGAGTTAAAATCTTTATTTACTGCGACCATGAAAGACGCTTTGAGAATACTGATAGATAAAGAAACGCAGGAAAATTTCAGAAAGATAATCAGCGGGCTGCACACAATAGTACACGGCATTACTCCTATAAGTAGCGTGTTAGGCGACAGGCACGGAAAAATTAAACCAATAAATATACCAGAAGCGTATGCTATTCTTGTCTGTAATGCTGCAATAACGCTTTCAGAGTTTATAATGGCAAGGCCAGGCTATTTAGAAATCTCTTAAGGAGTTGAGAATTATGAGAAAAAACGCATTCAGTTTTTCTAAAATTTCAGAAGGTGCTCTATTCGTTGACAGGGAAAGAGAGAAAAAGATAATAGAAGACTACATCTTTAACAAGCAGAATGTAATTGTCATTGCTCCAAGAAAAATGGGGAAAACATGGCTACTTACGAAAGTTGCAGAGGAAATGAAAAACAGAGAGTCTGTAGAAAACATCTGGATAGATGTTTCAAAGACGATAGATGCAGGATCGTTTGCAAGTACAATTGTAAAAGAAGTATTCAACTTCCAGAAGATTTCTTTAGGCACTGAATCCGTTCAAACTATCTTAAAGGCATTGCCAAAAATTATTGCATCTCGTATAAACGTGCAGATGAAAGTAGGAAGTTTTTCCGTAGGTTTGGAAGTGAAAAACAAAGAAGAATACGGCGATATTGTTTCTGAAGCTTTAATGTTTCTAAACACTTTAAATAAGAAGCTCTTTATCGTATTCGACGAGTTCCAGGACATTACAAACTACGAACCAGACTTTACAGGCCCTATACGGTATGCAGCCCAGCACTCAGACAACGTTTCCTACGTGTTTATGGGAAGCAAGCAGACGATGATGAGAAAGATATTTTTAAATAAGGACAGCATCATGTTTAACCTGGGCGCTGTTATTACTTTAAACAGAATCCCGGAAGAGGAGATAAGAAATCTCCTTACGAGAGGTTTTGCTCTGTCCAACGTGTCCGTTTCAAAAGGCGTAATTGACAAAATTGTTGAAGTAACAGACGGATACCCATACTTTACCCAGTACTTTGCCTATCAGATCGTGCAGAGTGCAGCACAGAAAAATAAAGTTACCGTAAAAGATGTGGATGCTGCACTCAATGCAATCGTTGGAGGCGACTCTTACCTCTTTGAAACAATCCTATCGAAAAAGTCAAAAACTCTAAAGCCCATTCTCTGCTACATAGCAGCACATGATAGCTCTAAGGGAATATTCGGTGCAAACCTTCCGTTTTCAAATAACACAATAAACTACGCCTTAAAAGTACTTGAGGAAGAAGAGATACTGATAAAAGAGGGTAAGCAGTACTTCATAGCGAACCCGTTTTTTAAAGTGTTTCTCAAGGAAAAGTGTGAATAAATGTTGTCTAAGATTCTCCCTTACTTTGCAAACGCCTTTTCTGGGTCTTTCTTAATAAGCTCTTTAATTTCGTCTATGTACAGCCTGTGTACCCTCTGCTTTTCACGGATCCAGAGTATCCTCTTTCCAGCCTTTTCTACATCGTAGATAATATGCGTTTTTCTGCTGCTTCCCGTAGGCCCTTTTATAATGCAGTCGTCTAAAAGCCCGTTTACTGCAAAGAATGTGATTGTGCTTACAGGGGTTTCTGTTTCACCGTGTTCCGTAAGCCACTTAAACACAGCGCTTCTCCTTCCCTCCATGCTACACCTCTCCCTTTCGCGAGATTATAAATTCCTCGTCGTTCATCTTACCTATAATCGCAAGCCTGATTTCTGCAAGTGAAAGCCTGTTGAACTTCTTGTACGCAAATATCCTGTCTAACCTTATAGCAGTCTTATATATATCGAAGTAGAAGTGATGCCCTTTGCTTTCTCCTACAATACATCCCTCAAGGAGCCCTTTTTCTCTCCAAAACCTGATCCGCGTAGGTAGAAGCCACACTCCTCTCGTCTTGTGGTAAAACTTAATTAACTCATTTACTCTCCCTATAACTATGCCATCAACCCTTTTCATATATTAATCATACCATAATTTAAACAAATATCAAATAAAAATCACGCATTCCTCAGTACATTTATTTTCACATTCACACCCCTACACTCCCGCTTCCTTTCCCACCTCCACTGCGTGTTTTATACTGGATTCGCTTGGTAATAAAGGTTATAGTTTATGTGGGTTTTTGGTTTGGGGGTGTTTGAGATTTTGTAATGAGAAATACACAATTATATTACTATATTACTCTTTAAATAACTATCCTAATGTGAAATTGAGTTTACGGCCAGTTGTTCGGGTCTTTTAGTTTGTAGAGCAGGAAATGAATGTCTTCTTTATATGAGAAAACCTTCTTGTTTATAAAGTATTCTGCATGTATATTGGGCACATCAGAAATGTCCAGCACTCTTTTTTCGTATAGGTCCACAGCTGCGGTAAATTTGTGGCCGTCTTTCAGGGTAATGTCGGCAAGAACAATGCTACTTAAATGTTTTTGGTCTTTAATAAATACTGGAGAGAATACAGTCGTTGTTTTCCTTACTGTTATACTGCTCACCTCAAGACGCTTTACGAAAGGATCGTTTTGCAGAATTTGTTTTGCCTCTTCTGCCTGCTGCGTCGTAGGGGTTACTATTACTTTTTGTATATCTGAAATGGAAAGTCTGCTTTCCGTAGTTCCTATGATTTTATTTTCCTTCAGGTCGTAAAGAATAACTGTTTGCTGAAGCCTTACATATATATGCAGCAATTGAAGTTTTTTATCTATTACCGTTTTCTTTACGATAAACCTAAACTCTTCTGGCCTTCCCATATCCCTATAGTACAGGAATCCGAGGTGTGGGTCACTGTAAACTATGTGCTCTACTTTCTTTTTAAACAGAAATGCTTTTACAGGGAATATTAAAGCAAGAATAATGGCAAATGCAATGCCCAGCGAAAGATACCGCTTCATCATCCTTTGCTTTGTTTTTCTCTTATTTGCTTTACTTACATAGCGAATAAGTTCTTCCTCGAAGGAGTTTTGAAACTCTTCTATTTTCTCGTCGCTTAATTTTTTTCTTTTAAGCGTTTTTAGCTTTTCTTCAATGTCTTCTCTGTGCTCTTTTTCTTCTTCTTTTTTTGTATCCATTTTTTATCTCTCACTATAATAGATGATTATTTTCCATTTTTTTCCCGCATATTTGAATAAATTTTTAATTTTTCTTTTATTTTCTTTTTTGCATCGTTTAACTTCCTGAATACGGTACTCTTGCTCGTGTTCATAAGGAAGGCAATTTCCTTCATCGTTTTGTTTTCCATGTAATACATCACGATACAGGCGTGTTCGTCGTAAGGCAGCTCGTCTATTACTTTTAGCAGGTAGTCTTTTTCTTCATCTTCGTAATCTGCACTACTAAATTCTGTAGGGTAGGATGTTTCCGTTAATGCAGCAGCATTTTCTTCTGTAAAGTTATTGGTGGAAACAGGTACATTCCCCCTGTCGTAAACTCCCTTTCCCGCTGCGTCGTTAGTTTTTCTGCGTTCTATACCTCTGCTTATTATTCCCTCCTCCCTTTGCTTATCTCTATAATATTGAATTGCAATGTTCGTCGCAATGCTCGTTAAGTAATTACCAAAGTTCCGTCCTTTTTTTACGATCAGGTCTCTTTTTTCTATTACTCTGAGAAATGTTTCTTCGGTAAGGTCCTTTGTTATTTCTGCATCTCCTATAATGTCGTATATGTGTTTGAATATGGTTTTATAGTACTTTCTGTAAATAACAGCAAATGCTTCCGGGTCGTTGAAGCTCCTTTTCAAAATTTCAATGTCGTCTTTTCCATTATTATTGTCCACGCTTTGATTATATAACTGCTACCGTATTTTAAAAATAGATTTTGCTCCGGTGAAGTTTGCAGGGCATAAGCATCACTACAACGCTTTCTGCCTATAAGTTAGTTTACTTTTTACTCACTTTTATTTCTTCCTCTACAATTGCTATACTTTTTGCAAACCGGTTTATACTTTTGCCTGCTCGAAAACGAAAAAGAAAGTAATGCTTTCCCGGGGCACGCTCCATTTCAGTTGCTTTGATATTTTTTCTGTCACTCTGAGCGCAGCGAAGTATCTCTGCCTTAACCACCTTCCATATAAATCGCCATTACAGCAAGGTTTCTTACACATTTCAAAACTTTTTTAAAAATTCTTCCAGAATTGCGGGAAATTTTTCTCTGAAATTCATCTATTGTATGAGGAAAAAATTTTTTAAGGAGGTATACATTATGAAAAAATTGTTTTATTTACTGCTTATTGTAGTGCTCGTGAGCGTATTAGCATTTGGCACAGGCATTGCTAATGCTGGTTCAGGGTATTTTGTAGAAAAAGGTGCGAATTCTTCCCTTCAGTATGGAGTGAGTGGTTCTGAGGTAACAAACAGTGTTTACATTGCACCGGGTGGTGTAAACTACACCTTTCTGGAATTCAGGCAACTGGACGGAAACTTTATGAGTACAGGTTACTATCAAGGACATTCAAATATGGGATTTACCACCCAACCAAAATATTTTTATGAGTACTTATTAAATGGTACATATACCCGTAAAGCACTAAGTCTTGCACCTGTCGGCACATCTCACAGGTATGGTGTTTACCTGAGCAGTTATTACAACCGTGCAAGTATGGTGGCATTCAGGGACTATAACACTCTTGTGTCTGTTCCGGGCTTTTCTGACCTTGCAGGAGAGG